>PRDH01000038.1 GCA_003345545.1 Candidatus Thorarchaeota archaeon
TATTCTGGCAGTATCTCCAATCCTGTATTGTGGTGCAGTTGGTCGAGATTTACGAAAGAAGGTCCCAAGAGACTCACGGAGAGATGATGTTACTTCAGACTTGGCACTGTTGAAGGCAATCTCATCTGGAGTCTCATGCCCGAAATGCAGCGCAAACATAGACGTCAGGAAGATCGGAACGGACAGAGTCTACAACTGCGAGTACTGTGGCGCCTCTGGGACGGTCGAGGTCGTCAAGACTTCTACGACAACCACGGCATGAGCCGCACGAAACGAGATCGATGAAGAGGGGAATGAATATATCCCTTCGAGTCTAAGCTGACCTGAGAGGGGAAATGACAGAGAACAGAGAGCCGCTCCGGGTATATGTCGCAGTAGACCCTGCGAAGATTCTCAGATGCATGTGGTGTGGGTTGGCCGAGAGCGAGACGTGGAAGAGGACCAAGTATGGGACTTACTGCTCAACGGAGTGCTTCTATGCGGCTGAGGCAAGTGGATTCCTTTGCGTTTTTATTTTGGAAGTCGTACTGACTTCTGTCATGATTGGAGTAGCGACTCCATTTCCTTTGTTCATTGGTTTGCCATTTGCCATGCTGATTTTTTCCCCATGCCTGGTCTGGGCTCGAGTTGGGTGGAGTCGCCAAAAGAGCGTGCCAAGAAATTCACGAAGAAATGAAACCTCTTCAGACATTGCCCTGTTGAAAGCCATATCATCTGGAGTCTTGTGTCCGAGATGCAACGCGAACATAGACGTCAGGACGATCGGAGAGGACAGAATCTACCGCTGCGAGTACTGCGGTGCCTCTGGAACCATCGAAGTCGTCAAGACTCACTGAATCTATGGTTGAACACGCCGATAGACAGCGATTTGCCACATACCATCTTCCCGATAGAACCGCCGCTCAAAGCCCTCTGCACGGACGACCTCCTCGACCACCTCGGGAGGATGTACAAAGATACGAAAAGGACTTCCGTGAAGACGATAGGAGGCATTCTCCAGAGCAGTGGCAATCCTGGCATGCCAATTGTCCAGAGGATAGACTAGGCCGTACAGTCTTCTGGCATGTGCCACGGACTTCTCCACGAGCCCCCTCACATCACGGTAGCAGCAGATCACTCTGTCCAGCGTCACAATATCACACTGAGGGATGTCTTCGGCCAGGTCAACGAAGTCACCGTGCAGATGATTTGTGCGGTCTGCGTGTCCCTGACGTTTTGCCTCCTCCTTTGCCGCTTCGATGTATGCTTGTGAAGCTTCCACATCGATGCAGCTGCTCGCTCCTGCTTTCAGCAGTTCATGTTGGATGGCACCTATTCCCCCTCCGATGTCCAGAAGCGTCATCTCGGAGATGCCCCCTGCCAGTAGCGCATCAATCAATATCCGGGTTGTCTTCACCGGGCCCTCCTTTCGATACGCCAGAAGTTCTTTAGTTGCCGTCTTCTGGTCGAATTCGGACTCGATACCTGCGCATTGGCTGCAGTGGCTGCAACTCATGATTATACCTTCTCACGTACGATAGACTCCAGTCTAGGAAAGAATCTGTCGGTCTACGGAGTTCAAGACACCTCTGGTGTTTAGAATGCAGCCAGAGAATTGGCTGTTAGGACACAAGAGTCCGAATTCACTTCAGCTTTCCAAGAATAGCCTCTTGTACTTCTTTCATCGCGGCATCCTGCCGCTCGTTCAGGCGCGCGGCTTGTCTTCGGATGTCATCGAACAGATCTTCTCTCGATGATATTGCTCCCTCCACAAGAGCTGCTGCCGCCTCTGACCTGCTCTTGAAGACACCGATGGCCACAAGCGAATCAAGGGTCTCCACGACCTGCTTGTTCATTCTAGCGACTACAGGGATATCTCGTCCTTCTTCCCCGAATCCCTCTGCTGCGATGTTCTTCAAGACCCTTTCGCGGAGAGAGGTCCGCTCTGGTTTCTCTTTCTTTTCAGACACTGTAACTGACCCAGTCCGTATTGCAGACAGACTCCTTTTAAAACTACGTATCGTGTATCTTCCTTACGCAGTCATTGACTGCTGTCTTATTTTACGAACTGATCTTTGGGCCCTGTCCTCGTCACCTTCCGGTCGACCTCATCCTCTGGCCTCTTCCCAGCAGGCTCGCTTGAAGCAGATGACGTGGGATTACGTAATAGACTGAATTTCGAATATGTCCAATCAAGGAGATAGACTTCTGCAATCAGCACTGGGATGACCATAGCAGGTAGGGTGACCAACGGGACACTGAGAAGGGCAATGATGGCTGCCAGACCGCCAAGAGACTTGGCGTAGAGATGCTTCTCGACTCGAGCTCGGAATATTCTCTTTGCCCTCTTTCTCGATTCAGTGACCGTTACCTCTTCTTGAATGTCAGGTACGACATCAAACTCAATTCCTAGACTTTCAGTTTCAACAGTTTTTTCCATTTTCCAGACCTCGTTCTGCAACACGTTTTACGTATCATGTATCGCGTATATTGTATAGCCGATATCGCTATATATGTTTTGTCTCTTTAGTTAGCCAACCATTTGATAGGCTGACATCTCTGGAGGGCGAGCTGTCTGATGGAATCCATGGGGACTATAACGAAGTACTACCCGTTCATCGATGAAGAGAGTAAAGCGATGCTCAACGTTCTCATGGAGGGGTCGAGCAGCTACTATGACTTTGTGAAACGATTGAGTGCTTTCGTTCTCGATAATGATGTTTCAGTCAATCTGGCCTATCTTGCGGCAGTTCAAGCATGGTGGGCCAGAACAGAAGACACAATGAAGCAGATCCAAGAGAGGTACAGAGAGGTTCCCTGTGTAAGGCCATGGGGGCATCTTCATGCAACCACCGGGACCGATCAGGCAGCCCACCATGATGCAGTTGTTAAAGCTATCGAAGAAGCGATGGACTGCTCCTTGGAAGACTGGATGAAGGCTGAGCTCTACCTTCTTCACGCCTTCTACCATTGGCCCTCACACGGTGATATTCCAAGTCTAGTAGAGCCCCTTGAAAAAGCAAAGGACCTGATAGAGGCCAATCCTGTTCTGAACTGTTTTGAACCTCTGGTCTGCACCTTTGAAGCGATGGTCAAACGGCGTGAGAGTGATAAGATGGGCGCGATTCCTGACTATCAGAGAGGTCAGCAGATTGCAGAAGCACGTGATGATTCACTATACAGGTACATGAATCTGATTGGTTTAGCAAATACCCTCAGGGACCTCAATACTCAGGAGTCACTGACATTGTTCGAAGAACTCTACGATCTGGCTCTCGACCTCCAAGTGCCCTATTTTGTGGCTGAAGTCTTGAACGATTCAGCCCTCACATTTGAAACAGCTGGTGAATACGATCTTGCGATATCGTGCCACCAAGAGGGCATCAAGGTCTTTGGCGGGGGTGACGGGCCATCTCTCATACTCTCAAGGATCTATTCAGCGTTGGGTGAGGGTCGGCTAGCTCTTGAATGGGCAAATGATGCCTTCCAGTATGCTGAGAATCGTGAGATTCCGTCATTGTACCTTCGAAAGGCTTGGGCATTAGCAGTATCAGATATGTTAGAAGAAGCTGAAGACAATCTGGATATTGCCCATCCACTCATAATGAGGACTGGTGGGGTGGGCGAGTTGGCTTACTACTACCACATCTTAGGCATAATTGAGTTCAAGAGAGGAAATCTCTTGGCAGCACTTGACTTCCTCGAACAGGCTCACGAGATCACAGAACAAGTGACTAGAGGAATAAGTCAGAGCAACGTGCTTCTCGATCTGGCACGGGTAGAGATAGCGATTGACAGTCACTCGAAGGACGGCACGAGTGGTGCAACACCCGGAGTGTGGCTCTCCAAGCTTGAAGAACATGCAAGGGAGTGTGACTATCCTGGCGTCAGAATGCTGGCTGCACTACTCCGGTCTGAGTTCTATCAGAACCACGGGCAACTCGGAGATGCACATGCAACGCTTGTAGATGCATTGGATATCACCGATTCTCTAGGTGTCAAGACCATCAGAAAGAGGATCTCTGACAGAATCCAGGAGCTGGACCTACTTCTGAGCGAGGGAGCGGTCCCCTCCAAGAGCGAGACGGTTCATCGCAGGCGTTCATCGCGCTCTTCCTAGGTGGTCTTCGCTCGCATCCGAATCACAATCATGAAATGTGCGATCACGTAGAAGCTCTATCCTGTCATCATGATTTCAGAGGGGGAACTGGTATCATTCGGACATGCCAGACTATCGGCTGATGCTCAAAGGGCAGCGCATAAATGCGCGCGTCGCCTCGTCCCCGGCCATGGGAGCCAAGCGTGCGGAGGAAGTGTCAGGACATATATGCGGTGTGCTTGTCGCTACAATGCCATCGGCTGAAGAGGCCTGCAAGACGGCAAGAGCTATGAGCGGATGTCCCTATGTCATTGCAACGGGGACGACCGGGAACAAGTTCTGTAACGTGCTCGTCGTTCCTGAGAGCAAACGGTGGTGGCTGGAGTACCCTCAGAGAAGGCCTGATATTATCGGCGCTAAGAGAGTCAGTCTGACTGTGATCGATGAGTTGCTGGTCCCTGAGCTATTCGAGGAGAGAGTCAGCGGCAAGAAACTCGACACGGCGCCATGTGGAGCAGACTGCCTTGAGTGTCCGCTGAGGGAGGAATTCGACTGTCATGGATGCCCCGCTACGACACGTTATGTCTGAGGCAGCACAGAATCCGGAACGTGTCATGCTGATCTTTCCTCTTGTACTGTCATATTCGCTCTCTCATGATGGAACCGAAAGGTTTACTAGGCTATGTTAGAAATATATAACGTTAGAAATACCTAACATGGGTGAGAGTCATGCGGAAGAACGTTGTCAGTTACGTGGGGCTCTTGGGTTTCATAGGCCTTCTCGGGCTTCCCACGGGCAATTATGGGTTCTATGGCTTTTTTGGATTCTTCGGGTTCTTCGGTGCGCTCGAAGGAAGAGGCAGCGACGAGAGAGTGGACCAGAATGTCAATCGTGCGTGCAGGAACTCCTTCTTCCTGTACATCGTCGTGATGGCGTTCTCTCTCACATGTATCGTGGCCCTCAGGGCAATAGATATCCTGCCACTTGCATTTGCTCTGCTCTTTGTCGGCAGCATGGTGACTTTCGTTCTCTCGTACATCTTCTACGATAGAAGAGGGGACTGAGTCGCTGATGAGGACCAGGATGAAGGAGCTGAGAAAGGAGCATGGTCTGACACAGGAGGAGCTTGCGGCCATGGTGGGTGTAAGAAGGGAGACCATTGTGTTCCTAGAGAAGGGGAAGTACAACCCGTCGCTTCGACTGGCACGCGCTGTTGCAAGGGCGCTCAAGTGCACAATTGAGGATGTCTTCCTGTTCGACGATTAGGAACGCTATGTCCATACGAAGGGGGAATCTTGAAGCATCGAGTCCAAGGTGTGACGCAGACATAGACAGCGGAAAGACTAGGGAGGACAGAGTCCAGACCTGTTAGTATTGCGGTGCCTCCGGAACCAGTGAAATAGTCAAGAACCAGTGAATCCGGCTTCTTCCATCCTTCTCCAGATGACTGGATTTCATTATGTCAGAGATGTCATCGTGAAACCCATTGGGCCATGGATACGCTATCGATGAGCTGGGATGAACTTGAGCAAATGAGATTATCAAGACAGTCTAGCTAAGAGATTCCACTTGTTGATCTAGGCTTGACAAATGTGATTGTGTGAATTGTCGATATTCATGAAATAAGATGCCGAGAATGATGATTAGAATGGTGGGCCGGCCCGGATTTGAACCGGGGAACCTTCGCCGTGTGAAGGCGACGTATGTTAGAAGGTCAAGAAGTCTGACCCAATCATAACCGGGCTAGACCACCGGCCCATACACTGCGTTCTGGAGCCTGATAGTTATAAGAATGACGCTGTGAGGTGGCTCTGCTGATTTGAGCAAGGAGGTATGCAAGTCGGCCCCGGCCCACCATTCCTCCATAATCGCGTTGTCTTCCCCTCTCCGCAGTTGACAGATTGGAAGGACATCATAATTCCTATCGTTACAGTTATAACCCAAGCAAAAGACCTCCGAATTAGCTGCACCGGATTGTTTCGAATCTCGTCCGGCCCACCACCAAACAGCACAATGGGGCGTTGCAATGCCAAGAATAATCACCGATGTTGACAAGTTCCTCAAGATGACCGAGGACGCAAAAGAGTGTCGTGTCAAGAGAGGCACTGATTCGGTCAAACTCAAGTTGCGTACGAATAGATACCTCTATACTATCATCCTTGAGCCCCAGAAAGCTGAAGAGATTCTCCAGCAGGTGAAGTGCCAGATCATCGAGGCCAGAACAGAGCCCGAACCCAAAGAGGCCTAGAACACTATCTTCTGGTTGAGCTCTGCAACATGAGCCTTCTTTCCTCGTTTTTCCAGTTTCTCAGCAAGTGCATCACAGGACTCAGACTCACCGTGGACCAAGTAGAATTCAGGCTCACCGGGTATCATCGTGAGCATATCGAGCAGACCCCTGGAGTCAGAGTGTGATGATAGATGGTGTTGACGGACATCTGCAGACACCTTGATCTCACGATTCCCCGCTGTGACCTTTCCTGTCCGGAGAAGCTCTTCCCCAGGAGTGCCTGGAATCTGAAAACTCACGAACACAATCGCGTTCTTAGGGTTATCATGAAGCATCTTGAAATAGAGAGTTGATGCGCCGCCCTTGAGCATGCCTGCAGGCGAAACGATCACGCTGCCCGGTTTTACCGCATTCTTTCGGTCGCGGTCGTCGTTGATGATGAGCGCACGTCCTGCAGCCCTCTGAAGTGCCTGAGGGCTCTGCAGATATTGAGGATGGCGTACAAGTATCTCGTTGACATCCCGTGCCATTCCGTCGATATAGATCGGGTATTTCTTGGGGAGATTCGCTCCTTCTAGGATGCACAAAATCTCTTGACTTCTGCCCACACCAAAGGCGGGAATGAGAACAGTGCCCCCACGTTCGACAGTTTCAATCACCGTCTGAATTAGGGCCTCTTCGGTGGCCTGCCGAGGAGGGTTGATACGACGAGCATAGGTGCTCTCTGCCACAACAATATCATGTTTCGGAAGATTCTTTCTGGCACCGGGATTGAGATGAGTTTCGGTTGCATTGAAGTCTCCAGTGAATAGAATTCGTTTGCCATTCACTCTGATAGAGACCATAGCACTGCCAGGTATGTGACCCGCATTGAAGAGGGTCATCTCGAAGTGACGACCAATAGGCATGGTTTCCTCGTATGATGTGGACTGACATTGTTTGCGCATAGCGGCAATATCCTTGAGAGTGAACGGCAGTCTACCATGTGATATCTTGTACATATCGCGAAGAAGGAGGATACTAAGGTCACGGGTCGCCGGCGTGCAGAAGAGAGATGCCTCGGTCTGCTTGAGGACTAATGGAATACCTCCAGAGTGGTCAAGATGAGCATGAGTAAGAGCGACTCCCTGAAGGCCTTCTGTTGGTATCATATCGGGGAAACTTGGGGGTTCTGTGAACTTGACACCAAAGTCTACAAGAAAGCTCTCATCCCCTTCTTCGAGGAAGAAACCGGAACGGCCAACCTCTCTACAGGAACCAAGAAATGTTAGTTTCGCCATCTGCAGACAACATCCAGCTGCACGCCACTGTCTGGCCAAGAAAAAGGTTTGCAAAGGTGTTGTTGTGAGGACCAAAACACCTTTTGCTTGGTTTACACATTCCTTTGAAGCCTATAGCATTACGAAATCTACATCAGTGAGGTACAACTCGTAGCTAAAAGTAGGTCCCAGTAGTAGGCGGAGAGACTTCGTGTGACGGAGGAAAACAATGGTAAGAAACCCAGCAGTAAGAAGACTGAGAAGAAAGAACTGCGGGAAAACAACAACATGGACTGCATCTTAGTGGGTAACAAGAATGTCATGTCCTATGTACTGGCTTGTGTAACACTGTTCAATAAAGGCGCAAAGGAAGTCGTAATAAAGGCAAGAGGACGGCTCATCAGTCGCGCTGTCGATGTCGCAGAGATCACTAGACACAGATTCATAGAGGGTCTCTTAGTCAAGCATATTGAAATTGGCACTACCCAGGTCCAGACTGATAAGGGCAGTGACCTGAATGTTTCAACCATAGACATCACACTTGCAAAATAGATGACTTTATGTTCTCGCCCGAAGTGCAGTCTCTAGTGAGCCTTTGACACTGGCGAGGAAGAACAAATGCGACTGCCGGTCTGCAACTTTGATATAGAATCGGATATGTTGTGCGCAAATTGCCAAGCTAGGCTTGAACGAGGGGAGATTACAAAATTCGACATTGAGTTCAGCAAATGGTTGCTGGACAGGGAAACGGAACATCCCAATCTTGAGAACCTGGTTGTCTTGAAAGCTGCCAAGGCAGGAGACCGCCTAATCCTCGTGGTGAAGAAGAAAAACAAGGAGCTCTTACTCTCAGAGGAATCCTTGATTCATGAGATGACTGAGCGATTCGGAGAGCTCATTGTGATAGAGGGACCTGCAAAACTACGGACTGTGGTCAAGGAGTTCATTTCTCCAGCAAATGAAGTGGGTGTCAATAGTCTCTACTCACCAGATGGAACCAAGGAGAGCATTGTCATACTCCGAGAAGCAGACAAGGAGAGAATCAAGTACAGTAAGGAGGAGCTTCGTTTCATCATCTCAGCTATTATGAACGAGTCCGTTCTCTTCGAATTCCAAGATGACCGAAGGAAACTAGTGAAGGACAAAGAGAGTAAGGATGAGTTTGAACAGCGCATGAAAGAGCTAGAGAATCAGCATTCTAGGTAGCTACGAGTCACACTCGGTTGATTGGATGGTTCTTCATTAATTCACGTAGAACTACTGTCGCGTATGACCCCTTTCTCAGGCTGAATACGACTCGGAGACCCTCATCTATAGGCGATACATCAAGATCATCTATCACAATCGCTGCGAGGTGGAGTCCTCCTGGTGAGTCGAGAGACCTTATGTTTGGGTTTCTGAAGTCCCGGAGTATGATGTCTTCTTCTCTCATGAGCGCCCTGAGTGAGTCTGTCTGTGGTGTTGGCGGAAGTCGAGTCGTGTACCCAGGTACTGGTAGCGCTAGTCCATACTTCCCCTCTTCTGTCTGCTTGATTCGTTCCTCAAATGACCGCTCAGTCACAAAGAGCCACGAATCGCGCCCTGAGTGGGGTGTGTCCAGTTCAATCATGAAGTCACCAGGTATAGGCCGGAGCAGAGATAGTCCCGCCGCAGCTCGCTGGCTGAGAAGACGGTTGAAGAGATAGGATTGGTAGGCATGCACCATCAATGTGAGAACACGTGGTGGCACCCTCTGCAGAGCACGCTCGAATTCACCAGGATGCTTGATTAGTTCAGTCAAGATGGTCCGTTCATAGTTCAGGTCTCTTGGAAAGGCGTGAATCATATTCTCCGTGGGCATGAGATCTTCAGTCAGTTTCAGTCGAACCTGCTTCAGCTCCTCTGACTCAAATGCACTCTCAGTACAAAGCATGGTTCGAACTGCATCCTCGAAGTTGCGTCTGATGAGAGATTTCCCAGCAAGATGAGTGTTGGGCCTAGTAAGTCCGAACCGTTGAACCCCAAAGTAGTTGAGCAGAGGAGTTCCTCGAACTGCTTCCACTGCTTGAATTGCTGTGGCAGGGTCCACTTCCAGATCCTTAAGGATGATTGTGAATCTATTCCCCCAGAGGTCACCTATCTGAAGAGGATGGCGAGTGTAACAAAAATCACGAAGATCTATCCGTGAGAGTTCTAGCTTTGTCAGCTCACCTGCTGCTTGAGAGGAAACTGACATCTGTTGGACTGTAATCGCACGCTTGTCTTTCAATCCAGCATATGAAACAAGATTGCGAGGAAGCTTCAATGACGATGCGAGTATGTTTGAAACATCCATAGTCGAGATGCCCATCTTTTGAACTGTGAAGATGACATACCTCTCTTTCTCCCCTGCAATGATCCGCTCCTCGACCGGTTTCTCTTGCCAGTCTCTGAAACTGATTACTTTGCCATCAGAAGCAATCTCCTCTACTAGAAAGTCCTCATATCTCCTCTTGAGTCTGCCACCAATTCCGATGGTGTCTGTGGAATAGAGCTCCATGCCAAACGGCTTCTCAAAAGGGTGACCTTCCTTCACCAAAATCCCTCTATAATAGCTTGAGATCTCCGGTGACTTTGTCCATGATTTCAGACTTTGCAGGACCAATACCCAAGACTGTTATTGTCCCAGGAGGTAGCTCAGTCATTCCGGCATCGCGAATCAAAGCATGCGACAGTCTGTGGTTTATGGCCTCTCTTCTGAGTTCTAGGAGCTCCTCCTCAGAGGCCACCTTGACTGCAACCTTTTTCTGACCCTCTCTATACCAGGCTTGCCAGATATCTTGGTGTGCAACACGGGCATTCTCCGAGGCACTCAGCGACCCATGTGCCACTTGTACTGCCATCTTCCCTCTGCTCATGCCAAGGTCAGTTCTGACAGCAATGACCTGTTTATACTGGAATTTCCCTGTTATCATCGTGGGAGCTCCGAAGCTCTTCTGAGGGGAGAGTTAAAAACGTGCCCTCGGCATGTCTGAACGGGTACAACAATGGATCATGATGCTATTGTCATTGGCGCTGGACCAGCAGGTCTCTTTGCAGCGACAGAGATAGCCAAGAGAGGATTCCATGTTCGTGTGCTAGAGGAACATGAGCGTGTTGGGGAGCCTGACCATTGTGCAGGACTTCTCAGCAGGTCAGGACTCGCACGCTTAGGACTGCGAATGCCAGAAGGCATCATACAGAACACCGTATCGGGTGCGAGAATCTATTCTCCCTCGGGCAACTCCGTGACCATTGAGCGGGGAGAAAGAGAGGCCTGTGTCATCGATCGAAGACGTTTTGATGCATGGCTCGCAGATAGAGCGATAGACTTAGGAGTAGACGTCACAACCAATGTCAAGGCAACAGGATTCACTAGAGAAGGATCCTTGGTCCGGACGATTCGGCTCAAGGACAAGAATGAGTTGAGATCTAGGTGTTTTATCGTTGCCGAGGGGTCTCGTTGTCGCTTGTCAGGAAGTGTGGGACTCCCTACTGTGGAGAAGTCCAGCATGTATCCGGCATTCCAGTATGAAGTTTCAGGCGCCGATCTTGAGGGCGATATGGTGGAGATGTTCTATGGACGAAATGTTGCGCCGGGATTCTTTGCTTGGATTATACCGCTAGGAGAGAACAGAGCTAGAGTAGGATTGGCAGCTCGAAACAAGTCAAGGACACGTCTCGATGCACTCATTGTCCATCACAAGATTCTTGCAAGGAGGTTAGAGGGAGCAAAGATTGACCGATCACTTGGGGGTATTGTACTAGTCGGGATGCCCATTGCGAAGCTAACGCATCAGAATGTCCTGGCCGTTGGTGATACTGCGGGCATAGTGAAGGCGACGACTGGTGGAGGCGTAATCCTGGGGGGAATCACGGCAAGAATAGCAGGCAAGACAGTTGCTGAAGCTCTCTCTCAAGACGCCAAAGTAGCAAGCATCAAACAATATGAGAAACAATGTAAGTCCATGGTCTTCAATGAACTACGTGCCATGTACCTGACACAGAGAGCTCTATCATCCCTGAGCGATAAGGGATTGGACTCCATCATCAAGGATGCAGCAGTACTGGGACTTCTTGATGTTGTGAAGAGCGATGGGGATATGGACCTTCAGGGGAAAGTCATAAAGAGACTAGTGACAGACCCTCGGATGATCCTAATGGGACTTAGAGCTATTAGATACATCAATCCGTTTTTATGAATAGGTGTCCGTCAGGAGCGGCAAGAGGTCAAGGCCTATGACTAGTGTCGAAGAGTATAGCATGCTGAAAACTGCACAAGAGATGCTCAATCAGCACACTCTCTGTGACGGATGTCTAGGCCGGCAATTTGCCTGGCTGGGTACTGCAACATCGAATGAGGACCGAGGTCATTCCATCAAACTGACCCTATGCATGATTGCCGATGACCAGCTAGAGTCTGGGAACAAGGACACAGGAAGGCATTCCATTGAAACCCTCGCTGGCAATGGTATGTTTGCTCCCGCACAGGCCATAGCGGCTCAGAACTCAATTGACTATATAGCGAGAAGCAGTTGCTATCTGTGTTCCGTTGACGGTATCTCAGTATTTGACAGAATCCCGATGATTGCTCGACGGATGGCTGAATGTGCAGACCAGATTGAGTTTGAAACTATTCTCGCCGGATCAGTACCTTCGCCTCACTTGGTGGAGCGGCAAGATGAGATGAGTGCGACCTACTCAACTCTGCATTCGGAGACCTTGAAATCGCATTTCAACCGTCTGACAGGCATCCAAATACATGAGCTTCTGGGGAAGGAGGTGGATTTTGAGAGGCCGGATGTCGTGTTCATCTATGACATGGACAATGATGGCGTGCGGCTTCAGATCAATCCAATATTCATCTATGGGAGATACCGAAAGCTGGTCCGAGGCTTGCCTCAGAGTAGGTGGGACTGCAGGAAGTGCAAGGGAAAAGGTTGTGGTTATTGCGGAGGAACTGGAAGAAAGTACCCAGACTCGATATCTGAATATGTCGGGATACATGCGCAACGCCTTGCATCTGGCACTCACTTCAAATTCCATGCTGCGGGCAGAGAGGATGTAGATGTCCTCATGCTGGGGAACGGAAGACCCTTTGTGGTCGAGGTGACAGAGCCGCGAGTTCGGACGCCAGACCTCCAGGCGCTCGCCCAGACTATTAACAGTGAAGCGGGTGGCAGAATCGAAGTTCAGGACTTGGAGCTTACTGACAGACATCGCCTGCAGAAATTGAAAGAGAATGCATCATCGAATGTCAAGGAATATGCTGCAATCATCCAGACTGAGAATCCTGTGACTGATGATGCGATTCAGAGGGTAGTTCAGTCGTTTCAGGCTGTTGTGATTGAACAGAGAACTCCCAATCGAGTCTCTCATCGTAGAAGTGACTTGGTGAGAAAGAAACGGATTCACCAGATTCACATGACACGTGAGAGCGATGGTACTCTTCAAGCATTCTTCAAGGTCCAAGGTGGTACTTACATCAAGGAGCTCATCTCGGGAGATGCAGGAAGGACCAAGCCATCTATCGCCGAAGTACTCGGCACAGGCTGTGTGTGCAAGGAACTTAACGTCACTGCGATATACAGTGACGAGCGCTGATGGCACTTCTCGAAAAGAGTGACTGTTGCGAAATCCTTAAGTGGTGACCCAAGAGGTCATGCTGGACCTCAAGTGCAATTCAGCTCAGGCCGAGCACCGAGAGACAATAGTTCGTAGTGATGACTTATGGTAAAGAAGAGTCATGGATACCGAGTCCGTACACGTGGCCTCATGACCAAGAGAGTGCGTGAGAAGGGTGTGAGTTCACCAGACAATGTACTCGTTCAATATGAACCAGGCCAGCGTGTGAATATCGTCATTGATTCAGCTTTCCATAAGGGTATGCCTCACAAGAGGTATCAAGGAAAGACAGGGATTGCCACTGGAGTTCGTGGGCGAGCAGTTCTTGTCGATGTTGATATAGGGAAAGCCAAGAGAAGCCTCATCATTAGACCTGAGCATCTCCGAGTCAATAAGAATTGAGGGATGGGAATGCCCAAGGAGATAATCAGTGAGGAAGAGATTACTCTTCCACAGGTCAAGAAAGTCTTGGCCCAGCGAGCAAAAGAGGGAGAACTATCTTTTCAGCAGTCGATAACTCTCGAACATGCTACAACGTTTTCCAGGATGGCGCCTGCAGTAGCTACAAAGGCTGTTGAAAAACTAATGGATAGCTATGGCGTCACAAGGTCCCAGGCAGTCCAGATCGTGAATATTGCTCCTACTACAGTGGAGGAATTGAAGTCTATCTTCGATACCAGACTGACGAATCTCACCGATGAGAAACTTATCGAGATTGTAGACCTGATGGTCAAGAGCCGATCTTAGATAGTACAGACAGGTCTTGATTGCTCTCACAGTGGAGCCAGAAGGCGGAGGATTGCTTCTCGGTCCGATTAGTTTTTATCCGTTGCCGGAAACCTATACCACAATGTACTCTAGTATAGCCGGATGTGGTGATGGATGGAAGGACAACAAAACAGGATGTTTGAGACACATGCATATATCCTGTCAGTCATTCCTCCAAAAGAGTACCTGAGGGACTCCAGACCTCGCGGCGAGCCAATAGCACAGGGTATAGGCGAGTCTCATTTTACACTCCTCGAGATGATACCCGAGAGAGGTGTCAAGCTGAACCCCCAGGAGAGAGTCTCAATCCAACAGAACGCAAAGGGTAGGATTGACCATGTCAAGAGGCGAATACTCTACGAGGATCTTACTCCCGAGAGCGCCACCGAGCTACCTCTTGTCGTGGAGATGATTGTGACAAAACACGAGCATAGGTTTGTGCAGTTCTTCAATGAGGCAGCTCCGCTGACCACAAGGAAGCACTCACTTCAGCTGCTTCCTGGAATAGGCCAAACGCTGATGTGGGCAATTCTGGAAGAACGAAAGCGAGAACCCTTCAAGACATTTGATGACATCGCAGCAAGGACGAAACTTCAGAATCCCAAGAAGGCCGTAACAGCCAGGATAGTTGAAGAACTCCGGGAGGACGTGAAGCGCTGGCTCTTTGTGAGGCCTCCAAAACGGGACGAAGAAGAGCATGAACGAGAACGTCCACTACGGCGATAGAACTGTGAACATGCAGGTGAAGTCCCTGTCTGACAATGAGATTCAATCGCTACTCAGGAAATATGGGGTGAGACCAAGCAAGAAACTCGGGCAGAGCTTTCTAAAGAGTAGAGCTGTTGCACGAGACATAGTGGCTGCTGCAGATGTCACGAAAGACGACACGGTATTAGAAATCGGAGGAGGACTCGGCATTCTCACAGAAGAGATTGCGCATAGAGCAGGTCATGTACATGTGATTGAGCTGGAGGCGGGACTTGCAAGAGCTCTCCGCGATTTGCTGAGGGAGCATGAGAATGTCACCATCGTCGAGGGTGATGCTCTGGTGGTTGCCCTCCCGGAAACGACCAAGGTGGTTTCCAATCTCCCCTACAGCATCTCTTCAGAGATAACATTCAGGCTGTTGCGCGAGCACACATTCAATCAGGCAGTACTCATGTATCAGAAAGAGTTTGCACTGCGGCTGCGTGCAGACCCAGGAACACAGGACTACTCACGGCTCACAATCAATATCGGGTACCAAGCAGAAGTGGACTCTCTCATGGAGGTTCCAGCGACTATGTTCTTCCCCATGCCGGAGGTTGACTCCGTTGTAGTGAGGATGAAGCGTAGAACACAAGGGCCTCGTGCGAAGCGTGATGACGTGTTCCATTGGATGGTGACAGGCCTGTACTCATATCCGAACAAGACTCTCAGGAAGGCCCTTAGAATATGGTTTCGAAACATAGGAGTGGAAAAGAGCCTCGCTGAGGAGATTGTTCGTAGTTGTCTTGGACACCTCAAGGGTGACGACCGCTTGAGAAATATCAGTATTGAAGACCTCGTGGTCCTTGCTGACTCGATACTTGGTTCGATAGAGGAAGGAAATATACCGGATCCAGGAGGGCTGAGAAGTGAGAGAGTATCCTGAAATCGATGTTTCTGATGGTGTGTACCCTCCATCAGACGACACCTACCTCCTCCTTGACGCCATCAATTTCAAGGCTGAAGACAGTGTGTTAGATGTAGGGTGTGGCGCAGGACTAGGAACCGTCATTGCTGCATGCAAGGCAAGTAGTGTTGTGGGGATTGACATATCCCTTGATGCAGCAAAGAATACAGCTGCTAACCTCAAGAGGAACAACATGGAGCGAACTGCAGGGGTTGTTCAATCTGATCTTCTCTCTGCTATTTCCAGCAGAAGCAAGTTCTCGATTATTCTCTTCAATCCGCCTTATCTGCCTGCAGATGACAATTCCACCATGATGGACCATGCACACATAGGAGGAAAACTTGGGAGTGAACTCACACAGAAGTTCATCGGTCAGGCCTCTCGACACCTCATCGATGGAGGAGAACTCTTTGTAGTCGTTTCAACTCTTGCAGACACGAGCACCGTGATGAAGGCATTCAGGAACTACGGATTTCAGATCGAGCGCGTCGCAGAGAAATCCTTGTTCTTCGAGAAGATACAAGTACTGAGAGGCATCTTCCGAGGACAAAAGGAAACCGTTTTATAACACTCCAGTGGAGGACCTTAGACAGTCTGGAAACCTGAGAGAGAACTGGCCATGACAGAGAAAGAAGCAACCGAAGAGACCGCCGAGAAAGCGGCAGCAGAAGAACCAGCCGCTAAGAAGACAACAAAGAAGACGACCAAGACTCAGAAGGAGGACTCAGCTAAGGTTGAAACTGTCGTGAGCGACAAGAGCATGGTCTATCTTGATTTCGTTGCGAAGACAAAGGATAATGGTATTGTATACGATACGACGCTTCTCGAGGTTGCCAAGAAAGAGGGACTGTTTAGAGAGAATGACCGTTACGAACCAGCCCTTGTTGTAGTTGGTTGGAACTGGCTCCTCTCGGCAGTTGAAGAACAGCTCATTGGTATGAAGGTCGGCGAATCGAAGACTATCGAGGTCCCTCCAGAAAAAGGTGCAGGGCCCAGAGACCCCAATAAGATTAAACTGATTGCAAAAGTAAAACTTGCAAAGCAGGGTGCAAAAGGCTACAAGGGCGAAGAGATCAAGTTCGGTAATGAACGGGGCTTTGTCACTGCGGACCTTGGTCGGCGAGCCAGAGTCGATTTCAACAGCCCATTCGCTGGAAAGACCCTGATTTACGATGTCACTATCCGAGAGATTGTATCGGACGAAATCAAGAAGCTTCAGGCAGTCCTAAGACGCAGAATCCCAGGAATACCTGAGGACAGATACAGTATCACCCACAGCAAGAAGGTTGTGACCGTAGAGCTTCCGCAGGAAACTCGATATATTGAGAACATTCAGTACGGAGAGATAGGTATAGCTGCAGATATTCTGAAGGCCGCTGAAGACATTGATGAAGTAAAGATCGTCACAACATTCAAGCGTCCAGAACGAAAGGCAGAAAATCAGACCTGAGTAGCAGGTTGACCGTTCTGTCTATCGATGGCAGGAATGTTCACTGAGAAAACCTTAATAATGCTCCAAAGAACGGGTGCTTGTCACTTGTTCTCTATAACTCTTCTTCTAGATGGAGTTTGTTAGCCATGGAACCTGACGTACATCCCCCGGCTGAGTTAAGCACGGGCACTACAACAATAGGCATGATTGCAAAAGACTGCGTAGTCTTGGCAAGTGATCAGAGAGCCACAATGGGTTATCTAATCGCATCCAAGACAGCAAAGAAGATCTACAAGATCACGGACCGTATTGGTGCAACCATTGCAGGATCCGTCGCAGATGCTCAGTCAATCATGGAACTATTAGCTGCGGAGGCCAAGCTCTTTGAGATTCAGAGGGGACGACCGATTCGTGTCAAAGCATTGACACGTCTCCTAAGCAACATCATGTTCCAAGCTCGTGGAACCTACATGCTGGGAAGCCTTGTCGGAGGTTTCGATGATGAAGGACCACAGGTCTACTACACGGACTTTGTAGGATCAGTGATTCCTGACAAGTACGTGGCCAATGGTTCTGGTTCACCGGTGGCACTTGGTGTTCTGGAGGCCGAGTACAAAGAGGATCTTACAAAGAAAAAGGCCATTGAGCTGGCTGTTCGTGCCATTGCAGTTGCCATCGAGCGAGACGCCGCTACGGGCAACTCAATCTTGGTCAGCGTGATCGACAAGGATGGCTATCAAGAGATTCCAAAAGACACCATCATGAAGATTTGGAAAGGACCATAGTGACAGTACTTGTTGCAATCGTAGTTCACTAGTTTGCGCTACATCTCACCCGACGAAGAGTTGGGTGCAATATCAGGCAATATGGGGCATAAATAGGCCTAAAGTTGTGATGTGATTATCCATGCAGTCCAATGATGAACAAGAATATGTAGATATCAGAGAGGAAATCAAGAAGGCACTCCCTCGTTCAGCCGCGATCACCTCAGTCGAATATGAGGGACCTGAGATAGCCATATACTCCAAGGCCCCCAAGATACTGCTGGATGACGGTGATAGCATAAAGGCACTTGCTCGCAAGATGCGAACACGCATTGTCGTCAGATCAGATCCTGATGTCAGGTTGACACATGAAGAAACAGAGAAGGCAGTTCGTGAGTTGGTACCAGCTGAGGCTGAGATAACCACGATAGACTTTGACATCTCTCGAGGTGAGGTGATTATTGAAGCACAGAAGCCAGGCCTTGTAATCGGACGAAGTGGGACCACACTCAGAGAGATCACTCGTCAGACATTCTGGCGGCCAAATGTCATGCGAACCCCTCCTATTGAGAGCAAGCTGATAAAACAGGTTCGCTACATCATTCAATCAGAGGCTGCAACAAGAAACAAGTCATTCCGTGAGATTGGCCGGCGAATACACAGACCTATGCTCTTCAATAATGGCTGGATTAGACTTGCAGCCCTGGGAGGGTTCAGAGAGGTCGGAAGGTCGTGCATGTTCCTGCAGACCTCTGAGAGCAATATCCTCATTGACTGTGGCGTGAACGTAGGAGCGCCCAACAAGGCATTTCCAAGGCTCGATATTCCCGAGTTCAATGTTGAAAATCTAGATGCGGTAGTGATCACGCATGCGCATCTGGACCACTCAGGGATGGTCCCATTCCTCTTCAAGTATGGGTACCGTGGACCAGTCTACATGACTGCGCCAACTCTGAATCTGGCCACTCTACTACAGCTGGACTACATTGATGTGGCAGAGCGAGAGGGCAAGCTCAGGCCATACCGCGACCGTGATGTGAAAGAGACAATCCTTCACACAATCCCCCTCAACTATGGAGAAGTGACCGATATCGCCCCCGATGTACGACTCACCATGCACAATGCAGGCCACATACTTGGCTCAGCAATTGTCCACTTCCATATCGGAGATGGACAGTACAATATGGCATACACTGGGGACTTTAAGTTCGGAAGAACCAGACTACTTGAACCAGCCACCTTCACATTCCCGAGACTTGAGACACTCATTATAGAGAGCACTTACGGACATCCTACTGATAAGATGCCTCCTAGGCAAGAAGTGGAGAGGAAGTTCGCCACGATATTGAAGAGAGCCCTAGAACGTGGTGGCAAGGTCCTCATCCCGGTTCTTGCAGTCGGTCGTGCACAGGAGATCATTCTTGTCATTGAGGACTTGGTATCCAAGGGGCGCATTCCCAAGGTTCCTGTATATATTGAAGGAATGATTGCGCAAGCCACTGCAATCCATACTACACATCCAGAGGCGCTCAGCAAGAAGATTCGCGAAATGATATTCCATCAGGGTATCAATCCATTCCTAGCAGATATATTCGTGCAGGTCGACAACCCTGATCAGCGTGAGGAGATTGCAGAGGGTGAGCCATGTATCATCATGGCGACCTCAGGCATGCTCGCTGGCGGTCCCAGTGTCGACTACTTCAGACTACTCGCCCCGGATGAGAAGAACCTGCTAGTCTTTGTTAGCTATCAGGGAGAGAATACGATGGGAAGACGTATCCAGAAGGGATGGAAAGAGGCCAACATGAAGAACAGAGAAGGACAGACAACAGTTGTCCAGGTCAATCTAGAAGTCGCAACTGTGGAGGGATTCTCAGGACACTCTGATAGGAAGCAGATTCTCAGCTTTGTGAAACGGGTGAGTCCGGCTCCGGAGCGAATTCTTGTTGCTCATGGTGAGGCATCAAAGACACTCGGACTGGCATCCACCATCCACAAAGCATTGAACATAGAGACAAGAGCACCAATGGTGACCGAAACAATAAAGCTGAGATAGTGAAGGTCATAGCTTCACGAAGTTGGGTGTGACAATCATGCACGCATCATTGACAAGAGCGATGTCAGCCTCATAGCCTCTTGTGGCACTTCTGATTCTCTCGATGATACGACGCAGTTCAAGATGAGTCTGCTCATTTCCGTCATTCAGACCGGAGATATCAAGCAAGACAATATTGCCACCCTTGATCTCATCGACCACGAAGGGAACATCAGCAAGTGACTCCAGTTTCTTTGATCTGACAAAGATCGTTTCCAGTTCATTTAGCTTCTTGAGTTCCTTGCGAGGATCAGATTGGGAGGTCTCAACAACGGGAGAGAAGACCCCTAGACTTGGATATGTCCGTCTAGTGCTCTTTTCCTGGGAGACTTCATCATTTTGTTTTCGTCTGAAGAGAAACCTCACTGTTATGCCACCTCAGTTCTTCAAGACAAGAGTCCCGTCGAATAAAGAAAAGACCGAGTATTATGGGGCTAAAACAAGGAGCTAATCCTTATCACCGTGACAACATATGATGCACTGAGCTAGATGTCCATGCACATAGAGGAGGAAAATGACCCGCTATCTCGACTCCGAGGACAATTGAAGGCGCTCAGTAATAGGCATGCAATTGAGATTCTTCAGGTGTTGAGTCCTCAGACTGGAGAGATGGTACCCACACTTGGATGGGACTCGATTGTGGAAGGTCTCTTAGCCCTTGATGGAATCAGTAGACCTAAGTCAAATCCAAGAGGAGAGAAATCCCAGGAAGAGGTAGAGTATGAACTCGCACGCCGGGGGCTAATCTCTGGCGGAACAGTCTATGAGACCATGAACAAACTTGTGAGGGTCGGTTTTGTAGTGACCTCTGGCGACAGGGGTCGAAAACAGAGAGGGTTCATGATAACTCATGACGGAAGGCTTGCACTGGCATCTGTCGGACGACTTGAAGAGCCGATAGGAACAGGGACAGAGGTCCAGAGAGCTGCAAGAATACTTCTGAAACACAAGAACTTCGTTGCCCTTCTTCCAGCACAGGAGAAATTCCTCCGCGAGATTGGCGACATCAATGACAACCTCGTGATCCAGATGCCTCCTGGCTCAGGAAAGACATTTCTCGCAATGATTGTGATTCTCCTGCGGTTGCAGAGAGGTGTTAGGTGTCTCTATCTCAGCCCCTATACGTCACTCAGCAGGCAAATCATGGATGAATACGGAGCCCTGTTAGAAGAGCTTGGATATGCTGTCGTCCGATATGATGGGCTATCGCCTGTCACCGACAGCGAACTGGAAGAGACCAATCTTATTGTTGCAATGTATGAAACCTTTGCCTCTGCGGCACTTCAGAAGAAGAAGTGGACATCGAAGTTGGGTCTTGCTGTCGTCGATGAATTGACAGAACTTGATTCCTCACAGCCTGAGATGCAGTCCCAAGACCTTGGTACCGATAGAAGTGTAAAACTAGACTGTATCATCACCCTGCTAAAAGGCCAGATGCAGATTCTGACACTCTCCTCGAGATTCGGTGAGACTGAGAAGATCACAGAATGGCTCAACGCAACGGCATTTCGACCTGACTTTAGATTGACCCCCGACGAATTCATTGTGAGCAAGAGCGGTCAGGGAATCAAGATTGTGAGCAGTGATGGAACTCAGAGAAGTACATCTCAGCAGGAAGACGTGCTTGACGCAGTCATGGAGCATATAGAGGACTACAAGAAGAAGTCGATACTCTTCGTTGTCGGATCGAGATACAGAGCCCAAGGAATCGCCAGAAGGCTCGCAAGAAGTCACCCAAGAGAGATAGGCTCAGAGATAGTGAATCAGATAATAGGGACAGGGGAGAGCCTCCCTCTGAGTAGCAGACTGTCAAACACGTTGAGATACGGAGTCGCATTTCATCATTCAGGTCTAGATGCAGGTGTACGAGAGCGACTTGAGAATGCAATCAGAAGTAGAGTCGTAAGAACGGTCGTTTCGACAACTGGCATCACATCAGGAATGAGTTTCCCGTTTGACTGTGTTGTCATCTTGCTTGATTCCAACATGTATTTCCTTTCCGCCAGGTCGCGCTATCTACAGATTGCCGGGAGAATTGGTGAGTACCATCTCAGACAACATGGGGGCAGAGTGTATCTCGTCTTTGAGGGGCCCACACAGGAGTTCCCAACTCCAGAAGCAATGGAAGAGATCCTCCTTCATAGGCCCCTTGAGGCTCTTAAGCCAGGTGTGATGTACCCGAGCCTAGCAGTCAGTGTGTTAGTCAGGACGCTCATCAACGGACGCCCAGCAATTCTGGAAGATGTCCGGAGGATGTTCGTGGAGTTTGTCAGAGGATCGTTCAGAGGAACAATTGATCAAGACTACAGCTCGAGGATGGACAGGTTCTTTGATGCCTTAGTCCAATGGCTGATTGATGAAGGGGTGCTTGAGAGCGGCAAGAGCGGCCTCGTCTTGACCAAGGAGGCTCGCGATGCAGTACTCTCAGGAATAGATCCTGTTGATTACATGCAGAGAAGAGAGGATTTCTCCGAAGTCAAGGCAGACACCGCAGTTAGCGATCTTGTTGACTTGCTGTTGAGGTTTCGACTGCCGCAGTCGGTCAGACCGAGAACTCTGGCACCGTCACAGACAGAGATTGAGATGATGGGACTAAGGACCCCTGAAGACTGGTACATGAAACTGATACCTACACGGCTGAGAATCAAGAAATCAGTGCTCACTAGATGGTTAGATGAACAGAACATTGCCTCGATAATCAATGAAACTGGAGAGATGGTCAAGGGTATCAGTCTCGATGAAGGAGACCTGGATTCGCTCCTTGGTATCTGCAGCAGTGTAGCAGAGAGTCTGAACAGGTTTTACCTGACTCAGAAGAAGAGAAGCATTGCTGAACGATTCCGTATCTTGGGCAGGCAGTTGCAGTACGGTGTTCGGCCGGACTTGGCAAACTCGGACTTGCTTGAACTCCTTCTCATCCAGAGTGACAACTCGCCATCAAGCAGACTGTCACGAAACGCTGCACGAGTCCTGTACGAACATGGATACAAGTCAATCTCAGATGTTGTGAGGAAGGACATTGATGCAAGTCTGAAGGGATTAGCAAGGGATAGATTCTCCAGGAACTGTGGTCTGGAGCCGGAGCGGGCAAAAGAGGTCTACAAAGCTGCCATGATGCATATTCGCTCGAAGATCATCGGAGATGATGATGAGTGAGTTCTACTGCTTGCTGAAGTCCCAGAGCTCATCGTTGATGTGATGCACTGACCGCACTACTTTTCCACTGCTAGCAGCTCGAAGGTCAGCTGCTGAGAAACTCGATATTCCCACAGCCAGAGGCTTGCCATGCCGCTCATCAACGACTGAAACAATGCCATTTGCTTTGACCTCATCATCCACTTGCGTAATTCCGGGCCTCATGATATCAGCGCCATTCACAACAAACTTCACTGCACCCATATCGACTGTGACCTTTGGGATGTGTATTATGCCAGTGAGAAGAGCATTGAGAGTGGGAAAGAATCGACCTTCTGATTCAAAGAAGACGATATCACCATTCAAAAGCAGAATCCTTGAGCCATCATCAAGAATACCGCTCTCAAGCTGCACGTCTGAACCCAGGCCTATGGATGAGCCGACGTCGTTCTCTAGCCTCTCGAGCTCAAGCTTCTGTTCACGCTTCTTCAAGAGATGACGTTTCTTTATACGTTCAATCTTAGGCATCTTGTTTGGACTGGCGCACTCTAGCCTTTTGAAGCCTGCGAAAGTACTGTTTGAAGAAACCAGGGGGCGTCGCCATCGTCATGTTTTTAAGCCGTGCCCAAGGACTAGCGGAAACGTCGTATGACCTAGGTCATAGACAGTCTTCTGTGTTGGTGAATCTATGAACGCAGGTAAACCCATGGAACTACTTCAAACCTCGATTGGCTCACAAGTTCTGGTCGAACTAAAGGGCAGAAAGAAGATCAAGGGAAAACTGCGAGGCTTTGACCAACACCTCAACCTCATCCTTGAGGATGCTGAGGAGATCTCAGTCGACCCAGAAACAAATGAGCAGACCGTCGTTCAGGTAGATACGGTCATCGTACGAGGCGACAACGTAATCCTCGTTTCACCTCCGCCAAAATAGTATAGGAGAAGGGACCCATGGGAAAAGGAACTCCAGCAAAGGGAAAGAAAAACAATCCAAAGATGATTCGCTGTAGAAGGTGCGGCCGGAGGTCCTACCACGTCAGACACAAGAGATGCGCCTACTGTGGTTATGGAGCCTCTGCAAAGCTCCGTCAGTACAACTGGACACACAAGAACCGTCACGGTATCCGTATTCGCGGGTGAGTCTTATTCCTTCCTGTGGACTCGGTAGTCCCAATTCAGTTCTTTTAGCAGTGAAAGAGAAGGCCACTCGTACTGTATAGTCGCATTTCAGACATGCGCGTGCGGGATTTGAGTAATAGCAGCTTCTTCAGTTGGGCAGTGCCACAGATGAGTCCATCGGACCTATTTCTCATGTTTGTGCTCCTGTGATTTCGTTCTGGGATTGGTGTAGCTCGAGAATGATCTTGTGGGCGGTCGTTCAATCTTCCCTCCAAGCGGTAGAGGGCCCGCTGATGATGCACGAATCCCGGGCGAATAGGAGGTTTCGAAACCATACGAAGCCTGTATGACAGTCAAATCCTCGGTCCGTGGCGTTCCACCTTGTCGTTCGGTCCTGACCTGAGCACCGCTTATACAGGTCTTTACAAACAAATATAGTGTAAAGAGAAGGCAACCTCCAACAAGAGCACCCATCAATATGGTCTGAGTAACAAGTTCTATCTGCATCTCGTTTCCCCCAAGTCATCACAGTATCGGAACCACTTAAGGATTCCTCACAAATAACGAGTAGCGCGAGAGTGGAGCAGACCATCATAGGTTATTTAGAATGACAGCCTCATGGAACTCAAGGAGAGAGCCCTCTAAAGGCAAAAGTCAACCTCATGGAGTAACGGAAATAAGTTACCCTAGGCACAGTAGCAATCGGTGGGAATACGATTGAAGAGGCAGCATAGAGAGAAGAAAATCCCAACTCCATGCACTGATGAGGAAACCGAGATAGGTATGAAGGTCGTAGCAATTATGCAGACCATTACTGAGGATCTAGACGACGCTGGAAAGAGAGCGTGGCGCAAGATACTTGGCATGAATGGAGCGGTATCTAGGGGTAGCAAGCGCGTTGATGAAACTGATGAATAAGGTGGTTTGAACTCGATGAAACTCATTGACATACTAAACCAGATAACAGATAGAAAACTCGCGAGATTCTGAATAGCATCTCTATATCTTTATGATGCTATTCGGAATTCTGGGGAACAGCGTAATCTCACAGATGTTTGAACGTTTTGTCAGAAATCGAATCAGTCGTTCAATTCCAAGCCCGCCTCCAGCACTTGGCCCCAGCATTCCAGCTCTGGCGAGTTCAAGATACGGAGCAAAATCATCCAGTTTCTGTCCGCGTTCTCGTATCTTTCTGACTAGAACATAATACTCGTAATCGCGTTCCCCGCCTGAGAGTGCTTCCTGATATCCTTCTGGGTAAACTAGGTCATAGTTGACATAGTGTCCGTGATGTTCCGGGTCTTCTCTGTCGTAAAACTCTCTCTGAAAGTCAGTAATCCAGAACAAGTCATCTTCGGAACGTGATATCTCTGATTCGTAATGAGGGCCGTATTCTTCCAATAATGACCAGCTGGTGTGAGTGCGAAATGGTCTTCGTGGAATCCTGAGAGTAGCATTCAGTTTCTCGAGTTCATCAGCACATGTTGCCTTGACCTGGGATATGATATAGATCATTAGATCCTCGATGAGTGTCATGAACTCGCTTGCTGTCGCGGTCTTAAGCTCAATATCAAGCTGGGAGAACTCTAGGAGATGTCTGTCGCTACTTTGAACTCGCTCTAATCGAACATTAGGTGAAACAATGTATATACCTCTAGTATCAAGAGCTGACACAGCAATCTGCTTGTGAAGGATCATGCTCTTTGTGAGCTGTAGCTTTTGCCCGTTATACGTGATATATGCGTCGTCAACTGAATGATTGAGAGGATCTGTGATGGGAGAGAGAATGACGGGCATCAACTGAATGAGTCCTCTGCCACTCAGAAAGTCATGCATGGCTCTCAGTGCCTCAGTCTGTACTCTGAATATCTGAGAATAACTCCCGTTTCCGTTTTGAGGATGCGTTGTTGTTTTCATTAAAGGCTCAGTCGTCATAGTCATCACAGGTTAGGCTACTCTATAGAAACACAGACAATGAACTTCTCTACATAAGAATTTGCAGAGAAAAATGGAATGATTGTCAAGAAGGACAGGTTTAAGTCTGAAAGATGGAATAATTTTCCATTATGATCCAGCTTGATGATAAGGATTACAGGATACTGGCCCTCTTACGAGAGAATGCCAGACTTACGACAGGTGAGATGGCGAAAGAACTCGGTATCGCTCAGACTACAATTCACAATCGCATAAAGAGGATGAGAGAGAGCGGAATCATCAAACGCTTCACTGTGGATTTGGATAGAAAGAAGATTGGCAGAGGCCTTGTAGCATATATTCTGTGCACTGTTTCATATCACACTTCTCGCGGGCAGAAGATCGACCAGTATGAAGTAGCTCGACTAGTCAAAACATTGCCTGAGGTAGAGGAAGTCTCGATAGTGACCGGAGAGAATGACATTATTGTCAAGGTAGCGCTGAGAGATGTGGATGAACTGAACGATTTCATTATTTACAAACTACGAAATACGGAAGGCATAGAAAAAACCAGGACAAGTGTTGTACTATCAGAGGTGTAGAGGTTTCTTGGAGACCAGTCTCGGAATCATTCACTTGATTCTCAATCTCCTAGATAGTGGAACTGTGCTCATCCGTCCCTAGCGTGCTGAGTACCCTTTGATGACTAGAGAGAGAAGTTGCGGACAGGTCGAGATTTCTCAAGGATGAGCTGATGGACATGCAATAACCCAGCTGACTTATATCCATCTAGCTAATCATCTGATTTCAAATAGACCTGCAACGTGGTTTCCGTGTCGATGGAAGACAAGATTCAGATGAATCCAGTTGGGTTTGTGCAACGTGAGAAACCTGATGAGGATGTCAAAGATAGGAGAATCATATCGAGAGTGGTTCTTGATGCCAAGTTCTCTGAGGGCCTGTCGGGAGTCGATGAGTTCTCACATATCTATATCATATTTTGGTTGAATAAGGTCAAGCAAGCCGATATCGGCACGCTAGAGCGCCATGTCTTTGACGATCCAAAACTGCCGCTCGTTGGTATCTTTGCCACAAGGTCGCCCACTCGACCAAACCCCATAGGTCAGACCTTGGTCGAGCTAGTCAGACGGGAGGATAATGTACTCTGGGTCCGGGGTCTTGATGCCTATGATGGCACACCCGTCTTGGATATCAAACCATATCCAGATTGGGAGCGAGGACAATGGATAGTTGTCAAGGATTTTAGAGCTCCAGATTGGTTGAGGAGTATCAACAAGTAGTGCCATCTGATATGACAGACTCTAATCGCAAATCAAGCAGTCGCCAAACGGAGTGAAGTCTATTAGGGTCTTCAATGTGAAGTGCCCTTCAGCAAAATTCAATTGCCAATGGTAGAAATCGCTAAGGGTACTCTCAAGCATGTTGCCTTCGTTTATTGACAAGAAAAGAGAGGATCATGAGTTCCATGAAGACAAAGGCTTTTGCTGATATGACTGTCGAACAGGCATGTTCCCAGGTGGGTTCAGATTTAACTGGACTCTCACAGTCAGAGGCGGAGTCGCGGCTTCAGAAGTATGGGTACAATGAGATATCAGAGGACAGGAGAAGCCCCCTGATTGATCTGCTTTCTCGGTACTGGGGACCGATGCCATGGTTGCTCGAACTGACAATAATCCTCTCATTATTGCTGAACCATTTAATTGACGCTATCGTAGTCTTTGTTCTCTTGACAATCAACGTTGTAGTGGGCTTCATCAACTCCGATCACTCACAGAAGGCGTTGGAGCTTCTGAAGAGCAAGCTCGCTACTAAGGCCAGGGTGAAGCGAAATGGTTCATGGACTAGAGTCGACGCTCGTCAACTCGTCCTTGGTGATGTCATATACTTGAATCTGGGAGATGTTGTTCCTGCAGATGCCAAGGTGACTAAGGGAGAACTGCTTGTTGACCAGAGCTCTCTAACGGGCGAGTCGCTACCAGTTCATCTTCATGACTCAGATGTTATCTTCTCAGGGACTGTGGTGACTCAGGGGGAAGGAATGGGACTTGTTGTCAATACAGGAGAGGCTACGTATTTTGGCGCAACTGCAGGTCTCGTCAAGCTCGCCAAGCCCCAATCGCATCAGATGGATATCGTGATAGGCGTATCAAGGTACTTGCTTTACGCGAGTCTATCTGTATTGGCTGTAACTGCGCTGTATGTATGGCTTACTAGCGGCGACATGGTTCTGATTGTCACATTTGCAGTTCTCTTTCTCATGGGCTCTATTCCAGTCGCATTACCAGCAGTCACTGCTATTGTTGAGGCGAGAGGCGCAATGGAATTATCTCGAGAAGGGATTCTTGTGTCTAGGTTGGACTCCATAGAAGATGCTGCATCTATCGATGTCCTCTGTTTCGACAAGACAGGAACGCTTACTCAGAATCGCATCTCCGTAGTGGATGTCCTCCCTCAGCGTGGTCATGATACATTTGAGGTGGGGATGCTCGCGGCACTGGCATCAAGCGAGAACAGCAAGGACCTGATTGATTCTGCAATCATAGATTACGCCAAGACCAGGGCGATCGACTATTTCAGTTTCAAGCAGACAGTATTCACGCCATTCACACCAAATACAAAGATTGCCGAGGCTATCGTTGAAAGGGGCGACTCACGTTTGAGAGTCATCAAGGGCGCTCCTAGAGAAGTCCTGTCCCGATGCAAGGACGATCCGGATAAAGTACAAGGCGTGGAAGACCAGATTTCTCAGATAGCTACTCTGGGTTATAGGACATTGGCTGTTGCACGGTCTATTACGCATGAAAACTCAAACCTAAGCTACTGCGGGCTGATAGTCATGTCTGATCCGATACGACCAGAATCGAAGGAGATGATTGAACGAATCAGGTCTCTCGGAGTCAGACCATTAATGCTCACCGGAGATAGTCTCAGCATCGCCAAGGAGGTGGCCATTCAGACTGGAATCGGTGAGAAGATTGGACTAGCATCAATGCTCAGAAAGGAAAGCCACAATCTTCGCTTCGAAATCCTGGACTATGATGGATTTGCTGAAGTGTATCCTGAAGATAAGTATCTAATTGTGAAATCGCTCCAGTCTCAGGGCCACATGCTTGGTATGACAGGCGACGGTGTTAACGATGCTCCCGCTCTGAAACAGGCCGAGATGGGCATTGCAGTGAAAGATGCTACTGATGTGTCAAAGGCTTCAGCAAGCGTTGTCCTCACTAGGGATGGCATCGATGTGATCACACAGGCTCTGATCACAAGCAGAAAGATATACCAACGAATGCTCAGCTGGGTCATCAACAAGATTGCCAAAGTGATCCAGTTCGTAGGACTGCTCTCATTGGGTTACTTCTGGCTTCACGGACTCGTTTTCCCAGTGATTGGAATGGTTCTACTAATCTTCTCAAATGATTTCGCCACCATGTCTCTTGCCACAGATAATGCTGCGGGGTCGACCAGTCCCAATCAATGGAACCTGAAGAATATCAGCATCCTAGGCGGCGTAGTTGGCCTTCTCTTGGTTGCCCAGGGTGCTCTCACAGTATATATTGGCATGACCGTGTTCGAGATGGATTTGAACCAGGTTGGAAGCCTTATTACATTCACATTAATCTTCACGAGCCAGTTCAGGATATTGGTCGTTCGAGAGAGGCGGCGATTCTGGGCCTCTCGCCCCGGAAGAGAACTAATGCTCTCTGTAGTGGGAGTGCTCTTCAGTTTCTCAGTTCTGGCGTTCATTGGTGGTCTCTTGGCTCCTTTGACACTCGTCGAGATTGTTTTTGCAGTGCTATTCTCGGGAGCTTTCACTTTCATAGTTGTAGATCCTGTCAAGTTCTCTCTCGCAAAACGCTTCGGTCTGTAGAGTGAAACGAAGCTACACTGGTATGGGGAATCCTATGGCATCATCATTTGGGCAGCCCACATACGACATTTTCAAAAGAGCCAAGGCAGGCCAACCGAGATTTGAGCTCAGGACCGCCTCCTCTTTGTTCATCTGGAATCTGACATCTAGAGATAAAAGAGGAATTATCATGGATAATCGTAATGTCTTCACGCGACTCATCCAGTTTTCATGATAAGAGAGGTGGAAAGTTCATCTATGTCAGTAGCTGTCTTCTCAATCAGAATCGCCGATTTCCAGGTATCGCAGTCAGTGAAGGTGCAATACCGGGTCTTTTTGAGGAAATCATGAGAAACGGAATTGGTATTGAACAGCTTCCATGTCCAGAATGTCTCGGATGGGGAGGAATATCTCGTGACTCTGTCTTTAGATTCATTCCTATCTTTTATCGATATAGTGGTTCAAGATTGTACCCTCTGATTAAGGCCATGGGAAGAGTATGGTTGTACAAGTACAGAAGGCTGTGCAAGAGGAGAGCACATGAGATTGTCAGAGATATCAAGAGTGCCCGGTCAAGCGGGTATCGTATTCTCTCCATAATCGCTATGAATGACAGTCCTACATGTGGCGCGACCCGGAAATTGAGCATTCTGGATATGGTTGCCAATCTCAAAGAGAGAGGTCTGCGAGTCAAGGATATCGAGTGTCCGCAGTTTGACATGATGAGAAAGCACTTGCCGAATCTGCTGGTGGCAGGACAGGGGCATTTCATGAGTGAACTGATCAATGGGCTTAAGCAGAATGGCATAGTAATACCAGTCTTGGCGTACGACCCTTGGAGTGACCCTCAGAAAGAAACGGATAGACTAACTGAAGCACTTCTGGAATTGTGAAGAGTGAAGGAGTGGTGGACCGGGCGTGATTTGGCATATGAGCTCTCTTGGCCCTCATCTGAGTTTGATTTCAATAGTCATGCTTGTTAGAATATCCTAGTTCCCTGAAGGGAATCTTGTTCTCCGCTAGCTCGGAATATCACTCTCCCTCAAACTGAACGCATTCTACCTTTCCTCTAAGCCCTGCTACAAGGCAACGGTTACAAGAAATGCATCGAGCTGGTTCCTGTTTACTGATCTTCGCTTCTTCAGTCCAACGCTGCAAAAGCGCGGGTTCACTAATCAACGGGCGACTAAGCTGAATCACATCGAAAGCAGCCTTTGGATTTCCGTTCCCTGTCAGTAGCTCAACAACAGTTTCCGGCGACCGGATTCCACCTACCAATCCGAACAAGAGACCACTGTCATGAGCTATCGAACGGATAATCGTTGCGTCATCCAAGAAATAAGCCTCACCTACATCCTTCGGATTCTGACTTGGGTTGGGCCCACTGAATATGACGCAATATGCTCCCGCTTCAGCGAGCCTCTTCGTCAACTCACCTACTTCCTCAGGTCCGACCATTTTCGAGCTTGAGTCCACCTTCACCTGAATGGGAATATCAACCGCATTCTTCACAGCTCTCACAGCATCCACCATCGCCTTACAACGTCCTTCGATTGTTGCTCCGGTATATGGGTCATCCACTGGGCGTCTATTGAACGATGGGTCAAAGAATTGCCAAAGCCCATAGTTGTGAGCTCCATGTAGTTCAATCACATCAAATCCGGCTTTAACTGCACGTTTGGCTGCGTCAGCATACGCCTGAGTGACTCTCTCTACATGGTCCACTGTCATAGCCTTGACTCGAACAACATCCCCCCTAGGTTGAGGGACCTCCATATCACTGGGTCCAAATGCTATATCGTTGCCAGTGTATTTTGGCAAGCTCCTGCTCCCGCAATGAACCAATTGAGCTGCTGCCAGACCACCTGAAGCATGAATCGCCCCAGCAAGGCGTTTCAGGCCTTCAACATCGCTTGCCTTTGAATTAGAGATCATGCGCTTAATCGTCTGTCCTTCATACATTACATATTGAAAACCGGTTACCACGACGCCTGCTCTGATCTTGCCATAAGTTTCGATGATGGCCTCCCCGCATATTCCATTCTCTTCCGCCTGACTCATCCAGGTAGCGGCCCGCATGATTCGGCTTGATGCAATCATGCCATTTGGCAATTCGAGTTTCTGGAACACAACACGCTCCCAAGTTTCTTGGTCTACCATCGAATCAGCTCACATTTTCTAATCCCTCGTGCTCGAAACACAGACTTTTCCACTTTCTTTCATTCGAGTATGAAGGAGCTTCTGATAGAATGATATTCGATTAGCATATAGGCTTGGTGTGATGACACGAGAAGGAGTGGTGGACCGGGCGTGATTTGACCCTGTTGTCTTATTCGTGCCCAACGCCTCTTGCAGATTAGAGTGCAGGCGGGAGATAGATCGAGTTTGATTCTTTTCCGTACATCCAAGAGTAACTATCTAATAATCATGGAATCATTTATGCACTACTCGAAATCCAACCACCAGCAGAACTACGACGATGGCTGATAGTGATCCTATCAAGATGATTGCCAACACGACATCGCCGTTATTCTGAGATGATTGGCTATGATTAGGATACGGATCAGTATTGTCTGCAGGTCCATCAATTGCATATGATCCCAATCCGGAGTAGTCGCTCCACCAGTTGCCAGTATTGGTATTCATGTCGTACCAGTGATTATTATCGCCCTCATCATATCCTTGACTGGTCAGGGTGCCAGTTCGCTCATTATCAATAACGTATTCGTCAACATTCCCATTATCGATGAAAGTGTTGTCGTAGGCTACGTTGTTACTTGAAGTCCCTACAAATACAAGCCCATGTTGAGTGCTATTGGTTATTCGATTGCTGGTAATGATGTTATTATTAGAATAGCGAATGTTGATTCCCTGATAGGTGGAATCTGAGATGTTGTTTCCTGAGATTAGACACTGAGATGCTTCATTGAGATGGATGCCCTGAGCCCAGTTCTCACATCTATTCTCTAAAACTGTTAAGTTGTCAGTTCCAATGACAATTCCCCCGCCACCTCCCGAACTGGAGATACATGTGTTATTGATTATGGATCCTGTTCCAACAGCAATGTCAGCTACAAGAATTCCGATATACCTTGACATTATGTGGCAATCACGAATGATGAAGTATGCACTAGTATCTCTAATCGAAATTGCGTTACCACGGAGGATACTCGACGTGACATTCAATTGTTCAAGAATGAAGGGATTTCCCTTACTTCCATTTCCAGCAAAACCACCGTCTATGAAGTCTTGATCAGATTCAATACTGATCGGTTCGTGTAGAATATAGTACTCCGAACTCGGTGTGGAGAGAGCGACAGCTATGGTTGAGGAATTCATTTCGACAGGGATTTGTAAACCCCAGAAGCAGAGAATCCCAACTAGAAGATAACTGGCCCATCGCAAGTTCATGGTTCCTCTCCCAAAGGGTCGAATGATTCTATTATTTATTTAAGGTATGATTTACGCAATGGTTCCAAGAAGTGGTGGACCGGGCGAAATTTGAACTCGCGCCCCGTGAAAACTAGATTCACAGAGTTTCGCGACCTCTTCCATGCCAAGGAAGCGATCTTTGCCGGCCGCTGCGACAGTTCGCAGCGACTACCGGGCTAATCTACCGGCCCACAGTCCGTTATGCTGGATGAAGTGGTTAAAAGAATTGTGGAGCGTTGACAGGATATTCACTTAGAAAACCAAACTTAATCCATTGGGTGTTCCCGGTCTATGAGTACTTTCGCAAGACCGCTACTTTGAAGGGACAAGAGACTACAAGATTTGCATCAAAATGAGAAAGAGTGAGGCTCTAACCTAGGTCAGAGCCCGCATTGTGAATCCATGCACGGCAACATCTTAGTTACTGTTCCGTTTTGCGATTCTATCTCTGCTGTACGAACACGCTATTACACCTACGAGTACGAAGACCAAGATTCCGAGTACGGCGACCCAAATCAGGTCAATCGTGTAGGTGCTGTAGTACGTACATGCTACTCCACCTATGGCCACGAAAATCAAGATCCCGAGTACTACGACCAGAAGTTTCTCCTTCAGATTCATTCAGACTCACCTCCCGCACATTTCTTGACTGCATCTACGACTGTGATTTCGCTCATCCTCAGGTTTACCCTCAGGACGCCGCAATTGCCCTTCACTTCAAGTATCTCAGGTTCGACAAATGAAGCACGTTGCAGTCTTCCAAGCGTTCCTTCGATCAAGACGCCGCCATTCGCGCCGTTTGAGGAACTTAAGAACCGGTGCTCGCTAGAATTGAGTTCAATTGAGAAGTCGCGTTCACCGTTTTCATTTTCCCGGGAATTCATCTTTTGCCCCTCGTGACCGTCAATCGCGGGTATTTGTGATAAGTTTTAATTGACGTGGATACGAAACGTTTTGTAAGGATGCGAAAACACTACTATGTCAAGCAAGGAAGAAGACGGGGACATCTCGAAGGTTCTTTTTGAGCTTGCCAGCAACCGAAGAGCGAGCATTCTTTTTGAAGTGCAAAAGCAGAGTCTCAAGATGCAGCAAATAGCAAAATCTCTTGAAATGAATGTCACCGAAACTTTCAGGCACTTACAAAGACTTTGTGATGCGAAACTTGTAGAGAAGAGAATTGACAGTACCTATGCAGTGACCTCTCTGGGCAGCCTCGCGATTGGCCATCTCTCAAGTTTGAATTTCATTTTGAAAAACGGGAATTATTTCCTAGAACATGATCTTTCTTGTCTGCCTTATGAGTTTGTCAATAGGCTTGGTGAGTTATCAAATGGAGAGTTTTGTGGTGACACTGTAACTCATTTTAATCGAGTCAGAAACATGGTATATGAAGCAGAGGAGTACATCTGGGCTATGTCTGAGCAAGTTGAATCGAGTCATATTCAAGCAACAAACGAGAAAGTATCTAGAGGGCTCAAATTCAGATTCATTATGCAACAGGACCTTGCTAAAACAGTCAAAATTGCTCCAGAAGTCGAGCACTTGAAAGAAAGAAAGTATCTCGAACGAATCTGTGTCACGTTCTTGATCAATGAAAAAGAATCAGTTGTTAATCTTCGCAGACGTAACGGAGAAATGGATTACATTGGCTTTTTTGGAAAAGATGAGACATTCCACAAATGGACCCGAGACCTCTTCATGTATTACTGGGAAAGAGCTGAACGATGGTATCCAAGCATCCAGAAACCATAGAAGGCAAATAGGAAGCTGTCAGCGCCAATGGAAGATTGTCCTAGCATCGCATCATCACCTGTCCAAACGATACACTTAGACGAGTTACCGAAAGACGGGCGCATCCTTGACATAGGCGGCGGCGGTGAGGGCTTGGTATCCCGGATTGGTGGGAGGCGCGTCTGTGCCGTTGACTACAGAATGAGTGAGATTCTTGAGGCCAAGATACATGATCCGCCTGCGAACTGGTTCGTTGCAGATGCCAGGAGTCTGCCCTTTCGAAACCGTTCTTTTGACATGGTGACACTATGGTTCTCTCTGGAGTACGTGGCTGACCGGCATACCAAAGAACGCATCCTGGCGCAGTCATTTTCAGTCCTCAAGACAGGCGGCGATTTGTCCATCTATGCCGGCCGAATTGACTGCAGGGAGGACTGCTTCATATTCAATGCTCTGTTCATCCTGCCTGATGGAGCAGTCTCAAAGGTCGGATATGGAGTGCGGGGGAATCAAGGACAGACGATAGATCGCGTGTGCCCACTACTGAGGAGGGTGGGCTATGATGACCTTCAGATTGAAGACAACGATTGGTGGTTCAAGATTCACGCACACAAGGCGTAGCAATATTCACTTGTTCCAAAACCTTAAAGTGCAGACCGATGTCCGCTCTGGCATTCACACACCTGGTGAGAAGCAATGAGCCTAGCAGTCTGGTGGAGACGTGGCAGTAAGCCCGGACTCATAATCATATTTCTGGCAATAGCCGGTTTCGTACAGATTCCGATTCTATGGCATGCTCAAGTCTATGTGAACGTTCTGAGTGCAGAGTTGCAGATCATGGTCTCACTGGGAGCGATGGCTGTTCTTGGGGGAGGATATGTTCTCATGGCAGAGGCAATGTACCGCTGGGCACATATCGTATCCAAGAGAAGGCAACGACGGCGTCAGAGAGCACAGTTCTCGTGGATTGGTAAGCTCTCAGCATTCGCACGTTCCTGGTCAGATATGCCAGCGTTTGTTGGGGTTGGCCTGCTGACCTGTCTGTTCTTCCTATTCTATTTCATCCCGTTTGGCGTGGCAGACTTGGGTAGTCTTCCATCATGGATTGCAACGGCAGCTT
>PRDH01000039.1 GCA_003345545.1 Candidatus Thorarchaeota archaeon
GAAGGATACTATGTAAGAAATCCTGTAAGAACGAATGTGCGCAGCCTGGGGGTCCAGGATGTTGTTCTAGTCACAGAGAATGCTGTTGCCTTAATCGCCAAGGAGTATATTCAGACACGCGGAGAATCTGCAGGACTTCGATTGCTCATGCAACAACTGAAAGTAGAAAACCATTAGTGCATGGTTGGCTTCGTCTAGACCTGTCCAGAGAGGAACAACATGGATTCAGCACCGGTCACTACCAGGTCCACAGGCTTCTACCAAGTGCTGCTCTTCATAGTTCTACAGATTTCGGCTATCATGATTTATGATGTAGCTCAATACCAAATGGTGACACTGTACGAAACCCCTCTTGAATGGATTGGCTGGGCCTCTCTCTTCTTTCTGATACTAATACCAGCAACGGGCCTCATCTCATGGAAGCTGAAAGGCCGGGTTCAATTAGGTACAATTCGCTGGGAATACCGAACTAGAGAGGTTGGATTGAGTGAATTTACCCAAATGGTCAAAGACTACAACAAGAGCTATCGGTACATGATCGCGGCTCTCGATTACAGAATACTACCGCTGTTGCCAGTGTTGTACTTCGGCGCTCTCTTTCTCCCGTTTCTGCTCATGAGAACGAGTCTGCTGGTAATACTGATGACTCCTGTTATCATTGCACTCTTGCTTGTGATGTTCGGTTCATTCTATGCCTACCTGGTCTTCAAGTTAGTGTCGAATTCGGCTACTCATGAGTTCCCTACGCATAAGCCTCGGGTGCTCCAATCGTCTGTTAAGTTCCTGTCGCATGTGCCAGGCGTCTACTGGTCTGGGGTGAGGGTCACCATTGGAGAATCAGGCGGATTCTATACCCTAAGAGATCCTTGCTCTGTGGCACGAATCGAGGGCATTGAGGGAGCTGCAAGAATCGAATGTGTAGTCGACAACACTGGCAATATATCAAGCATGGCATCTCTTCTCGAGTCTGAGAAACCTGATTCTCCTCTGATTGTCGGAAAAGTAGATGCTCCTCTAACGACCATGAATGCTGCGCAATTGATCAGAAAGACGCTCCAAGTCTATATTGAATCAAGGGGAGGCGAGGACATACTCGACGACGTGCTACAGGAAGTTGATGCGTTTCTTGAAGGAGTGACCTTGCCGGAGGCTCAGGGGATTTCAAACGATGGTCTTATTTCCTCTGGTGACAAAGGTCCCCCAGCGGAGGAGAGAACATGAGCGAAGGAAAGATCATTGACTATAGTCGCCAGGGGAAAGTCAACAAGGCTTTTGCACTGGCAGTTGTGCTCTTTGCTATCGGTGGCATCCTAATCTACAATTTCTACATTGGAGAATTAATGCTGCTCATTGTTGACATTGCGCTCCCAATCCTACTTCTCCTGACATCGCTAGGCCTTGGTTATGGCTCAAAGAAGGCTATTGACTACATCCCCGGCGACTGGGAAAAACGCAAGACTTGGGTGAGCTTCTCCGAATATGATGTAATGTCTGATGAGTATGAAGATGCCTATGGCGATCTCTATGCTCATCCCAATGATACCATCTCTTGCTGCTGCATACTTCCCGTTACGGTGGCGGTTGGTGGGGTAATCTTCCTCTTTCAGAGTTTCGGATCAGAATTGATCAACCCGTTCGTGGATTCAGTGCTACTCGTCGCAATCTTGTACAGTATTGTATCTGTTGCTGGCTTTGTGGTCGGCTTTCGAATTCCCCAGATTGATGCAGAGGATTTCTTCAAGGCTCCAATAAAAGGGGATACCTACAAGTTCGCCAGCGAACTCGAGGGAGTTCCGGGAATTCGTGCTGGAATGAGTGTAGAGATGGGAGTCCGGGCAGGAGTGCAGACTATCCTTGGTGCCGAAGTGAAGTCGCATGTTCAGGGACTTCCCGATACAGTACAAGTGAAAGTCCAAGTTTCTCACTCCGGATTCGCTTATCCCTACCTTGTGGGGACAATCTACAAGGGATATCCCGTCGCAGCAACGACGGAGAATCACCGGATTCGTACAAAGTATCCAGCTCTTCTCGAATACTCAATGGATGATGATGTCGTGGTGATTGTTGCTCGTTTTGATGTCCCTGAGAAGTCGAGTGATGTGCCGAACATCTCAACAAGCGATTTCAGAAAACTGGCAGCACTCTTGGCAGTCAAACTCAAAGAGAATTACGACGCCTCAAATGCTCAATGATATGACAGACATCTTTAATTGGCACCAGTTTTGGGAAAGAAACAGTTGAATGTGGGTGTATCAAGTTGACTGGCGCAAACTGGCTTAACAAATGGATCATGATGCTCCTAGCAGGCATAGTGATACAGGCGATAGTCTACCCATTGGTTTGGTTCTTCGAACATTTCTCGCATCCTTTTTTCAATGAGGTCTTTCTCATAGGAGTCGGTTCTGTTGCCATACAACTGATAGGATTCTTTGTCATCATGGGAAAGACTCGTGAAGAAAACGCAGCAATCTACTGTCAAGGTCGGCCGTTTCAGCACAAGCTTCGGGAAGAAGATGAGGATCTCGCGACCCGCAAGCCCACTTTCTGAAATGAAGAGCTTGTTGCAACTCCGCTTCACGGAGCATTAAAGACATTCGAAAGAGAGTCTTGTTTTCAATCGCTTTCTATTTGCGGTACGCTAAGTAGGATGCAATAACGACGCCAATGCCAATAATGCCCATAATGATGAGCACAGCCGTCGAATCCAAGGCGAGAGCTGGCCAGAGGCTCACGGGCGTGTGACCCGGGATTATTCCTGGATACCACACGTTCAGTAAAGGCAACATCGGACCAATGAAAACTGTGGACAGCACAAGAAGTGAAAATGTCAGGGTATGAACTGCTGTGACGTATGTGTAGTAAGGACGGATGTAGCTGTAGAACGAAAAGGCTGGGATTGATAGAGCGGCCATCGCCATGATCTCGACAGGGTCAAAGAACAAAGGCATGGTGATTGGCCATAGAAAGTAGAAGAGAGTGGTTATCTTTGCACTCGATGTTTCGTGATGTGCGACCTTGTGTATCCCATCAACGCCCTGTGCGAGGAAGAATACGGGGAAGAGGAGCCACCACTGGAGGCCGACAAAGAACATTGGACCGGCATAGAAGAGAAGGTCTCCAACGCTCTCAACACGCTCCCAGAAGGGATTCCTTGAGAAGAACTCTGTAGCCTCGGTCATGAAGTATCCGAGCATCTGCATGGCGACGAGGACTGGCAACAAGAAGAATGAGATGATGATCATGATAGTGGCAGCCTTGGGAAGTTTGGGGATTTTTCCCTCGTGATAGTTGTCTAGGGGATAAATGCCATGGAGCATGATTGCCACAACCAAGAGTAGTAGCCCGCTCGGCACAAAGACCAATGGTTGAAATAGATACATCCAGATCCCAAAGATCTCATAGACATTTCCAGCGTAGAAAGTGACTCCCAGCGTTGGCATGAAATACCATACGCCAAAGACAACGAGTAGCTCTGGAATGAGCATCTTCAATCTGTAGTCCTGAACGAACTTCATCACCAAACCAGGTTCTTTTTTCGTTTCGTTCATGCTATCACAGTCTAGGTCGAGTGTCGAGCCTAGACTCTTTCTCTTAAGCGTATCTCCACCACATCGGCAATTAACGAGTTAGTCTCTCAAGAATGTCTGTGAATTCTGACCTGAAGTAAGCGCTCTGCTCATGTATTTCCCGCGTCAAGGAAACGCTTGCTCCTGACAGACCGCATTGCGTTGAGAGCATTGTGTTTCTCTCCACGAGGTCGATATCGATTCCGGTTTTGACCATCTTGTCTAGGGTTGTGGCAAGGTTGACTCTGAGCGTTTCTAGTACCGAGCGCGTATAGCCCTCATCGACATTTGGAAGCAGTCCCAAGGCGAGTCCGCCCCCTCTTTTCATAAAGCCATTCATTCTCTCTGTCTGTTCCTCGTCTATGTCTGGGGGATATCTTAGCACGTCAATGTGTGCCAACTTTGGCAAGCTGTCCCACAAGAGAAACCAATCATCCTTTCTCAGCTCACGCCAGTCACCACAATAATGGAAAGCAGGCACTACTCCCGAGGGGTAAATAGCATCAGTCTTCTCAATAATCTGATCAAGAAACACACCACTTGCCCGATCCGTTTCTATCATGTCTCTGACGAATCCGAGGCTCGGATCATCTTGGCACAGAATAATCGTTTCGCAGTGCTCTTTGAGGTGCCTCAATTGACCGAGTGCGATTCTCGACATCAGGTGTACAAAAAAGTGAAACATGCTTCTGTTAAACAACTGTTTCCCATCTGAACCCCTGATACTGAAGCACATAGTCGCAGGTGCCGTCTGTTGTGTCTTGAAATATGGATACTGCGTCCCATCCATCATCGAGTATAGGCTTGGCATATATGCACCACTTGGCAGGAGAGGCTCATCCTCACTCGTGATATCCCTGTAGGTGTCGATGTCAATATCAAGAACGAATTCTCCCTCCTCTTCATACCCCTCTACAATAGCTCCGAACTGCCGAATCATGTCTTCCTCGCGAAACGCAGGCAGTTGAAAAGAGTAGGGAAGAGCTAGCTTCTTCATGTATTGCATTGGTGAATCATGGTCTACCTCACCTAGGCTGCCAACACCGAAGAAGTGACCTGCAAGTGCTTCAGGCAAGATGCCGGTCACCGCTATGCACCTCTGGTTTCCCGGGCCTTTCGATGAATGACTTTGTTGCAGGATTGGGTAGCTGGGCAGCCCTCGCATTGATTAGGAACGTCTTCATTTGCTTGTTCTCCTCCCCCAAACAGCAGAACCTGCTCTGCTATCTCAGTCCCTGGGGATGCTACGGGCTCTTTCGCTGGTGCTTCCCTCTTGACCATACACTTCTGCTTTCGAAGGTACTCACTAAATAGACTCATGTCCCCAGTGACGACCACCCCTGTCGGTCCGACTCTTCGGACGACATAGGTGTTGAATTCTGGCAACAGCATCAGCTTCTCGAGGTCTCTCGCACTGTGAGTCTCAAATAACTGTACTTCACTGATGCTCGTGAAAGTTGTCTGAGAAGTCCAGTCGATGATTGACCTCTTGACATTTTTCGGGAGTGGCTTGCTGCTCTCCTTCTCGAGGAAGCCTATTAGATCCTCCTCTCGAGCACCTACTTCAATTGCTTCGAAGATTGATTTGTCAGTGATTCTGAAGGTGCTCACCACATCAGTTCGGACCGGTTCTGTTAGAAGCATAAGACGATAGAGTTTCTGATACTCCATCTCGCTCGTGAATACTGTAATCTCAAAATTCGGTTGTACAAAGAAAGTCTCTCGATCTTTGGGCTCTGCGGGCACAGAGTAATTCTTGAGGACTCGGAGCCCTACATCAGTGAGTCTGACCCCTATGATCTTCTTGCCCTTGTATGCTGCTTCAACCAGACCGAGAAGCAATAGTGTTTCCAGGGCTATCTGTACTCTATCATTGTCCACTTGAATCCATTTCAGTGGCTGGTTCTCTATGAACAATTCGCTTCTAATCCAATCACGCAGTTCTTCGATAGTGACCCAGTCCTCTCTTGTACTCTCTCTGAGTCGACATATCGCGAGATTCAGTGTGTATTCCGTTGGCTGATCGGGTGTCGCCCAGATGGCTCTTGTTCTACCTAGGATTGACTGGAGAAGTCGCCGCGCAACATGATGCTGCTCTCCATTGAATAAGAGGTCGATTCTCGAGGCCACCACCTTGTCTTCCTCAACAATCGAATAGGCACCGACCTTACGAGCCAGTTTCTGAACCAAGTCGAACCTCTCATCTGTCTGTTTAGTCATCCACTCTTTGACTCGGTCCATATCCCTCTTCGGAAACTCCCATGCAGAGGTCATGTGCACCTCGTTCTTGGCAATGTATGCGATAAGAAGGAGCATATCAACGATTAAGGCATCCCTCTCGTCCACGATGTTCTTGACCTTGATGGTCTTCTCAGGCTGTGGAATCGGCTTGTCCTCAAAATACTCTTTCAGGTGCGGGATGAAGAAGTCAAGAACCTTGAACTCTGCCACTTCTCTACCATACTCTGTCAGTCTGCTCATCATGCGTCTGACAATCACAGCCTTCTTGCGAAGGTCTCTCTCAGTCTGGTTGAGTTGACCGTAGCTGTAAATCTTTCTGAAGGGCTTAAGTCTATCATAGCTCATTGCCCCCCCGCTAAGTGTCAGTATACCTAGGAGGTCCTTCTCCAGATCTGTGAATGTAGCAAAGACGCGCTCTCTCTGATTGCGATCTTTCATCCTTGCAGCGAGCATCTCAATCAGAGAAGAGCCTGTGTCCTTGCCGGTGACATCAATTCCCCACAATTGACATGCTGAGAGCAAGTCTTCTCTGAAGACATGCTCCAACTCTTTCTCTAGCGATTCTCTTGGCATTCTAACAACCCGAACTAATAGTGTCCATTATGAGGCAAGCTCCGGGTTTCTTATCATTTAAGGAGCTTTTGGTTCTGATAGTCTTCCGTCTCACGAGGGTGGTTTCATACAAGTATGAAACTCATCTTTTTGAAGAAACAAGCTTATCTTGTCCCGTTGAAACGCTCTACTGGGTGTCAACTTGGAACCGCTCCTGTGGTGCATCAAATATCGACCTAAAACGTGGGACGAGTTTGTGGGACAGACTTCGACCATCAATCACCTCAAGAACCTATCTAGATCCGGGACATTGCCCAACATGATATTCTATGGTCCGCCTGGAACAGGTAAGACTTCTGCGGCTGAAGTGTTTTCAAGGGCGATTCTGGGTTCCAGCTATGACGCTAATTTCAAGTCTCTGAACATTCGAGACGTCTGGGACACCTCAATAACAGATGCAAAGAGGACAGTGCAGGACATCGCGAAACTCGATCGTGACAAACGTTCTGAACTCGACGAATACATGTCCATTGTCTACAGAGAGGCTCAATCTGCTTTGAAGCTGAAGGGGGACACAAGTCCGCCAAACCGCAGTCAGCTTCTCCAAGAGGCCATAAGACTCTTTGCTTCTACAATTACAGTCGCCGATGAGAAAGTCAAGATTCTCGTTCTAGACGAGGCTGATGCTTTGAGTAGTAGCATGCAACAAGCGCTTCGCCGCACGATGGAGCTCTACAGCGACGCGTGTCGTTTCATTCTTCTGACTCCGACACTTTCAGGTTGGAGCCCGGCCGTAATCTCGCGATGCTCAGTTCTTCCTTTTTCAGTTCCTGATACTGACATCATTGCAGACTACATCCGCACCATAGCGAAGAAGGAGGGCGTCAACATTGACTTGGATGCGGCGTCAGCAATCGCTCGGGAATGTTCGGGCGACCTGCGACGTGCACTCAACATATTACAGATTGCTGCGGCAGCCAGTGACACCATAACCGAGGACACAGTATATGCACATTCTCAGACACATCTCAGTTCCAGCGTACGCGAAGTAATCACCTTGACCATTGAAGGTTCCTTCGAGCCCGCGCGCAAGAAAATGAGAAATCTACTTGCTCTTGACGGCTACTCACCTCAGGAGGTGCTTCTTGAGATTCAACGCGATCTCGTGAGACGTCCCTTTGATCCGAAGATGCTCAGCAAGGTTCTGGCCAGGGTAGCTGAAATCGACTACCGCGTGACACAAGGCAAGAACTCATTCATCCACCTGGAAGCCCTCCTTGCATCTCTGAGGGCATATGCGGCCGAAACTGTCTAGTGGATCGGTTCGATGTCTTCGTTGAACTGAACCTTGTCTAGCACCGCACACAACAGATTGAGAGGAAGCGACTGTTTATCGTATAAGAACTGTGCAAGAATGTTGTCATCTTTGAGAGTGACCATCCCATTCTTGACAGCTGCAGCGAGCATCTTCCTCACATCTGTGGGAGCTCCATACCTGCATTTGAATGACAGGAAGTCAACAGCCTCGACAACTGATATGGGGCTGCCTCTCATTCTGAAAAGGTATGCCAAGACCAAGAGCATGTCTCTCCCGTTCATGCATTTGGCAGGCGTGAACGCCCTTTTAGTAGTTATCGTGAAACCTGGGACTGAGATGGTCATTCATCCTGCTGGACTAATATTATCTGCTATCCATATGCTGAACTATCTCTTCTAGTCCAGTGCCTGAGCTAAGTAAAGAAACTCTCAGGTGGCTTTTCCCATACATTCTCATCAGCGGAGGCGATAACGTATTGATAGCCCTGCTCAGTGAGGAACAACTGTCGCTTCGCTGCAAAATCCATGTCTCTTGTATCCTTCGTAACAAGTGAGTAGAACCTGGCAAAGCTGCCATCAGCCTTCGGTCGGAGGATTCTGCCCAAGCGTTGCGCTTCCTCCTGCCGCGATCCGAATGTTCCTGAAACTTGGATTGCGACATTTGCATCTGGCAAATCGATTGCGAAGTTGGCAACCTTTGATACAATCAGTATCTTTTCCACTCCCTTTCGAAAGTCAGCGTAGAGTCGCTCTCTTTCTTCATTACTGGTCTTACCCGTGATTAAGGGAGCTTCAACATCTTTGGCAATGATACCAAGCTGGTCAAGATACATGCCAATGACAAGGACATTGTCATTCGTGTGATGTGCGAGTATCTTCTGGATGATGTTCAGCTTCTCTGGATTCTCTGCAGCTATCCTGTACTTCTTCCTGTCTTCTGCAATCGCGTATTGTCTTCTCATATTATCTGGAAGGTCCAATCTTATCTCGTAGCAAATAGCTGTGGCAATCCATCCTTGGTCCTCCAGCAGTTTCCACGGCATATCAAATCGTTTTGGTCCAATTAGACTAAAGACATCCTCTTCCTTACCATCCTCTCGCACCAGCGTTGCTGTCAGACCCAACCTTCGTGTGGCCTGAATCGAGGCTGTCGCTCTGAACACGGGTGCAGGGAGTAGGTGTACTTCATCATAGATCAAGAGACCCCAATTCCTTGCCTCGAAGATCTTGAAGTGTTCGAACTCCAAATCCCGTGATCTGCGCCAGGTCAGGATTTGATATGTTGCAACTGTGACAGGACGGACTTCCTTGATATCACCGGTGTATTCGCCAATATCCTCAGGTCTGAGCGTCGTCTTATCCAGAAGCTCCTGAATCCACTGCCTTACGGCGACAACATTAGGACACAGGATCAGTGTCGATGTCTGCAGCCTCTGCATGGCGCCAATTCCCACCATGGTCTTCCCAGCACCACAAGGCAAGACGACCACACCAGAACCTCCTCGTTCGCCTCCTCCTGCATAGAATGTCGCCACCGAGTCTTCTTGATAGGTCCTGAGCCTCCAAGGCTTGCCACTAAGGGTGTTAGTGCGAAGTTCGAAGGTGAGTTGCTCGCCCTCAATGTAACCCGCAATGTCTTCTACGGGATGACCAATCTCAATCAGAGCCTGTTTGATGAATCCTCTCTGTGTTTCATCTACCTTGAATGTGACCTCATTCACCCTGTCCAGTATGTACCGCGTAATCTTCGTGTTTGCCCAGATCTCTTCTGCGAGATCCTGATTCTCACACAGTAGCAGAAGGTCAGGTCCCTCCTTGTAGAGTGAGAGCTGCCCATACCTTGACATGTAGTCAACAATCTCTCTGGAGATGTTTGCTGGAATTGGATACTTCGCGAACTCCTCCAAGGCTGCTATAACCTCATCAGGTGTCATTCCCATGGCTGCAGCATTCCATAGACTCAGGGGAGATATCTTGTACGTGTGCACATATTCCGGGCTTTTGACTAGTTCAGCAAAACGTGCCAGAGAGTCCCTTGCATCCGCGTAGAGTGGATTGTCTACCTCCAGCAGGACTGATTTGTCTGACTGGACTATTAGCGGATTGCTTGTTTTTGCCATGGATTTCGACTTCCAGACGTTGCTCTGTCCCTGCTAGTGGATTTGAACTAGTCAGAAATCGAAGAACAACGAATTTCAAACGTGATAAATCCTTCCCTAGGGGCCTTGTTTCGTGTCCTAACCTGTAGTTATATTAGCAGGGTGTAGCCGACAAAGTGCCTACGAGGCCGAGAACATGTCATGTACTGCCGAGACCGCCAGATCGCCGAGTCTCTATCGCAATCCTCGGGTGTTGGTCTTGGGCATCAATGCAATGCTAATCATGCTCGGTTTTGGTGTCGTGGCCCCATCAATGGCATACTATCTCATCGCGCTCGAGGGAGGTCTCACAGAGCCTCCGGGACCTAGCTATATTGTGCCCGCTGAAGTTGTTGCTGAATTCTCATTAATCCTTGGAGTAATGATGGCAGCTTTCATGGGGACAAGAACGCTATTGGCAAGGTATTGGGGCGGTCTTTCCGATACCTATGGGAGAAAACCAATAATCCTGATAGGTTTGGCAGGTTATTTTTTCCTTCTACTTTTCTTCGGCTTGGTGCAGGATTGGATTCAAATGCTTGCAGTACGCGCGATGCAAGGCGTAGTATCCGCTATGGTCTGGCCGACGGCTCAAGCTGCATTGATGGACATCGTTGGTCCAGTCAGAAGGGGTGAAGGCATGGGCCTATACATGACTCTCTCAAACATTGGCTTTGTTCTTGGCCCCGGGGTTGGAGGATTACTCTACAATTATAGTCGCGACTTTCTGGTCTTGCCAGTGCCCGATGTCTTCAGAGTACCATACTACATTGGAGCCCTCATCGTGCTTCCCTCTGTTATTGCGACTGCGATAGTTCTCAAAGAAACCGCGCCGCGGAAACTTGAAGATGCCTCCCTGAGAAGGCAAGAGAGACACGACTTGACCGCGGATGAAGATGAAGAAGTGACTCCCCCGCCTCTTTTGGAAACTGGAGAAATGACTCCAAGAAGGCAGAAGATGATTTACGTGCTTTTTTTGATGTCCACCCTCGATGGACTCGCCATGGGTCTGGGTCAGCCAGTACTCCAGCTCTTTCTCATGAGTCGTATCACCACAGATATTGGTTTCATAGGACTTGTCCTTTCAGGAGCAGGAGCTGTTGGTTTCTTGGTTTCTGTCCCTGCGGGACGGTATTCAGATCGCCGTGGAAGGAAGGGGCTAGCTATCTGGGGTGCATTCGGGTCCAGAATGAGTCTCGCTGTCTTGCCTCTTGCCGCCGACCTGGCACAGACAAGTGTGGTATGGATTGGGCAGAACGCCGCGATGGCCGCCTCCCAACCCGCGATGGCTGCAATCCAAGCTGATATTGTGCCATGGAACCTTCGGGGCAAGTTCTTCGGAACAATCCAGGCCTTCCTTAATGCTGGTGCCACTGTTGGACCTATAGTGGGCGGCGCATTGTTTGCGTATTTCTCCTTGATTCTCATCCCAATTGGACCATTGTTGATTGACGGTGTCGTCGTTCCATTTTGGTTGGCATCAAGCTTGGGAATGATTGGAGTCTTTCTGCTCTGGAGATATCTTGATGAAACCAAACCAGTAGACATAGTCAAGGCAGACGCTGAAGAAGTCCTTACCGACTCCACCTAAATGCTTTCAATTCTCGCTTTGACCGTAACGCCTATATACTTCAAGAGATGGCAGACATTTCGACCTAATGGAAACGGAGGTGTATGTGTATCAATGACTGTAGTAGAGCTTAGTAGAGCGGATACCTGCACCGACGTCGATGATGTCTGAGCAACATCCACTGCTTCTGTGTGTCTTCATCTGTTTCACGCATCATGAGTGAAGGAACTCTGAAGCGTAGCGCATCCTGCAGGTTTCTGCTTTTCCGGTCTTTGTGAGCCACTGACAAATGATGCGTGCAACTCTTGAATGAGATGACTAAGAAACGATGCAAAAACACAAACTTGGCAACCATAATTGCCCACATGCTCGTGCTACATCGGGCACTAACGCAGAGGAAGATACCGGTCGGATGGAGGACACATCTAAGCTTAGACGGTCCAGGCAGCTTACAGCCAAACACATCAGGGAGATGTATTCTCCGGGGCCTTCGAGGGTGATCTGAATGACTGGCGTAGTGGAGAAGCTAAACCCCAGGAAGCCCAGCGCACTCTCTATAAAGAGGGACGGTCAGAGAGGAGACCAACGCGGGTGGACCGTTGAGATCAAGGAACTCACACTGAGTGAGGTCAAGGAAGACGCCATTCGTTTCGCACTTGCGACCGATGTCGCCTATCAGATTAATGCTGGAAAAGAGGCATCCATCTATATTGCCTACCATAGAGAACATCCGATAATTCTGAAGGCCTTCAGATTCTGGCAGACCTCTCAGGCGAAGAAGTCCAAAGGATTCTTTGCTCCGGGTAGAATGCAGGCCCTAGCGGCAAAAGAGTATGACCTCCTCCTAGCGTGTTTCAAGGCAGGGATGCATGTTCCTACTCCAATAGGACGGGTCGGCAACTACCTGACCCAGAGATTCATTGGCGACAGACTGGAGCCAGCTCCTCAACTTAGAACTGTCAATCTAGATGATCCCGAAAGCGTGCTAGATCAGGTCCTAGATGATTATCTTGTGATGTATCGAGATGTCCACTATGTCCATGGCGATCTGAGCGCATTCAATATTCTCTGGTGGAGAAACACACCTTGGATAATCGATATGCCTCAGGCATGTCCTGTCGACCCCTGGTCTGATATGAAACAGGTTGAAAATCTACTTCGTCGAGATATCAGCAATGTTCTCAACTACTTTGAGAGATATGGCATATCGAGAGACCCTGATTACATTGTTCGGGTGTTCCTATCTGAATACGTTCCGGATAACCTAAGAAACTACTCAGAGGAAGTTGCCTCCATAGCTGAAGAAGGTGAGATCGATGAGTAGAGTTGACAAGTTCAATCCTCTGGCCAAGGGCACAGCGATAGATCAAAAGCGTGATGCTCTTCGAGGATGCACCAGCGGCAAGGCTCTCATGCAAGAGCCAAAATACGCTGCTATTCGGAAGGATGCCATCAGCTATGGTCTTGTCACAGATGTCGTCTGCCCCATGAGTGCGGGGAAGGAAGCGACTATCTTCTTAGCGAAGTGGAATAGCCATCCAATAATCCTGAAGGCATACAGAATCTGGGCTACTCCTCACAAGTTGTCAATGGGTAAGGGGCATATTCGAGAAGCAAGTGGAAAGAAGACACGATTCATACTCGGTCTGATTGAGGACATTGCAGTCAAGGAGTATGATATTCTCCAAAGCTGTTTCAAGGCTGGTATCCAAGTTCCTACCCCGATTGGAAGAGTCGCGAATTACCTGACAATGCGCTTCATAGGCGACAACGAGACCCCGGCGCCTCAACTCCGAGAAGTGCAATTGGATGATCCTGAGTCTGTGATGAATCAGATCTTTGACCAGTACCTTATCATGTATCGGGATGTGCACTATGTTCATGGTGATTTGAGTGCATTCAACATTCTCTGGTGGAAAGACCTGCCCTGGTTTATAGATGTGCCACAGGGGGAGCCTGTCGGTGTTCATTCAGACATGAACAGAATTGAGTTGTTGCTTCGTAGAGATATATTGAATGTCCTCAACTACTTTGAGAGCTATGGAATTGAAAGAGATCCTGAGCAGATACTTGATGTGTTACTAAAGGCATACATCCCTGACAATTTGAGAAACTATAGAGAATTGCGAAAAGAGGGATTAGATCTTCTATAGCCAAGGGGCTCTGGTTTCCTGCTATGACTTGCTCGAGCCTAATCCCGATACAGCCACTATGAACCATTGCAGCCTAGCTGTGGTGGTCCGGATAATGAGAAACTTCTCTCTCTTAGTTCTTAGCTAGAAAATAAGGTAGTGAGCCTCATGCACCTGAGGCTCTCGATTCTCCATTGCGGACGGTTGCTTGGCTTGACCTATTTTCCTAGGCGCCCCATTTCCTCAGGATTCCTGAGCTTACTGTACCTTCCGCAAGACGACCCTGGATACTCCGGGAATCTTCTTTAGACTCTCTTCGAGTTCGTTGAGTGTTACAACCAGCTGATCTGGGATGAAGTAACATTCATAGTAGCAGCGCTCACCACGCAGGCAAACTCCAGTCGTGAAGATTATGTCGCTTAGTTTGGCATCGTTGAACGCGAAGTTCAACTGCTTCAAGAAGTTCCGAGAGAGATCGCTGATCTCGATTCTCAGCAGATAGATATCCTCGCTAGCGACAGGGAATAGCTTTACGACCTTATCCTTGTGATGCAGCACTGTCAATGCGGCTTTCTCCCCGATGTCAGCTACGAATTCGGCTGGAAACTCCACTGGTTTCCCAGCAGTCAATCTCAAAATAATGGCAGATGTCGCGCCTTCCTTATCCAATACCAAAGATACAACACGTCCTTCTTGGTGGTTACATCGCTTTGATGCGTTCTGTGTATATATAACTTATCCGTTGAAAGGTCACCGCGGATTTTGGTCCACTTTTCCTCTGATATTCCGCATTTTCCCCGAAAAGTGACCCCTCCGCATACGTGTCACGAGTCGGAATCTATAATTGGCATCATGCAGTCTGGCATCTCAGGAGTGAGAGTGCTTGAATTCTCGTCTGTCACAACTCTTGGGTATCATTCTTGTAGTCATCAGTGGTGCAATGACTCTGTTAGTCTATCAGGTAGTACGTACCATGCCTGAAGATGATGTGCTTGTCCTTGTTACCTCTGGATTAGCATCGTGGGGTATTCTTGCTTTGCCTGAATTGATAATTGGGCTCTGGCTGATTCTAAGAGGAACTCATGAGGCACGGATTGGCGATGTTTCAGGTGACCTCATTCCACTTGTTCAGCGAGAGGGACGAATCGGTGTTGCAGCAGCCGCACGAGAACTTGGTGCTGACCCCGAGGCTGTGGCCGATGCTGCAGAGAAGCTCTCTCGACGGCGACTCCCTCTTGTATACCTCGACCGACAGTCTTCGGAGATAGTCAGTCCAAGCTCTGTATCATTGGAAGAGAGCCTTCTCCACCTGCTCTATGCACAGCGGAGAATGACCTTCGACCAAGTGTCCAAAGTGACGAATTCCACTGATGCCCAGATCATTGAAGCAGTCGCCAAGCTGACACAGCGTGGAAAGTTCAGAGGGACGGTTGATCGCAATTCGCGCGTAATCTATACGCAGGAGGCTGTTTCACAGCTTCGAAAGGCAGTGACGTCATGTCCCAATTGCTCAGGAAAGCTAGAAGCGCCGGTCCTACCCGGTGAAGAAGAGACTTGCCCGTACTGCGGCCACATGATCACGAATAATGCATAGAGTAGCCTGAACCCAGATACTCAGCAGACGTCAACGAATGACAGGTTAGATTCACATCATTCTCCATGTCTCTGAACACTTGTCCCCTCTTACAACAACATATTCGCTGAACAAGCTCGCAGAGAGGCATGAGTGATTCGGCAGTATTCGCACAAGCATCTTTGGAGAGAAGCTGATGTCTGCCTGTCTAGTTAGGGCAATCCTCCCATGCTCCTGTGAAAGCGAATCGAGGATAATCCCGTTCGCCAATCTGTTCTCATCGTAACCAGTAAAAACCTGACCAAAGCCACATTTCGGATTGATATGAACAGGGCCAATATCTTTTGAGAGAGCAGTAGCTCCTGCATCTATCACAATTCTATCTGGGTAAGTGCCAATTATACTTGCTAGGACGGTGAATGCACAATCACTCACTTTACACGTGCCAAGCGCCACTTGTGTATAGTCGAAAAATACGTAATTGCCAGGACGAATCTCAGTTATCTCCTCATCGAATGAATCAGCAAGTACGACAGTAGGTGTTGATCCAATACTTACAATTTCTGGAGGGACCCTCTCTCTCCTCAAGGTCTTGGCGAACCGCGCCATCACCTCTTGCTCCTGCTGTGCAATCCTCTTTATCTCATCAACGCTCTTCGCGTTGTAGGAATGCCCTGCATGAGTCAAAATGCCCTTGAATCTTAGATTGGAGTTTTCATTGATCTTCTTCACAAGACTCACTGCAGTATTGCTGGCGGGTTCTACACCACACCGGTGAAGGCCACAGTCGACTTTCACCATGACATCTAGCTCAGTCTGAGCTACTTGGCTAGATGCATCTAAGTCATCGACTATACGTGGATCATCGACTATGACCTTCAGAGATATTCTTGATGCAAGCTCCAGAGCCTTTGGAATCTTGTTCCTCGATATAGGGACTGCATATGTGATATCTTCAAACCCGGAATCAGCAAAGACCTCGGCTTCCCGCAGAGTGGAAACAGTAATCCCCTTGGCACCCTTGTCGATCTGCATCTTGCCAATCTCTACGCACTTATGCGTCTTAATGTGCGGGCGCAGATTGACATTGTTGTCTCTGGCAATCTCTGCCATCCCATCGATATTTGTTTTGAGCCTCTTGTAGTCCAAGAGAGCAACTGGTGTCATCAGACGTGAGAATTGCTCCATTGACATTTAAGTCGCCATCGTGTTTCTCAAAGGGTGGAACTAATAACTCTCACGTTGGACGTGGGAAACCATTTTAGTCTCCTCGGTTTTTCTTAAGAAACGGTGTTCTAATTGGATACGATTCCGAAAATTCTCATTCAAATGCTTGAACGTGAGAGCGCTCAGGCTCGATCTGTTCTCTCTGCAGCCGAAGGTATAGATCCTCATTATGTCCCTTGCAGTGGCATAAGACCTCTAGAGGATTTGGCGAATCACCTTGCTCAAATCCCAATCATTGATTACAAATTCTATACTACTAAGGAATTCAGTTCGTTCGAACAGGTCCATACCTTCGAAAAAGAGCTCAGGCGTTCAGCAATTGGAGACCTGCTTATAGTGTTCGATGAGGGCGTTGCGACAATCGTAAAACATCTGAAACGTCTGTCAGATGAGAGCGTCCTGAAGAAAGACTTGAAAGCATTTTACGAACAGGGCCCTAAGAAGAGCTGGGCTCAGTGCGCCCCTGAAATCACCACACATATCGCGATGCATAAAATGCAGCTCTGGATGTATCTCAAGATGGCTGGAGCTCCAGTGAGTATGTGGACCTATTATGGCATGTCCGAAAGCAAGTAGATCTAACTAGGTTATGCCATGTTGGTCCCCTCGTATTCGACGACTTAGATTCAACCTGACTTCAGCAATCCTCTCTGCTGCTCGGCTCTTCTTCGGCCAGAACTCCCTGATCTCATCGAAGCCATGTACATCCCAATAGAGCGGGCATGCTCCGTAGCAATACGCGAAGTGTTCGCACTCCTTGCACCCCTGAGGCGCGAAATCCTTGCCTCTCCAGAACCTGCTCGCCCTATTGTACCATACCTTCTCAAATCCTTCATTCAGGAGGTTTCCAACAGGTTCGCTGAAACTTGAACACGGCAGTAGACCGCCTTCGGCATCCACTGAGATGAGACCATCACAACACGCACAGCTCTTGGCTCCCAGTCCACTTGCGATTGGGTTGAAGAGACAGACTGGAGTAGGCGCGTACCATACGAATTGAATTCCCTTCTTGCTTGCCCTGTGCTTCACGCGTTTCACGATCTCCGCGATTTCGGAGTATTTGATCTGCAACTCCTCGCGCAACAATGCGGCAGTGCCCGTGTAGATCACCATATTCATGCTGAAGTATGAGAGGTTCAATTCATCAGCCAAAAAATCGACAAGGTCTTCTAGTCTGTCAAGATTCGGACGGCAGATGGTTGAGTTGCAGTGAGTATAGATGTCTGTTTCTCGCAGGTTCTTGACTCCCTGAATCGTCTGTTCGAATGCGCCGGGAACACTGACGATATGATCGTGTGTCTTTGCATCTGGACCTTCAATTGAGACCTGTGCACTGTTCAGACCCGCATCAACGAGCTTTTTCACAAACTCCTTGTCGCTGCATCGCCGGCCATTTGTAATTAGATTGACTCGGAGCCCTTTCGTTCTCCCATACGCGATCAACTCGAACAGATCATCGCGGAGGGTGGGCTCACCTCCCGTAAAGGAGAGACTGGGCGCCTTAGCGTCATCCGCTATGATATCGATGACTCTCTTTACTTCCTCTGTTGTCATCTCATTTGTTTTTCTGTAGGGTGAGAAAGCATAGCAGAACCTGCAGGCATTGTTGCAGCGATAGGTAAGAGCAATCTCACTCAGGACAGGGTACTTGATTTCATGCGTCCCGAATGGTACGATTTTGGCAGTCTTGTATGAGTAGATATTCTGATTTCCTGAAACCATGTTTCTCAGGTCATCTACAAATGAGGCCAGGTCATTCAGAACTACCTGTCTATCAGCGCCTAGGTCGACAAAATGGCTGACGAGCTCCTCGATGCTCTTACCCTCGAAGAGAAGCCTCAGCATCCGCATGGCTGTCTCGTTCAGGTTCATGACCTTGTTCGGTCGCAGGATCAAAAGATTGTCCTCGGGCCGCGGATAGAAGTAGTCCTTGACTTCTAGTATGAACTCAGGAATCCAAGCGAGGTCCTCAATGGCGTAGTCATAGTGCGGAATCTGTTGAGACACTTCTATCTCGCTCTCGTTGAGTTCCTATCATCTTAAGCATTCGGTTCTGATGAAGTGCACGCCCAAGAATCTGAAAGGCTTAAGTATTCCCAGTCTTCTGTTAGAATCAGCGTTGTCGAGGAGTGTGTTCAATGAGCACAAATGAAATTAAGCTTCCATTTGGTAAAATCAGTCAAAAGAAGTTGATCATGCATTTCAGCGCATACGATATTGACCTCCCTATCATCGCTGCAGGCATCCGTGAGAGAATGGATGTCTTCCGCGAGCTAGGAGTGGAGTTTGCTGGGTTTGGAACCGACATCCCCGAGAGTATGTCTGAGCAGTCACCAGCTTTAGTGAAGTGTTTCTTCGAATATGTTGGTGAGGGCGGAGATGCGAACCTGGTCCTCAAGCGCGTCTACCACCTAGTCTGGGGTGGGATGATTGCGATGTTCCCTGACCTTGAGGAGTGGGCGACAGCTAAAGCTGACCTCTCTAATCTGACGCTGGCACAGGCTGAGGTCATTAGAGCAAGGAAAGAGGACTGAAGGAATCAACAACCTAGTGGAAGAGAATGACTAGTAATATGGACTATCACTGCGAGGGTGAAACGTGAGGAAGGGTCTAGGAGCGATTCTCCTTGTCTTGGTGCTTGCCTTAGGACTTGTCCCGATAACAGTAGTGGCACATATTCCAAGTGCCAATCCTAACTTGGACAGTGTATACGTTGATGTCATGGTCTTGCCCAATGGACGGATCAACGTGACGTATTGGATGACATTCACTGCGGCGAGTGGTGGTCTGGGCGGATTCGATTTTCAAGGAATTCAAGAAACAACTCTTGTTGACACGACACGTGCGTATGCTGAATGGGGTGGGAATCGATACGACCTGATTGTTGGATATATTTCAGAAGGCTACGCCCTTGACTGGACCCCGAGAACACCCGAAGGGCAGCAGGTGCTTGTCGTATTTGGTTACTTCAGTACAAATCGAGTAGTCGAAATGACAACATCACCGACCTACGGTGACCTTGGAGTCCTCAATTGGGCTCCTGTTCAATGGTCAATCGCTGTCGATTACGAACAAGTCCAGGTAATATATCCCATCGAGGTCAATTCCTCATGGATCGAGCCTTCGCATGGAGTGACTCCTGAGGGCGCCCAGTATGCGGGGTATATCGAAGATGAGAATCAAGGTCTCTGGCGGGATTCTGCGAAGTATCCATTCGATAATATTGACCTACTTGCTTATCCCTATGACATTGCAGCAAGCCCTCGCTACTTCACTGTCAGTATGGACTTTGCGAGCCTAAATGCCTATGACCGCTTCAGAGTTTTTCAATACACGAATTGGACATTCTATGCAGCCTTCGCTGAATCAGGAGCGCTCGACTACACTGTCAGCCCCTTCGTAAATGCACAGGCGGACACTCAGTTCCAACTAGAACTCGATGTCTTCAATTATGGTGACCTGCCGCTCGAGAATGTCACAATCTTGATGACGCTCCCTGAGAATCTCACGCTTGTGTCGGGATCGGTCTTGACCACGGTGGGCGCCCTGACAGGTGGCGATGTGTGGCGTGAGACCTATTTGTTCGTTCCTGCCAATGTAGCTGCTGTGCTCACAATCAACTTTCTAATCACTTCTTCGTCATTGAACTCTACCGACTGGCCGTCATTCTCGGTGGATATCTATGTTCAGGAGTACATTCCGCCACTTATTCCGCCTTCTTACTGGATATTCATCATAGGCGGTGCATTTGCCCTGGGCATGGTCTACTACGGATATAGAAAAGTGACAGCATCATATGGTGCGAAGTGGGAGGTTGATGAGACAACCTACACGTATTCCACCCCTGAAATTGCTATACAGACATTTGGAGAGCCGGGCGCCGTAGCCGATCTTGACCCAATCGAGTCGGCGTTCTTCGTAAACACAACCCGACAAAAACTTGTATCCATGATTATGATGTCATGTGTTCGAAAGGGTGCAATCAGGGTCCTGTCAACGGATCCGTTGAAGGTTTCCGTTACCGGCCTCCAGTTCGAGGAACTGACGTACTACGAAGAGAAATTCATAGCCAGCATCACGGATGATGAGCTGGACCCCGGAAAAATCGATGCAATGCTCGACGAGCTCGCGGACAAGGTCCAAGAGAAGGCCTGGAAAGCTGATTTTGAGGTCACAAAGGAACACCATGATGAGATGGTCGAGGGTGCGTGGAGAGAACTGGAGGAAGAGCCCACGCTCGATGGACGTACTGATTACTACTTCAATCAGCAATACCATGACAGTGGGTGGGCTTGGTACTGGCTATACATGCACCCACGCCATGACACTGACATAGGAAGGGTCTTCAGCAGCCCCGGGACTGCAATCGCTCCGCCGCAAATTCCTGACTGGTTTTCTGATTTGTCGGCGGCAACCGGCAATGCCGTTTCAAGTGTTGGGCGAGTAGTAGGGGATGTAGCCACGACTACAGGTCAGATTATGACAAACGTGACCAACACAATAGGTAGCGTCTTGCAGAGTGTGGGCAATATCATCACCGAGCCTCTGAAGCCACTGATTGAAGGGACAAGTAGATGTGTTTCCCACGATGCCTGCCACAGTGCTTGTGTTTCCCATGATGCCTGTCATAGCGCCTGTCACAGCGCCTGTCACAGTGCCTGCGTCTGTCATAGCGCCTGTCACAGCGCATGTCACAGTGCGTGTGTGTCTGGAGGCTTCAGGTAGATGCCAAGACCTCACACAACGATCTTCCATGTCAGTGATGTCCATGTTGGCGAAATTGGAGTCACGCTCGACGATCTGAGAATGATTCTCGACCGCATTGAGAAAAAAGCAGCGAATGTGTCGTCACCCTTGCTTGTCGTAACAGGTGACCTCACAACTGAGGGTTTACGCGAGGAGTTCGAAGGCTTCTCATCTGCGCTGCAAGGATTCTCGGTGCCCCACGTTATCATTCCCGGAAATCACGATGAGCGAAACTATGGTTCAGCAGTCTTCGAGGAGTTCTTTGGAGAACGGTTCAAGACCTATCAGACTGAAAACATCGCAATCTACGCTGCAGACAGTGCAGAGCCTGACAACGACGCAGGGCATGTCGGCCGCGTCAAGTATAATGAGATGCGTGATTTCTTCAATAGCTCCAAAGAGAAGGTCCGGATATTTGCACTTCATCACCACTTGGTTCCGGTGCCGCATACTGGGAGAGAACAGAACGTCGTTGAGGATGCCGGTGACGTATTAGCGGTTCTTGACAATACAAATTGCTCTATGGTTCTAAGTGGCCATCGCCATGTTCCTTGGACATGGAAACTCGGTGATATGGTCATCTGCAATACCGGAACTCTTCTCTCAAGGAGAGTGCGAGGCGCGACAACTCAACTATACAGTCGAGTCGAATTAACGAAGGAAGAAGCCATCATTAGCCTCTGTTACAAAGATGCTACTGAGCGAGTCTTTGCAAGAGCACCACTCAGGGCCTAGTGAGGGCTTCACTCTTCTACTACAGCTGATTGAAGAACCACACAACATCCACAGAGGTCACATTTGCCAACATGGCAGGCAAACTTACAGCTCCTCTCACTACGACTATTGAGTTGAGGGTCGATGCTCCTGCCCAATTTATCAGCACGAAGTTGCTCCCATCAGAAATTGTGATGATGTTCCCTATTCTTAGAGTCACTTCTCCTTTCACAGCGACCGCAGTGCCAAATGGTACTAGGCCATCATTGATATCATTGATACTGGTAAGTCCAAACAAGCCATCATGCCATGCGATTACGCCCACAGCAATGACGACTATTACCACGATGCCAAGAAGAATCTTAGCAGCAGATTTTCCCTTCTTCTTCGTCATATGGATTCCTATCTTCGCCAGTGCAATCCAAGATAAAAACCATCTTGAATTGAAGGACAAGTACTAAAGAGGCGAAGGCTCTCGTCTGGTTGTTGGTAACTATGGATGTACCCGCGACCTATGCAAGGCTCTGTGGTGAGGTGTCCCACTTCACAAAGGAGAAGACAGGGACTAGTCTTGTTGATGCGTATTTTGGTCCAGAGGCATTAGACCCCATTCACCAGAGAAAAGGGAAATCACCAGAGGAGCTGGTCGGTGAAGTCAAATCCCTTATCGATGGGATTCGCGATGAGATTGACTCCCAGCTGAGAGCGGACCATTTGATTGGTGAGTGCGAATCGATCTGTGTCGTGGTCGAATGGCTTGCGGGAAGGAAAATCCCCTATGCAGACCTTGTACACGATATTTTTCACATTCCAATGAAGAGATTCTCCGATAGGGCCATCAAAGAGAGAATCGCGGTTCTCGATGATGCACTCACAGGATTTTCCGGTTCGGACCTGCGAGAGCGTGTTGCTTTCTTTGTCAAGCGAGGCGAAATCACAGGTGCCCAGCTTCAGCACCTCATTGAAGGCGAGCTTCAAACGAAGGCTGCACAAGTCGGTGAGATGTTCAAGAGGAGAATCCATTCCGTAATGGGAACAGATGTCACTGATAATGGCGTTGAATACCAGACTGTTAGGGGAGCTCCCTGGAGCGGGTACAATTGGTATCAACCCGGTTTCAAATCAATAAACCAGTTCAATCTTGACGTGACTTTCAATATTGACACGCTGTATGGCGTCATATTTCACGAATACGAACACCATGTTTCAAACCTCTGGCGTGAGAAGTACTATCGGGAGTCTGGCGATCTTGAACTTGCAGTTGTGCCTCTCCACACGGGAAGGTGCGTTATCTCGGAGGGAACTGCTGACACGGCAAGGGAGTTTCTGGGTGTCGTCGAGGACAATCCCAATATCAAGATTGCTGAAGCTCTGAACACTCTTCGCAGGATGACCAGCATCAACGCAGCTATCATGCTGAATGACAGGGGGAGGACGGTGGATGAAGCTGTGGACTACATGATTGAATATGGATTTAGAACTCCCGAGTCCGCCAGGTCTGCAATAGGGTTCATAAGTCCAAGGACTTCCACTGGCGGTCAAAACTTCTGGGCTCCATACATCTTTACCTACTACTTTGGCAAGACAGATTTCGTGCTTCCTGTTTTCAACAAGGCCGCAGGAGAGGGCGAGCTTACAAGGTTCTTTCAGACCCTGTATCTCAACCCGTACTCCGGTTCCAGTGTGACCTGGAAGCAAGCCTTTGATTGGCTGAATTGAATCTTGAAGAAGACTATTGCCGGAATCGAAGTGGAGGGCTCCTTTTCCTTCGCCTGAACAAGATGAGGTGTGATGGCCGACCGACCATCACACTATGCTATCAGCTCTGGCCACTTCCCTGTGCTCTGTCGTAGGCGCGGTCGAGCTCCTGAGTCATTGCACTCGGGATGGCAGTTTTACCAGCTATGTCACCCTCTTTCCGCCTAATGAAGACGTACAGAAGCGTGACATAGACAATGTCGAAGGTTCTTAACACGAGTGCACTTGGAATTGCGGCAAAGACTGTGAACACGATTACTACCAGCAATGTCGTGAAGATATCTCCTCCAGAATAGATCCAGCCAAAGAGCCCCCCAAATGCTGCAAAGCCAATGAACATCATGAATGCCAACACACTGAATCCCCAGCGGACTGCAGTTTCCTTGATCATGACATCGACGAAATTCTTTCGCACTAATCCGGCACTTCTCTTGATGGCTTTCGTTGCACTGAGATCTTCCGCCACCATTGCTGGTATAGTGAAGTAGTTCACGAGCATCCAGACCCAAGCGATTATCCCTGAGGCAGCTGCTCCAGCCCCTCTGGCAAATACATTGGACGACCTTCTAGCTACAGCTGAAATGATCAACCTGACGAGTGCTATTATGACGCTCATAATGCTCAAGACAACGAGACCTCCGATGACGCCAAGTGATGCCTTTACGCCATCTCCGAGGCTCGGATCCTGTCCTCGCATGTAGATGTATGTGATGGCAGAGGTTGTTGAGTAGGCGAAATTGTAGAAGAATATGGTCACGAAGAGGTACACCACAATGCCTATGATATAGCCCCAATCCCTTTCTAGGATGAATTCATAATCAGGCGCCAAGACCTGCGGCATGAAGAAGACAATAATACCTGCAAAGAGCACTGCTGAAACTAGGGTGAAAATCATTGTGAGCAGTGGCGGCACAAAGGTCCCCTTCTCATCAAGCGTGACTTGGCCGGTCAATTTGATGATTTCACCAGCTCTCCGGACTCTGTCCTTGAACACTGTAAATAGAAGAACAGTGATGAGTAGTGTAAAGATGCCTGGTATCATGATAGGCCATGCTGTGCCCAATGCTGCCAAGGGAATCGCTCCGCTAATGACCAGGAATATGACAAGTCCCCAGGTCAGGAGATTCATAACACCTGCACCGATGTAAATGAGAGTCCCTCCCAATCGCCTTGCAGCCATTGATGCCCCGAGACCCAAGCCAATGCTCAGAACTATTATGGCGCCGAGCCCCACTGCTAGTAGCCAGAGGTTATCAGCCAAGTAGGGTGAAATGCTCCCAATAATGCTCGTAATGTCGGCTTCATACACAAGCCATAGATTCCATAGTGCGTACATACCCAATCCAACGAATGCTCCGAACACAATCAATAGTCCGGCAATTGCACCCTTATGACTCGGGTATTTCTGCTTCTCATGATAATCGATAAGATCAACACTTGTCAAGTGATTGCTCCTCCTTCAGACGCGTCAACAATCTCTGCCTATTCTGACATACGTGAATATTAACGTTGGCACTGAACAGGAAAACTGGCCATTATAACAAGTTATTTGAGAGAAAAGTGACTACTCGTGTTCATGGAAGAAATTCGATACTGTGCTGATGGGCATATCTTCTGCAATGCCAGGCGAATCATGCTTGCAGTTGATGGTAGTGAAGGTTCATCACGAGCCGCCACTGTTGCTTTCGAAGTTGCTGAGATGACAAAGTCCAAGCTCTTCATTGTTCACGTAATTCCAACGCCTATTGTCAGACAAATCGCGTTAATGTCAGAATCTGACCCTGAAGAGATTCTGATCAAGTATAAGGTCAAGGGTGAGAAACTCCTTGAGGGTGTAAGAAAGGCATCCACCAAGTACAAGATAGAAACCGAAGTCATATTGGACAGAGGCTCTCCTTCGGATAGAATCATTTACTTGTCAAAGGAAAAGAAGGTGGATCTTGTGGTTATTGGCGCTAGAGGTGCTACAGGCGGCGGACGTACAGGCTTGGGAAGTTCAGCAGAACGAGTGACGTTCGGAGCTGATTGTCCTGTGCTTGTCGTCAAATAACCAGAATACCGAGGCTTTTTCAGAGACTTTTCCCTAGTATATGTATGGAAGAAATCATGTATAAATCGCCAGATCGGTTTTTCTGGCGGACAAAGCGGATTCTTCTTCCGGTCGACGGTAGTGGTGCGGCCGCCAGAGCTGCGACCGTAGCGTATGAACTAGCTGAGATTACAAAGGGCACCATATTGCTCCTCCATGTCGTCAATATCGGAATGGTGCAGCAAATAGCCACAATGTCGGACACCGACTCTCTCGAGTTACTCACACGATACATAGTGAATGGCGAACGTCTCCTCGAAGGATACAGGAAGGCAGCGTCTGAGTTCAAACTTGAAATCGAGCCCATCCTTGAACAGGGTCTGCCCTCCGACAAGATCATCACTATTGCCAAAGAGAAGAAGGTGGATCTCATTATCATGGGCTCTCAAGGAATGACTGCTGAGTCCCGAGGCGGACTTGGGAGTGCAACAGAGAGAGTTGTCCGTAAGGCACCCTGTGCTGTACTCGTAATCAGGTAGAGAAGGAGGGAGATGAATCCGACTCGTTCATCTCCATTGCCATCTTGATTAGGCTTCGGAATCTGAGAATATCATAAGCTGGCTGAGCATAGGCCACTGCAATCGCTCTGGCGTCTTCCTCGGGAATCCCTGCCTCTCTTAGGGTTTCGTAGAATGTTCGTGCTGACTTCCTTACTTCGCCACGGCCCTTTCGCAGTGCCCACCATGTCTTGGCTAGGAGCCTGGATCCTCCTCCTACGCTTGTGAGTATTATAGACCCGATGGCTCTCGCTGTTTGCACTACTACTCATACTCCTCGTCAGATTCTTCATCTTCGTTATCAAAGTCGACTTTGATCTTGTGTCGTCTCATCTTCCTGCCAGTTTCGTGAGATGCCTCGTCACTGACCATACTCACTAGTTTACCGAAGTCTAGCGCTCCAACAAATTTCTTTGTCATGTCTAGCGCGACGTCCTGAGGGATGCCCTCTTTGATCAGGTCGTTATAGAATTTGCCAATGCCTGCGGCTAAGTTGCCAGCAGATTCCGGGCTATAGACACTGCCAATCAAGCCAGAGATCAGCTTTGGTATTGATTCATTCAACGCACCAAGCAATTGCGGAAGTACCTCTGCAACTTCTCGCAGTTCGTCAGCGTCACTAGACTTGCTCTTCTTTCTCTTCTCGTGTTCATCATTCGAGTATTCGTCACTCATATTACTGTTCACCGAGTATGATATCGATTGGTCACTGAATATAGGAATTGTGAACAAAAGTGACCACTTCAAGTGTCACAAAGCACCAAGCATGACTTGAACTCTGAAATGCCGGTGACCTCCCTCACTCGGCTCGAAGAGAAAAGTATCTGGCCCTGTCATCATCATCTTCGATGACCTTTAGGATTCCACGGCCCACAAGTTCATTGACACGCTCACGAATGATTCTTCTTGAGGCCGTTCCCCTCTCTGCTCTCACAGCAGCTGTTATCTGACTGATGTTCAACGGCCGAGATGTGGCATCCAATGTCTGAATGATTCGCCAACTGATATCGTCTTTTTTGAGGTCGCCAAATCTTGATTCAAGTCTCTCCGTCTTGGTGAACTTGGACATTAGCCTGACCATTCCATCGTAGAAGTCGAATCCTTCCCTGATGACCCTAGCAGAGGTACGAACCTCCTCAATACCCGGGCTGACCCTCTCGATGAGCTCCTCCAGTCTTGCCAGCCTCATGGAGATCTCATCCAGTCGATTCTGCACCTCTTCGAGTGTGAGATTCGCTGACTGACTGGAATCTGCATCATCGACGGTTTTCTTCTTGCTCAAGGGGCAGTCGCCGTTTTTGGATGACACCAGAAAGTGATAAGTCTGATGGAAACAGCCGCATTTGATGGGGAGGCGATGTGGCTTAAGGAAACGCAAATGGAGCAGGTCTTATATGGATATCAAGCCATGCGGAAACAGCTACTACACAGATTAAAGGGTTGCCAGCATGAAGCACGTGGGCAATTTCACGCTTAGGTTGGATTCAAAGAAAGAAATGCCAGTTGAAGTTCTGACTGACCAAGAGAACACAATTATCCTAATTGACTGCCATTGCTGTGAAGACTTTCTCTCAAGTCGATTGCCGGGCGGCGTTCTAATTCCGATTGCTTCAGCCCTCAAGACCTTCTTTAGGACCAGCAAGATGCGGAATCTTGACGTCCATGTAAGTGGGTCGGTTATGCGGCGGACTTACAAAGGCCTCATCGAAAGCGACCGGCTGGAAGAGCTGACTCTATTCTTACAAGAAGCTGTCTCGAAATACACTCGTAAAAAGAATAACTGAGCAAAAAGAGAGATAAGGGGAGGGAATAAACCCTCCACTATAGACTACTGGTTCTTTGCTTGGAAGTCTTTCATGAACTGAGCGAGTTTCTTCACTCCCTCAAGCGGCATTGCGTTGTAGACTGAGGCTCTCATGCCACCGACGGAGCGATGTCCCTTCAGACCGATCAGGTCCAATTTGGTTGCCTCATCGACACATTTCTGCTCAAGCTCAGGTGTTGCCAAGGTGAATGTGATATTCATCAGTGAGCGTGAGTCTGGTACAGCATGACCTTTGTAGAATCCCTTCGACCCATCGATCACATCGTAGATCACCTTTGCTTTTGCACGATTGCGCTTTTCAATCTCCTTGATCCCGCCGATGCCTTTCATGTATTCCAGGGCGATCTTGGCGATGTATATGGCGAATACAGGTGGTGTGTTGTACATCACATCCTTGGCGTGAGTACTGTATTTTAGCATGGTGGGCGTTTTCTCTGGCACTCTTCCGAGCAAGTCCTCTCTCACGATTACAAGTGTAACGCCAGCTGGGCCAAGATTCTTCTGAGCGCCGCCGTAGATGACTCCGAAGTCTTTCACATTGACCACTCTGGCCATCAAATCTGAGGACATATCACAGACAAGAGGAACATCCTTTGGCACTTTTGGCCAATACTGCCATTCTGTCCCGTAGATCGTGTTGTTACTAGTAATGTGCCCAAATGCAGCCTTGTCACTAAAGCTGACATTCTTGGGTATGTACGAAAATTTCTTGTCCTCGGAGGAAGCAATGACTTTTACGTCCCCGTAGATACCTGCCTCTTTGATTGCCTTCTGTGACCATGAACCAGTGGAAACGTACTCCATTGGCTTGCCTGTGACCTGAAGGTTGAGTGGAGCCATAAAGAACTGCGATGATGCCCCACCACCTAACCACATTATCTTGTAGTCTGAAGGCACGCCCATGACCTCTCTGACAAGACCGTCAACATCGGTCATGGCCTTTTCCCATTCCTTAGAACGGTGTGATATCTCAATCACAGACATTCCAGTCCCCGCAAAATCCAAGAATTCATCCCTTGCCTTTTCAAGAACCGGAAGAGGGAGAGTTGCTGGACCTGCATAGAAATTGAATACTCTCTTTGCCATACTTTTCACCTACGCATTTTTTCCTTCGCTCACAGAAGCTTGTTCAATGTGAATCCAGTCCACACTTTGGGCTGGAAGAACGTGCTTTTCTGAGGCATGACCTCGAAATTCCTCGAAACTGCCTCGACTTCTTGTACTCGTGTCGGGTTCATAAAGAACACGGCTTGTGCACCTTTCTTCACACTCTGTATTGACTCATCGACTGTGTCTCCGATGCCCTTTATGTAGATAACATACCCTCCACCCTTCATGGTACCCTCAGCAAGTTTCTCTCTATCAATACCAAGCATCTTGTCGAGTATGAGTGCATGCAGAATCGCTACGTCGAGCTTTCTCAACGCCGGCGACTTATCGGGCAGCAACGAGTCCATTACTCCTTGGCTCTTCAATGTAAGAACATGGAATTTTCCGTCATTGATGAATAACCCAAAGCAGTTCTTGCCCTCTTTGAACCTCCTATTCATTACTTCAAACATCTTCTCCTTAGCAGTGAAGGCTTCCAGATCAAAGTACTCCTTGATAGCTTTGAGCAACATGTCCTTTGAGAAATAATCCAGATTCTGAATGAGTCTATGTGTTGGTAACACAACTAGACCTGGATTGGACATATTCACAAAGGTCATCATCCTGTACTTGGCAGTCTGGAGTCCAGGATTTTCCTTGGAGAGAGCCAGTGCAGTCTTGTATCTGTGATGTCCATCTGCGATGATTACATACCTGTCTTTCATTAGTCTGGTGATTTCCTGTACGTCATACTTCTTTGAGATCCTCCAGAGCCTATGCCGAATTCCATCTCCGTCTATCACGTCTCCAACTGGAGTACTTTTCATATACTTCTCCAAAATCGTGTCAATCTTTCTTTCATGGTCCGGATAGATAACAAAGATCTGTCCGAAGTTCGTCATGCAGGTTCTACATAGATTAAGCCTATCCTCGATGTCCTTTGGGAGGGTTTCTTCATGCTGAAGAACACCTGTAAACGCACCGGTACTCGGTGCCTTCTTGGCGAACTCCTCGAGTTCAATCAATCCGATGAAACCGAATCTAAACAACTGCTTGCCATCGATTTCAAAGTCTTGACCGTACACGTAGAATGAATCAGTATCATCCTGCTTCAAGATGCCATGCCGAATCCACTTGTCGAGATGGCCTTTGGCTCGCGTGTATTGATTGTTTGTTGGCGTGTCACCTTCTTCTGGCTTGTTCTTGGTAATCCACGCCATATTGTATTCTGACAGAGATTGTAGTTTGTCAATCATATCGCCCTTGATAATATCATAGGGTGGCGCTACGAGGTTTGCTAGCTTCCCCGCTTTGCTCTCATCAAATCTGTATGCTTTGAACGGCTTCACATTGACCATAGAGATTACTTCCTTGCTCGGCCCAGTGCCTGTACTGAAGGATTGCCTGATAGCGGGCACATATCTTCCTTTTCATAAGTCTTTCTTTTCGTCTACAAGTTTATCTTGGCTCATGCATATGCTACGTGAACCCAAGCGTCAACCTTAAATGAAGGTTGAGGCAGTCAGCGAGAAATTCAGCCATCAGGGGCGAGTCATAGGTGGAATTCTGCGAGAAATGTGGTGCATTGATGCTTCCTAAGAAAGAGGAAGGTCGAAAGTTGCCAATTCTGAAGTGCCGAGAATGTGGGCATGAGAAGTCGGTAAAGACTAATCCTGCCTACAAGGTCGAGTACAGAATAAAACACTCTCCTCGTGAGAAGATCGTTGTCGTTGAAAAAGAGTCTAACTATGATGACGAGCTGTCTGAGGATGAGCGTCGTGAGCGCTGGAAGGAAGTTCTTGAGTACTACGAGACTGAGGGCGAAGAAGAATAACCAACTGATATCTTTAATATTGAGTTGTCGTATTATTATGCATAGTAAGAGTAAGAATCGTTAAACTATCCTAGCTTTGACTTAAGCTCATTTTCAAATCCCCGCTTTTTAGGGTTGCACACTCATTCAATGGAGGACTTAACAAAGATGGAAAGCGAACTCCACTATGATTTTCAGAGCTTCTTATTGTCGAACGGAAACATCGCTGACAAGGCGAGGCTAATCGCTGCTGGTAATAAGATACCATCAGGCATTCAGGAAAGTGTCATAGCTGACCTACAAACTCTTCAGAATAGTGATGGTGGAATCCCCTTTGGATTCAAGCTGGGCGCCCCGAGTTCTGTCAAATTGACTTCCGAACTCCTGACGCTTATCTCGAAATTCAAGGTGAAGGACAAGAAACTTGCAAAGACAATGATGGACTTCATCATTTCAAGGCAGAAGAATGATGGAGGGTTTGCGGAGTCGTTAAAGCTCGATCCGTATATCGAAGACACATGGAGTGAAGTCGGAAGGGAGTGGTATCCAGTTGGCATAAGCATAACATGGTTGACAGGCAAGGCACTAGAAGCGCTTTGTTCAGCTGGATATGACGAACAGAACCGTCTACGTCGAGCGAGGGACTTCTTGTTGTATACGCAATATGAAGACGGACATTGGCCGGATTTCAAAGGCCAGAAACTCTCTGACCCGCTCGGGACAGGCAATATACTCCTTGGTCTGCAATCCATGGGCATCAATTCTGACAACAAGGTGTTCGAAGATGGAAGGGCTGCCCTACTTCAGCATATGAAGAATAGCATCGAAGCTAAGTCCATCTTTGACGTTGTAGATCTTACTGTGATTGGTAAACCCAAATCCGAGCTTGAAAAAGAAATTCTCAAGAGAGGGCTCGAGCTTATCATTCAAACCCAAAATACCGATGGGGGATGGGTCCCTCTTGGGGCGAAGAAAAGTGATCCCGAATTGAGTTCGAAATTGGTGCTTGAATTCAAAAGGGCAAGATCGTCACTATGACAAGGTAATGGTGGAATAGATGAGTGGGACGCCCAGAGAATTCTTCATGCTAAGGGAGTTGAGATTCAATGGATCTGTGATTACTAGCAAGATGAATCCTCGAGTCACACAACATCATGAAGGTGCATCACAGATATATCGCGGGATTCATACACGGAGCTTGATACAAGGTCCCTCTTTTATTCTGGAGGGCTTTCGCGGATTGATTTCTCAGAATCCTTTACATGTGGTTGTGTTTCTGTGCTAATGGGACTAGATAGAACTGGATGAGTGAGCCTAATGAACCTGAAAGTACGAAGAGAAGGCGAGATTGTCGAACTCCGCAAGGTGGAACTTGACACACTGAGTCCTCCTCTCTTCAGAACTCTGATTGGATACAACTCCCTGAAGCGCCTTGGCTACTCTATCTCATTTATTCGTCCCAAGAAGAGCTCAAGCGGCGACTTTGAACGGATTCGGTACAACTTCATTGAACGTGGAGTCATGACGCGACAGCTCGAGGGTCAGCTTGAGCCTGATATGAAACGAGGCATACTGAATCAGCTTCCTCGTGGCAACTTTTCAATCATCCTTCTTCTAACACAGATACCGAGGCGAGGTGTCAATATTCGTCTTGACAAGTTTGAATACGAGTTCCTCGGCTGTATCCTTCTGAGAAACGAAGAAACATTAGATGTTGTCATGAATACGACTCCGACTCGTGATATCCTGTTGCCGATGTATCCAGACACTGAGACTACGCCTCTAGAGAGTTAGCATCAGATCTCTCTTGTAAAAGGCGTTGTCTTCTTCTCAAGTTGACGCAGTTCGCTCCTTTTCTTCCATGCCCTATACCCCGCAAGAGCAGCTCTCAAGCCAAGGAGTGAAATAGGTACTGCGTACCAGATGAACAGAATCGTAAGGTCATACTGAAGCATTCTTGGTCCATCGTACTCCTTGGCGAAAGGAATTAAGGCTGTTGCATAGGGCATCATTCAACTTCATTTTTATCTAGGGATTAGACATACTCATTTGAGAGGAAAGTTGGTTGTCAAAGATATCCAGAGATGTTCCCAAGGCGATTGCAGCTTTCGGAGAGAAGCAGTTCAATGAGACTGGTGCTGCTGCTGTTGAAGTCCTGAGGGTGAAGGAAGCCGTACTGAGGAAGCATTTCCGAGAGCTCAGGGGGATTCTATACCTCGTGGCAGTGGTGTCCACCGACCGAGTAAGAGTCTATTTCTTCAATGCCGCTGGTGTGATGGTCATTGGTGAGAATCTAGGCCTGTCTGTCTATGACGATGTAAGAAAGAGCTCAAAGCTCGTGGCGAAGTATGAGAAGCCCAGGCCACTAACCCCCGAGGAGCTTCGTATTGAGGCCACTCAAGACTTGCGCGATGCTCTAGGGAAGGCAATCCGGCGAGTGTCACGTTTGCTGTCTCTGAAAGAACCAGAATTTCCCGACATCTTTGTCACTCGGTCAGAAACAGAGAGGGGAAGCCAGACCTTCGGAATTCAGATAACTGACGACAGTGAATTACTGTTTGAAGAATCCATAATTGCGAAGATCTGGCATGAGGGTCTCTTGCTTCGGGTTGCCTACCTATTGCACCTAGATAGGTCACAATGGAAGAGCGATTTTGCTGGTTCCGTGGGGAATGGCATAGCCTACTCCCTCCTCAAGGATGAAGCCAAGGCTGCGTGGTACAGTGAATGGAAGAAACGAAGCAAGGGGAGCATTTGGGAGCCCATCGTCAACCACTTCACTAATCATGCTTTGACATATTCCTCAAAGGGTTATCTCTGGCTGACCTCTGTCCTGCGTGAACTGCCTTCAAACATCGATTTTTCTGAATGGGTGACTTCAGTTCAGGCTGTTCACGACTCAGTATTGGTTTCCCTCGGCACAGAGGAATACCACATCATCGATGGTTTCTGCAAAACCCTTGCAAATCCTCAGCAGCTGATAAAGCGGCGCTATCTGTTAGAATCAATTCATCTGTCCCCTCGAGTTATGTGTGATCCCACGTCTTTAGGATTCCAGCTTTCTCTGGAAGTGAGCGAACAAGCCGCTGGGAATACTTGGGCATCAATTCTGTATTTTGATGGTGCAATAGTGAGATCACTCGCCGTAGTCGAAGGCAGCAAGCATGCCATTGACTCGATTGAGTATTGGCTAAACCTGGAAGATATCTTCCCTCTGACTGGCGGTCCCATTTCACACGGTTTGTCTATCGTCAGACATGCCTTGGAGAAGGCCGGTTTCAAGAAACCAGTGAAGGGGACGTTCGAAGCTACACTAGAAATGAAGATAAGAACACAGCTGGAGCAAAAGGAAGCTGCAGTTCTCGGGCGACTCGTACTTGGTGAGTTGGCTATTCTATCGAACACTCTAGTAGGCTCGCCTCTGATCGTTAGAAATCTGGTAGAGCAGCGAGCTATTGTCCTTGTACCATCTTTCAGTCATCTAGGCATACAACCCGAATTCTTGATTGAGGGTCCGGCTGAGAGAGTCAGAGAACTGGCCCGCTTGGTACCAGAAGCCACGATATTCGAATCGGGAGCTCGCGCCAACGCGATTCTATCTGCTCCGACAAGTTGGAAGGCCAATCTCGTTGAGTCTATCGCAAGGGAGAAAGTGTCACTCTGGCCAATCATCTCTGCGAAATCATCACGACGACTCATTCGTGATGAGGTATTATTCCCCACTGGTGATGGTCCTCATACTTGGACCGCGGACTCTACCTGATGATTGCGACGATGGTCCCTATCGCCCTTGTATTCTCTTCCCTCAGAACGATTCTGTCATCGACTCCGACTGCCTCTGGTGTCACCATGAATCTAAGCCGGACTCTTGCGAAGTCTCCCACACACAAATAATCGGCGTCGTATATCCTATCGAGAACGACTGTCTGCTGGATTGTGTGACACTGCAATACGGGCGTGTAGCCCACAGCAATTCTTGTTGGATGTCTTGTGACCACTATGTTGGCTTCAAATTCCCGGCAGCCCTGAACCTGTTCTTCAGGATCGGCTATCATCTGTCCTCGTCGAATCGTATGCTTGTCGACATCTTTGATATCAAATCCGAAGAGATCGCCTGCTCTCGCAGCACTGATTCGTTTCTTGAACATCTCAATACTGAATAATCTGCCTTCTTGAAACTGATTGTTCTTTTCGGGACCAACCTTTACAGTCTGTCCTGTCTTGAAGATTCCCGATTTTACAGTGCCCGTCACGACGACATTAGTTCCTTTGATTCCTCGGTATACTTTGTCAACGTACGCACACGCGGAATCTGTAGGACTGGCATGCTTTGTATTAGAAGGAACACTTCTGAGGAGATCTGTAAGCAGCGCTATTGACGTGGAATCCAGCGCAGAAAAAGGAACGACTGGCACGATCACTCCATGCTGAATCTCTTTCACAAGAAGTTGTATCTCGTCCGGAGACCGGACTGTGATAGGTATCTTGCCAATGTCCTTGAGGCTTGTTCTTAGGACATTGTATACGAGTTCAAAATCCTCAGCACGTGTCTTGTCTACCTTGGATATCACAACAAAGAATGGAGCCTGCTGGCTGGACATGAGAATCAGATGTTCTCTTGTGATCTCATCGAGTCTGGGGATTCTTGTTCGGTCTTCCTCTTGGCGTATCAAGCGTGCTTCCTCAGGCCCCGGCACAAGTATGAGGCCGTACTGAGCATCAGCGCCCAGAATGCTTCTTATCATGGTCTTGCTAAATTCTCGATGACCCGGAGCGTCAAAGAATGTCACTATCTTTGTAGACTGGTCAAGAATCCTGGCAGACTCCTCCTTGTTGAGAGGATTCACAGGATGAATTGGATTTCCGTTCTCATCGAATCCTAGAAATGAAAGGTGAATATCTGCTGTCTGACCACGCGTAATCTCCTGTGGGTGTGTGAGCAGAAATGATCTGGATCTTCCTTTTCCGTCATCCGGCTTTCCGGTAACAAGTGCTCCGACTAGACTGGACTTTCCTGAGTTCACCCTTCCTGCTATATTCACGGAGCATGTTTCCTTGATCTCCGGTGCTGCTAGTTTCTTCAGCAGGTAGATTCCCACAAGTCCCTTTGGAGTTTCTACTTGCTCTTCTTCTACAATCTCTACTGCCGCTTCCTCACAGAGTTCCTTCAATACGTCTTCTGCAACCTTGAGAGCAGGTGCAGAGATGCCGAAGATCTCCCACTCCTTTCCTGCGATATCATCAATCCCCAAGAGGAAGAGACCCTCAAATGGGTTCTCACACGTCAAGTACTTTATCCTAGTGACAAGTTTCTCTCGTCTATCTTTCTTGAGGTCCGCCTTCGTCAGTCTTCTCTTGAATTCGGTATGATGGTCCTCCCCATTCTTGAGTATCTGCAAAATATCATCATGAGATGTCATCAAGCGCTCTCCGATTCAATCAATTAGCTCTATCAATGAGTTATAAGTGCTACCACGTTGCTTTTGGTATAGCTATCCATCGCCCTCAGTCCCAGTGGCAATCTTATTGGAGGTTTCGCGGTCAACGAAGATGGTCTGTCTGTGCGTACTCTATCATAGTGCCAAGGGCAAAAGCATATGAGTCGAAGACATGGAGCAGGAAAGGTAACCATCCTCGAGGGACACTGATGTATCGAAGCCACCTCATAGTTGCTCTACTCATAGTATCGATTCTACCCTTGTCTGGAAACTCGGTAGTGCAGCACAGCAGCTACTATAGCCCTATTGCGGATGGCTACTTGATTGAAGCAAGGCTCCAGATGGAGATAGCATCTGCACAAGAGAGTGGCGCGAGTGCGATCCTTGAGTTCAAGGGACCGCTGTCATCAACAGAAATAGCACAAGCAGAAGCTCTCGGGCTTGACTTTGCGAGACGCGGGTCCACAATCATCAATGTCGGTCGTATCTACTCTGCCATAGTCACCTCGAGAGATGTCCTTGATCATCTCACCGATTTGGGGCTTGTCCGAGCCACCTCTGGTACAAAACAGTATGTTCCATCCCTTGACACATCCGTATCAGAGATTCGGGCTGATGACGTGTGGAACAACCTGCATGCTGATGGTCAGGCTGTGAATGGTTCTGGCGTCACTGTGGCAGTAATCGATACCGGCGCCATGTGGACCCATCCGTCCTTTTGGCGACAGTATCCTGGCCAGTTTGACTTCCTCCTATCAGGACCCGATTACTTCATCGACCTCAATAACGATTCAGTTGCTGGCATAGGCGAAGGTCCAATTCGAACTGTCAACTCGCAGTCAGGACCTATGATAAGCTATGCTTTGGATTACATGTATGCCAATAATGATGGTGCAACTGGTTTCAACTACGCAGCTGGGGATAGATGGATTGGAGGAATTGATGCGAACGTAGACAATTCAATCGACCTGTCCTCTGAGAAAGCAGTAATTCTGAACATCTCAAAGGTTGCCTTGTTCTACGATCAGGAAGAGTCACTCGTCTATGCACGTGGAGTCAATCTGACTTTGGCTACTTCTGTCGGAGACACGAATGGTCATGGTACGCATGTAGCATCAACAATTGCAGGGGGACAACCCGGTCTCACATCCTATGTGGGGGTAGCTCCCGGAGCTGACCTGATTATCGTTCGCAGCCCGCTCCAGTCAGCAGACATCATCGACGGGATTAGTTTTGCAGTAGAAAACGGGGCAGACATCATTAACATGTCGTTCTCATCGTATCTGGGCTTTCTTGACGGAACTGATCCTGAAGATCTTGCGATTACAGAAGCCTTTCTCAGTCATGGGGTCTTGTCAACTGCAGCAGCGGGCAATCTGGCCACCCACGATAAACATGCACGTATCAGCGTTTCCTCCGGTTCGTACAATACTGTCGGTCTAGATGTCTACAGTGAACCTAATTTTACCTTCTTGAGTCTACTGTGGCAGTCTACAGATCGTGATGAGCATGTGATCTTAGGTTACTCCTCGGGTGAACCAATCGACCTTGGGAAGTACTCAGACATAGCAGGACGTTCTTTCTTCCTAGACACGGAGAATCTCTCTGCATATGTGTTCTGCGAGATTAGTCCACGCGGGATGAATAACATCATCATCCAAGTCTCGACCGCTGAGCATGATTGGCTTGATGGGCATTGGACTATCCGAGTCGAAAATCCTGAAGGAGATACAGTCTATGTTGATGGCTATGCATGGGATGGCGACTGGGGCACTTCTTACATGACCTTCAGTGACCATACTGAAGACCTGCACACTATCAGTGGTCCTGCTACTTCAGACTTTGCCATTGCTGTCGCATCATTTGATGAGGACTCTGGAAGTATTAGTTCTTCATCAAGCAGAGGACCCCGCATTGATGGTGCACCTAAGCCAGACATTTCAGCTCCTGGTGTGGGAATATCTGCCGCAAGAAATAGTGTATCTTCGCTCTGGATTTCAAAGGCAGGTACTAGCATGGCTTCTCCGCATGTTGCTGGAGTCCTTGCTCTGATTCATCAGGCTGAAGGTACGTCCAGCAAATGGAGCGACTACACTGCCTTAGTCAATGGTGCTGGAGGCAGATCCTCGCACTATGACCTGTCCTCCGTGTATTGGGGCCATGGACTCTGCGACGCCGCTCTCTCCGTCATGCACGTTCTCAGTGAAGCCCTTGAGAGTGGCTCTTCACAATCAGATTGGGCACTCATTGAGGATTTGGTGAGTGACCCTGTGGATCCAGCAGTTTCGGGAGAGCTGGACATTCTCTCGGTCAAGGTAATGCAACAAATCGGGTCTATGGGCTTTGCAGCAACGACAAGGTCTGGCAGTGATTTCAGTGGTGCTGATATGTTGAGCATGGAGTGGGACTCTGACTCGAACGTTTCTACTGGAGTCAACGGTGCCAATCTATTGTTCAACCTGACTGGAAACACGTTCTCTATCTATGAGTGGTCTGGGTCATCCTATGAATCATCAGCATTGCTTGGTTTGTGGTGGCAGGATGGTGCAATGACCGTCCTGAAGATTGAGGGCTTCCAAGATGTGGAGCGAGGAAGCGTCATCTGTGCCACTCACAATGCAACAGGACTCTACCGTGATCAGACCGGAGTCGGAGTCCTCTCTGATCAATGGCGACCACTGATTGATAGCTTAGCGATGACACCCATTGACAGTTCTCTCTCTGTCGAGCTCACGGCTGATGACCGAGACTCATCGGTGCGTACGATGACCATTGGCGCAAGTATTGTGGATGGATCGTATGAGGAGCTTCAATCATCGACGGTGAATGGAAATGCAACAATCCAATTCCTCATAGAGTCCGATACTCTCTTGACCCCATACATCAATAGCCTCCTCTTCAATCTGACATCCGAATCTGAATCACTCTTCTCACCACTGGTCATGCTCTCTGGACAGACTGGCGGATTCATGAGAATCGTGAGTGCATCATTGGATAGTTCAATAGTCCGCGTTGGCCTTCTCTATGATGAGCAGATATCCGGTCAGTTCACTCTTGAAGGATTTGCGCTCGCATCAGAGGTCTTGATTGGATTCCGCTATTCCTCTGGATTATGGTTCAATTTCACAGTTTCAGGCATCGATGGTCTCTATGAGTTTCTTATTGCCCCTGCGGGGTTTCCTGTAGGCAATTATGATGTCTACGCTATCGCCAGAGGTGCTACAGTCTCAGCGACCGAGTTGAACTTCGCCACACTGTCGATTATTGAGGACAATACAGCAATCATTATGGGATTTGCGCTGGTTGTCATTGTAGTTGTAATAGTCTTGGTCATGAGAAGAATGAGAGATAGAAGAGGTCTTGAATCATGAGAATAGTAATAGTCGGTTACGGCCCCGGCGGAGCAGCTGCAGCAATTGCAGCAAGGATGTTCAATCCCGAAGCTGAGGTAAGAATCCTGACTGAGGAGGTTCTTGACGCCCATAAGAAACCAGGTGCCTCACTTGCTCTGGAGTTCCCAGATACAAAGGATCTATCAATCAATGACTGGTCCATAAGCTCACTGGCAAAGAAACGCATCGATGTTGTCACCGGTACAAGCGTAATCAGCGGAAACCCGAAGTCAAGATCACTCAAGACAAAGAACGAGCAGGGCAAATCGACAGTGAAGTATGATCGTCTCATCTTGGCCACTGGAGGCATTCCGAATATCCCTGAGATACCAGGAACTGATTTGCCTGGCATATTCACGATTCAGAACATGACTGACACAAGCGAGATCGGCAGACAACTCTCAGAAATGAATGAGGTTGTCATTGTCGGTGCTGGATTCAGTGGTCTTGAAGCTGCAGAGAGACTGATTTCTCTTGGCAAGGATGTGCATATGATTATCCGTTCTCGTTTCATGAGAAGGCAACTTGAGGAACCAATGAGTGATGAGCTCCAATCGAGGCTGCCTCAGATTCTAAAGTTGCACTTTGGACTTGCTCCCTCCGCAGTCCTTGGTGACCAGCACGTCCAGAGTGTTCTCCTTGGAAATCAACAGGTTGATGCGGATGCTATTCTTTTCATGACTGGCGTCAGACCCAACACCGCCCTTGCTCAACAACTTGGTGCCAAGATCGGAAGTCTTGGTGGAATCCTTGTTGACGAGCAGATGCAGACCTCTGTCAAGGGCATTTTCGCTGTGGGCGACTGCGTCGAGATGAAGGACTCATATACAGGTCTAAATCTTCTTCTTCCGATTGGCAGTGTGGCAGCGAGAGCTGGAAGGCAAGCTGGCGTTGCAGCAGTTGGAAGTACCAAGATATACGGGGACACATCAAAGCGACTTCAGTATGACAGAATCTTTGGGAATGATGTTGTCTGTGTTGGTCATTCCTCGACTTCTGCTGAGGACTTGGGTGTCAAGACAAAAGTCCAGTATGTTGAGGATCCCAGTGAGTTCAGCAAGGTCGCGCTTGTTATCGGACCAAGGGGTCAATTGATAGGTGGACAGGTCATAGCCGCAAGACAGGGCGCTCGACTCGGATATGAGATTCTGGAGCGCGTTGAAGCCAGAGCCAAACTCAAGAATCAGCCGCTGCTGAAGCCGCGTCATGAACGGCTTCGTGATTTTCTAGAGTCCACCTTCGGCCCTATTCAATAGAAGGTGGGGGTACCTCCCATTCATCCTGAGGCTCTTCCACTTTGGGCTTCGGTTTTCTCCCGGATCCATACTTGAGCCATCCCACATATATCAGCCCGACGCCTACCACGCCTAGCAGTGTGTAGACAACAGCCTGAATGAATAGGTCATCTGCCGCATTCACGGGTACAAGAATCGTCTTCTGGAATATCTTGATGTTGCCCTCTGTGTCAGACGCCTCCACCTGGATTGAGTAGAATCCTCCACTACTGAACACAAATATCGTTGAGAACTTGTAGCCCTGATTCTCTGTTATTGGGCCCGTGAGGTTTGTGTTTCCGGGTCCAATGATGTCAATCGATACACGCTCCAGATCATTATCAAAGACATATGCAGTGATGTTTGCAAGTTCGCCCAACTTACCCATATTCATTTCGACATCATAGATTCTGGGCGCGTTAGGAAGGATTGCCTCTGCGAGGTTTCTGAGCAACCTTAGGTTGTCTGCTCCATAACGAATTGCATCGAACAGAATATCATCATAGAGCGTCGAGCCATCCGAGATGACAAATACATGGCCGTTACCGTACTCTGCGGTGGCCACAATCGCATGAGTCTTTGCTGAGTCAGCCCAGAACAGCCCGCGTGCGTTTGAGATGCTTGGTTCAACGTGCAGTGTGCTTCCTTGGACAATGTAAAGGCTCCTCACTCCTTCCATGAGTGTAACATTCTCTACAGCGCTTCCGACGTCGGCGTCATATATCAGCCCAGAGCCTCCAGGACCATCACCTATCCCATTTTGTTCACACTGTATGCCAAACGGTTCAAGTATGAGGTTATAGGAATCTATTCCGAATGTCGCTGAATGTGTTGTAGCATTCCAGAACTCCGATAGTACTAAGAGGATTCCACCGTTTTCAACAAATCCGTGCAATGCGGCAATCTCTGCATCAGAATATGCGGTTTCAGTATCCATAATCATGAACACATCTGAGCTGGAGATTGTACCGAGGTCTATGTAACTTCGTCTAAGATCTTCAGGATTTCCGAACTCCGTAAGCAGCATGCCTCGCTCTCTTAGATATTCGGTGAAGTATCCAAAGTATGATGGATCATCGATGTCACCGGTCAGCCCCGTTGAGTGGTGCTCCATATCAACCATCAAGCTCCCACCAAAGAGAGTGATGCTGAACTTGATATCAATTGAAGCTAGCGTTGTGTTTCCCGCAGTCAAATTCAACGTTCCTGTGTAGAGCCCCGCATTGCTAAGAGGCAGGTCCTCTGGAATGTTCAGGAGAATGGCAAAGTGCGAATAGCCAGAGATTACTGAAACCTGTTCAACATTTGTTTCCACATATTGGCTTGCATTTCCGATTATCGTGATGCCGGCTGTTCCTGCTTGCACAGTGGAAATGACAGTAATATTCTGAGGTGGTCTATCGTCTCCTACAATCAGAACCTGCGGGCCCCAAGGGAGGGTAGGGAAACGTCTTGGTGTCATGATTGTTATGTCACGTGAAGAGTCAGCCAGAGCCTGAGAAGCACGAGTAACATTGACCAGACCCCACCCCTGAAGCATTGGGTCAAGGCCTAGGTCTGTGGATGACAACATCAGTGCTGTCTTTGCCTCTTCCGGAGTCAGCACAAGATGTTTCTGTGCCAATAGCGCAACAGCGCCTGCAACCATGGGAGCCGATGCCGATGTTCCTGACCAGACTGTATAATTGTTGGCATACTGTGAGGAGTTGTAGCTGGGATACTCACTTGGAATGGCATCTTCGCCCCTTCCTGAAACAACATAGTAACCAGGTGCGACGACATCTGGTTTAGCCATGTATCCTTTAGGCTGCGAAACAGTTCTCCAGACTGGACCAACACTACTAAATGCAATGACTCCCTCAGCTCCAGATGATGCTCCGACTGTAATGACCTCTTCTGTGATGCCTGGTGAGTTGATAGAGAACGCTTGTGGTCCTGAATTGCCCGCGGCGACCACTACAGAAATGCCCGCATCAACGGCGTTTCGACAGGCTACTACGGATGGTTCGACAACGAAAGTACTGTCTGTCCATTCGCCACCCAGACTTAGGCTTATTACATCTGCGTCGTTATCAATAGCAAACTCGATGCCCTGTGCAATGACTGAATCATCGCCAGAACCCTCATTATCGAGAACCTTGATAGAGAGAATGCTCGCACCAGGAGCCATACCTGTGAGATTGCCACCGCTTGCCGTGCCATCCCCTGCCACATTCCACGTGCAGGCAGTACCGTGACCATTGTCGTCGTATGCATCGATGCCATTCGCAGGTGTCATATCATCTCGTCCGTTGATGAGGTCCTTGAATCCAATCAGCCGGTTCTCAAGATCTGGATGATTTCCGTCCACTCCGCTGTCCAATACAGCGACAACAATCCCGCTTCCGTTGAATCCTTGCTCCCACAAGCCATTAGCGTCCATGATTTCAGTGAAGTGCACATACTCATTTCCATTTGCTGCGAACACTGCCTGCGGGTCTGCTGTTTGAGAGGTGATCTGTCTGTTCATGTCTAGTGTTAGAGCAATCATCTTAGTGTTTTGAGCAAGCTTGGTGATTTCATCGCTCCTCACATACAGCGATACCATTGGCATGATATGAAATGCATGTCGAATCTGAATGCTGATAGCCACTGACATGTCAATCGAGGCAATCATCTCTTCGGGTGTGCTTCCTTCAGGAAACAACGCTATGAGTGACATCACGTCATCTGATTGAGACTCTGCTAATGCGGCAATCAGATCTGCACTCATGAAAGTTTCCTGAGATGAATCTGCGGCACTGGTATGCCACACAGGCACTGGTGAGAACATCAATGTCACAAGAATTATGAGAACGATGGTGGATCTACGAATCGCTGGCATTACTGCGTGTCCTTCCATGTCGTCAGCCATCAGTGGAAAGATAAGGCTTTTCTTCCATGCCAGACTCCTCGGGCAAGCCGCCGCACTCTAGCTCGGATATGCCGAGAAAGAAGAACAAATCCCTTCGGGTTCACTAATTGATTAGGCTGCATTAGGGCATCCCAAACAACAAGCGGAGCGCATGAGAATGGCAACAAAAACATACACGTACGAGCGTCGACTTCAACTCAAACACTTCTTCGATGATCGTGGATCGGGTCAGACGAGAAGAACGTGGCTTGAGATTCAGCTTGCCATGCCTGAGAAGACAACAGAAGGATGGATCAATGATGGGAAGGTCCGACTATCGATCGGTGAGGATCGTGATGTCAAAGGTTCGTTTCTTCTGTCCGTCGATGAGGCAGTCAGATTGGTCAAGAGCCTCGATATGGCAATTGAAGATCACGAAGCTGAGAAAGTCAGACTCTGGAGAGAATAGTCACAGCTGAGCCCCTTGTTCCTGGTTCTCAATGGGAAACAATCTCTCCTTACTTCTTGGCGCCCTCATAGTTTTGCCAGAATAGTTTTAACCTAGCATATGCCTATCCTATCGATATTAGTTGGGAGGCCCTCCAATGACTGTTTCGGCTCTTCTATCAGACTATCAATCGCTGGTCGCTCTTGGCGCACCGATGGATGATATTCTCGCTATTGGTATATTCGCGCTGCCACTCGCTGCTCTGGGTATCATTCTTCTGGTCTATCAGCGACACCTTCCACAGAATGAGCTCAAACGCAATCTCATGGTGGTATCTGGTATCATCTGCTTGGCAGCAACTTCTCTGGGCGTCCTCTTTGCGGCTTCCAGCGCACTTCCTTGGAGTTTTGGGTCGTGGGACACATTCTCACGAGGGCTGCAACTGCTCGTAGATCTATTCTTCGGATCAGTTCTGTTTTCTCTCCTGTACCTCCTCGGATGCGTGGTCTTCTTTGCACTTCTGGCTCACTTCATCATTGCGGCTCCAGAACCAGATCTGGTCAGTCTGAGAACAGAGATGAAGGCGGCCAAGGAAGAGGCCAAACTTAGCAAAGAAGCTGTTCAGCGGCTTGAGGTGGACAACAAACGACTCAACGAGTTCCTCTCTGAGAAAGAAACATCATTAGCATCTCTTGAGGGGGAGCTTGAAACAATTAGGGCCGAGATAAGCGAACGTGAAGGTTCGATTTCTCTGATGGAGGCGCAACTCAAGGCGAAATCGGGACCTTCAGGCATTGAGGACAATGTGCGGGCTCAAATCCAGCAGAAGGATTTGACTATTGGCTCTCTCCAATCTGAAATTGCTGATTTAAGACTCAAGGTGGAAGGCACCAAGGACAGACCGATGACCTCACGAGACGATCGCAAGCTTGCGGAACTTGAGAAAAGCCTGCAGAACAGTCAGGCAAGATGGATTGACTTGACTCGTCGTGCAGAAACTGCATCGCAGGTTTCTGACAGCGTCATCTCTGACTTGGTGGAATTGATTTCGCAGGTCAAATCCACTAAGAAGGAAGATTCAACCAAGCAGACCCTGATCTCTCTCATTGAAGGTCTCGGGAAATCCGTTACTAGGGTGGCTCGAGAAGCCGGAGAAGCAAAGGCTGACGAACCGAGGGTTGAGCTGATTGGCGCGATTATTATGACCAACGAAATAGTGGATGCCATCAAGAAAGTGATTCGTCAGTAGAAATACGCGGCGGCATGCTCGGCCCATCGAATTGGGTTCCGCAAAAGTGAGTGATTCGTACTGAATTAGGAGCTCATTACAAGAGAGGGCCATAGGCCCTTGCATAGGAGTATTTGAAGCACAGTAGAATCACACTCTGGCCACAAACTCTGAAGGGCTACCAGCATGATTCTAAGCAGCCGCTCATTTCATTCGCAGCACTCATGAAAAGGAATTTCCTCTATTGCGAAAATCTTGCGCAATGCTTAATAGCAGGGTTGTCGCAGCTCGAAACTAATCACATTACCCGTGGAGAACGCTGAAGAGGAGATAGCCAGTTTCACAAGAACTGGTTTGGAAGTTTTGTTGCGTCCAGAGGACGTCATCTTTGTTGAGGTGATGCTACTCTGTCCGTGCTTGTTCTCCATCGAAATCGTGAGGAGAAAAATGAAAAATGATTAACCTGAGAAAAACTATGGTTCTATTTGCGATCGGCGTGATGACCATAAGCTTGGTCCTCGTCCCATTCGCGCCAATGACCAAGGTTGACTCCCAGGTAGCCGCTCCGACAGACTATGAGCGTGAGTTCGCCGAAAGATGGGCGAGTCGCTTGCAGCAGAATCCTGTGACGGAGCGAGTAGATCCGTTACTGGTTTCCTATATGGAAACTGGTGCTCTGGATGAAAAGATGGTCACCACACGAAGTGGTGATGTCAAGCTGTTGCTTTATCTTGAGCCAGCGTTTGACACTGACACTTTGGCAGGAATCGCCAAAGTTCGGTGGCAGATTGACTTTAAGCTGATGCGCATAGCTTCAGTCGAGGTCAGCTCGGTCAAAGAACTAAGACAGCTCAAGGCTCTTGATGGTATTACTTACCTCCAAGCCGATATCTTCATTGATCCAGAACCTTCCTATGAAGACGGAGACGACATATCACCCGATATGTTCCACATCAACGATGTTGTTGGTGCTACTCAGGCTAACGCTTTAGGCTACACTGGTGATGGTGTTATTGTAGGCATTGACGATACTGGCATAGACTTCAGCCAGTCTGACATGTGGAATACTGAATACCACAACACTACTCACCCAATGTCATATGACCCATCAAGCTACGGTCTAACAGAGATGGTCATTGCAAACAATACGTATGTAGAGAATACAACAGCCTGGCTTGAGGCTGGTTACCTCCTGACCTACGAGCTGGGTGGTAACTACTATCTCAATGTGACAGGATGGGATCCGGTCTGTAACAACGGAAACACTCACAGATACCTGATGGGCCTTCTGGCACCGTACGGTAATGGCTATCCCCCTGGACCGAATATTGGTTTCATAGGTCTCTATCAAAATGCTTGGGGCATCGACAATGCTTCTGAGTTCGTCTACAACGAGATGTGGAAGGACTGGCAGATCCCTGCCCCCGGAGCGCACAACTACACCTTTGGTTGGGCTCAGCAGCAACGCAATGCTGGGTACATGAAGGTGTTCGCTGCCTCAATGATCTACGAGGGCGACCTCATCATCGACTGGAACGGCTCGCTTGCATGGACAGAGATGTGGATGGGCGCAATGTACTACGAGTACTATGACCTGAACAGCACTGCTGACCGTACAACAATCACAGGTATGATGGACTGGAGCTTTGTAGATGACTATGACTTAGGTTTCATCTATAATGCTGCAGATAATGTCCTCTACGCAGATGGGCTTATTGGCGGTAGCTTGGCTATGGGTCTCGGCTCACTCAGCTGGGCCTATGACGAGGTAGGCTATCTATCATTTGATCCTGGCCTCTTCTGTGCTATCACAGACGATGGCATGGCATGGAATGCGCTGTATCCTGGTGGGACAACCACAGAGAGCAACCACGGACACTGGACTGGAGCCGCAATTGCGTCACAGGGTGTCTATGGTCATAATGTGTATGGTAATGGGACCCTCTACAACCTGCCCGGTGTTGCCCCTGGTGCAAGGCTCATAGCAACCAAGGGTATTACCTCCGGTGGTGGCATCATGTCTGATTTCTGGGCCGCTGGTTTCCATCTCAATGAAACCTCTGGCTCTTGGGAATACATCGGTGATGGACCCTCGCATAGGGCAGACATCGTTTCCAACTCTTGGGGTTGGGGACCTGGTGGTTCTTACCTGCAGCTCTACTACTATGCTCTAATGTACGATATGGCATCAGTACCCAATGTACTTGGCACTGGATACCCTGGAACTCTCTTTGTGTTCTCAGCGGGTAACAATGGCAACGACTACGGTACATCTGGCACTCCCGCTGGTTCGTACTCAGTTGTTTCGGTTGGTGCTTCATACACTAGCCACTACTACGAGACTTCCTATGGCCCAGAACAGACTGATGGCCAGGCTGTTGAGTTCTCATCAGCTGGTCCAGCCTTCACTGGCGTTGTGAAGCCTGATATTATGGCTCCCGGTTACAGGGGTGTCAGTCCACAGCCATCACAGAACGAGTGGTGGGGAGCAGGTGCCACATATTACTGGTGGCAAGGTACAAGTCTCTCCTGTCCTCTCGTAGCTGGTGTCGCAGCTATCATCATTGATGCATACGTTACTGTGCATGCAGTGAAGCCCACTCCGCAGATGCTCAGGAACATCCTTCTGTCATCAGCAACTGACATGGGCTACGATCCGTTCATACAGGGTCACGGTCTAGTCAATGCTTTGGCAGCAGTGACTGCTATCGATGCCCAGACTCTAACTGAATACATCTTCGAGTCAGAGGGCTTTGGCAACTACGGAGCTCAGGTAGCTGAGGCTTGGAGTGTGTATGGATACAACGATGATCCGTTTGGTATCTACATGCCATCACCGACACCTGTCGGAATGGAGTCAAGCAGCATCTTCTTCGGTTCAGTCGAACGAGGTGAGACAGAATTCGCGGACCTTACTGCTTGGGACTATGCCTTGAATGAGGTACAGACTGGAGCATTTGATACAATAACAGCCTGGCAATACACTCAGGGCAGCAAGTTCTCGTTCGGTCTGACAACAGGCCAATACAATGACACGAACTTCAGTCCCGTGATCGTACGTCCAAAATCATTCAACCTCTATGACTACATGGATGCTGGACAAGAGGCTGCATTCCTGGCTGCAAAGTACGTGACAATCAACGTCGCGTTTGGTGCCGGGGACATCCCGATCTATGCGCGACTGTTCGATTGGAACGACCTCATCTTGCCGGGTGAACTGAACTACTGGAACTTCACGTCTGGCGTGGGCGACATTGTTGACCACGTTAGCCGCTACACAAGTACCTGCAACCTGCTAACGCTTAGGCTTGCAGATCCAGCTACGATGGCTAGCCTGTTCGACTATGTTCCAGCCCTACAACTCGAGGATACTACTGCGCCAACAACTGTGACTGTGACCATCACCATCTGGCAGACTACTGTCGAGGATGACATTGTCATTGCTGATGGTGTCCCAGAAGGAATCAATGTCACATTGAATGTCAATGCTGCCGCAGAGTATGGAATCCACCAAGGTTCCATCCTCTTCGTTGATGGTGCATGGAGTCACATGGTACCATACTCCTACATGGTTGATTTCAACATGGCATCGCTCTATGGAACAAATCAGACCATTGTTAATGGTGCTGGTACCGTAACACCTTACGATACTGGTGCGGTGACAACCTCATTCATTAGGGGCTCGACCCGAACAGACGAGAGTGGTGGTATCGACGTATTCCGTGTGAACATCCCATATGACATTACCCTCAACGCATCTGTTCTTGTCATTCGAGCAGAATGGCAGAACCCGGGAACAGTTGTTGACTTCCAGCTACGTGATCTATGGAACGGTCTCATCACAACGACCAATGATAGACCGAGTTCAACCTCTGCATTCAATCCTGTCCCATTCGATGATCTGTACAACATGATCATCTGGGACAATGAAGGCGGGCTGATCAATGGCAGCTACTGGTTACTCCTCTACACACACGTGTTTAACGGAACATCTGTACCTGAGGATATCAAGGTCATACTACAGCTCTACAATGCTACAACATTTGCTGATCTGGCCTATGACAACAAGTGGACCTCGAGAACCATGACCACTCCAACACCTTACTACAACGGCAATAACATCGTGGGTGACCATGTTGTCATTACAAACACTTGGAGCGTTCCAACTATCCCAGGTGTCCCTGAGTACGCACTTGCCAGTACAAAGACTACTCTCCTGAGTGGCCTATACGTTGAGATGACAGGCAGCTATGCTAACCCAGGGGGTGTAGATGACTGGCCAATCTCAGTGTCTCTGACAAACCTCTACACGTGGGAAACTGTTGAAGGCATCAATGCAGGCGATGTCGTCAGAGTTGTGTTGGATGCACAAAACGGCGCGGACCCATCGTTTGATGTCTGGACATGGGACGATGAAAACGATGATGGTGAGGTTAGTCTGGATGAGATAGGTGATGCCTCTCTGTTGAGCGTGGATAACGGCGGTGGCGGAGGGGTCGAGTCCGGCCAATACACGGCGGCTGATACTGGGGCTATCGCAATCCGTGTGTTCTGCTGGGATTATTCGTTCGCTGGTCAGAACTACAAGCTCACTGTAGACACAAGGGCCTCGGCGATTAGTCTGAGCGAGGCTGGTACACCTGCGTACACTGAATACGATACCTACCTCATGTTGCGTAACGTTACCGTGGCGGTTATCTTCACGTGTTACACAACAACCAACCTGGTACACGTGGTTCAGTTCCCGGGAGTCACATTCAGCAACTACTTCAAGCCACACGTGACAGTGGGTGTTCCAAGTGAAACGACTGCTGATCACTTCAATCTCACCTGGTCCTCCACTGATCAGAATGCTGATGATGTGGCCTACTACTCGATCTGGTTGAGCAGAGACGGTGGTGCGACATACGCGTTGTTGCTGCAGAACACGACAGGTACCTTCTATGTATGGGACTCGACCACATGGGTTGAGGCGAACTATACCTTGAGAGTACGTGCCTACAGCTGTGACTTCTCCCTCGGTCTCTGTGATGTCAGTGAGAATCCGCCAACCGGCTACTGGCCCGCTGATTTCACTGATGCGTTCACCGCGCCATTCGCAGCAGGTGGTATCCCACCACCGGTGACAACCACAACAACGACAACCACGACTCCACCCACAACGGGTCCAGTAACTCCAATTGATCCATTGCTGATCGGATTGGTTGCTGGTATCGGTGTTGGTGTTGTAGTGGTCCTCATACTCTTCTTAATCAAGAAGAGGTAGGTGTAGGAATGTAGCTTTAGTAAATTTAGGGGGCTTTTGCCCCCTCCCTTCTTTTTCTGTTTCTATGCCAATGAGCGAGAATCAGGTCAATGAGCATCATAGAAGACAGCCCGGACTTGAAGTAGACTTAATCTGAGCGGGGATGTCACGAACGTGTCTAGATTCTAAAATGACTCCTTGATAACGACTTCTTTCACTGCTCTGCGAACGGGTTGAGCGGCATATTTCCCATTGCCTTTCCTACTGGAACGATAGCCACCGGACGAATCTCTTTAGGAATGCTCAGTAGTCTGACGACCTGTACTTCATTGAAAGCACCAATCCAGCAGGTGGCATAGCCCAGAACATGCGCTGCCAAAAGTAGGTTCAGTACGAGTGCAGCAGCGTCTTGGATAGCGCAGAGCCTGCGTCCTCTCTCACCATATCTCTCAGCTGACTCCTCAGGGACTGCGCATATCACAAAGACAATGGGCGCCTTTGCAAGGAAGGTCTGACCCCCAGCTGCCGCTGAAAGCCGTTCTTTGAAATCTTGACGCCTTACTAATACTACTCTCCAAGTTTGTCTATTTCCAGCACTCGGAACACTAAAACCCGCAATGAGGATCTCCTCAATGTCTGCATCCGGAATAGCTTCATCTGAATATCTCCTGATTGACTGTCTCTCTCGAATTCTCTTCAGACAATTGTCACTCATCTATAGCACCTCTGGATTAACGATGTTTGGAGGTCTTGCACCTGATAGGGCAGCTCGAAGATTCTCTGCACACATCTTTGCCATGGTGGACCTTGTCCGAGTGCTTGCACTGCCAATGTGTGGAAGTAGGACAACATTCTCTAGCTCAAGCAGCGGACTATCTAGCCTAATTGGCTCTTCAGCAAAGACGTCGAGACCTGCTGCTGCCAGACGTTTTGATCGAAGTGCTTGGTATAGTGCTTCTTCATCAACCACCGGACCTCTTGATGTGTTCACTAGGATAGCACTTGGCTTCATTTTTGCGAGTTCAACCTTGCCAATGAGATGCCTGGTTTCGGGCGTAAGAGGTACATGAAGGGTCACAACATCTGATTCTCGAAGAAGAGTGTCCATGTCGACGCGTTGTGCGCCTAGATTCTCGGGCAACGACTTGTCTGACTCCCTTGTGCTGCGTGAAGAATATAGAATCTTCATATCAAAACCGCATGCGCGTCTAGCAACAGCTGCACCAATTCTACCCAGCCCTATGATGCCTAGAGTTGCTCCATGGATGTCTGAACCTAATAGGAGTTCTGGACCCCAAGCAACTCTCCAGTTACCCCTCCTGACGTACCTATCTGCTTCGACGATCCTTCGTGATGCTGCCATGATCAGAGCCCAAGTCAAGTCAGCCGTGGTTTCTGTTAGGACTCCTGGGGTGTTAGTTACAATGATTCCTCTCTTTGTGGCATACTTCAGGTCGATATTATCATATCCTACAGCATACTGTGCTATCACCCGCAGATTTGGCAGCCGCTCAATGATGTCTGCTGATATCGGGTCCGACAGGAGGGTCACGATGCCTTCACAGTCCTTTCCGTTTTCGATTATTTGTTCCTTTGATGGGGGCATCTCATTCTCCCATACTGAAGCATGGAACTCCTGCTTGATTATCCTCAGTCCATCCATTGGTATCTTTCTGGTCACGAAGACGTGTTTCTTCAACAATTACACCGACCTTAGGTTGAGTAATTCATCATTATACTGTTTTGCTTCCCGAATGCCGCTGTGTAGATATGAGGATACAGAATGATGCTGACAAGAATGCTTTGACCCTGCATCTTATATTCACGGATTGTTGATGCCCCCATGTGGTTGTGAGTCTGCAATGCCCGTCGAACTTCCAAACAGTGCACTGATCGTCTTAAGCAGTCTTGGCTCCGAGGGTCCTATGACTCCCAAGACAATCATAAGTCGCATCGATTTGCCCTCCCGTACGATAACGTTTGCTCTTCATCTACTCCTCGAAGAGAATATAGTTCGAAGAGTGCCCAACTTGCTTGACATGCGGCAGCCCTACTATCATATAAATATGGAGCGAATCAAGGAGCTGCAACTCGCATTCATGGTCGACCGCGTGACACGTCTCCAGCCCGAGATACGCCATGGCAGTCTTCAAGGAAGCACATTCAATAAATGATGGCCAGTGCTTTCGAAAAGGATATTATTCAATATTGAGTAGGCACTCAAAAATGTGCTTTAATGCTTTGACCTTATCTCTTATATTACTATCAATGCAAGTATGTGATGGGAACAGAAAGACCCGATTAGTCTAGGGATGGTACAAAGCACATGTCTATTGAACTTCCTCGTAGTGCAATCATTGTTTTGGACCGTCTGACTTCAGAAGGGCCAATGACTCCAAAGGCAATCAGCAGCAGGGTCGATCTGGCTCCTCGAACTGTTAGTTTTGCGCTCAGAAAACTCATGGGTCAGAAACTCTGCAAGAAGATACCCAATCTCAATGATATGAGACAACCTCTCTATGCTGCTGATATGGAGCGAGCGAGAGAACTCAGGGCAAGGTTCGAGCACGTCTTCAGGCAGGTGCTGGTATAAGCAGCTCAGGGGCTGCTGCTGCAGAGATAGCTATCAAAGCCTTCTATCATCATACCCAAAGTTGAGCTGAGAAGTGATGACTAGGTTAATATTCTGGCATTTTAAGCGCAGTGGCGAGTGACTACTGATGGCGCACGAGGGATTAGTCCTGTTCATGATTGCCTTGGGCATACTCCTTCTGTTGGCGTTCTATCTTGGACCAGACAGAGAAACAAGGCTCGTCAAGCGAAATGAGGGGAGAATTATGCTCGTCCCTTCTGCGATGATCATGTTAGTCCTCGCCATCATTGTTTTTAGCGGCGTGCTTGGCTAGAATTCTGGATATGCGAGACCGACAAGCCTGCAGAAGACTGCAGCTGATATGATGTCGGCTGTTGTCCCAGGGTTGAGCAAGTTCCCCTCCTCCCGCAGGGTATCATCTAGTCTGACTATCAGCTCCACAGGCTCGCACACATCAGACCAATTCTCCACGGTCTTCTCTGCCAGTCTTCGGATCTCTTCTGCTCGTGCTCTTCCAGCTTTCTTTACGATTAATCCATCAGGTCGCTTTGATAGAAGCCAGATAAAGGAACGAACAATCGCTTCTTCTAGGTCATCCAAGGATTGGGATATCTCAGCAATGAATGGATAGACCTCTCCCAGAATCAGTTCGAAATTACTTGCCCACTCTCGACTTATCTCATCGATGTCTGAGGACAAGCTGAAAAGCTCTGCGAGCTTCAGGTCATCCTTCATGACATTATCAATTGCGGCAGGATTGTCAAAATCGTATCTCCTATGGATATCTGACCATTGAGAATCCTCCTTGATCTTGCGCCCCCCTGGTGTGGAACGGGCGAAGGCCCGGTACAGCCCGGCTGTATCTTCTACTGTCGTCCCTTGGATGATTCTCTGAAGCCAACTGCGTACATTTCCCGTTGAAAAGTGCCTGTCTTCGACTAGACTGGCAGCTATTGCCACAGTCAGAGGCACGTATAGAAGAATCGAGCCAAGGATTGTGTTTCTCTTATTGAGACCACTCAAGGACTCCGATACACAGGTTTCAATGAGTGCGCCAAGACCTGCCTCCTCTGGAGCTAACTTGCTTTTTCCGATTCTTACCCCCTTTGACGCACACATGTGGAGTCCTCTCGACATCATTGAGGCGCTAGCAAGAAAGTGCCTGTATTCAGTGTCTGAGAAGCGAGCACTTCGATTCACATTTCCAGGTTTTGGGGCACTAGCCTCCAGGAGCAATGAAAGCTGACCCAGTTCTGTCAATCTCCAATTGATGTCGCTCATTGCGGTGGCATTGTATCATACTCCGTTTAAGATTCGCGGTGGCACGCAAATGGAATAAGTGTAAATAGGAGATTATGTCAGACCCGTATGGTTGTACAATGAGTCTCCCTGCCCGTATCTCATTTGCGCAAATTGGTGTTCTAGTTTCTATCATTGTCTACATTGCAGTAAGAGTATTCTTTGCGCTGATCAATTTCGGTCTACTATGGACTCATCTCGGTGGGTGGTGGGCCATCATACTGCCCTTGCCGCCTGTTATCGTTTTGGGCTTTACGGCCTGTGTTGTTTCATATGCTTTCACATACCTAGGTCTCTGGATGATGGACAGTGACTACTATATCTTAGGGGTGATTACAATCATCCTCTCTGCAATCGTCATTCCTGGGGGGCTGGGTGTGTACAGTTGGTTCGGATTTACAGTCGGTTAGTATTTTGTGATTAGAGGGACTAGCTCAGTTGCTCTGCCAGTCAGAATGATGTCCGCAAAGTCTTCTCTATTGACACCCCTTAAGTTGACAAGAATCACTCTAGCTCCGGAATTCTTGGCGATTTTGGGAAGAATTGCAGCAGGGTAGATTGAGAGGCTTGTACCAATTACCAGCATCAGGTCTGTATCTCGACAAAGAGCCACAGCATTTTCCATCGGAGTTTCTGGGAGTGGCTCTCCGAAAAGGATGGCCTCCGACTTGAGAACACCTCCACACTTGTCACACTTGGGTGGTATTTCACCCTTAGCTACTCTCTGATGTACTTTTTTTCCTACATATTCTGCCTTGCATCGAGTACAGCATGCCCTGAGATAGTTGCCATGTAGTTCAATGACTTTCTTGTTTCCGGCCAGTTGATGGAGATTGTCAATATTCTGTGTAATAATGCCCTGGAGTTTTCCATCTGCTTCGAGCTTAGCAAGAGCCCGGTGTGCGGCATTGGGCTCTGCTTTGATGATGGTCGCTGCCAATTCACGCCCCATTGTCCAGAACCTAGTGGGGTCCCTGTTGAAGCTGTCCAAGGTGGCATATTCGTGAGGATCATATCTCTTCCAAAGACCCCCCTCAGATTTGAAGTCTGGAATTCCTGAATCCACGCTTATTCCTGCTCCAGTGAGAGCAGATATTCTATTGGACTTGGAGATGAGATTCTTTGCTCTCTCGATATCGGTATTAATAGTCATTTCACCTTGCACAGATTCATTCCAGCTAGATGATGTTTTCAATCTTTGGCTACTTACCTTCCCCGTACTTCCGCTGTCGAAAGGTTTTTCTTGGCATGACCAAGGTGTTGACTGAGTCATCAAGGGGAATTGTGGTCAAGGAGCCAGTCCCCGACCGGCAGTCGTGTCGGTTTCCTTTCTATATAGTCCTGCTAGTCATCTTCACGCAAAAATAGGCAGAGTGGACTTAACATGTCTGAAAAAGAGAATGAGAATCATGAGACTGATATTGACATGTCTGATGAGGGTCTCGACTCTGAGGAAGCCATTGAAATCATTCCAGAGAATCCTGATGAGAGGAATTTTGCGAAGGAATGCCAGAGGTCAAAGGACCTGTTTGACAGGCTGCAAAGACTCCAAGCTGAGTTTGACAACTATAGAAAGCTAATGGAAATGCGCTTCTCTGAAGCTACGAAATTCGCCAGCGAGGGCATACTTCTGAAGATGCTGGACGTCTACGACAATCTGCTTCGTGCCCTTCAGATTGACTTCAGGAAAGACACGAAGGGCGCTGAAGCTGGTATTCGAGCAATCCGCCAGCAGATGGACAAGATTTTGGCTGATGAAGGTGTTAGACCAATCAAGTCAGTCGGACTACCGTTTGATCCCTATTATCAGCATTCTGCTGGCACACGTAACGATCCAAAGGTACCCGATGGAGTCGTTGCTGAAGAATACCAGTCTGGGTATATGTTAAGAGAGAAGGTGTTGAGACCGGCTATAGTATGCGTGAATAGACACGAAGCTCCTGACAATGATGCGACTGAGAGTAAGAGTGAGAAGACACACAAGGATAGTGAAGTATAATGGCGAAGGTTGTAGGTATCGATCTCGGAACAACATTTAGTGGCATTGCGTATATGCTGGCTGGAAAGCCAACAATGATTCCTAATGCGGAAGGACAACGGATAACCCCGTCAGTCGTTGGAATCACACCCAAAGGTGAAGTTGTTGTTGGCGAGATTGCAAAGCGACAAGCTATATCAATGCCTGATAGAACTGTACGCTCAATCAAACGTAAGATGGGACAAGACTACAGGATCAAGATAGGTGACAAGGAGTATACTCCTCAGGAAATCTCAGCCATGATTCTCGCCAAGATGAAGCGCGATGCTGAGGCATTCCTAGGTGAGCCGATCAAGCAAGCCGTGATTACAGTTCCAGCTTATTTCAATGACAGTCAGCGACAAGCGACGAAGGATGCTGGAAAGATTGCTGGCATGGAAGTCCTACGTATTGTGAACGAGCCGACTGCATCAGCACTTGCCTATGGTTTGGATAAGAAGGAAGAGGCTAAGATTCTTGTCTATGATCTCGGCGGCGGAACATTCGACGTTTCGATTCTTGATATTGGTGAGGATGTCTATGAGGTTCTAGCAACCAGTGGAAATACACAGCTCGGCGGAGATGACTGGGACAAACGAATCATTGATTGGGTTGTGAGAGAGTTCAGGAAGTCGACAGGAATTGACATAACGAAAGACCTCTCTGCAATGCAGCGTATCCGTGATGCATCGGAACAGGCAAAGATTGAACTCTCTACAGTCCTGAAGACAACAATCAATCTACCCTATATCACAGCAGATCAAAGTGGTCCGAAGCATATCAACCTTGAACTGACCCGATCCCAATTAGAGAAGATGACTGACGATTTAGTCCAAGCGACAATGGGTCCGATTCGGCAAGCTCTTAGCGATGCGAAGTTGGAGCCTGAACGTCTGGACAAGATCCTGCTGGTCGGCGGCGCAACAAGAATGCCGATGATTCAAAACTCTGTGAGAGCAATATTCGGAAAAGAAGGTGACAAGAGTATCAATCCTGATGAGTGTGTTGCTCTCGGAGCCGCAGCTCAGGCAGGTGTTTTAACTGGTGAAACCAAGGAGGTTGTGCTTCTTGATGTCACTTCCCTGACACTCGGCATTGAAACTCTGGGAGGCATATCGACCCCGCTGATTGAACGCAATACGACTATTCCTATTTCCAAGAGCAAGATCTTCTCGACAGCTGCTGACCATCAGACGGCTGTCGACATCCATGTGACTCAGGGTGAGCGCAAGATGGCTGCTGATAATATGACTCTTGGTCGGTTCCAGCTCGTAGGAATTCCACCTGCGCCTAGAGGTATACCAAAGATAGAAGTGTCATTTGACATCGACGCGAACGGTATCGTCAATGTAAAAGCAAAGGACCTTGCTACAGGTAATGAGCAGTCGATAACCATCACTGCAAGCACGAACCTGTCAGACTCTGATGTAACTAGAATGGTCAAGGACGCAGAGAGATATGCTGAGGAGGATGCAAAGCGATTTGCCCAGACTGAGACCAGGAACAATGCTGACCAGATGGTCTACCAGGGCGAGAAGCTTGTCAAGGACATGGGCGACAAGGTTCCTGCCAATCTCAAGAAAGAGATTGAAGCTAAATCTGAAGAAGTCCGAAAGGCTATCGAAGCCAATGATTATGCAAAGATGAAGTCTGGAACTGAGGAGCTTCAGCAGATAATCTTCAAGATATCAGAGAAGGTCTACGGTTCTGCAGGTCCTGGCGCCCAAGCTGGGGGAGCTGGTTTTGATCCCTCCCACATGGCTGGTTTCGATTCGTCAAAGAGGAGTGGCAAGAAGGGCAAGAAGGGGCCGAAGCCTGATGAGTCCTCAGACGAGGATGTAGTTGATGTGGACTTTGAAGATCTAGATTAATCCTTCACAGAGAGGTGAGCTTCTTGGCTGAGCATGACTACTACGATATACTTGGCGTTGGAAGAAATGCAACCCAAGATGAAATCAAGAGAGCATATCGGGAGCTTGCTAAGAAGTACCATCCTGATCGTAATCCAAATGACAAAGGAGCAGAGTCAAAGCTGAAAGCCATCAACGAGGCCTATGGCGTTCTTGGGGATCCTGAGAAACGCACCAAATACGACCGGTGGGGAACAGCTGATGAACAAGGTATTGATATGGATAACTTCGGTGACATATTCAGCTCAATCTTTCGGGGGTTTGGTGGCTTTGGCGGATTTGGGGGTCGAGGTGAGCCCTCAGGGCCCGAACCGGGTCAGACACTTCGAATTTCAATCGATTTGACCTTCGAAGAAGCTTTCTTTGGCATTGAGAAAGAGATTGCATTCAACAGGAAAATCCATTGTGAGACCTGCAAGGGATCCGGAGCCGCGCCAGGCAGCGCACCTAAGACTTGTCCGACGTGCCGTGGCCAAGGCCAAGTCGCTCGGTCGATGGGATTCTTGAGCGTCGCCCAGACATGTCCTACATGTGGCGGAATTGGGGAGACTGTCGATACACCTTGTCCTGATTGTAGAGGCCAAGGCCTACAAAATGAACGTCGGAAGACCGCTCTCCCGATTCCTCCTGGCGTTGAAGATGGACAGGGTATAAGAATTTCAGGTGGCGGAAATGCAGGTGCGCGAAGAGGACCATATGGCGACCTCATTGTCATGTTCAATGTGAAACCTCATGACAACTTTGTCCGGCGAGGTCTGCATGTCTATATGGAGCATGAGATACCGTTTTCTCTTGCAGTGCTAGGTGGCGAAGTAGAGGTGCCCACGATGAGGGGATTGAGTAAGATGAAGGTTTCTCCCGGCACCGAAGGTGGGACATTGTTCCGAATGAAGGACAAGGGTGTTCATGCAGAAGACGGTCGTCGGGGTGACCAGCTTGTCCGCATCAAAATCCAGATTCCTCGGAAGCTCTCAAAGGAACAGAAGGAATATCTCAGCAGGTTCTCAGAGGTCTTTGATTAGAATTCTAGAGGCTTGCAGAGGCAGGCCTTCATTCTGAGTTTCGGAAACGTCTGAGTGTATGCCGGTTGTACGACCCATGCCGTATCTGCCCCTCTTCCTGTTCCAGCGATGCACACCGCATCGTGGTCTGTGGGAACTAGTCCCGCATCAGCAGCCATCATTGCAATCTCAGCGCATACCTTTGTTCCCTGACCAAAGGTGCGAAATGCTACTGCGATAATCTCAGTGGGCTGCCACCCACCCAGTTCCACTCTGATTCCTCTGGCAATTCCTGCAAATGCGTGAGTTGCCGTGAGAACATGTGCTCCTTCATTGATAATTCTCTCTCGTTGATCATCCTTCAATTCATTCTCATTTGGGGTGGCGAAGCCTGCCTGGTGTGACACAACAATGACAGTCTTGTTCTTGAACCGCTGTGCTGCCTCTAGTCCCGTTGTTCCTTCGGTCGATGCAACAACAATGTGCTCAATTGATGGATTTGCGGCGAGGTACTCACTCACAACTGAGAGGACTTTCTGCGTTTTTGCTTGTGACAGCTCATCGAAATAGTAGGTTTCGACTCTCATGATGTTACTGGTGCAGCTGCTTGTACTTGAGGCTTCCTTCTAGGACTCCCCACTCTGCTTGGCTCGTACAAACCACTCGATGACAGCGAACACCATCAATACAACAACTGCGAGAGAGAAATTGACTGCTCCATTTGTGATAGTTGAAACAATCCATGCTGCTAGGACAACGACAATAAGAGCTGCTACCAAACGAATTGCATAGTACCGGACTCGACCAGAACTGCGCGCTTGCTCAGGTTCATGGACTTGCTCGATTGCATATTCTTCTGCTATTTCCTCAGGTGTGCCAACGTCATCAAGGACCTCTTGAATCAGCTTAGATTGGCTTTCATCTGGATTGCCCCTGATCTTGTTGTTCAATGCTTCATGAATATGAGATCGGAGATCTGCTATCAGATCTTCGGCGGCAAAGTTGTCAGGAAGAAGCCGCGACGTCTTCTTGATGAAATCCTCAATCATTCTCTCAGTCTCGCCACTAATCATGTCCTAGAACCTCCAGTTTTTGAAAGATATCTCTGACAAGCACAGTCAGTTGTCGGTAAACTCGGTCTCCCTCTCCAGTCAGGACGTATACCTTTCTGCTCGGCCCCGAATCAGACTTCTCATCGTATACATTGAGGAGTCGCTCCTTGCGAAGTCTATGGAGAATAGGATACAGGGTTCCTTCCTTTACTTGAAGCAGCCCGTCTGTCTTCTCCTGCAATTCGCGGGCAATACCATATCCATGAATCCCTGACTCGTGGTTCTTCACTATCGCTAGGACTGCATATTGAAGAACGCCTCTTCTGAATTCTACTCTCCATGCGTCTTCAAAGCTGGGTCCTCTTTGCAATGGATGCAGTCCTCTCAGGTCTTGAGAAGGTGTTTCTGTACGTGTCCTTAAGGTTGTCTATCTCAGACAGTGTCTGCGTCATGGCGTCTACGGTGGACAAGTGACCGGAACTCTCTCCATAGCGTCGATGAGTACTGCCTCGGTTCTCTGATTAGCAGGTAGAGGAATGAAGCAACAAGCCTTAGAATCCCGCTCAGCATGAGCATTATAAAGACCGTCAGTATGGGGTCGAAGATGATAATCAGGATTGCTTCTCCCAGAAGACCGGCAAGAAGCGAGCCTAGTAGGTATACGATACCCGTGAAAGTATTGAATACTGCAATATGGGCTCCCCTCTCCGATTCTGGAGCGATATCATAAATGTACGCAGTGATGGCATTGACTGCCGATGCTGTGCAGAATCCTGCTATTACATTGGCAAGGTACACCAACCAGACATTCGTTGCCAAGGCATAGAGGACTGGGACCAAACACAGAAAACCCCGCCCCAGAAAAATCAGGGGTCTCCTACCAATTCTATCGCTCAGTCTACCGAATGGCACAGTGAAGATGACTGTGGAAGCAGTCATAATCGCTGAAGCGAGCGCAATTTCGAATATTGTATTATGTAGCCACTCTCGCTGGACAACAATGAAATACGGCCATGCCATGGACATCGAGAACGAGTAGAAGATAGCAACAAAACTGAAACGACGGAAATCGCCAGGTCTTGAGAGTAGCTTGAGCAACGGAGGGAAGCGTCTTGGTCCGTCACCCTTTCGAGCTTTCTCGCGAAGTCCAAGAGAGAGTATAGAAGCTGAGATTCCAATTACAGCTGTGAGAAAGAACGGAATATAGTATGCTTCCCGCCAAGCATCTACGGATGGAAATAGAACGGTGCCTATGTCACCAAATGAGGCCCTCAAGAAGGGAAGGATGCCTGGCACGCCTGCAAGGAATCCGGAGATAAGGGTAGCAAGAAGCGAGGCGATATTCGTTACTAGTCCCAGTTTTCCTAGTTCGTCGCCTCTATTCTTCTCACCCATGAGACATCCGATTAGAGATAACCACGTCGGAATCTGAATGCTAAACAGAATGGACTGAATTGCATACATGGCTATCATATCAATTGGAGTCGCTGCCCACAGGAACAAGTAGACAAACGCAAGTCCCCACATTGTGCCAAATGCTACGAATGCCTTCGCGTGTCCCGCTCTGTCCGATGCTGCTCCCCAAGCCGGTTGTAGAACAGTGGGCGCGAAATTCCCTACACTCCTGAACGCGCCAAGTTGTGCGAAATTCAATGAACCGTACAAGTTCGTCTGCATATCGACAAGATATGTCTGCAGGAAAGGTGCATGAAGACCTAAAGCAAATTGAGTCATGGCTCCAACAGCGACTGCTCTCTTGGGGAGCTTCTGTTCCTCAACTGCTTCACAAGTCTCTTCAGTCAAAGGAGATTCTCCTTGAATCACGTTGGCACGCGGTCCCCCTCTTAACTGTGATTCTGATTGCTAATACTTGAAACATCAAAAACCGTCAGACTATTATTGCGTCTAGCTCAACCTGTGTGCGTTGAAAGATGCTCGGAGAGTCATTATACAAGTCGAGACTGGAACAAATCCAGAAGCAATTGGAGACAACCGGTGCGGATTTCGCACTTCTGACTCCTGCAGCCAATTTCCAATATATTACTGGATACACATATCACATGAGAGAGCGTCTAGTGGCTCTTGTCATTCCGAAAGGTGCCGAACCTGAGCTTGTTGTTCCAGCTTTTGAGGCGTCTGATCACTCCTCGCACACCTGGGTCAAGGAAATAAGATCCTGGACGGAGGATGAAAATCCATACCTGATGATAGCAGATGCCATTGGAAAAGGTGGCAATGCCTCCACAGTCATGCTTGATGACAGTCTTCCTCTGGGTGTCTATTGGTCACTGGAGAAGGCCTTTGGCGGCTTCAAGAAGGCATTGTCGATTACACCTGCGATTGACGCTTTGCGAATCTCGAAATCCGAGGATGAGGTTGCTTTGATGCGAAAGGCAGGCCACATCATTGACGAGGCGATGATGAAGGCTTTCAGAGAGGCTCAGATTGGGATGACTGAGGTGCAGGTTAGTCAGATAGTGCAAGAAGAGATTCTTCGTCAGGGTGCTGCTCCCAGTTTTAGTGCTGTACTTTTTGGAAGAAATAGCGCCCTGCCTCACGCGGACTCGAGCTCGAGAGAGCTGAGGCGAGGAGATGTTGTCCTGATGGACTGCGGCTGCTCCACTGATGGATACAACACTGACATGACTCGCGTTGGAGTCGCAGGAAGACCATCGCCTGAGATGGAACAAATCTACTCTATCGTGCGGAAAGCCGAAGAAACTGCGATTGAGAGTATATGTTCCGGAATGGTCTGTGGCATAGCAGATGGAATTGCTAGACGTATCATAGAGGCGGCAGGATACGGTGACTACTTCACTCATCGTCTAGGTCATGGGATTGGACTTGAGGTCCATGAACCCCCCTATCTTGTCCGCGGTAGTTCTTCAGTGTTGGGACTGGGAATGTGCCACAGCGTTGAACCTGGCGTCTACTTCGAGGGCAAGTTCGGCATGCGAGTAGAAGACCTTGTATGCATCCATCAAGATGGGCTTGAGGTCATAACCTATTCCCCCAAGGAATTGATCACAATGAGCCTCTGACGATTAGTCATGGGTTTCACTATCAGATGGTGATGGATGGTCCTTGGGACCCTGCGACGAGTCCTCGCCAGTTTCCTTCTTTTCTTCTTCTGAACGTTTCTTCATGGCTTCAGCAGACTGTCTAATGAGTTCAGCCATTATGACGGAGTAGACTGCTGGAAGTGCAGCGTCTGTTTCGGTCCTCTCCCTGAACTCCTGTTCGGCCAGGTCTCTCGCCTCTTGGAGAACCTCCTTGCTGACCTCTCCCTGTCCAACGCCGGGGCAGTCCTTGCTACTCAGATAGTATTTCTCTCCGTTGTACTCAAGCGGATAAGTTCGGCATGAGATGGGTCTTGAGTATCTGATTTCACAGCCATTGGCTTTTTCATTGAAGAAGATGCAGCATGTGCTCTCCACCGCTCCCTCCAGTGGTTTTCGCGCTGTTTCCAAAGACATAGGATCTTCCCCACTCTCAGGCAATGTCAGTGACATGCCTGGTAGGATGTTCATGAGATACCCCTGCGCAGTCCATCTGCCCAGATCTCCTAGAGTGACGTATACATGGGGTCGGGTATGACAGGCTCTTGTCGTACATTTTTGTTCGAGGCATTTGAAGTTGTACTTAGACTTCTCAGACATCTTCATCACCGAGACTCGGTATCCTGTCCTTGTCGTTATTATGAAGACTTTAATGTTTTCGAAATAGCTAAAACATCTTCAATTCCTTCCTCTGTCGGCAGGTTTTTGTATAGCCAAAAGGCGGGTGATGCTCGCCTCAAAGATAACATCTGTCTTGATTCGGAGTACTCAAAATGGCTCAGAACTCATGCTACGACAATGATATCCAGAACGTCTTGATGAAGTCTGACATCTCTTCCAAAAATCTATCGCAGGAAGATGCCGAAACCAAATTAGTTCAATACGGTCCGAGTGAGCTCGTGAATGCTGATGCGTTCAATCCTCCGATGATGTTTCCGGAGCCATTCAGGAGGCCTATGGCTATGCTCTCTATGATATCTGCTGTGGCCGCACTTGGGGCACGAACTAAGGGTTTGCGAAACAGCGGAGGCGACTGATGATGACCGAGTCGTGGCACACACTGGAAACTGAAATGGTCCTTAATGTATTGGACAGCTCCCACGAGGGCCTCAACCAGGATGAAGCGGCAGCCCGCCTTGAGCAACATGGAACAAATGAAATCATGATTGCACAGAGAGGTTCCGCAATCCGGATGTTCATTAGACAGTTTTCAAACATCCTCACAATTATTCTTCTCGTGGCTGTTGTAGTCTCTTTTGTCGTAGGAGAAGCGGTAGATGCTGCTCTCATTATGGTCATTGTGCTCTTTTCGGCATTGCTTGGCTTTTCTCAAGAGTATCGTGCTGAGAAGGCTTTAGATGCTCTACGGCGGATGCTTACTCCCACTTCGGTCGTGCTCAGAGATGGACGACCTGTGGCAGTGGCAAGCAAGGAGATTGTACCAGGAGACATCTTAATTCTGAAGGAAGGAGATCGACTTACTGCTGATGGTCGCGTGCTAGAGTCTATCAATTTGAAAATAAGTGAGGCGGCAATTACTGGGGAGTCTGTTCCTGTACAAAAAAGCGCTTCACTTCTTCCTGAAGATACACCGCTCGGTGACAGACGCAACATGGTGCTCTCGGGCACCGATGTCATCTACGGGAAAGGAACTGCTGTCGTTGTGGCAACGGGCTTGAACACTGAATTCGGAAAGATTGCAAGTCAGGTCGCCACTGTGAAGAAGGAAAGCACTCCTCTTGAGAAGCGAACGAGAGAGATCGGCTTTTGGTTGGGGACTATTTCGCTGTCAGTGTGTGGCATAGTCATCGCCATTGGTCTTCTCAGGGAGTTTTTCATTAGGGGTTTCATTGAAACTACTTTCGCTGTCCAGATGCTATTGTTCGGAATCGCACTTGCTGTGGCAGCAGTCCCGGAAGCATTGCCTGGTGTTGTTACCGGAAGCCTCACAATAGGAATGCAGCGCATGGCTCGTCAGAATGCATTGGTCAGAAGAATGGCGGCAGTAGAAACACTGGGATGCACTAGCGTTATCTGCTCGGACAAGACTGGCACGATAACTCATGGGGAGATGACGGTCAGAGAGGTGTACCTCCATGGTGCCACTCTTAGCGTCAAAGGTGAAGGATATGACCCCGTGGGTGAAATCGTTCCAACAGATTCGGATGAATCAATCCTAAAGCAAGACCGATTCCGCATGTTGATGGAAGCCTGTGTTCTCTGCAATGATGCACGGCTTGAACAGGCTGATGGTCGCTGGAAAGTGCTGGGTGACCCCACTGAGGGTTCCTTGATTGTTCTGGCAGAAAAGGCCGGAATCAATGCCGAACTCCTTAGGTCTCAGCATCCGCGTATTGGTGAGGTTCCATTCAGTTCAGACAGAAAAAGGATGAGTACCTTGCACTCAACTGCGATCGGCACTACTCTGGTGTTCACCAAGGGCGCTGCTGAGGTTGTCTTGGACAAATGCAGCCACGTTGCTGGTGATAGTGGTCACGAGCAGATGACGCCTGCCATACGAGACGCCATACTTGAGAAGACCTCCGACATGGCAGCTCGAGCTCTTCGGGTCTTAGCTCTTGGCTACTGTGAAACTGGTCTTCTTGATATGACAGACGAGGATGCTGTAGAGCACAACCTGACTTTCCTCGGTCTTGTCGGAATGATTGATCCGTCAAGGAAAGATGCAATTGACGCGATTGGGATATGCAAGTCTGTGGGCATCCGCCCAATTATGATAACAGGTGACCATAAGCTGACCGCAGTCGCTATCGCAAATGAGGTTGGAATTCGCCAGCCAAATGACCTAGTCCTGACAGATACGGAATTGCAGGAGCTTTCTGACCCGGACTATATGAATCTCGTTGATAAGGTCACTGTCTATGCGCGCGTGTCGCCATCGAGCAAACTCAAAATTGTCCAGGCTTGGAAGCGACGTAACGAAGTGGTAGCAATGACCGGCGATGGAGTCAACGATGCACCTGCGTTGAAGCAGGCTGACATAGGTGTCGCCATGGGAATCACTGGCACCGACGTCACGAAGGAGGCTGCCGACCTTGTGCTGGCTGATGACAATTTCGCGACCATCCAGAAGGCAGTCGAACTCGGCCGATGGATATATGACAACATCAAGAAGTACCTTGCCTATCTGCTGAGAGCTAATCTCATCGAGATTATAGTCTTGTCAGCTGTCGTCCTCATCGGTTATCCATTGCCGTTACTTCCTGTTCAGGTGCTCTACATCAACCTTGTCACAGATGGACTTCCCGCCATTGCACTCGGGCTGAGTCCCCCCGATGCAGACATCATGAAGAGACCGCCAAGAAATCCAAATGAGAGCATATTCTCCAGGGATGTCAAGCAGTTCTATGTCATCACTATACTCATTCAGGTTCCCTTATTCCTGTTCGCCTTCATGAGTACGGCTCCCCTTGGAGTCGCCGTTGATGATCCTTCAATGGTAGCAGCACGTACGCTCCTATTTTACCTGTTCGTGTTCTGCGAGCTGACTCTGGCTCTCACATGTCGGTCGCTGAAATACACTATCTGGGAGGCACGACCTCACAGACTACTTGTAGGCTCTATCGTTTTCAACATAATTCTGACCGTAGGACTCTTTGGCTTTGTCCCTGGTGCGGCAGAAGCCTTTGGTATTGTCCCGCTGAGTTTGATGGGCATAGAGATAATCATCGGCGCTTGCCTAATATCACTCTTGGCCATTGAGGGACTAAAGCTAATAACTCGCAGGAATAACAACAACAACACAAATCGACTCAACACGATGATGACGATAGATCGGTGAGTTCATAGCACCATACTCAACTGACAGGAGAAGATTAGAGGCACTATGAGGGCAACCTTTTCTCCAGCCACGCTGCCAAATCAGCCATGACTTGGTCCTTTTCAGGCTCGACATGAAGCTCGTGATAGAGGCCCTCATAGAGTTTCCATGTCTTGTCCTTCGAGGATAGCCTATCGAAGAATACCTTGTTTTTGTTCGGGTCAGTGGCTTTGTCAAGACCTGCCTGCTGAAGCAGAACGGGGAGTGTAATTAGTGATGCAGAATTGAATGCATCTTCTGATGCTCTGAGACCTTCAATGCCAAACCTCGCTGTGACTCTCTCGAATCTCAAGGGGTCAGTCTCATGATCTCTTATCACACTGGGGTTCCTGCTCAAATCACTGTAGTTCAGATTGCTGTCGAAGTATTTTTTGATATTCAGGATAGAGAGAAGATGCCCCGCAAGACGCTTGCCGGTGCCAATACCAAGTGTCTGACTGACTGCTGGCACTTGAAGTATGAGGCCATCGATGTCTCGAGGATACTTGGCTGCATACCTGACTGCGTTGACTCCTCCGAGCGATGACCCGAACAGGAATGCAGTTCTGTTGAGGTATCGGTCCTTGGCTTGCATTATCAGATTCTGAATGTCTTCGACATATTCATCGAAGTTCATGACATGCCCTTTCAAAGCAGAATAGTGCCCAAAGCCACGCATATCCGGTATGAAGACAGCGATTCCCTGTTCTGCAAAATACTCCCCAATGTTCTTGAAGTCACCAGCATGACTACCCAGCCCGTGGATGACTATCAGAAGAGCCCTCGGGTTGTCATTGTCAGGACGCCATACCGCCAGGAACATACTTGTCCCGTCATATCCGCTGTACTTCGTTTCCTCGTACTGCATGACTACCACTGTTCGCTTGTGGTGACTCTCCACTATTTATCTTAGTGCGATGAGAGGAGAAACATGACCCTGAGTGTCACCTCAGTCATCAGACTAGAATCTCATCGGTTTTGGCTCATCGCCTGAATAGTCATAGAAGCCTCTTCCAGATTTTCGACCCAGCCATCCTGCTCTGACCATCTTCCGTAGTAATGCCGGTGCCCTGTACTTACTATCTTTGAACTCATCGACAAAGTAGTCACTGATGTAGAGTGCTGTATCGAGACCAACGAAGTCGAGCAATGTCAACGGACCCATGGGCCAGTTAAGACCCAGTTTAACCGCCAAATCCATGTCTTCTACGGTGGCCACACGTTCTTGAATGGCAAAGACTGCCTCATTGAGTGCTGGTACCAGTACCCTGTTGACAGCAAAACCTGGCGCCTCGTTGACTATCACGGTCTTCTTTCCGGCCTTGTGGGATACATCCTCGATTACTTTCACAGTGGCCTCCGCAGTTGCCTGCCCCTTTATGATCTCTACGAGACCCATAACTGGAACCGGATTGAAGAAGTGCATTCCTATGAATTTCTCAGGTCTCTTTGTGACTGCGGCCATCTGGGTGATACTGATGCTGGAGGTATTCGAAGCGAGTATGGCACGTTCGGGTGCTGCTCCATCGACTTCCTTCCAGGTGTCTAGTTTCAGCTTGACAACCTCAGGAATTGCCTCGATAACTAGATCAGCATCCTTCACTGCGCTCTTTAAATCGAGAACACCTTTTACCCGTCCCAAGATTGCATCTGCTTCGTCTTGACTCATCTTGCCCTTGGAAACCCCACGATCAAGATTCTTCTTGATTGTTGCTAGTCCATTATCTACGAATTTCTGTTCAATATCTCGCATTTTGACCTCATAGCCAGCTTGTGCGCAGACATGGGCTATTCCATTTCCCATCTGTCCGGCGCCTAACACTGCAATCTTTTTGATTTCCATGATATCACCTCGTAGTACGAATACGAAACGCCACTCGTTCGATGCTGCCACTAAATATGTCTATTGATAGAAGGCTGGAATCCAGCAAGAAGTGAACTCACGAGAGTGCAATGGACGTTCATATTCTCTCATACCTGAATGCACAGCGCTTGTCACCTGACGCAATGGTTTCCTTGCGGGTGAATCTTATCCAGGTGTCGACGACGCTAGCAAGAATGCCATCATACTCGCAAAGGATTGGCCCCAATTCAGGTCTCCCTGCTTCTCGCAGGATATCAAAGTAGAAACATCTCTGAATATCAAATCCGAATTCTTTGTCGTTCTTGTGGACCTCAATTAGCTTGAAGAACTCATTTTCATAGTTTGCCTTGTTTCCACTTCGGACCCATTCTGTGAAAGCATTCCATGGGTCTTTGCTCTGCTTGAAACCGGCTGCTTCCGTTTCAAAGAAACCCAGCAACATCTCTCTATAGATTGCAAGAACTGACTTCCTCAGTTGCGAATACGATGCTTTGCCTTCTCTGAGTACATCATCGACGGCCATGACAAAGAGCGAGTTGATGCCGTGCCTCTTTGCCAATGGATTAGGCATCATCTGGCTGTAGTTGTTATAGTGTATCCTGAACTGCCTATCATACAGCTTATGCAGAGCTTCTCCTCTCTGCTGGCCAAAGAGTCTGGTGAACTCCTTTCCTGCCAAATCGGAAAAATAACCAATGAGTTGTTGAGATTGAGATACCTCGGTCATCGTCTTCCGTCTTCTTTGCGGTTGTTAAAGGAGTTTGGGATACTTGCATGTTTCTCTCGGATATCACTCTTGCCGTGAGTGGTCACCATGTGGTCAGATTCGTGGTCAGTCCAGCTCAGAAGGGGCATATCTTGTGACCACTCCACGATGGGTTGTGAATCATTATGACTAGGGACAGTCAAACACGCAATCGTAACTTGAAATACGGATATCATAGGTACGTTCAAATCGCTGACGCACTGGCCCACGCCTTTGCCTATAGAAGGTGAGTGAATTTTCGGTGACGAAATGGCAGAGAGCGCCCCAACTGCATTCCCGATCAGTGATTGCTGACACATACTTTAGAAAGCAGTCCATCACGGCAGTATCCAGCTCTGCTCCCTTCAAATGTGTCCTCGGAATGGTCTATGCAAAACACTCAATATTTCAAATAGTATATGAAGCAAATTCTTGCGTACTGGAAAATGTTTATAATAAACCGTTCACAGATTTTGGTTTGTCAGTCAAACCTTATATGCATCCGAAGCACAGCGAATGCGCGACCGATATCGGCGTCGCAAGACGTTTCCGAATAGTCTTGGTGTTTCACTTGCACATGCATCAAATGAATCTTCTATCTGCAAAGTGGTCCCGGTCGAGCGGCCTTGGGACCGCTGCCCTAAAATGGAGTGTTGACAGAGATGAAACTCACTGTTGCTGACCAATGGCATGGCTCACGAGCCATAACACAACTAGGATTTGCATTGAAGAAACTTCTTCTCAGGAAGACGCATACCCGCAGGAGCAAGGAAATATGGGTCTATTAAAATCGTTTCTCGGTCTGCCAGAGGCGACAGACAAAGTCTTGCACTTGGCAAAAATCATGGCCATCCTCGGACCTCTCGCCAATTTCACTTTCGTGCTCTCCACGACATTCTATGTGATTTTTGTTGCAGAGGCTCTTGGCGGCGGCTCCGGTATGTACCTTCAAGGTATGGGTCTTGTTGGAACTCTTGTAGTTGTTCAGATGGTTGTTCAGACGATGCTGGACTACCCGACGGGTGCAATCGGAGATTGGATTGGTCAGAGATGGATCATTGCATCATCCTGCATATGCTTTGCTGTGTCCTTCATCATGCTTTCTTTTGTTACCACTTCAACACCATTCCTGTACTTGGTTGTGGTCTACCTTCTAGCTGGAATTGCGGCGTCTCAGCAGAGCGGCGCTTTCAGCGCCTGGTTCGACAACAACTACCGTGTAGCGATGCCTGGTGACTCCGATCGGAAGCAGTATGGTGTATTCTTGGGTCGCACGGGCATGGTAATGCAAATCGTTGCGACTGCGTCCTTGATTCCTGGGAGTATTCTTGCTGTGTTATTCTCAAGACCTTGGGTATTCCAGTTTCAAGGTGTTCTTGCCCTAGTCTTGGCTTTGATTTCATTCCGTCTGGTCAGAGACTTTCCAGAGGTCGAAGCGCAGCGAATTGAGCGACCAGATATGGGCGAGTACATTTCGATATTGAAGGGCGGCGTGAGTTTTCTCTTCAGATATCCCTTTGTGAGGTATATCGTTATGGGAGGCATGCTTGCTACGAGCAGCATAATGGTGTGGGGCAATCTAATCCTCTTTCCGATGTACTATCTATATCTTATCACAGATGTTGCTGTGGCTAGTTTCAGGACGCTCCTCTTTTTGCCAGGCATTCTTGCACAGGAACGTTCTGGCATTTGGTCTCGAAGATTTCAGCCAAAGAAATGGATTCCACGTTTCCGATTTATGGAAACCTGTGGATTTGTCTTCTTCTGGCTATTTGCGACGATCATGTATCTCTTCCCACCCGTCGCTGGTGAGTCTTCCAACATCATCTCAATCTATTGGCCGTTCACAGGGATTCAGCTGTTGACCCTTCCTCTTGAGAATCTCCTGCCAATCGTTCTGATTTTCACTATATTCGTCACTACGAGCTTCTTCGGCGGCTTTGCGGATGTCTTGACCCAGAGAGTGCTATTAGACGTGATTCCAAATCGCATTCGGAATAGCATGTATTCACTCTATCCAACCATCGCCACAATCTTCGCGATTCCTCAAATCGCTCTCTTCGGATGGCTAATCATGATCATTGGCTTTCCGTTGACTCTGGCTGGTTGCGGTATAGTATCCCTTGTAGGCGTCATTATGATAGTACATGGTTTTAGACATGAGCCTCCAGAGCGCGAGGAAGCTACATGGTCCGATAGAGGCCCGGCACTAGACCAATCAACAGGTGCCACAACTCGGGATGAAGTAGAGGTCGAATCAGAGCTACTTGATACAATTGAGCAGTTGCTCGACGATAAACCCCCCAAAGACTAGGATGGGCAGAACCACCACTCAGATGGCTCCTCTCTTTTGCCTGTATCATCTCAACAGAGTAAAGTTAATAGACGCCTGCGTGAAATCTCGCTAGGTGTTCTAATTTGAGCGATAGGCCAGGATTTCTTGTGGTTTCCCAATCGGGATCGGGCCTTCAGACAATGGACTATGAGAGGAAAATGGTCCTTGCGAAGGATGTAAAATTCGCTGGAGAAGATGGTTCTCTCGAGCTGACTGATGTACGCCTCGTTTGGTACAAAGCCCCGAAGAAAACGAGCGGTCTGAAGAAGTTTGGAGCAATCGCTGGTGCAGTGGCTGGAGCCGCGCTCCTAGAAGGTGCTGGCAGGCAGCTGGGCGGCATTGGCGGGAGTCTCGTGCGTGGCGCAGGCCGGGGGCTAGGATATGTTGCAGTCGGTACTGCTGTGTCTCGCTGGACATCTGATTCATTCTATAACAAAGACGCCAAAGGAAATACAGAGAGTATTGCAGTGCCCCTCCTGGCAATTGCCCAGGCAACACAGAGTGGTAATAAGCTCATTGTAGAGCTGAAGGCCGGGGGCAACATGCAGTTTGAGTTCAAGGAGAATAAAATGATTCCATCGATTGTTGCCAATGTTGACACAGCCCAAGACCAAGGCAAGTGTCCATATTGCGGAGCCGGAGCTGGTAATGTGTCAGCTTGTCCGAGATGTGGAGCTGCACTTGGAGGAAGTGGGCAAACCAGTAGCGGTGAAGCAGGAGCAGCGCATGTTTCCACAAGTGGTGGTTCTGGTAGACCTACTCATATCGATATCGGCCCCGCTGGAGGCGGCGGCGGCTCCGGATCAATGCGCATTACCTACTCAGTCGATAATGATGAGAGTGGCGAACCTAAATCAGTCGATATAGACTACTCGGGCGATAAGGCAAGCAGTGGCAAAGGCGCTGGAGGATATTGTCCCAATTGCGGACAGCCCTATCCAGTCGGTGCCAGATTCTGTAATGCGTGCGGGCAGAAGCTTAGTTGATTCAGTTTTCTTGAAAAGGTTCCTCTACTGAGGAACCTTTTCTTCCTCTTCTTCATCTGAACATGTCTTCATTCTTAGGTCTGACAATGTCCTTCGCAGAATCATCATCTTTCAGGAATGCGTAGCCCCTGATGATGACTGCAGGAATCCCTTGTCCAGCTTGTCCCATCAACGGCTCGGCAAGTGAAGCTATCTCATCCACCTGACAAACAGTGGAACGTTGCAGGATTCTGCCATAGAGGTCACTTCTCCCCTTGTTATACTTGAACGGAGCAATGCCTGCACAGCCAACAGCAATATTCACAGAGCCTCTTCGCCAAGGCCTTCCCTGAGTATCTGAGATGATGACCGCTAAACGCTTTCCTGACTCTCTCTCCATATTTCCCAGTAGCTTCCTTGCAGATGCATCGGGGTCTGCCGGCAGGAGAATATAGGTTCCCTTGGGAGCATTAGATCTGTCTACCCCACTAAAGTTGCATACTATCCCTGAGCGAGTTTCAGTGATTAGAACTCCTTTGCTTCTTATGACCTCGTTGCTCTCTCTGAGGGCAAGTTCCACCTGAACTGGGTCAAAGTTATTGTCATTAGCAATCTCTCTTGCCCGAGCAGAGATCTCCACAGACTCTCCAATGATCACTCTCCCCTCAGCCTTTGACACAATCTTCGACGCTACAACGATGATATCGCCATCTTCGAGTCTGATTTCGAGTTCCCCAAGAGCTTCGAGTATCCGTCTGGATATGCTATCGCCGCTCCTGATACTCGGTATATTGGGTATGCCAATTGCATGAACACCTTGATGCGACATTGTCCCAGTCTCTCATACCTCCTACTCATAAACATCTTTCTTCAATGCGAATCGAATTGCGTTTTCCTGCTAGTTTCTCCATTCTCATTGGTTGCTGCGGATACACATTACGGTACAGAAGGATTGGCTTCATGGACATAGTAGGCTCTAATGGATCCATCAACGTAGAGAAGAGGAGTTTGAAGGCATTAGCGACGGGAAAGAATAATATGCAATAGAAATCACTTCGAGAACACAGTCAAGATGCGCAAAGCATGTTGAAGCAGGGAAAGATTATCAACCGGATGCGAATTCAAGTATTGAGTCACAGCTGACGGTTTCTTGTGGAGTGACAGAAATTGAGTCCTAATGAAGATGCGAGTCCAGACAAAGAATCTAAACCAAAGCCAACTCCAACAGCAAGCCCAGTCGCAGGTGTAGGCGATATCAAGGAGGGAACAATTGCAAAGTTCATGCGCAAGAGGACTCAACTGGTTGGCTTTGAAACAGGTCTGAACAAGCACACTCAGTATTCTATTGAGTTTCTGGACAATGCCATCGATGCACTGGAGTCATGGTGGTGGAAGTCAAAGAAACGTCCTCGCCTCGCAGATAGACTGGAGCCTGAGATTATTGAGGAAGTCAAGAAGAAGCTTTCAGAGGGCTTGATCGACACAATTGCACTCAGCAAGCAACTTGAGAAAGACGTTCGAGCGGGAAAAGAAGTTCAACTTCCACCCAGGAAAAAGGAGACTCTTGAGGAGCGCATCACTGAGTTCAGAAAATTCGTTACACCCCTTCGAACTCTCATCACCAAGCGCGAGCCGCTGGTCGTCATGCAGATAACGGAAGTGCAGATGCCCGATCTCATCCCTATTGATGACGAGGAGGGTTTCAAGGTTTATGAATTCACCTGCTTTGATACTGGCGTGGGAATGGTTCCAGCAGACCTAGAGAAGTTCGGAATGTATCTGGCGTCGAGCAAGTCAGAAAAACTACGGCAGACAAGGGGAAGTCAGGGCTTTGGAGCTCCCTCTGCTTTCAGTGATGCCCAGAACACCACTGGCAAGCCGATATTTGCAGTCACCAAATGCTATACTTCTGAGCTTGCCACTGCGAGCAGCTTCTATACTACAACAGCGAATACCAAGGACTATGTTGGCGGACCGATAGACATGGATTTGCCATTCAATCATGGCACTTATATCAGGCTCTACTATTTGAATATACAGTATCGAAGGGGCTATTCTGATATCTACGTAGAGATGGCATCCCTCCTGAACTCACATGTGACGATCATCCTCATAGACCCGTATGGTGAGGTTCGTATCTATCCAAGAAGAGTCGCCAAATTCCCCGATGAACCAAAGTATGCGCAGCCCCACCCTGCGAGTATCAGAATCGGCGAGTTTCAAGATCTTCTTAGAGAGACTCCAGAATCTGATCTCAGAGGCTTCCTCACAAAGGCCTTCTGCCGTCTGAGCCCGAACAAAGCGAAGACCATAGTCGATGAAGCAAGTAAAGAGCTGCGTAAGCGACATCTTGAACCCATAACTCTTCAGACACCTGCAGACTCACTGTCGAAGACCGAAGTAGAGCTTCTCTATCGCGCGTTCTCCAGTGAAGAGTACATTGCCCCACCTACTGACACTGTTGTCACAGTAGGGGAGGAGGTTTTTGAACGGACGATTATGGAAGCATACAAACCAGATTTCGCAGCAGCAGTGACCAGAAAACCTACATCGGGAAAAGGTCTGTCGTTCGCAGTTGAGGCGTGTATTGGTTATGGTGGCGAGATAAAACCCGCATCATCTGCTCCGATGGTACTCTGGAGGTTTGTCAATAGGGTTCCAAAACTGAGAGATAACAGCGACTGCGCTACTTGGAAGGCGTCGGCACAGGTCAACTGGAGGAACTACAAGGTTCAAACCTTTGATAACGGGATACCTCGTGGTCCAATAATGGTCTTCATTCATGTCTGCGGAGCCTATGTGCATGTGATGTTCAAGGGTCAATCGAAGCAGGCTCTGGCAGAGGATGAGGTGCTCATTCGAGAGATCAAACTGGCTCTAGAAGATGCAGGTCGGAAGTTCCGAAGATTCATCACAAGAAGAGAAACAGATCGGAGAAAGGCAAAGCGTGCAGGTATTCTTGCTATGTACGCCGACCAGTTTGCAGAGAGTCTGGTGTACATCGCCAATGATGGAAGGAAGAAGCCCCTCTTTGACGCTGAAACAATTGCGGGCCGAATCCGCGACTCCATCTCAGGCTTTGAAACTGAGGGAGAGGAAGACGAGTCTGAAGTAGGAGTGGAGGAGTCTGAACTTATCGCAGATCCGACCACTGATGATCTGGATTTCGATGACATAGGGAGTTGAGATTCTTGAGCGGAAAAAAGAAGACTAAGAAAGAACCGGAAATTGTGCAATCAACTCTTGGCGACCTCATTGAGGCAAAAACACAGAAGAAAACCACCTCAAAGAAGAAATCAGAATCAAAGCCTCAGAAGAAAGCCGCATCAAAGAAGAAAACGGAATCAAAGCCTCGAAAGAAAGCCGCATCGAAGAAGAAGCCAGACGCAAAGCCTCAGAAAGAACGGAAACCATCTTCTAAGAAGACAAAACCAACCTCTACGAAAAGCACCAAGGCTCCGAAAAAACAAACGAAAAGTAAGACCGAGCAGAAGAAAGAAACTCCTGCAACCAAGAAAGACACCACCGAGATATCTCTGCAGATGCTACCCGGCATCGGACCGAAGCTCGCGGAGCGTCTCACAGCAGCTGGTTATGGTTCAGTAGAACATCTGTCAAGAGCTCGTCCGGACTCACTCTCAAAGAAGGTTGATGGTCTAAGTAGTGCTGGAGCCAGCAGTCTAACTTCCGCCGCGAAAGACCTTTTGCGTAGGACGGAAACAAAGAGTCAGCCAACTGAAGAGGCTCCTCTGGATGAAGTTGCGGCATCTGAAATCCCTGAATCGAAGTTGAAGCTCACTGACATACCAGGGGTCGGAACAAAGCTAGCGCTATCTCTTGAGAGAGCAGGCTATACTTCGGTAGCTAGACTTTCACGCTCCCGCCCTGATGCTGTTGCAGCCAAAGTGGATGGCCTTAGCATAGCGAGCGCGACAAAGCTAGTTGCATCCGCCAAAGAACTTGAGCACGAGGAAGAGGTCGAGAGAATCATTGGTGAACCTGCTCCGATCATCGTTGCAGGAAAGGAAGACACAACGATAGCCAAGAAACAGGTAGAAACACCTGTGGAGAAGCCCATGGAGCAACCCAAGAAAACAAAAGAAAAAGCTTCCAAGAAGAAGGAAAAGCCAGTAGAGGTTCCCATCAAGAAGAGAGCCAAGAAGGCTGCTGCTCCGCCCAAGAAGAAACCAAAACCCATCAAGAAGAAATCTAACTTGAAGGTCTCTCCTGCCATCATTAAACTCGCTGCGGAGATGAAACAAAACTGGGCTGAAGCGGAGAGGACGGCAATGGAACCCAAGTCGGAGGGAGAAATTGCACTAGCAGAGACTGTCGAGGTCATCAACCTGACAGCTGAAGACACAACTGACCGGTTGGTGGAAGCTGCTCTTGATGTCCTGAATGAAACAATGATGACGGGTCGTCCAGCATTTGAAATACCTAGTAGGAGCGGAGACAACATCGTGTGGGATGAGGTTCGCGACTTGCTTCTGCTGGGAATGCGTACGATCTCACGGCCATATCACTCTCTCGCATCAGTCGTTGACGCCACGCGTACTGCCAGAGTCATGGAGATTGTCTTCAATCTCCTGAAGGCGAATCTGCATGCAACGAAAAGAGAGATCTATTACAGTGATGTCAATCTATTCAGAGATCAAAAATACAGTGACAAGATCATCGAAGATGTAGCGTCAATGCTGCAGACAACTCGTGATAGCGTACACATAGTTGCATCAGCTCGTGGCTCAGCAATGGGCAGAGTCACTATACGCGATGGCGGCGATGTTATTGATCTAACCAAGATGGGAACTGGCGGTTGGGCTGTGACACCCTTCCTTGACCAACTGGAAATAATCGAGAGTGACGCAGAGTTTATTCTCTTGTCAGAGAAGGATGCAGCTGTCATGCGGTTGGCAGAGGCAAAGTATTGGAATCGTCAACCTTGCATAGTCATCACAGGAAAAGGTTCTGGGGACATTGCTACTAGGGCTTTTCTGAAAATGCTCGTGAAAGAACTAGAGATACCTGCGTTCTCTCTGGTGGACTCTGATCCCTATGGGCACTACATCTATTCTGTCTTCCTCAGAGGAAGCAAGCGGCTCAGCTATGAGTCTCCCTTCATTGCCACACCAGAACTCAAATTGCTGGGAGTCCTCAGCAGAGATTTGGACGAGTACAAGATTCCCAAATCAGTCAGAATCCCAATGCAGCCTGCCGATGTCAAGCGTGTCAAAGATATGTTGAAGGAACCATTTGTCCAGCGCAACAAACCTTGGGTTGAGGATCTTCAGTTGATGCTCAGGATAAAGGAGAAGGCCGAGATACAAGCGTTCGCCAGCCATTCGTTCGAATACCTGACTGATGAGTACCTACCTAGGAAACTCGACACCGGCGACTGGATCTAGTAGTGGTCATAGTTCAGTTCTTGTTGCCACTGTGCTTCCCGGTCCGTGAACTGCTGCGTCCCAGAAATGGACGAGAACGAAAGATGGTCACATCAAATACCATCAATAAGCTCTCAACTATGCCTTAGTGAGAGTGATATCGACCTCATCTCTCGTGGAAAAACCTCGAGGCTGACCCGATTCAAACCACGGTAATGTCTTGCCAATCAAGCCTTTCGGATTTTTCTATCTAGAATCTTCAAGCGCTTTGTATCCTCGCCCTCACGATACTTTGCTGCTGACTCCTGGTACTTCGCAAGAGCATCTCTTGTTTCACCGGCTTTTGCAAGACGGTCTCCCTCATCCTCAAGAGACTTCCCCCAAGCTAAATAGGCGTCACGAGCTCGTTCAGCACATCGAGCTCGTTTCTTTGCATCAGTAGTAAACATATAGAGTTCTCGAGCTTTCTTGAACTGAACTACTGCCCACTCAAACTCACCTTCCTTTAGGTGATTCTCTGCTTGCTCGTAATGAAACCTTGCCATATCGTCGTAGCCAACATCGATTCTCTTGGTGGCTTCTGCAAGGTTCTTCTCATTTCCTGATTTCTCAAACAGCAACTTTGCCATTTCGAAGTTCTCAATCGCTGCTTCGTGTTCGTTCTCTTGTAGGAGTCGATCTCCGTTCTCTACCCTTGCTTTTCCCAGTGCATCAAAGACATATTGTGGGTATTCAAAGCCATCAGATGTTGGTATGTTTCCGCACGTTAGGCAAACCGGAGTTCCGAGTTCACCAAGAGGCTTCTTGAGCGAGATTCTTTCTGGTTTTCCGACGACCACATCAATGAAACTTGGACTTGTACTGCCTCTTCCCTCGGGGAATAAGTGCGCAACTGCATCCCTTGTAGCGTCATCCCTTACTTCAGGAAAGAGATGAACCAACGCTTCATCAGTAGTGACCGCGATAGCATGAGCTTCGGCGAATACTCTTGGGGGCTCAATCTCCTTGAAGGGCATACCTTCCTTTATCTCTTCGACGCCCTCTTCCCAAGAGAGTTCACTTGGTGCTTTGCTGCTCTCTACTTCAAATGCAGGCGCCGGTGTAGTGACAGGGCTTAGTTCTCCTTCAGCTTCCGGGAGTTTCTCATCAGCAGGCAGCCCTGGCAATTCATCATCCCAACTTAGCTTCTCCGCAGAGCTTGATTCGGTGGATTCAGGCAGAGATTGTCCGGCAATAGGTTCTAGTTCTGGGATATCTTCTAATCCTGATTCTTCAACAGCAGGCAGAACATCATCTACTCTATCCGAGAGTTGCGCCTCTGGAATCTGCTCAGGGAGGAGATTCTCTGGAATCTTATTCCCACACTTTAGGCAGAAAGTCGAACCTCTTCTCAGTTTTGCACCGCATTTAGGGCATTTTACGTGTTCTGACATTAGTTGAACCACTTCAAGTTCTACTTTGTTTTAGCCTTAACACATTGGGAAAGATGCTGTAATTCTCTCGGGTTTCCATATGAACGCTTTTCGTACGGCATCGAGGAACTACACGTCAGCTGATGTAAACAAACGGATAGGTCAACGCAGTTATGATCACTCCCAAGAAGACCCCACTGATTGATTGGATCATGGAATGCTGCTGCAAGACTGTTCTAGCCCATATGACCAGTATCCAGAGCAAGATCACAGGAGTCGCTATTGCTCCGAAGACGTATATCAGTGCAGTTCCAGGTCCACCCACTCCAGCGCAATGCACAGAGACCTTTGTCCTCAGGCTGACAATTGTTACGCCCAAAGTCACAGTGAAATAGGCTGCGGCCAAAGCACTCATGACAGTACAGCTGTAGAGATGATACAGTATGAATGCCAGTACATAGCAGAGCAATGAAAAAAGAAAGAACTTGGTTCTGCTCTCCCGCTGAGACACATCCAGATCGATATTGCCTCTTGCCGCCTCAAAGATGATTGGTGAGATAGGCAAAACGACCATGAAGATGATACATAGCAGAAGTGATGTTGTTGGCGTCAGAGTCGACCCAAGACCTATCGGAGAATACCACGAAAAGATAATACCAACATAGAGGTTGATGAGCGGCGCTGGGGTCAATCTTGACACAATGCGAGCAGCAGTGATTCTTCTTCCATGAAGCTCAATAAGCTCGTCTCCATATTTCAAGGATTCATTTCTCCGGATGGAAGTGCACCAGAAGCATTAGACTTTTCATCTTTTCCCCTGAAATCATCCTTCTGATGAGCATTCCGTTTTACCTTAACTGGTCACTAATGGGCGGAACATATGACAACAAACCTTTTCTTTGTCATCTGCCACGTTTTCTTCCAAGAGAACCACAGAATCCGCTAGGATGTGCGACATAATGCCAGCAATGCCAAAGCGAGAGATATTCGAGAGAATCATCCAAAACATTACGAGCAAGTTTCCTGACGTTTACGCAGCACTATTCATCAGTCCTGAGGGATTTCCTATCAATACTTGGGGCGTTTCATTAGAACGAGCTGAGGAAATCTCAGCGTTACTAAGCTCCTTGATTGGTAAGACATTGGAGATAGTCAAGGGAGTTAAGGAAGGGGGTCTGCTGTCCTTCATCCAGATTCAGACGAATATGGGCGGCATACGAATCGCACCTCAAGAGGAGTTCATCTTGGTCACGTTGACCAAGACATAGATGGACCATCAGTCGGAAAGCAGTTGCATATCACTCGGAAAGTCCACTAGTGCTATTTTTATACTCTGTGAATCGATTACTGCATGTCCACGAGCAGATGCAATGTTGAGCATCTGAGGGAGGCCTTCATAGTGTCACCAAAGAAGACAGATGTCGAAGATACAGAGGATACAGAGGATACAGAAGATTACGAGGAATTCGAAGGTGGAGTCAGCGAATCTGGCGAAGCCGCAGAGGTAGGGAGCGAGTCCGTCGCAGGAGTAAATGTCACCGATCTGCCTGGCGTCGGCCCTGCCATAGGCAAGCGGCTTGCTGAGTCTGGGTACAAGAGTGTTGAAGCAATAGCCGTGGCTTCTCCAAGTGAGTTAGCGGCGGCCGGGTCGATTGGCGAAACAACAGCGACCAAGATAATCAAGGCTGCCCGTGAGATGTTAGATATCGGTTTTGAAACCGCAGATTTGCTACTTGAGAGGCGCAAGATTGCAGGTCGAATCTCGACTGGTTCAAAGGCTCTGGATGACATGTTCGGTGGAGGTCTTGAAACCCAATCGATTACCGAAATGTATGGCTCTTTCAGGTCTGGGAAGACCCAGATTGCGCACCAACTGGCTGTAATGGTTCAGCGACCACCTGGCTCTGGCGGTCTCAGTGCCACTGCCATCTATGTTGATACAGAGGGGACATTCCGACCAGAACGTCTTGTGGATATGGCTGAAGCGCTGGGAATGGACGTTGCCAAGGTACTGAAGGGTGTCGTCTGGGCTCGTGCGTATAACTCGGACCATCAAATCCTGCTATGTGATCAGGCAATGGAGATGGCACCTGATACAAATGCCAAGCTCCTAGTCATTGACTCTGTTACGAGTCATTTTCGTGCGGAATACACGGGCAGAGGTACCTTGGCTGCAAGGCAGCAAAAACTGAACAAGCACCTCCACCATCTGCAGAGAGGCGCTGAGATCAATAATATGGCTGTCTACATAACCAACCAAGTAATGGCACGACCTGATGCATTCTTTGGCGATCCCACAGCTCCTGTCGGTGGCCATGTTCTTGCTCATGTCCCGCAGACAAGATGCTATTTGCGAAAATCCAAGGGCGAACGTAGGATATGTCGGCTGGTAGACTCTCCGAATCTCCCTGAAGGCGAGGCTGTATTCACGGTCGTCAAAGATGGCATTCGTGACGTCTAGGTTGATCTTACGTAGAGATGGATGGTTTCCGACCATCCTGCCTCTCATTGAAAGTTTGCATCTTCAATTATGCTGAGTACATTCTTCTCCCAGGACTCTAGACCTGTGGGATTAGATGGATATGTTGCGTATACCCTGCCCAACTTCTTCATTAGAGAGGAAGCTTTTTGGATCTTAAGAAGAAGCGATATACGTCCCGCTCCTCTCTTCGCCCTCTTCATCTTGTCAACAATCCCGATAGAGATCCCGCCACCCTTATTGGCAGCAATGAGGTCATCGGCCTCAAGCAGTCTTCTCTCAAAGCCAAAATCCAAGTCCTCGTCCGTGACGCCCTGCAACAGCTTCCTGAAAATCTCAAGAGATGCCAGTCTCTTTCCAAAATCCGGCAAGTATCGTGTATTGTAAGACCATAATCCATTGGCAGACAAATCCCGTTTCGCAATCGCCTCTCGGGCCACTTCACCGAGGATGATGCCCGCCCTCATGCCTGCACCGATGCCACCACCATGAATTGGATTCACCTGCAGGGCCGCGTCGCCTACGAAAGCCACGCCATTGCCAACTAGACTTTTCAGTGGTCTTCTGACAGGAACTGCGCCGCCTTTCCCATCAATGACAGTGCTCTTGAAGAGGAGCGGATAATTGCTCTTGAATGACTCAAAAAGGGCTTTTGGCGAACCTCTACCACTTCCACCAGTTATTCCCACGCCTGCGTTGACTTCCTGTATTCCCTTGGGAAATATCCATGCGTAGCCACGAGGGGCAGTCTGACCACCGAGAAAGACTCGCGCAACCTCCGGTTCAGCCAGAGGAACCTTCAAACTCAGTATCTCTCGATAACAGAGCGCCACATCAGCCTTGTCGATGTTATTCTCAATTAAGGGGCCATCCAGTTGATTCCTGATTACTGCTGCAAATCCACTCGCATCGATGACAATCTTGCTCTTTATCGTGGTCTCCTCCCGAGTGGATGCATCTCGGTAGTGTATCCCTGTAACCTGATCCCCGGCAATAGTGGGCGGTCCGACATGAATATTGGGGATGAACTTGACACCGGCCTTCACTGCCTCATTAAGCAGTCTCTGGCCGAAAGTCAGTCTGTCAATTGTCCAACCATCGAAGTCTGACCAACCACGGACTTTTAGCTCATTCTTCATGCTTGGTGGGTATACGTCTGCACCATCAATCACTGAGGAGATCTCATTGTCATAAGGGCTGTTGATACCTGTGGCCTCAAAATGCGACTTACTTATCTCATCGCCACATACTTTCTGTCCGACTTCATTCTGAGGCTTCCTGTCCAAGAGAAGTGTCTGAAGGCCAAGTTCTGCACACCGTCGAGCTGTAACACAGCCAGCAGTACCTGCCCCAACAACAACAACGTCTAGCCTCTTCAATGTCAATCGTGGTCTAGAATCACTCTAGGGATTTAAATACCTGCATGACACACACGATGTTTTTCCTGTTCAAACGAAACAAAAGGCTCTTGACACAACCATTATTTGCATCAATGAGTGGTCAGGCTCATGTGAGCCAAATGCAGAATCTTGTTGTTGTCGGTCTCCAATGGGGGGATGAAGGAAAGGGCAAGATTGTCGATGTCCTCTCGGAAGATTTCGATATAGTTGTTCGCTTTCAAGGCGGTAGCAATGCTGGCCATACTGTCAAGATTGGCAAGGATGTTTTCAAATTCAGGTTGATGCCCGCGGGAGCAGTGCGTGGCAAGAAGACAGTAATTGGCAATGGCGTTGTTGTTGATCCCTTCGTTCTAGCACAAGAGATTGACCAATTGAAAAAGGCCGGCTTCAAAATCGACCTCGTTTTGAGTAGTAGAGCTCATCTCACAACTCCCTATCAGGTCTTGATTGACGGACTCCAGGAGTTGTCAAGGGGGAGTTCGAAGGTTGGAACGACCAAACGCGGGATTGGTCCCACGTATGCAGACAAGATATCAAGGAATGGAATTCGAGGAGCAGATATTGCTACACTTGAGATTTCTGATGAATGGCACATGCTCAAGGAGATATCGGAGTCCAAAATTCACCAGCTTTACCATTCAGTGATTGACTCAACAACAAAGGACCAACTGGATGAGTTTTCTCATACATTGAGGAAGATCCTGCCCTATGTAGGCGACAGCAGCGACTTTCTTAACGACGCCATTGATTCTGGAAAAAGAGTCCTCTTTGAAGGCGCTCAGGGTGCCCTTCTTGATATTGACCATGGCACCTATCCCTTTGTGACAAGTTCCAACTGTGTGTCCGCCGCTGCTTCGACGGGCACTGGAGTGCCGCCGACCAAATTGGGTTCGATACTCGGTATCGCAAAAGCCTACATGACCCGGGTGGGTTCCGGTCCGTTTCCTACCGAACTGGAAGATGAAACGGGGCAGAAGATTCGGGAGAGAGGTGCGGAATTTGGAACAGTCACAGGAAGGCCGCGAAGATGTGGCTGGCTTGATCTGGTCGCCCTCAGATACAGTGCAAAGCTTAATGGAGTGCGTTATTTGGCAATCACTAAGGCTGATGTTCTCACTGGTATCGATCCCTTGAGAGTCTGTGTCGCCTACGAGATTGATGGTACTGAAGTGAAGACCATTCCAGCATCCTCCTCAGTGTTTGCAAGAGCAGTGCCAATCTATGAAGAGATGGAAGGCTGGTCGGAGCTGCCTAGGATCACAAGGAGTCCCGATATGTTCAAGCGGCTGCCTGATGCAATGCATCTCTATCTAAGGAAGATTGAAGCCTGGACCAAATCCAAGGTTGCAATAGTTTCTTTAGGCCCCGATAGAGCAGAAACCATCGTTGTTCCGAAATCACTCCCGGTGAGCTCTATCCATGTCTGAACTCTATCATAACAATCGACGCAACGATAATGAGAACGGCGACTGCCAGAAGAGGTGGCACCCAGGTCAGAAAGCGTCCAAATAGCTGCAGAAGCGTCGACGGTTCCAGACCGATGACTGCCAAGTATCCCCATACGACGAGGCCTCCGTAGATAGCAAAGATAGGAAAGAGAATCGGCCCACCACTTATGACCAAGAATAGTATCAGGACTGCAAGCTTGCTCTTCGTCGGATCCAAGAGGGGCAATGGAATAGACTCGTTGTCGTTGAACTTGAAGTAGTACCAGATTAGGAGTGTTGGAAAACGAGCCTTGATGATCTCTAAGACCTGAGTTCCGAGTTGTATTGATAGCAGGAGGCCTGTGTGAACTAGCATATAGCCCAGAACCAGGACGTTCAGGATGGGCAGCGGATTTGATGGGTCAAAAAACAACTGCAGGCTCTGAATGATACCAACAAGAACTGAGAAATTCACAATAAGCAGTAAGATGTGGCCAATAGCGCCTTTGAAGATAGGCTGCCAAGTCGCCATCGCGATCCATCCAGAGGTCACTCATACCCCAAGCTTAAACGGCTTTTGGGACTGCATCCCAGTAGATGTTGGGTCCAATGGGCCAAGCTCATGCTGTTTTGCGATGGCTCTCGTGACTAGGTCGGTAAAAAGCGTATCGACGTTTTCTCCAGTCTTAGCACTTGTCTGGTAGTGGAGAACATCAAGCCAGTCTTCCACCATACTCCCAGCTTCTGGTGGGACTAAACGATCTGGCCTATCAATCTTATTGGCGACAACGGCAACGACTGCATTCGGGCAGACTGTGATTAGTTTTGTGTACCATTCGCCTATGTCCAGAAATGTCTGTGGTCGAGTAACGTCATACACAATGATAGCCATTGATGCTCCTGCCATATACCTGCGGCGGAGTTCATTGTAGGTTGGTTGCCCTGCAAGATCCCAGAGGACAACACGTGCTGTCACTCTGCTTCCGGTGGGTAGGTCAACTTCAAGGGTCTTGAGTGCGAAGGTTGTGCCAATTGTAGCAATGTATCGCTCACTGAAGCTTCCTTCGGTGTATCTGCGGATGCAGCTGGTTTTGCCTACTGCTCCATCACCTAGAGCAACCAGCTTGAACATATGCGAGATACTCTCTGTTGACAATTCAGACTCTATCCTATTACTCACTCTGCGGGTGAAGTTCCAGTCTTAGGCATTTAACTATTCTCGGAATGTATGCCAGCCATATGGAGGACGCTCGAGCAGCGAAATTTGCTGCTTTTTTGAGGTATTTATCACCATAAGGATTAAGTCAATGCTTTCCCCAGAGTTGTTGTAACTCAAACTGGTGATACTCTATGGCAGAGCAATTCCTGAACCGATTGAACAAGATGGATGAGAGCATCCACCAACTTGGAGAGACCCTAAAGCGAATGATTACCATTCTTGGTACAGTAACTGAGATTAAATCTGAAGTGCGCGCAGCAAAGGAAGATATTATTCGAGCGTTGGCAAGCAAGCCTGCTGCCGCGCCTATAGAACATGATCATACCGATGAGCTAGCAAAAATGGTTGTTCAGGAAGTTGGAGATGTTAGGGTCTTTGTGCAGCAATCCATGGAATCACTGAAGAATGATATGGTTGAGTTACTTCAAGTGATGATTGCTAATGTAGAGAGAGTGCAAATAACCGCTCCTTCTGCGCCATCGAAGCCATCTGCGTCAGCAGCTCCTCGACGCGCACCCGCGCCTGAGTATGTGGAAAGTGAGGATCAAGTTTCATCTTCGCTCCCTGCTGACCGATCTATGAAGATTGGGGAGGAACTGACCGGAATACTGAGTTCATTGAAGATGGGCTGTGTTTCAGGAGACGTATTGGATGCGATGGCCTTAGCAAAGGATTCTATCATGAGTACAGTTCCAAGCGACCCGATCATGGTCAAAATTGACAAGTGGATTGGGCTTGTTAGCAACTACCCAAGGCGAAATGAATTGCAGGCACGAGACCTAGTCAAGCTGAAGAAAGAACTGAAAGAGGAGATTCAGAGATACAGTCTTGCTTAGTCTTCCTCATCCGCTTGTGGTGCTCCGTCGGCAATCATCTTCATTGTGGCCAATACTCGAATCACATCTGTCGCTGTGACAACTCCGATGATATCATTGCCTTCAATCACTGGTATATGTAGTCTATTCGCTTGATTCATCAGTGCGATTACCTGTCCGAGGTCTGCCTCCGGGCCAATTGTCACTACTGGAGTAGTCATGATGTCCTCTAACGTCAGAGATTTGTACAATTCCGGTGACAGAAGCTGTGCAGCAATAATCTCCTTTCTCGTCACAAGTCCTGCCATGACATCTGAGCTTGTCACAATGAGACTGCCGACATCTTCAGCAGCCATCAGTTTTGCAGCATTGACAAGAGGTGTATCCGCCTCAGCAGTCAGAATCAGAGATGTCATGAAATCTCTCACCGTGAGCTGAGCCATTCTTCCACACTCCATACTACGTTAGAGGGTTCTTGCTACCCTTCAGTGCATTAAGAAGAAGCTTTTCGGCGCACTTTGAAAACACATCAGCGACTGCTGTGCCGGTCTTGGCAGATGTTTCGTAATACTCTGCTTGGAACCAACTTCGCAGCATCAAACCTGGTTCTTGAGGAACCATCCGTTTGTCGGTCAAGTCTATCTTGTTCGCACAGATTAAGACTGGCGCTTCCGGGCATACTTCACGGAAGGATTCAAACCAGTTGTTCATAGCCATGAAGGTTTCTGGTTTTGTCACGTCATATACGATTATGGCGGCTGATGCCCCCTTCATGTACTGACGTCTCAATTCCCGGTATGTAGATTGGCCACCCATATCCCAGATGCTCAAACGGACCTGTCTGACATTCCCTTGAGTGTCTCTTGTTTCAACATCCTTCGTGGCGAATGTAGTTCCAATTGTCTGTTTGTACTCCTCGTTGAATATGTTCTCGGTGTATCGCCTCAGTAGCGAAGTTTTTCCCACCATGGCTTCTCCCAGTAGAACAATTCGGAACTTGTACCCCTGAAAGCCGTCCGCGGCATCAGGGTCTTGTATAGAGTTCGTTCTTTCTATTCTCTGAGCCATTTGGGAGAACTCCAATCAGTAATCAGAACTATCTGTAGGGTGTCATCCCTGTCCGCCACTTATATGTTTTCTGCGGAGAGCTCTCCTAGCTTCGCCAGAATATCATCATGTCCCGTTCAAGCTACTAGGGAGGAATAGTTCGAAAGCAACTACCGGATAGCCTAGACCGAAGTTGTTGAGTATCTCAGGTGATATCTCTCCAAAGAACCCACTGAGTCTGCCTCTGACCTTGATACTTGCGGATCTGCCCTGGATGAAGTCAGAGCATGCAGATGCTTCGAACTCGAACTGATTGTCAAGTCCCAGGTTCCTGAGCAGGAATCCGATTTCTGTCATAAGACTTGTGACGTTGACTTTGGCATCAGTCACTAGACCGCATACCGATGGTAGTTGGTCTACGCAGGTTTCCTTGGATTCATCAGGGATTATGATGTCGCCAACTTCGAAGATCCTCTGCGGGTAGTCTGCATGCTCGTTCTTCGAGGCAAAATCAAGAAGAACAGGCAGGAGAGAGTTCCTGAGCACGGAGTAGCTTCTGCTCTTGGGATTGCTCGTAGTCACAACCGGCCTGCTGCGACCCATGCGTTCATTCAATACCTCAGTTGACGTCATTATGTAGTTCATGACCTCAAGATACTTCATACCGACCATGAGATCTCTGACCTTATTCTTGAGTCTGGTGACTGGATTTACACTACCCGTGGTCATCGTCTGTGGCATTGCAGGTTGTATCTTATCGAACCCGAATCCGATGGCGATGTCCTCCATGATATCAACAGGATGAAGAATGTCCATCCTGTATTTCGGAATCTGCACACGAACCTTCTCTCCTTTGGCCAATCTTGCGCCATATCCCATCCTTTCAAGAGCTCTGGTTATCCTATCGCCATCGAGATCGAGGCCCAGTAGCTTATTGACATCCTCAATACTGATTGTCATCTGTTCAGGACTGAAATCGGGAGTTTCCTCGACTGTGTCATCTGGATAGGTGATAGTCACTGATTCAATCTGTGCTCCCCGTTCAGCTAGCGACGCAGTGATTATGTTCAACGCCTGTTGCACTGTCAAAAGATGCGTTCCTGTGACTTCCACAAAGAGATTCTTTGTTTCAGTTGTTATACGTCCAAGGTCATTACTATTGATTATCGGTGGAAGACTCAACACTTGCCCTTTCGAATCATAGAGGAGCGGCCATCTTTTGTGAGCTTCGATGATTGCTCCGAACTCGACTCCCTTCTCATGATGAGCCAAGATTCCTGGCCCGTCCATTTCCGCTTCATATCCCAGCGGTACGAACCTTATCTTCTCAGGCTTTTCCGTTCCGTAGATTATCGGAAATTCCAGTTCATCATAGACGTAGAGACCTATGCTTGCCTTTTTCCTGTTCCTTCCGTGCGTCGAAGTAAGTGCTTCCTGAAGGTGCATATACTCCTTGATCAGTTCATCGTCAGCTCTTACGCCCTTGAGTATTGAGCAGCAAATGAACGGCCTAATCTTGTTGAGACCTGGTTGAACGATTATTTGCTTTCCCGATTTCTTCACATTGTACTTCTTGAGTCCTGGCTCTATATCTAGAAATGATCTGACAGCACGTGCTATACCCTCAGTAGAAAGCATGTCTTGACGGTCTGGATTGACCTCTATCTCAACGACATTCCCCTCGATTCTCTCAACTTCAGCCTTCAAGAGGAATAAGGATTCCTCGAGTTGCTCCAGAGTGAGTTTCTCACCAATAAGTGACAAGAGATCATTGATTCTACATTCTACTATCATGCTATCACCTACCTTACGAAATAACTCCTTCTAAGCCAATTGAGGTCCTGTGAAAAAAGGTCCCTGATGTCATTGATGCCCATCGCTGCCATGTAGAGTCTTCCTGCTCCTATTCCCCATGCAAGAACAGAGTCCCTAATCCCTAGAGGCTGCGTGACTTCGGGTCTGAAAATGCCTGATCCTCCAAGCTCTATCCATCCCAGTTTGTCATGTTTTCCAAAGGTTTCGACACTGGGTTCTGTGAAGGGAAACTGGCCCGGTTTGAACTTCAGCTTCTCAATGCCTACTGCCTTGCATATCGCCGTGAGATAACCAAGTAAGTTTCTCAGAGTCAATCCTTTGTCCATGATTATACCCTCGCATTGGTCAAACTCATGAGCATGTGTCACGCTGAGTGATTCCGATCTGAAGTTACGATCAACTATGAACATCTTTTGAGGGCTCTCTCGATGTTGGTACAGAAATCTCATTGATACCGGTGTGGTGTGAGGACGCAGACAGAGTCTTGTTGCGACTTCCTTATGGTATGGCCAATCCCATCCCTTTGACCCTGTTCCACCGCCATTCTCATGAACGTTCTTCACAGCTTCGTAGTACTTCTTATCGATAATGTGGCCATGGTCGTACGGAGCTGCGACTCTGAATTGATCCTGTACATCGCGAGCTACATGGTCTTGCGGGACGAAGAGAGCATCATGACCCCAGAATTCAGTTTCAACATAAGGACCGAACCATTCTGTGAAACCCAGTCCCACCATAATCTCCCTTAGCCAATCATTGAACTCTGCATATGGATGTTTTTTCCCGTAATTGACATACTCTGGCTGAATGCCAACATTGTAGGGTCTGAACTTCCTTCCCTTCCAAGCACCACTAGAAAGCATCTCCGGTGTGAGGTTTCCAATGTCTTCAGTTAAATCTGCAAGAATATCCTCCGCATGGACCAAGTAGTTTCTAGATAACTCCGCTTCAATGATTTTTGTGATGACTTCACTGACTAGCTTTCTCTCAAGCAGCTGCTGAAGAGCTGGATCATCATTCTGAATGCTTGCACCATTCCCTTTGGCAATTGATTCAAGTGCTGCTGCGACTGGCGATTTGGAATAATCTCCAATAGTAGATAGAATCGTTGTATCCCCTTGTTTTGAAGCGTGAGCCCATTCATTGCGTACTGCCCAGGCCATTGCGATGCCTTTTGTTCTGGGTGATATGCCAGATTTTGTCAATACAACTTCAAACGGAGCTGTTCTTCCCGATTCCTCTAAAGCCTTCACCAACCGGATTTCCGGAAGCCCGTCTCTTGCATATTCCTTGCCTTCATCTGTGAGGGCATACGATATCTTTTCGCGAGTCTCTAGTTTCACGATTCCTCGTACAGCAAGAGCATTAAGAATGGAGATGACTCTCTCAGTGTTTTGTTCTGTGATTTTGGCTATCTCGTCTGCTGAAGATTTTCTTCGTAATTCGACCAGACCCTTGAGAATCGTCTTCTCTCCTGTCGTCAGCTGCTCACTCATTGATACGCAAAACTCCTGAGTTCAGTACTAGGGACCGATAGACCGCACACACAATAGAATGATGATTGAGGGCTCCTTTCAGTGGAGCATCGTAAATTGGCGGTTATCCATCCGTCCTTCACCTAGTCTACTTGACCTATTGGCTCCTCCTTTTTAATCTGTCGTCTCTCTTCGTCTGACGCATGACGCAACGTTAAAATAGCGTCACTAGTGCGCGTCACTAGGCGCAATTTGCCACCTGAGTTTTTTGGGAAATAGGCAATAATGAGCAGTTGAAGGAGAAGAACATGTCCGCGGAGCGTCAGAAACTCAAACGCAAGGTAGAGCAGCTCAAGGCCTTTAAAGGACGGCACAGTTCTTTCACTACTCTCTATATTCCTCCCACGAAGGCACTGACAGATGTAGTCACTTTCGTGAAGACTGAACTAGCCGGCGCTGACAACATCAAGAGCAAGACAAACCGCAAGAATGTTGCAGATAACCTGACTGCGATTCTCAGTGAACTCACTAAGGTTCGCAGCTTGCCTCCTACAGGAATGGTCTTTTTCTTTGGCATCGAAGAGGTAGGTGGGATTGGTAGACCAATCCGCGAGATAGTGGTTCCACCATCACCAATCTCTCAGTTCGTCTATACATGCGGCCGCGAATTCATAACTGAAGAGCTCGAGGCCATGACTCACCCTAGAAGTCTAATCGTGATTGTACTCCTTGAAGGTGGCAAAGTCACAATTGGCTATCTTCGCGGCAAGCATATGGAACTTGTACGGGATGAGGACTTTTACATTATAGGAAAGACTAGAGCTGGTGGACAGAGTGCAAACCGATATCTCAGAATTCGTGAGGAGAAACTGCAGGAGTTCTTCAAGCACGTAGGTCGGATGCTAGGAGAGCTACTGATTGACAATATTGCCAATGTGGATGCCATAGTGCTTGGCGGCAATACAATCAGATGTCTAGAATTCCTCGACAAGGGGGACCTTGACTACAGAATAAGGAACAAGATTGTAGATACGATAATACCTGTAAGTGTGATTGATGAAACCGGTCTCTTTCAAGCAATGAAGGAAGCATCTAGGATTCTAAAAGAGACCGAGATATACGCGGAGCGTCAGGCTTGGGATGGTTTCTTGGAGGATCTCATGAAGGGGTCGAATACAATAGCCTATGGAAAGAAAGAGGTTCTCGAGGCGCTCAAGATGGGGCGTGTGCAGACTCTTCTGATCACAGAGGATCTTGCTAACCAAATGGACTCGCTATACGATGATGTTACCCAATATGGCTCCGAGCTCCTCGTGTTCTCAAATCAGACGGAGTCCGGAGCTGAGTTGAAGTCCTTTGGCGGAATGGCTGCTCGTCTTCGATACTAGTCCATACAGATTGACCTATTCTCGTGGCGGCTTCGGTATCTCAGTCAAGGTGATAATATCCTCAATCCATTTCGCCAGTTCTTGCCCAATAGACTCAATGTACTGCAGCAATGAGTCGGCGTATTTGGTCAGGTGCTGTTGTTCAAGACTCTTGGACTTCTCAGTGAATTCCTTGATTCGTTTTGGTAATCCTATTGACCATCTACCTGTCGTCAATTCTGCTTTTCTATCACTGAGGACCTTCTTGGCGACTCTCTTCTTCCGACTAAGGTCAACAAGCTCTTCCAGCAACTTTTGAACCGCGATGGTTGCTGCTACTAACCCCTTGGCATCTATCTTAGATTCCTTGTCTCTGCTCGTATAGTAAACTTGCTTTAGATCTCTCTTGGCAGCAACTACGTTGGCGAGGAGTTTCAATAATTCGTGAGCCATGATGCCTTCATTCCCTCCTCGAACGTATAAAGGTCTATGTTTCTTTAGTTGCCTTCAGACAGCTGAGTAATTGCATTCTCCACTTGTGGAAAATGGGCATACTGTGCACTTGGTTTCGCTAGGCGATGCTCTAGGGAGCCGCTTGTTGTACCAGACTTCATCAAGCCTTTTCAGATGCATACGAATCTCATCAGGATTGAATTTCCTCTTGAAGACTCTCGCATCTCCACAGTTCCAGCAGTTTCTTCCTAGTTTGTCTTGAAGGCACTGCTTCGCAGTGTCCTGAAGACAATACACAGTGACAAGTCTGGCTAATCTACACGAGACTCCACTCTCCGCCAAGGCAAGCGAATACAGCCCGGCCTGAAAGAGGTCCTCCGGTTTCATCTTGCTCGGCAGGCGATTAACTGGGAACTTGTGCTCAATCAGCGCGTCTAGAATCGGAACGTCGTCCCAATGCAGAACTGCACCATCAAGCCTGCCAATGAACCGGTGAGCAAATGATCTCACCTGCTCTTCGCTGAACAGATAATACACGCCTCTATTGCGCTGACTTGGCCGCAGTGAGAGAAACTCGGTAAGGCTCAATGGCGCTCTCTTGGCCTTCTTGACGGACGACCAAACCGGACCTAGACTGAAGCTGGATCTCCCAAGTGATAATATGGAGACAATTATGATGAGAAGCGTGAATACCAGTATGCTCAACAGTTGTTGCATTTCATCACCATACTATCCAAATGATTCCAAGGACCACTACTGCAATTATCCCAAAGATCGGCATCCATTGAGTGCCTCCTGGTTCATGAGTCCTTATTGTGGACACTAGATTATGAAGCATCGTGCCATCGATGCTTGCTTTACTGACTGCGTTACTCTGCCTTTGCGTTAGATAGAATCTGTACTCACATAGGAATTGAGTTCTGAGTTCAGAAACCTCTCTGAATCTCGAGAACGACGTTCGTTCATCTTCAGTAAGCCGCAACTTGATTCGTCTAATAGTTCCGTACGGCTATTGAAAAGGGGCACACCCCGAAGCGCAAGTCCGGAAGCAAACACTAGATGCTTTTATATTCGAGTTTTGGATGAATTCACAAACAGGATTTCACTCTGGAGAAAAAAGGGTGAGTGGTGATTAGATGTCAGAGGATTCCTATGAAGGAGCAACAGCTGGAAGAGTACTCGTGTTTGGAAGTAGTGGATCCGTGAAATTCCCAACTGCTTTCAAGAATGCGATGGGAACAGATCGCGGCTTGATGGTGCTCGTGCATAAAGATCGACTCATCAAAATTTTCCCTCTAGATAGTGACGAGGTGCTCTTCTTGAGTCTCGAAATTGGAAAACTCAGCAACGACTTCCTCACAAAGCTATCCCAAATCTTCAAGAGAGCTGGTCTTGTAGATCTCTTGTTCTCTACAGGTGTCTGTCTTCGAGGAACGAGGTGTTTCTACGAGTGCTATTTCAATCCGAGTCAACTCAGTTCCGATACGAATGAGCTTGAGAGTTCTCTGAAAGTTCTTGATGGAGTTCAGAGAGTTCTGATTCAGAAGGTAGAAGTATAGTTTCAGGAAGGCTTTGATCTTCCTTCGTTTTGATTCCGGGTGTATTCTCCTTGCAGGACATCATTCTCTTCATAACCGACATGATTAGTCAGGGGTATCTGGGACTTCTCATCATATGTTTCATGATTAACATGATTCCCTTCTTGAGCCCCAGCAACATGGTTCTTGCAGGGGCAGCAGTACTACTACTCCCGAGCTTCAATCCCTTCATTGTTGGGTTTGTGGTGGCAATATCCGCCACAACTGCGAAACTTGTACATTTCTACGTCGTTCGTGGATCTCGTATGGTCCTGTCGCAAGAACGTCTAGCATCTCTTGACTCAGAAAAAAAGAGAGTCGAGAAATGGGGCCCTCTTGCTCTCTTTATTGCCGCGGCTTCTCCGGTACCTGACGATCCACTCATTGTATATGTTGGGCTTGCCAAGTATAGCTCTGTGAAGTTCCTATTCAGTTATTTTACTGGAAAAGTGATTGTGACAACCCTGGGTGCACTGATAGGATACGGTGTCGGTGGCTATTTTGAGTCCATGCCCATCGTGTTAGCTTCAATTGCCCTGACTGCGTTGATTACGGGATTTCTGTGCAAGAGGAAGACTGAAGGAGAGTCATCTGACATGCTTCAGACTAATCTTGAAGCAGAGATACATGATGACGATACGTCAGCTGATAAGGCGGCAGAATCGAATGATTCTGAGGAAGGCTCGGGATAGCTCGCCAACTCACCTACTTCGGTAATCTTAAGTGACCACGCATACACTCTCACGCCAATTCTAGGTGACAAGATTGACCGGAACAAGCATAGCTGAGATAGAATGCGAGAAGTGCAAAACAGTTTTCGAAACACAAGTGATTGAGCACATCGACCTATCTGAAGACCGCGAAATCATCAAGGCGCTGAGGATTGGTAAAGCTAATCGGGCTCAGTGCCCGAAATGCAAGAAAGTTATGTACTTGGACCGGAGTATTGTGGTAAACTTTGAACCAGAGAATCGAATTGTAGTATATGATCCGAACGCTACATCTCAGGAGGCCAAAGAGAGTCTTCAGAGCGAATACGATAGTATCATTGCCTTCAATGAGATTCTGAAGGAAATTGGGGCGGAAACAGAATTCTCTATCTTCACTTCTCTTGATGATCTGAAGCCCCTTCTTGACGAGTACGAAAAGACCCACAGATAGACTAGAGTCTCTTCTTGCCCAAGAGGAATTCTTCAACCCAACGCTCTGCTCGATACATCGTTGTAGGCGTAGGCGGCATTTTGAAACCATATGCGGAGATGGACTCAAGTGAACCTCCTATACCTCTCTTCAAAGCCAGCTTTGTTCCCCTGATGGCATCCAGCAGGATAGGTCCAGCATTTGGCCCATCTGTCACTTCCATTCTGATATCTATCTTAATTGGAGCGCCACCGAATTGACGTCCGTTGATATAGAAGAATGAATCGCGGCTGTTATCCATGAAATCAACATAGTCTGATGACCCTGCAACGAGTGGAGCATCATAGGGCAAGTCTTGGCTTATTGCTGCGCTCTTGACGCCTCTCTTTCTCATTCTGCCTCTGTAGTGAGAGTCCAACGATTCCGCACCGCCACCAACATCAAGTTGATAGCTCTTGTCCACCTTCACACCTCTTGCAACCAGAAGCTGCAGAATACTGCGATGTAGGACTGTGGAGCCCAGTTGATCCTGAATATCGTCACCGATAAGCGGGAGTCCCTTCTTCTCGAACTTCTTATTCCACTCAAGATCTGAAGCTATTGATATTGGCGTCGCGTTGATGAAGGCGCACCCTGCGTCTAACGCTGCTTTTGCATAGTACTTTGTAGCATCTTCTGCTGAACCAGGCAAGAGATTGACAAGAATCTCTGCACCTGCGTCCTTGAGCACCTTGACAACATTCGCATCAGGTGCGTTGGAGAGACTCACAAGTGTCTGAAGCATTTCATCGACTCCATCCAATAATGGACCCTTGGCGACAATGACACCGGTCTTAGGAACTTTCGAAAAGCGCATCACATTGTTGGGTTTTGCAAAGATTGCCTCAGAGAGGTCAAAACCAATCTTTGTATCAGCAACGTCGAAAGCTGCGACAAACTCAATATCACTCACGTGGAATCCTGCGAAATCGGGATGAGCTAAACCAGGTACATCTCCCTCTGTCTTCACATTCTTGTAGTACTCTACTCCTTGGACTAGAGCACTTGCAACATTTCCAACTCCAACAATTGCTACTTTGATTCCATCCAATTGTTCCACCTCTGGTTCTTTTCGGACCTCTCTTGTCAATGTCTTATATACTATTCTATTGATATAGAATAGTTAGACAATCGTTGTTGGGGAGGAAGAGTTTATGTTGGTATCTTACGTATATTTCACTGGACGATTGGCCGACACCATGTTGCTCCATGCGTCGTCGGTAGTCGTGGGAACGACGCAGATACACTTAGTGGTCTATGCGAATGTCCCGTCGCGGGAGATTCGCCTCTCACCGAAAAGGTTCAGGGAGATACCCGAATAGTGTGTTCAGCGAGCACCACTCATGATCAAAGAGAAAAGAGGGTGGACCTCGAGCCCCAAAAATGGGCACCAAAAAGGGCGTTGGCCTTCGTCCACTCATTGTTCTGACTAATTCTCCTCAAGTTGCTCTGACAGGAGCTCCATGATATCTAGGACTCTCACTCTACTGCTGATACTCTCTGCGCCTTCTTTCAGATTACGCACGCAGAATGGGCAAGCTGTTGCTAGAATATCCGCCCTGACCCCCTCTGCAGTCTTCACTCTGTCAGCAGCAATCCTTCTGGCAAGGGACACATCAAATGAACGCAGACCTCCTCCAGCCCCACAGCACATTGCTGCTTCCCTATTGGGGGTCATCTCAACAAGCTCTACACTGGGGATTGCCTTTATGATTTCTCTGGGCTCTTCGTAGACTCCTAGCGCTCTCCCCAGATGGCAGGGGTCATGCCATGTGACTCTCCTTTGCCTGTCACCACCCCTCAGTATCAGTTTTCCACCTTTGATAGCAGACTCGAGGAATTCAACCACGTGCACCACTTTCGGCATATCTAGACCAAAGTACTCTGAATAATCCTCGCGGAGTGTCTTTAGGCATCCCGCACATGCAACGATGACTGTTTTTGCACCGGACTCTTTGATACTCTGCATCACTCTCTCCGCATTCTCTCTTGCACTGTCAATGCGTCCTGTCCTTATCATGACACTTCCGCAACATGGCTCATCTTCCAGAACTGCAAAATCGTACCCAGCAGCTCTCAAGACTCGGGCTGCCGATTTTGCTGTTTCAGTCAATTTGAGACCTGCTGTACAGCCTGCAAAATACAGTACGTCACCTGTGCTCGGAATGTCAAATCCTATCTCAGCCACCCAATCTCTACGTGTCTTATTCGTCTCGGTGTACGGATTATTGTATCTCAGAATCTTATCCGCTATCGCATCACGTGACTCGTTCGGTATCTCATTGAGCACATCCCGCACGCTTTCCAAACACTTCGCAGGATCGAACTCAGCGGCGCAAATGGCAGTGCAATTGCCACAGAGTGTACATGTGTAGAGCGCTTCTGCATTCTCCGCGGTCTTCATAAGTCTTCCTTCGAGCAGAGCAATGGCTACCTGAATTCTGCCCCGCATGAAGCTAGTTTCAAAACCAGAGGAGTTCTTCCAGACGGGACATACTCCATCAAAACCTCTGTCTTCATAGACTGCATTTCGACACATGCCGCATCTGCGACATTGTGCCAAGTTCTCCATCAATTCATCAATGCGAGCACCAGTCATTGTCAGAGTCCCCCTAATGTCCGTGGCGGCCTGATTCCATCGGGATCACCAGACCTTTTCATTGCTCTTCACTTACATGTTCAATCCCTGGAATGACGCCAGGATTCATGATATTGTTGGGATCGACTGCTTCTTTTATGTCGCGAAGGAACTCCAAGTAGGTTTGCATCTCTGTTATCCCATCCACCCAATATGGTGCAAGTTTGAATGGAACCGCACCTGTCTTGAAGAGGCGTTTTGAGAGCTCCTTGTGAGCTGCACGTGCTTTGATTTCTTCATCTTTATCTTGCGGGTCATAGAATATCTGAGGATAGTAGTTGTATGATCCATGCCCAGACTGAAATCCGGCAGTGTGACCAGCAATGCCGTACTCGTCAAAGAGAGGCCACATCTCTTCTATAGTACGATGCCACTGCGACTGAGGTTGGTGATGGTACAGGATTCGCCAGTGCCAACCGTGGACATAGGATGACCTTGCAAGCTCTCGCATGCGATCATTCCATTCCCCCCGCGGGAGTTCACGAATGCCAATGACCTGTCCCCCGACTCTTTCGCAGGCCTCTCTGGCAGCTATGACGTCGTTCTCCAACTGATTCTCTCTTACTCTTCCTATCACCATAGATATGGTGACGGGTGGCCATTCGTGCTTTGGGACTCCATACTCCTCTCCTACCATTTCCAGAAAGAAATCCAGAATTCTACCCTCATATATCGCAATCCAGACCGTGCTCAAGTCATCCTGTTTCACCTCAAACACGAATCTCTCAGCGTCTTGGGCGCTTTGAAAGCCATATGTGTTGTAATCGAAGTAGTGCATTCTCTTGAAGGTCTTCAGAGATACTTTCGTGATGATTCCAAAAGCTCCTAGTGAACCGATGAACAGTCCTGTCAGATCAGGGCCGAAGGCATAACGGAGGAATGGCCCTGGAGCATTGGGGTTGGCCTCAGAACCCGTTTGTATGATTTCGCCATTAGGCAGGACCACCTCAAGACCCAGAACAAGCTCAGCAATGCATCCGAATCTGCTTGAACCAAAACCTGCTCCGTTGACTGCCACATTTCCAGCAATTGTAGCACTCAAGGAGGAACCGGGATAGATAGGTAGCCATAGGTCATACTTATTGAGGAACTTGTCTAGCCTTCCAAAGTTGATGCCAGCGCCAACTTTCACAGAACGCAAGTCTTCATAAATGTGGATATCGTCTAGCCTCAAAAGGTCAACAACGAGTCCCCCCTTCTTGGGAATGACCTCTCCCTGCAAGCTGGATCCTCCTGCGCGAGGGGTCACAGGTATCCTGTGCTTATTTGCGATCTTGATGACCTGCGACACTTGATGTGCATCTGCTGGTCTCACTACCGCTGCTGGCAGAACTGGTTCGTAGCTGGTAGAGGCCGATACTGAGTAAGTCAGTAGTACATCCTTCTTCGTGCTGACGAATTCCTCACCTACGATGGCGACAAGCTTCTGCACAACTTCTTTTTTCAATTCCCGTCCTCCCGGGAATCCGGTTCTCAGAAGATATGTCTAATCTTCATGAGATCTGATGCCGAACCCTTGACCTTGAGCTTTCGCTTCAGGAGCGCTGATGCTGCGCTTGTTTCTTCTAAGAAGAGCTTCCGAATGGTATCTTCATCGCTTTCAATCTTCATATCCGGATTATCGATACTTCCCGAGTTCACGACGATATTGTTGTCTTTAACCAGGAAGTTATACTCTTTGCCTTCCTTGAGCGTCAAGAGTGCTGTTCGTTCCCATCCATTGATGGCCTCCTTCGTCTTCTCTCGTTGGAGACCGTCTGCGACTTTTACTCGCATTAGTTCAAGCAAATCATCTGTCATACGGATCACTTCAGATTCATGTCGCAGTTCAGCGCAGGATTAAACTGTTTTCCTCCTTTAGGAGGGGTCTTCGACACAATGCGAGCTTTGTCGATTAGCTATTTCCGATGAGCTTTCACAATGTCCAGGAACTTCTGTACGTTTTCGGTTATTACTTCGTATCTGCTTTCTTTAATCGCCTTCCTGTCAGTGATTGCACTGCCCACCCCGAGCGCAAAAGCTCCTGCATCAATCATTGGGCCAGCTGTATCGAGCTCTACCCCTCCAGTTGGAACGAGAGGGATCTGGGGCAACGGTCCTCTGATGGCCTTCAGGTACTCTGCACCGCCGACATTCCCGCACGGAAAGACCTTCACAGCATCTGCTCCCATTGTATATGCTTCGTAAATCTCAGTTGGCGTCAGTGCGCCTGGGATGACTGGCTTCGAACGCCCGATCACTGTCTCGATGAGATCCCGCGAGTAGTTTGGGCTCACGATGAAGTCACTTCCTGCCTTTATGGCCTCAATAGCCATTTTGCCATTGACCACGGTACCCGTGCCAATCAGGACTTTGTTCCCAAATTGCTCAACGAGTTGCTTTACAACATCAATTGCTCCAGGAACACTCATGGTAACCTCAACGATATTTATGCCGCCAGCAAGAAATGCATCAGCAACTTTGAACGCGACTTCTGCAGACTCTACACGAATGATTGGAATCAATCCCGTGTCATGAATATGCTTCAACGCTTTTTTCTTGTCCCACAATCTGCTTTCACCTCTGGATTCGGAGTCCTCTCTCGCCACCCTTAAGTAACTTCTCCACCTCATCCTTGTAGACAAAGGCAAGGTCTCCTGGGACTGAGTGCTTCAGTGCTGAGAATGCTGATCCGAAGTCCACTGCCTTCTGAAGGTCCTTCAACATAAGATGACCGTAGATGAATCCTGCACTGCAAGAGTCTCCGGCTCCCAATCTGTCTACTATCTCTACATCGTAGACAGGACTCTTGAAGATCTTGCCGTCTGAATATGCAAACACAGACCACCTGTTTAGCCACACCGACGGCGTTTCCCGCAGAGTAATGACTACGACCTCGAACCCGAATTTGTCCTGAAGCTTTCTTGCTACGTCTTCGTAGTCCTTGCCTTCAATTCCATAGACTACCTTCGTGTCTTCTTCTGTCGTAATCAGGATGTCGATGTTTTCAGAAACTGGTTCCGTGAATGCCTGTGCCTCTTTTGGAGTCCATAGTTTTCCTCGGTAGTTCACATCATACGAGACTTTACAGCCCTGCTTCTTGGCAGCCTTCAGTGCCTCAACTGTTGCTTCGGCGCAGCTTCTGCTCAATGCAGGTGTTATCCCACTTGTATGAAAGAGCTTTGTTCCCTTTAGGATGCTTGCCCAGTCTACCTCTCCAGGTTTGATCTTGCTGATCGCAGACTCCTTTCTGTCATAGATGACTCTATTCGCTCTCGGTGCAGCGCCGAACTCCACGTAATATACGCCACAGCGACTTTCGGGATCCCAAACTATGTGTGAGGTGTCGACTCCGTGTTCTTGAGCCTTATTACGGATAAAGTGACCAATCGAGTTGTCCCCCAGTTTTGTCACATAAGCTGTCTTGAGACCAAGTCTGGCGCAGGCAACTGCAACATTCATCTCTGCTCCACCTGCATGAGCATCGAAGCTATGAGTCTGTTCAAAGCGCATGAAATCTGGAGGTGAAAGTCGGAGCATCACCTCGCCAAAAGTGACCACATCATAAGCCATCTTTTCCAGCTCCAAGTTGTCAAACGTGGTCAAGATGACGAGCCGCGTGTTAAATCTGTTGTTAAGTCTCTGGTCTGTCAGACACTGTGACTTGAGAACTCGGTTCTGGCAATGACTTCATCTTGCACAAATGGATCTAGTTCGATGAAGTAGGCACTATATCCAGCAACTCTCACTATCAGGTCTCGATGCTGCAGCGGATTCACCTTTGCATCCTCAAGCATTTCTCTAGATACGACATTGAACTGGACGTGGAATCCGCCCATCCGGAAATATGCATCGACCATTCCTAGGAATTTCTCTCGTCTTGCTGTTGTGTCAAAGAAGTCAGGAGTGAACTTCATGTTATAGAGGGTCCCATTGTAACAGAGTGAATGATCAAGACGGGCAACTGATTTCATCGCTGCTGTCGGACCGTGTGTATCACGATTCTGAGTGGGGGACACCCCATCAGATAGCATGTGGCCAGCCTTTCGTCCGTCAGGAGTCGCTCCAAGTGTTTCTCCCTGGGGTATGTACATTGATACTGAAAAGAGAGCAGCATGATACGGGCCATTTCTCGTAGTCATCCGGCTTTGAATGGATTCACAGAATGCTCTTCCTGTGTCGCGAGCTAGAAAATCTACTCTCTCGATATCATTCCCATACTTATCTGGATCATTTTCTAGTCGCACACGCAGCTCTTCATGATTCTCAAAATTCTCTTCGATCGCACTGAGTATATCTTCCATTGTAAGTTCTTTGCGCTCGAATACGTATTTTCGAAGTATTTCTAGGGAGTCTGCTACGATTGCGACTCCGACTCCCATGATCCCGCCGCTGTTGTAGATGGTTCCGCCCTCTTGCATTGTAAGGCCTGATTCAATACAACCCTCAAGCAATGCAGAGATGAATGGCGTGGGTTTATGCTCTGCCAAGACACCCGCGGCTATTCTATCCGCTCGGGTCAGCAATTCGATGGCGTAGTCAATCTGTTCTTCGTAAGCTCTCCAGAGTTGCTTGAAGTCCTTGAACTTGCGTGGATCCCCTGTTTCTCTTCCAGCCAATTCTCCGTTCTTTGGATTTCGTCCATTGTTCAGAGTTATCTCAAGAATCTTGGGAAGGTTGACATACCCAATGTTAGGTCGCGGATCTGTCTTTCCACCGATTATGGGCTCAACGCAACCCAGTATCGCGTAGTTATATGCTTCTGACCTATCTGTTCCTTTATCAACCATCAGCGGGATGATTATCTCATCATTGAATAGCCCGGGCATACCAAGACCCTTTGAGATCACATCGACTACCTTGAGTTTCATGTGTTTTGGTGTCTTCTTATGCCATCTGTAAGAAACGGTTGGCTGAGTGACTCTAATATTCGCAGTGGCCTCGAGGACCAACTCAGTCAGCTCATTGCTTACGTCATTCCCTTGAGCGTCCTCGCCTCCAACGGTGAGATTCTGAAACATGGGATGCCCTGCGAACGCTATACTGTAGTATTCATTCCGCAATTTGATTAGAGATGTGAACTTCACCCATAGCATTTCAAGAAGTTCAAGAGCATCAGCCCTGTCTATCTTCCCATTCTTGAGGTCTCCTTGCAGATACGGATGCAGATACTGGTCGAATCTACCGGTAGACATGGAGTGTCCGTTCGACTCTGTTTGGACAAGAAGGTGAATGAACCAAAACGATTGCAGTGCTTCATGGAAGGATTCAGCAGGCAGTGCTGGGACTTTTGCGCAGATTCTTGAGATTTCTAGAAGCTCGTTTCTTCTGGCTTTGTCATTCTCCTTAGTGGCCATCACCTTGGCTATACCAGAGAATCTCTCAGCAAATCGAATGACTGCCTCTATCTGTATTCTTGCGGCTTGGTAGAACTCACGCTTGTTCTCATCGTGCTTATTCTTGTTCTCAAGAGCCCTTACTTCTGAAAGAATATGGTTCAGACCCTTATTGATCACTAGCGGATAATCAACGATGACATGCCCTATTCCAGTGCCCGGAGCTCCAATAGTGAATAGTCCTGCTTTGGATGCTCTTACCGACTCCTCTGGCAGGAGTTCTCCCGCAATCTCAGCGGTGCTCTTTCCTTTCCAGAACTCGAATACCTCACGTAGTTTTTCCTTGTCATTCTCATCAATGGAGAATCTCTCAGTTCTCCTCTTGCTGAACCTATCAAGTTCCTCGTTTATCCAGCCCCAGCTATACTCGGGAAATACTTGGCATGACCTTGGAGTTGGACCCATGTTACCGACAATGAGTTCCTCTGGTTCAATCCTGAGAGTCATCTTATCCAGCACGTGAGCGAACGCTCCGGCAAGGCGGATAATTGTGGATTCAGACATGTGGTCCTTGATATATTCTGTGAAAAGGACTGCTCTCTCAGAGGATATCGTTGGCTTAGATTCAAGCATCCTCTGTTTAATTCTCAAGGTTCGTGCTGTCATCTCAAGTCCTACTGCTCCATACATTGATTACCTTTCTCATACGGCATTCCGGAGCAGAGTCGGAAGGAAAGTATCGAGCCTGCTCAGGGCTTCTTCGATTCTCTCTGTCGAAACAGCGTAGCACAGTCTGAGGAATCCCTCTCCAAACTTGCCAAATGCAGATCCGTGGACTGTCACAACGCTTGTTTCCTTGAGAAGCTTGAGCACAAGGTCATAGGACTTCATACCATACGCTGACACATCTGGAAAGGCATAGAATGCGCCGCTGGGTGGATCCAATTCTACTCCTTCAATAGCACTCAATCCTTTGGTTATGATATCTCGTCGCTTCTTGAATGTCTTGAGCATATCATCCACACAACTCTGGGGTCCGATTACCGCTGCCTCCGCTGCCTTCTGCGAAACAGATGTGGGCATCGCGACGATGTGCTCTTGAAGTTTCGTCATTGCAGCAATGACTTCCCTGGGACCAACGCATGCTCCAATGCGCCAACCCGTCATCGCATAGGTCTTGCTCAGAGAGAAGAGAGAAACAGTACGCTCCTTCATGCCCGGGAGTGAACCAATGAAGAGGGGCTTTTCTGTACCATACCGAAACTTTTCATACGCTTCATCCGCCAGGACGTAGATGTCGTGGTCTATACAGACCTCAGCAATTCTCTTCATTTCCTTGCTGGGGATTATTCCTCCAGTCGGATTGTTTGGCGAGTTGATAACAAGCATCTTGGTCTTCTCTGTGATTGCTCGTTCGAGCTCTTCTGCTGTGAAACTAAATCTGCTCTTCTTCTTCAGTTGGATTGACACAGGGACACCCTGTGCCAACTTAATGTGTGCATAGTGGCTGACGAAACCAGGGTCTGGATAGATCACCTCGTCTCCCGGATTCACAATCACCATGTTTGCAAGCACAAGCGCCCCCATTCCACCTGACGTGCACATGAGTTCGGTAACCGGGTCCGCGTCAATCCCGTTGTCACGCTTGATCTTCTGTGCGAAGGCCTCACGTACTTCGATTAGTCCTGCATTGTGTGTGTATTTTGTATATCCCTCATCAATGGCCTTCTTGGCTGCTTCTTTGATGTGTTGAGGTGTGTCAAAGTCCGGAAGTCCGACAGTCATGTCAAAGACATCAGTTCTTCCAATGACCATATTGTAGATTTTTCGGATTTCGCTTCCGGGAACATATGCATTTCTATCAGCTAACACAGAAACCACCTAGTTACGAATATGAGAACAGATTCCTGTTTATATAACCTCTCGAATGTACCATGTCTATTAAAGAGGACTCTAGCTATGTTCAGAGGAGTTTTAAGACGCGCAGCTGTAGGCGAAATCATGAGTGTATCTGGTGATATAGAAGATGACGCGACCTAGTGCTGATGAAGTCAGAAAAGTCTGCATGGCTACTCTTGCGGATGCTCATGCTGTGTATGTGGAAGCAATACGCCAGACCATGGGCAGAAAGGGCCTCAATGCCATTGGTGAAGCGAATAGATTGCATGGACTGACTCTCGGCAAATCAGCGATACAGTCTGGAGGACTAAGAAAGGGGGATCTGCATTCGATATTCGACTTCTTTAGTGCTGCTCATCCCTATTTCGGATTCGAGCTCGAAGTGGATTCTTTCACGGATACGAAACTCGATCTCAAGGTCACATCTTGTCCCTGGATAGATGCCTTCAGAGCTCGAGGTGCTGGTGAGGATATCTGCACATGGGTCACCCAGATTGATGAGGGAATTGGTCAGGCAGTTGACCCCACTGTCAGACTGACGATTCCCAAGTGCATGATGCGGGGCGATCACTACTGCATCTACAGTTATACAAAGTAATAGAAGTGGATGAATTGACGAACAAGAAGAACATCATACTGCAGAGAACCCTTAGACTGTATGTTGCTGCTCTGTCCGATGCTGCAGATGAAATTGGGTTGAATCAGGTCTGTATGGACCGCGGGATAATTCCTCTTACGGAAAACAAGAGGACGGCTGGTTTTGCTAGAACTGGAAAGATGGTGAGGTCTCCAGTCAATCGTCCGTACGACGAAGCTCAGTTGGACACATTCATGAGTCTGGTCACACGAGCAGTTGATGGAGACATCATTACTATTGATATGTCGGGGAGCACCGATTGTTCAGCCTGGGGACAGGTTCTCAGTCGGATCGGGAAACCCTTGGGAGTCCGTGGTGCCATTATCGATGGAACCTCCAGGGATATTGATGATATTGATAGAATGAACTTCACCGTCTTTGCGCGAGGTCGTCATCCTGGGACGATGCGTGGGCGAATGGATATGGAGTCTGTGCAGGAGCCCGTTGTATGCGGAGGCGTCACCGTGCACCCTGGCGACCTAATCTTTGGAGACAGCGATGGCGTTGTGGTGATTCCTACTGACCATATCGAAGACATTCTGGTTCATGCTGAGAATGTCGTTTCAACCGACAAATGGTGGGCAGAAAAGCTCGATGAAGGAAGGGACCCACATGAGTTGCATAAAGAAAGACCAATCCCCTAGTCTTTCTAGTCAGAAGCATAGAGACCAAACCACAAGGCTTTAAGCTCGCAGATATTGAGCTCGAGTGGCCACAAACCAAGGTGGAATAACAGGTCCATTGGCGAAGAAACGTAAATCATCAGGTCGAGCAAAGGGCGGATCCGGCCACAAGGGCGCAGTCCAGTGCTCGAGATGCGGTCGTCTAGTCCCATCGGATAAGGCGAAGAAATTCACCAAAGCTGTCAGCGCTGTTGAGCCACAGATTGCACGAGAACTTCGGCAACAGGGTTCATACATACCTGTGCACAGAGTGACATCATACTACTGCATCAGCTGTGCTGTGCATTCTGGTAAAATGAATATCAGAGAACATAGCGAGAGGAAGACTGTTCCAAGTCGCTGAACCGCATCACGATGAAGATCGACTACTCCCAGATTGAGGAATTCATGTGAAGTGCCCGCATTAGGGGACCCACCGAATACTGCTGTTATTGCTAGCGCTGTATCTAGATGGACTCAATTGTGAGGCTTCCTGCCTCTTGCCTTCCTTTTGTATACACCCCTCTTCACTGCATAGTCGTACATCTCGATTATCTTCTCAGGTGTCGAGTCAGGTTGGATGTTATGCGCCGGGGCAAGAATGTAGCCTCCACCAGGGGCGAGTGCAGCAAGCCTTGTATCTATCTCTCCTCTAAGATTCTCCATAGTACCGAGTTCCGCCATGGCGCGCTGAAGGTCAATTCCACCGTGGAATGAGAGGCGGTCTCCATACTTGGCCTTAAGTGCACTCGATTCCATTCCAAAGGCAAGCGGCTGGATTGGGTTTAGGATGTCCACCCCTACTTCGATCAGATCATTGATTAGGGGTTCCACAGCGCCGCAGCTATGATAGAGAACCTTCACGTGGGGTGAACGTTTGTGTATCTCCCCATAGATTTTCTCATGTCGCGGCTTAATGAGGTCACGGTACATCTTGGGACTGATGATGAGACCGTTTTGGTGCCCTAGGTCATCTCCAACCTGTACCATGTCGAGGTACTCTCCGACTTCGTCCAAGAGAACCCTGTTCATATCAAGCGCAAATTGCATGCACTTGTCCATCATGGCCTCAGCGAGTTTCCGGTTCGTGGCCAAGTCTATGAGGAACTTATCGAATCCTCTCATATAGTGCTCACAGATTTCGAACACTCCCCACGGCCCTCCGACCATTCCAACCACAGCGTATTCAGTTTCCTCATGGAGGTGTTTCGCCCACTCAACAACGCCCTCCATTCTTGAGGGATCATCCACGTCGGGCCATTCGTAGTTCTCTACCTCTTCGACCTCTGTGAACTGAGCCCACGGATAGTATGTGATCTCCCAGTATGGTCCGAACCACTTTCCCCTGAATCCATACTCCGAATCAGTCGTTCCATCGGGATAGGTCCTCATCTGGAAGCTCGATGCCGTGTTCATGTAGACCCTGCGAAAGTCGATGTGAAGTCTACGCAGGAGCTCTTCCGAGGTCTTCCAGCTCGACATGATACCCCACTCTTGGGTCTCGGGAGACGTGATTCCAAGATGGTCGCGCAGCCTCTCATATGCTGTTGGAGTAGTCCAATAGTCAAGGGGCACTCTGTCAGGTTCCTCGTGGTGTAGTGCAGTCAGGACTCTTTCTCGCGATTTCATGGCAGTAAGACTGCATACATTCTAATATTAAAAACACTCTATGAGGTCGACTTTAAGAAAAGTTAATAGAGGGGCCTTTAATTGTGCCAGAATACGTCGCTATTCAGACGGAGATTTGAGATGAAGTCAGCATAGCATGACGGCGTGATAGCAGATGGTAGATGCAGCAAAGATTACTCGCCTTCTGGCCAAGGTGGTAGGTCCAGAGAGAGTAAGTGACAAGGACTTTGACCTCATCCCTTATAGTAGGGACCTGAGCCCGGCAAGGCAGAAGCTGCCCACACATGTGGTTCTGCCTCAGAGCAAAGAAGAGATACAGGGTATCTTGAGGATAGCGAATCAGGAGAATGTGCCGGTGTATGTCAGGGCTGGAGGCACTTCGCACTGGGACGCATACCTTGCTCAGGAGCCCGGCATTATGTTGGATATGAGCAGGATGAATAGAATTCTCTATATCAACGAGCGCGACCTCGTAGTCACGATTCAGCCAAACTGCACATGGGCGAAACTGGATAGGGAGCTTCGAAAACATGGCTTGACCTATCTCTGCAGTGAGGCCGGTGGTCCTGCTATGACAGTAGGAGGCTCGGTCATGAAGGCCGGTGCCGGACCGCATTCCACCGCAAAGTTCGGATGTCATGGAGATCAAGATGTTATCACACTTGAGATGGTGCTGCCTAACGGTGATATAGTGCAGACTGGCTCTGCAGCCTGGCCTAGTGCTGGAAAGTTTGAGAGGCAATGCCTCGGGCCTGACCTCGCTGGTATGTTCATTGGTGCTGAGGGAATCCTGGGAATATGCACTGAGCTCACTATGAGAATCCGACCAGCCACAGATTTCAAAGAACGGCTGATAGCCGTGATGCCATCACTTGATAGTGTAATAGAGTTCGGTCACTTCATCAATCGCAATGTTGGAGATGAGTATCTTCAGGGCATCTACCTATGGGTTGATCCGAATGCTCCTGATGTCTTCACTCTCATGATGGATATCTTCGGTTATGAAGCAGAGATAGTCGAACACAGAAAAAAGAAGTTGAGTGAGGAAGTCAAGAAGCTGGGTGGGTCGCTCGGTGATAGAGGCCCTGCTGATGACTATTTTGGTCATATTCTCACTGGACTGACTGATATCTTCGCTACTGGAGTCTGGCACTTCTTTGGTGCTGGCACTCTCAGAATAGATGATATCAAGTTCGTCTACGATGTCTGGAGGACTGAGTTACTCCAAAAGCGAGGCTATCGCAAGGCTGGTTTTGGAGGGCAAGTCCTTCCACGACGCTGGCTCGCATTCATGGTGACTAATTATCATGAGCCTGGTGACTGGGATGAGCTAGTCAGAATGGCTCATGAGATTGATGAGATTATTCTTGCAGGACCCGTCATACCCTACGGCATTGGTGGGCGCGATGGTCTTCGTGACATTGTTGCTTCTCATGATACGGGCTACTATCGACTCCTGAAGACCCTGAAACGGACTCTAGATCCCAAGAACATTCTGCAACGGGGAATATTCATACCTGAGGAGGAGTTGCAGTGAGAATCAAGGAATTTCAGGACATGATTTATGCCTGTGGACGCTGCAACTATTGCAGAGGACAGGACTTCAACGAACGATGCCCTGAGATTTTTACTCAGATCTGGGAGTCTTCTACTGGTCGGGGGAGGATGGCAATTGCTCGTGGGATTCTCGAGGGAAAGCTCGACTATTCAGAGGAGCTAGGAGAGCGCATCTTTGGCTGTTTTATGTGCGGCCGTTGTAGGGAGGAATGCAAGAAGGCCGCCAAGATTGATATCATTGCAATTACGAAGGCTATGAGAGCTGACTTCGTTGACCAAGGGGTGAAAATACCTGAAAGCGGTTCAAGCATGGTCAATATTGCTGTTTCGAGCGGCAATATCTTCGCAGACTCGCCTGCAGCTCATGCGAAATGGGCGCAGGGCCTCCAGTTTGTGAGAGGTTCTGGGACTCTCTTCTTTCCAGGCTGCCTTGCAAGTCACAGATTCAAAGAGAAGACGAATATCCTTGTTCGATTGTTGCAGGCTGCTGGCTACACCCTTGACTTCTTGGGTGATGATCAGACCTGTTGTGGCACTCCGCTTTGGATCACGGGGAGGACTGCGGATGCCAAGAAGTGGGCTCAAAACTACCTCAGGAAACTGAAGAAGCATGGTGTCAAAGAGATAATCACACCTTGTCCGAGTTGCTTTAGAGCGTTTGACGAGGAATATCCTCACCTGCTTGGCATGGAGAAGTTCCCAATTCGTGTCCGGCATACAGGCGAGGTACTTGAGGAGATTGTGGAGAAGAAGAAGCTGAACTTCAAGGTACCAATCAATAAACGCGTCACCTATCATGATCCCTGCGAGATTGGTCGCTATAGGGGTATCTACGAACCAGCCCGAAGAGTCATCAGAGCATTGCCCGGTGTCGATTTTGTTGAGATGGAGAGAAATAGAGCAGACGCATTCTGTTGTGGCGGTGGAGGCGCCGTAAAGATCACGTATGAGCATCACTCCAATACTGTCGCGGAAGAGCGGATTCGGGACTTCGTTCGGAGTGGAGCCCAGGTCATGAGCACGGTCTGTCCTGCCTGTGAGATGAATCTCACCCACGGCACATATGCCGCGGACGTACAAGCTCGTGTATTGGATGTTGCAGAACTGATGGCAGTGGCTGCAGGAATCGTAGACAGAGAGATTCTAGAAACAGACTACTTCCCCGAAGATTAGATGGGTGGCTTGATTCTCTCTTGAGCCTTCGGGATATGTTTTCTCATTATCCCCCGACCGCAGCAATCATGAAGACAATAAGGTCGCCCTTTGAGACCTTCGTGTTGATACCGTCACGAGCTACCATGTTCATGCCATTCACGAACACAATGGCATCTCTTCTCAGAATCCTTTCTTCTCTGTCATCAAGATAGACCTCAAAGCGACTGCCATATTCTTCATGAAGCTCTTTGATCAAGTCCTCTATCGTTGAGCCTTCCTTTGTGTCGAATGGGAACTTGTTGTGCTCTGAGTTCTTCAGTCCTTTGTTCATAAGCTTCACAAAGACTTCGGTCACTTCTCGAGTTCACCACTCATTATTCGAATAGATTAACTTTAAATTAAGTTTGTTGGAGTGGTTGTTGATGGATTACGCCCACCGATGCATCTCATGCGACTTAGGGGCGGGCAGTCGCAGAAGTACGTTAAAGAAACCTCTTCTGTCATTAGCCAAAACGTATATGTATCCTTAAGTTCCAGCGAGCAAAGGGCAATCATTGAGTCCAAAAACATCAACGATGGGTGCGATTGACTTGTCAAATGCAAAAGAGCGTAGAACTCTCAGAGAATGGCTGATGGAAAACGCACGCGAAAACCCCGTCCATTATAGGGAGATTGCTGTGGCGCTGGACAGAGACCCGGCATCCGTTTCTGCATCGCTGTCCATTGAAAAGGCGCAGGCTCAAGAAACTGGGCGGCCTGCATATTTCCAAAGAGTAGCGCCGGGCCTGTACAGATTCAACGACCTTTGCGAGGGAGCAATCACTGAACAGCAGATTGATGAGGATCTTAGAGAGAAGGCCCGAGCCAGCAAACTGGCAACAAGAGCTGAAATGAATCAGGCAATCGCTGATCTCGATCTGAACGGATTCAGAGAACTGGCGGAAATCATCCTCATAAACATCCGAGTTAACCGAGACGATCTCCGGGAACGTGAACGATACAACAATACCATTGTATTCACTGGCAGCTGGCTTGATGACGGTGGTAGAGCTCCAGTCGTATTCTACGCGAAGAAGTGCAATCTTGATGAGCCAATTGGAAAAGAAACAATTCTGGAGATACGTGGGGCGTTTCCAGTGTACGGGGCGAATCAGGGTGTTCTTGTTTCAAATGGCATCTGTTCGTCTGAAGCAACTCGTGAAGCAGTTCAACCAAATCTTGTAGTACCGCCTGTTCATATTATGGATAAGGAAATCATCATGAATGTCCTCTTTGAAAGCAGGACTGGTGTCAAGTCCAGCAAGGTCGAGATATTCCTCCTCGACACAAATTTCTTCAAGGCACTGATGCCCGAGTAACGAATTGACCGATAATGTCCGTGTTATTGTGAATCGATTCGATTTGATTCTCGTTCTCAGGGGTCTTATGACTTCAGATGCCAAGCTCATTGATAGCTCACATTCTTTTGTTTAAATATGTGAGTTTAATACGAAAAAAAAGTAAACCCCTCAACTTAAATATCAGGGTATACAGTGGTAGGGGCATCACGATACGATTCTTTCTTGTCGTGAGAGAGAAAAAAAAGGAGAACATCACAAGTGAGTGAGGATAAACTCCTCTTTGTAAGAGAGTCGTCCGGCCTCGTCAAGGAAGTGGGCACGGGCTTTGCTCTCCTCCTCCCAATAGCACTGACTTTGGGCCCATGGTTCCACTATTTTGGACCACAGGTTTCGACTTGGTATCCTGGTGCGCATCTTGTTCCGATGTATGCACTGGGTGCAGGAGCTGTCTTCTTTGAAGCCCTTGCGCTCATGTGTCTGATGCTCGCCATGCCAAGATCTGGAGCATCTTACCACTTCACTGGAAGAGGTCTGAGCCCCATTTTTGGTGTCATGGAAGGTTGGAGAAGTGTAATCACGAACCCTGTCTTCAGGGGGACTGGAAGCTTTTTCGCAGTACAGATCTTTGCAGGTGGTCTTGCAGTCATTGGCGCCGCAACGGGCAATGCTGGCTTAGTCAGCTTTGCAGCGACCCTCAGCGGCGATATCATCTGGCTCTTCACCGCCGCAGTGCTGATGATCCTAGTCGGATTCGTCTTTGCCTACCTTAGTGTCAAATGGTTAGGCTGGTATGTAATCATTATTGGACTCGTCAACATTTTGGCTCTGCTAGTAGCGGATCTTGTCATGCTTTCAACACCAATGTCTCAGGCGGTCTGGGAGAACTCGATGGGGCCTGGAACTTGGGCTCCCATAGCTGCCTTTAATCCAACTACGCCAGTAAACTATGTAGACTTCAACTTCGGTGCAGTAGGAGGCGCTCTCCTGATAACAGTTGGTGGAATGTGGCCATATCTCATCATGCCTGTAGCTGGTGAGGTTTCACAGCCCAGTAGAAACATTCCACTGAGCAATGTTGGTGGGTGGGCAGGTATTGCCTTCTTCTTCTTGCTCTCTGGTTTTGCTGTAGAGTCATCCATGGGAAACTATCTGTACGGTGTCAACATGGTTGGTGGTGTGTTCCCCGGTTTCGGCAACTATGCCGCAGTCATTCTTGGTGCCAACCCACTTGCTTGGTTCGTGATATTGTGTCCAATCTTTGCAAGTCTGGGCGACTCACCTAGCAACGCACTGTGGGTCACTCGACCAATGCACAGCATGGCCATGGACAGATTCTGCCCTGAAGCATTTGCTCGTGTCCATCCAAAATACCATGTACCGCACATCACGCTGTACTTCTGGTTGATCCTTTCGATTGGTACAGTAGCATATGCTACATTCCTGCAGTCCTTCTATGGTACAGCTCTAGCCGGACTGATTGGAGTGGCGTATACATACGTCTTCATCAGATGGCAGATGGCTTTGGCAGCAATTTCCCTACCGTACTACAGACCGACCCTATGGGAGCGGAGTGGAGGCTGGAAATTCCTTGGCATTCCACTGGTTTCTCTAGGTGGTATCGTTTCTGGTGCTGTGTTCTTCTGGGCAATCATTGCATACGTGCCGACGCTACCCTATGAGGTCGCGTTCACGATTGCCGTGTACGTGATAGGTCAGATCGCCTACATGTACTATGGAGCAAAGAACAAGGCTAAGGGCATTGAGATGTCCGCCATCTTTGGTCAACTCCCACCAGAGTAGAATCTAGATTGTATGAAGAGAGCCGCAAGCTCTCTTCTTCCCTTTTCTTTTTCAGTCTGCAACTCACTAGAGCTCTTGAGGTCTAGATTTTATTTGCTATTCGTCTCTTGCGTCTTCTGGAAAGTCTGTGATGGGTGGGAACCTGTTTCTGCTGGCCTTACTTGCCAAGGGCTCCAGCTTATCCCATGTCCTGTGAAATCTCGACGGAAACGACCAAGGCCGAATGACAAGATACTCGCGAACATTCTCTGAAGAGCTGTACTCATCTAGAGCCTTCTTTGCCTCTCGAGTAAAAACATGCCGCTCGTCATCATTTAAGACCTGTTGCTCAAAAACATAGGCATCTTCTTTCCATATGTATTTGACCTGGACTTCGTCATTGTCTTCAACTATGCGATGCACAAGTCTCCAGGGCCAAAATGTAGACATCTGTTCAAGTTGTTCTCCCGCGCCATAGAAGTCAACTGACATTCCCTCTTTACAATAGACGTAGTCAGGACCGCGTTCTCTGAATTTCTTGTTTGGTTTGGCCATACGACCCTTTCTAACCCAGTCATAGAACTCCCCTCTTACTCTACTGTAGATCTCACAACGGTCAAGTATGTACTTCACAGCTGCAGCTGTTCCATGGTGTGCTAGTCCCCGAAGCGAGGGCCGATCGAGTCGCTTCTCAATCAATTCTCGGACAGCCTGGATGTCCTCAGTTGGAATTGTTGTCCAAATTGGGAAGACTGCTCTCCCAAAAGGTACCGTGTGTAGAAATACGATTCCGGCCGTTCCTATCGGTTCTAAGCCCTCAAGCAGTTCTTCATTGACTGGCCAAGTGTTTCCATTCCTGCAATAATGGACCTCACTCACTTCGAAGGAAACCACTTCATCCCATTGCGCATCAAAAACCGCCTGGTACTTCTTCTTCTTCTTCTCGCGTGGAAGAATAAACCTAGCCTGAGTAGGATTGATCTGTATCTCTTGTCGTGCCTTGCTAAATGGGCAATTCCCAATGTATTCTGCATCAGGCAGTGTTTCTTCATCAGACATGATACATTCACCTTTGTGAAGTCGCCCTAGTGTATTCTAGACATGGCTTGACTGGTCATTATTTAAGTGTACTTAAAAGAGTTGGTTAATCTCTCTATAAGAAATCAAAAGGGTTAAAGGTGCGTGACCTTGTGCCTCCCTGAAGAGGTCTCCTCACGATGAGCCAACGTACAAACCGAGAACGCGACTCCAAGACGTCTCTCGATGACTTTGAGTTTGATCCAACCGAGCTGGATTTGAAGAAAAGCAAGAGTCTGATTACGGTCTTTGACGGTTATCGAATCCAAAGAACATATGACCTCAGGTTTGTAGACAAAGCGATAAACAAGGGTGAAATGCCAAAGTCATTCATTCGTCAGTGGGGGACCATCAGAGCGCTTCTGCACAAGCTAGCTGCAATTGGTCCTAAGGTGACTGGGGTAGAGTCATGGCTAAATCGGAAGCAATACTTTGCCTTTCTATCTTTAGCAACAATCACCATAGCGGCTCCAGTGCTCCTTCTTACGTGGGTGTTTCGATGGGAAGCGCTTCAGGATATTGCAATGCCCTTGGCGCTGGTTGCTGTGGCTCTAATGTTCATCAATTTCCTATTATCATCGTGGTATAATCGAAAGGTTGCGTGGGCGATATACTACTACTTAGAGGATAATCCGAATTTGGTTGCCAAAGAACGAGCAATTCTCAAAAAATGGGTTCAGAGTCTCATCCATCACACAGCAAGAGTGATGAGACAGAGCGGACTCGATCCTGATAAGAATTTGGTCAAGTTCTGGAACGACGACTATGTAGGGATAGAGGTGCTCAAAGTACCTTCTGGATTAAGGAAGAACTACGTTGTGAAAGTCAAACTGACTGGTTAGTCTTGGCGTGCTCTATCCATTTGTCTTTTTCATGGCTGAGAAGCCTGTAGTTGGTTCTCAGCCACTAGACTATCTTCTCAATGGGTCTATACTCGACGTCGAATCCGAAGTGCCGCGGGCCTAAAGCCTTCAAGCCCTCTGCCCCCCTGAAGATTGGTTCTGCCTTCATTCCAATGACGCTTACCTTATCGCCTTTCTTGATGTCCGTGTTAGTGATGGGCTCGCCACTCTTGGCATTTATTATCTCTATGATATCTGGACTTGTTATCCAGGGTTTTTCATCAAGCCAGGTCATATGGTTCTCATTCTTGAACCACACCTTGAATTTCTTACTTGATTTGATACCAGAACCTGTGATCTCAGTTTCTCCCCACATATACCCCTCTCGATTCTCCCATGTCCTGCCTGTAACCTTCCCTCGGAAGAGTATCCACCCTCCAACATTCTCGACAATCTTGTCAGCAGGATCATCTCCTGATTCTCGACTCTCTCGAATCATCTTCCCCACGTTGTAGCTCTTTGTGAGGGTTCCTTTGATAATGGCATCATGAAAGTCTGCTCCCTTGACTGGAAAGGCAACATTGCCAAGACGACCCCATGCCACTTCACTCAAAGCCTTGGAGATTCGCTCGCCCATCTCGTAGTTGATGACGTTCTGTACGATGCTCTTATTTCCAAACCAGTCAATGAGAGCCATGGGCGCCATTGAGAAGCCCTTGACACAAACAGTGTTTTGGCATATCTCAGGTACCGCTCTTCCTGAATAGTCTCCATCAACACAGGGAATGCCATGTTTGACAGCAGCATCAATTGGCGCTGGCGTATTCACTCCACCCAGCTCAAAGGGAGCGACTGCTTTGAATTTGACGCCCATGAAATCCTCAAGTGCTGCCAAACCACTGGACAACTCCTTCTCAAAATAATCCCAGGGGTATCTCTTCCTTAAAGCTTCAATCTCGGGAGTAGGAGGTGCGATTGTCCCAGAATAGTATGGGCATGCAACCCAGTCACTATTTCTTACTGTATTCACATCAACGATTTCAATTGTCTGTCCTTTCTCGACATGAGGATATAGCATATTGAGACCAAGTTGTTTGGACCCACCGCCGCCAGTTCCAAAGAAGGTACATCCCGTTGTGAGGTCTTCCACATCAGTCCTTGTTTTTAATATGAGCGCCATTCTAAACAGTCCCTGTCAGATTTGTTAAATCTGGTTTAACCTAGCCAGTATATATTTCCAACGGATGGTGTCGAAATAGACATTTCACTCGTGCGGGTCATTCCTCCTACGAGAAAAAAAGAACATTGTGAGAGAAGAGGGAATCTTCACTCTTCTCTCTCAGATTTGAGAATTATAGTTCGACGCGACCGGCCTGCACCTTTCCATCTTCAATAGTAATCAGGAATGCTTTCAGAATACCTTCTCTGTATTCAGAACCAGGATTCACGCATAGCGTTTTGCCAAGGCTTCTGTAGCCAACGCTTTCGTGTATATGTCCGTGCATGCCCAACATAGGTTGGTACTTCTCAATCACGGCTCGCACTGACTTGCTTCCGACCGGACCAATAATCTCCTGTGCACCAGATTTCTTCACCTTGTGCTCTTCATCAAGCGATGGTGCAGTATCAAGGCCAGAGTTGTACGGAGGGTCATGGAAGTTGCATATGACCTTCGAGTAGTCTTTTGTATCGAGGCGTGCAAATTCCTCTTCCAGTTTTCCAAGCAACTCATCATCAGGGCATTCTCTGGGTGTTTGCCAAGGAGTCTTACTTACCCATTCACAGCTAATCATGGGATATCCTCTTACGTCTATCACTCTCTTCAAAGGGTATATGACCTTAGGATCTCTCTTGATCACATCATCAATAGCCCAACTATCATCGTTTCCAGGGTTCACCACAACCATCACGTCACCGGAAATCCTCTCGTTAGCCATTCTCATCCAGAGTTCGATTCGTTGAATCATCAATTCCTCGAAGAGCTTGGTGACTGCACCAGGAGTTTCGCGAAGCTTGGCGAATTCGTCAGCAGTCATAATCCTCGGGTAGTACCCCTCGTCCATAGTGAACTTGACGAAATGGTCTAAGTCCTTCTGCTTCTTGAATTCCTTTCTCTTTCCTTGAGGTGAGGCATACCACTTGTCCTCCTTCTCTTGGATTATGGGAACTATAGCTTTGCCAGTCAGGTCGCCGCACATCATGGCAACATCGGCCTTGAATACATTGGGCGCGCGACACATCTTCTCCCATGTCTGTTGGCTTCCGTGTGGATCAGCTGCTAAGAAGATTCTCATCTTGTTACCTCGTCTCGTTCTCTCTGCTTGGAGTTCAAACACTCTTTGCTCAGATTGTTCTTTGCGTGTAAATCGGATTTAAAATCCTAATGGTACAACACAATTCGTACTTTAACTGGACTTATAGAAAACGCAGTCAGGGCACAAGATATTAATGTCAACATGTTTCCGGGGTAATAGCAACTGAGTCCTCACAATTTGAGGTGACATGGTTATTGACAGGTAAATATGACCCAATCAACGACGACTTCATGCAAGAAGCATTGAGAATCGAGAGAGCAGCCGCAGATAACGATATCCCTCTACGAATAATAGGGTGTCTTGCATTCAGACTAAAGAGCCCTGACTTCACAGATCTTCACATCAAGATGGGGCGGGAAGTCACAGATATCGACTTCATCTCTTATTTCAAATACCAGAGCAAGCTAGTGAAGCTGTTCAAAGATGAACTCGGTTACTATTGGGTACCCCCAGGCTTCGCTAGAGCAAGCAGTCTACGAGACCTTTTCATCGACCAACAGCGCAACAGGAAGATAGATGTTTTCTACGACCACTTGGATTTTAGCCACAATATTGATTTTACTAAGAAGAAGAGGCTCGAAGCTGATGAGCCAACAATTCCCTTGGCCGAGTTGTTCCTTGAAAAGACGCAAATCCTAGAAATCAATGCTAAAGATTTGAAGGATCTGGTAATCACTTTCTTGGCCCATGATATTAGTGATACCTTCGATGACACGAACGTAAACGGTCGCTATATTGCAGATTTGCTCTCGGATGATTGGGGCTTCTACCATGATGCCACAGAGAACCTCAAGAAGCTCATTGACTTTGTTCCAACAATCAACGAGCTCACACAAGAACAGAAAGACTTGGTCATTGAGCGTGCAAAGAAGATGGAAAAGATGATTGAGGACACACCAAAAACCCGCGCGTGGAAGAACCGTGCTGCGGTTGGCACAAAGAAGCGTTGGTACAAGTTTGTGCATTCGATGGAAGGGACACGCTCAGCAGAATAAAACGTCGAGGTGCATTGAAATGAAGCTGACTAAAGAGAATGCATATGATATGCTAATCGGTGTCGGGATACTCGGCACGGGCGGCGGTGGCGACCCGGTGTCATTTGGCAAGCCTCTTGTTGATTGGGACTATCAAAGAGGTAGAACGTACGAGATTACTGACCCCACTCAAGTCAAGGACGATGCCTTTATTGTATGCGGAGGATACATGGGTTCTGTCAATGTCTTCAAGTCTATTGGCGACATGTTGCAGAGCTGGGAGACTAGGTTTGAACTCCACGAGGCTATGAAGATCTCTGAGCGAATCACAGGAAAGAAAGTGAACCATTTGGTTCCTTTTGAGCTCGGAGGAACAAATACAACCGTAATGCTGTCTCTAGCTGCTCGAGCCGGAATAACAACAGTCGATGGTGATGGACTTGGTCGTTCTGCTCCTGAAACCCAGATGATCTCCTTTGTTGGCTATGGTATTGAGCTTTGCCCGATGCCGGTTGTTTCAAAGAATGGAAGCATCATCATTGTTGACAAGACCACGTCCCCCGCTCTTGCTGACGAAATCGGTCGTTTTGCAGTAGTACAAGATGGCGGTGTCGGGGCGAATAACCACTACTACCAATCTGGCAAGCAGCTGAAGAAGGCAGTGATTCCTAATAGCATATCCAAGTCAATTGAACTAGGCAGTGCTATTCGTGACGCAAATGACAACAAGCGTAACCCAATCGATGCATTCTTGGATATAATGGGTGGGCGAGTTCTCACTCATGGCATCATCGAAGAAGTGAAGGGTGAAGACCGTGCAGGTCACTGGCATGTGCAGGTGCGAATCAAGCCAGAGGATCTCCGAGGTCGCTTTGAGCTTGTGGTCAAGAATGAGTATATGATGGCTCTCTGCGATGGCAAGCCTGTCGTGATGTTCCCGGACCTCATATGCATGCATGATCCGAAGACTGGTCGCGGTGTGATGAGTGCGAGTCTGAAGAAAGGACTCAAGGTTGTCGTAACAGCGGTTCCAGCGCATGAACGACTTCGCTATGCTGGTAATACTCCGATTGGCAAGAAGGCATTCTCTCCAGAACGCTACGGGCATCCCGAACTTGAGTATAAGCCCATGGAAGACATTATTGGGCGGCTTCACTAGTTCTGTGAATTGCCATTGCGTCTTAATTTATGAGACATCATAGGAGTGGAGATACAACGTGACAAGGCTAGCATTAATTGGTGCGACAGGTACCGACTGGTGGGTTGACCCCAAGAAGAAGTCCTTTGTTCTGTCCTTTGTTCCCAAAGGCAGCGAAATTGGAAACTTCACGCCTCGATATGGTACTCACAGCGTTGAGTCACACGTTGACGAAGCCTACAACGCTCCTTTTATTCTTGAGCAGGTTGTGAGGGCGAATAGAGAAGGCTATGATGTCATCGTCATTGATTGCGCATGTGATCCCATTCTTGACGCTGCAAGAGAGATTTCGAAGATTCCAGTAGTTGCTCCAAGAAACGCGTCTCTTCACCTCGCGCTCACCCTAGGAACAAGGTTCGGAATCGTCACGGTGCAAGGAGACTCGCTGAAACGGTGCATGGAATCCGGGGTCAGAAGGGAGGGCCTTGAGTCATTCTGTGCAGGTGTTCGATATCTAAGTATGCCAGTTCTCGATGTTGCTAAACGTCCTCTTGAAGCTCAGAAGGAGCTTCTCTCCATGTGCAAGAAACTTATCGAGGAGGATGGAGCCAACGTCATAGTTCTCGGCTGTACAGCCCTATCTCACGAAGTGGATTTGAAGCCAATAATGGCGAGGCTCGGAGTACCGGTAATTGATCCTTGGGTAGTAGCAGTGAAGACTGCCTTCATGCTTGTTGAAGCAGGACTTTCGCATAGCAGAGTGGCCTATCCTTCTCCTCCTCTGAAACAGGTCAACGAGGATCCTGTACTCAAGGGAGCGTTTGATAGTTATCTAAAGAAATAATCACTCGTTTGTCTGTTTCTTCGACCTACGAAGAAGTGGGACTATCAGGAGTAGAACGATGACAGATAGTACTGCGCAAAGCACGAACGGATACTCCGGAGAACGGTCCATGACAAGACCTCCGACCATGGGGCCGAGGAAGAGACCCACTCCGCCCATGCTCTCAACAAGCCCGGCATGCCCTCCCTTTTCGTCCTCCGTGGCTGAGACAATAAGATACAGAGCTCCCAAGTAACTGAATCCCACGGCTATTCCCGATATGGCCATAGCCAATCCCCAAACCCACATGCTGTTTACCGCGAACATCATTACGGATGAAACACCAGACAGAGCTGCACCTGCGATTATCACGTTTCCCATTGTTCTCTCTGGCAAACGTGCACAGATTATGAAGGCTAAGGTTCTCACGAAATTCCAAATAATGAGAAGATTTCCAAAATCCTCAGTACCGTAGCCCAATCCCTGAACATAACGCGGCAACAACGCCAGAATGACAGTCGAAATTACTCCCCATAGGGCTACTGATAGATATGATGCGATGAATCTTGCGCCTGTCTTTGAGTGGACTGGTCTGGGTCTGTCGGTTGACTTCCGTTTCTCTCGATAGATTGTCTTCATCCTATAGTTTTGCATCATTGCTCCAATGATTCCCAGGGACACGAACTCGACAGCAATGATCACGTATATGCTTGAAAAGACTCCATACCTGCCTGTAACATATCCAATCAGGAACGGGCTGATGATCATGCCAGCACTCCAAGATGTGGAGAAGTTGCCTAGTGTCACTGCCTGAGATTCAGGCGATAGCTCTGCGACCATTCCTTCAATGGACGGTGCAATGAATCCATAGACGACTCCCTCTAATGCGCGGATGAGTATCAAGTGTATGGGAGTGCTACTAAACGGATACAGAATAAGGACCGCGATGTAGGCCAAAGTTGCAATCAACATAGAGGCCCTTCTTCCTATTCGATCTGAGATCTTTCCACCAATCGAGGGCGAGAACATGTACACAAGACCAAAAGAGCCAATGGCAAGACCGGCGAGGAAACCAGACCCTCCGAGTTCCCCAGTGTACCATGATGCAAAAATCTCTGTTGTCCCTAGAGTGAGGGTCACCAAGAATGTTATCACATAACCGATAAGACGGTTCTTTCTCTTGGCAATTGAAGGGAGGTCAGGCTCCCCGTCTACGTCTAAACAGAACATCTCTGTGTCTTCATGTATCTCCGCCATAATCTCTCTCTCTCTGACTGGGTATATCCGTTTTCAATGGAGGTGCGGTGCCACTTTCGTTGCTAATATTTTTGCTGTCTTTACTGGATCGGTACCTGGTACAGGGAAAGCCACCAAGGTGTTCGCACCAGCATCGATGAACTCCTGCAATCGCTTGAGGCATGATTCGACATCTCCGACTACACCTAGTGTCTGTACCATCTTGTCAGTGAGCAACTCACCAACATCTTTGCCTGCCTTCTCTGCTTCTTCGAAAGAGTGAGTATCCTCATCTGTGATGTCTGCGTATTTCATCAGCGGTCCGCCAGGTTGTGAATGAGGCACGTAATACTTCATGAGACCACGTGCAAGATTGAGTGCCTTGTCTTGGTCATCGTCAATGACCATGGGTAGGTATGAAACCATCTCAAACTTGGTCAGGGACTTACCTGCCTTGTCAGCACCCTCTCTCACTCGATCCCAGGCAAACTTGACATAACCTGGTGTGTTGAAGATAGACAAGATTGCACCATCACCAATTTCGCCGGTGAGTTGGAGACCCATTTTGCCTTCGAATGCTAGGTATACTGGAGGACTCTTTCTTAGTGGCTTGAAGATAAGCTGAATATCCTTCGCCGCAAAGAACTCACCGCTGAATGATATCTTCTCGCCGGTAAGAATCATTCTGAGGAGTTCTACGCACTCTCTGGTTCTTGAAATTGGTTTCTTGACGTCAAACCCCATTTGAGTCATCCAATATGGCACCCCCGAACCAAGTCCGAAAACCATTCTCTTGTTGCTCATCTCATCTAGTGTGGCAAATTCCATAGCCATCAATGCAGGATGACGTGAGTAGGGATTGATAACTCCCAGGCCAATCCTCACCTTCTCTGTTGCCATCGCAGCGGCAGCCAGGTATGGTATTCCACCACGAAAGAAATAGTCCTCAGCGTACCATACCGAATTGAGACCTGCCTTCTCTGTAGCAATTGCCATATCCACTGCTTCTCTGACAGGAAACACTCCTGTCATTGCCAGTCCAACTTCTTTGAATCCTTTCATCTGAATCGTTCTCCGTTATCTAGCATCTCGTATCATTCTCATTGAATATGGGAAAGAAGAGGAGAGGTATCTCCTCTATTCCTTGGGAAGCTTCTTCAGCTTTCCGAGATAGTCAGCTACGTCTTTCAAGCCAAGCTTCTCTAGAGTGCTTCGCTTGGGCCAACTTGTTTCTTTATCCCATTCATGAAGTTCATAGTATCGGTCGAGCATTCCATCAAGTTCTTTTTGCGAGTTCATTGCTCCCTTTAAAGGTCCTGATGCTGCTCCTTCATTCATGAGACGCCATGGCAGATTGTCGTGGGCTCGTGTCGCACCTCTGGTGACATTGAACGCCTTCTCCAAGGTACACACACGTCGTCCAGTCCGCATCATCTCTTCCTCTGTCAGCTCGATTCCCGTTGCGGCCGCATAGAGTCTTGCCATATTCTCAGGGTTCACGCCGAATGCTGCCGTGGATGTAAAGACACAGAAACCCAGTGCCTCCGTGATCTCATAGCAGTCTTCGTGCCATCTGACAATCTCTGCCCGATACTCTGTGAAGTGAGGAGATGCCCATTTCTTGCTTCCAGTTATCTTCTCGATGACAGCCACCGCTTCTGGACTCGTGCCAAACTCGGCGAAGGTCTCGGTCATCAAGTGATCATTGCCTCGTGGATTCACAGCAAAGGCAAGGGAGTAGGCTTTTGCAGACCGTGTTTCTACATTAGACTGCTCCAAGCCCTTTGCGTTCATTACTGCCCATTTGTATGAGTCGTGACCGATTTTCTTGGTTGCAATCTTGAGACCGTCGCCCAGCAAGTCGCCAAGCTTGCCCTTCCTAAGGGCAAGAGCTTCTATGACCTTGAGAAGCTCTGGCAGCTTGCCCCATCCTAAGTCCAGTCCATTTGTATCTTTCTTGGTGAGAACGCCCCTCAAGTAGCTCTCAATCGCCCACTGAGCAACACCACCTGCTGTGATAGTATCAAGTCCGAGTCTGTTGCACATCTCATTTGCCAACAGGACACCTTCAGTATTGATAATTCCGGGTCCGTTGCCGAGGGCACCGAAGGTTTCATACTCTGGACCGCCGCTGGCAATGCCCGCATTTGGTCCCTTATCTATTGTAGAGTAACGATGGCACGCAATTGTACAGCCAAAGCATGCCACTCTCCGTTTCAGATACCCTTCACTGACGAGTGCCTGCCCAGTAAGCGGATAGACATTCTCTGTATATCCAGTCTGCCAGTTCTTGCCCGGAAAGGCATGAAGTTCATTCACTCCAGCCACAGACGCTGACGTTCCAAACTGATGAAGACCCTGAGCGCCGCTGTCTGCTCTCAGATTCTCTCGCATTTCCTCCGCAATCTTGGCGAATTTCGCAGGGTCTTTCACTTGTATTGGATGGGTTCCTTTCACAGAGATCGCTTTGAGCTTCTTCTTGCCCATGACAGCTGCTCCTCCGCCTCGCCCAGCTGCGTGATATACCGAGCATTGAATAGAAGCTGCGCGAACAAGATTCTCCCCAGCCGGCCCGATGTATAAACCTCTGGAGTCATCTCCATGCCACTTCTTCAGTAGCTTGTCAGTCTTAATGATGTCCTTGCCCCAGAGTTTCTTTGCATCCAAGACCTCTACGAGGTCATCCTGAATATGAATGTAGACTGGCTCTTCTGCCACTCCATGGACAACGAGATGGTCATAGCCAGCATACTTTAACTCAGCACCCCAATGGCCTCCAGTATTGCTCTTAAGGTAGAGACCCGTGGTGCATCCAACTGTCGTCACTGATGTTCTTCCAGAAGCGGGAGCGGTTGTGCCCGTTACGGCTCCAGGTGCAAAGATGATAATGTTTCTTGGGTCATCCCACGTGATTTCAGGGTCCTTGCAATAGTCCCATAGAATCCTCGCATTGATGCCTCTTGAACCAACGTACAACTTGCGCCATTCTTCAGGGAGTTCCTCTACCCAGCTCTTTCTCTTGCCAATGTCCACGTGCAGTATCTTTCCTTGGTGACCGTACAACTTTCATGCAACCTCCTTCTTGATGTCTTTGTAGGCAGCCATTCTGGCTGAACGAAGCTTTTTCTTTTGAGTGAACAACTCGTCTGTCCTCTTGACCCACAGTAGAGCACCGGGAACGCAATGCTTGACGCAGTAGGGATCTCCTTTGCAGAGATTACATATCAGAGGCACACCAGTTTCAGGATGTGACCTAATGCCATGGTATGGACAGGACTCGACACAGGACCCACATTGTGTACATATCTCCATGTCAACTGTAATGATTCCTGTTTTGGTATCTCTGGAGAGCGCACCGTCAGGGCACGCCTTAATACATGGGTGTGCTTCACATTGCTCGCAAAGAAGCTGAACGCCCAGCGCGATGTCCTCTCTCTTTAGAATCTTGATCCTCCCTCGAGCTGGATCGAAGAGGTCTTCCTTGGTGAGTGAACATGCAAGGCTGCACTGCTTGCAGCCCGTGCATTTGTCCATATCAACAAGCAGCAATTTTTCCATATCTTTTCCTTCCAATGGCCAGTTGTTAAAGCAAGTTTAGTATCTTCGGGGCCTATTTTAATCCTGCCCTTCCCGTTCTGTTTCTTGAAACATATCGAAGCAAAAGTGGTGCCACAGAAATGACGTGTAGACTCCGTTGACGCACTCCCGATGAGTGTCTATATGATCAAGGAGTACACCAGAGGTTTTCCTATAAGAGGCAGCTTAAGATTCTTCCTCATCTCTTTAACAATTGAGGGCATCTCTATGCTAGTGGTGGCGTAGGACTCGTCACGTCATAAAGCAATGAGTTTTAAGACTCAGGGAAGTTTCAAATTCCGTGTATCACCGTGACAGAGGGACAAGAAAACATCACGCATGAAGATGAGCTCGGCGCAAAGGATTTGGAATGGGCACGATCTGATGATGTCAAGGAGGGTCTGCGTATGATATTGTCCCATCATCCTCCCTCTCTCTATGGTCATTGCCTTCGGATTTCGGTAAGAGGCCATTCTTTGTATCTCTGTGGCAGGTGCACTGGGATATATGGCGGACTAGCGTTGGGTCTTCTGATGCTGTTCTTATTCGACATCGCTCTCGCACCGTCATGGCTTTGGTTCCTGATATCTGTCGCAATTGGATTCTCGACTGTGGTTGACTGGATGAGTCAGAGACTGACTCCACGTAAGACTACAAACACTATCAGAGCGGTGACGGGCTTTTGTTCCGGAATAGGACTTGCCATAATCTTCTACCTCGGCAACGTACTGTACATGCTGGTAGCCCTAGCAGTGATGAGCGTTTCAATTGGACTGGTGGGATTGATTGAGAACCGTAGAAGGTCCGCCAGTCTTGCAGCCCAGAGAGCAGAGATTGATGCCGAGGATTCGCTTGATGATGACGGGCACGAATCAACTTGAGCAGTACATTATTGATTCATGCCAAAGTGTTTTAAACTAGGCATCGTGCGATTACTCAGTGACAAACGATGATTCCGTTCACTAAGCCAATAGTTGAAGATGAAGAGATTCAAGCCGTCAAGCGTGTCTTGGAATCTGGAATGCTTGCAGAGGGCAAAGTTGCACATGAGTTTGAGAAGCTTTTCTCTGCTTACGTGGGCACCAAATACGCCACGGTGACGTCGAGCGGAACAACAGCTCTCACAACAGCTCTGGAGGCAATGGGCATTCAGCCGGGCGATGAGGTAATAACAACTCCTTTCACTTTTATTGCCTCTGCGAATTCCATCGCGATTCTAGGTGGTATTCCAGTCTTTGTCGATGTCAAACCTGATTCATACAACATAGATCCCGATCTCATTGAGGCGGCTATCACAAAGAAAACACGGGCAATTATGCCTGTACATATCTTTGGTATGCCTTGTGACATGAAACGAATTATGGAGATTGCGGAGGATCATGATCTCCTGGTCATCGAGGATGCCTGTCAAGCTCACGGCGCCGAGATTGATGGAAGACGTGTTGGCAGTCTAGGTCATACCGCATGTTTTTCATTCTATGCCACAAAGAATATTCTCACAGGCGAGGGCGGTATGATCACAACTGACGATGAAGAGCTCTACAATCGTATGCTGATGATTAAGAATCATGGTCGTGGCAAAGAGGGCGGATACAGTCATTTCCAAATTGGGTATAACAACAGAATGATGGATATTGTTGCTGCTATTGGCGTTGAGCAAATGAAACGTGTTTCTAGCCTCGTCAAGAAACGAAGGCAAAACGCAAAAGAATACGATCGCTTCCTGGCTGATTTCGAAGCAGTCCGACCACAGAAACAGGACCCTGCCTTCAAGTCAGGTTATCACCTGTATGTTCCAAGGCTATATTCTGACAAATTGTCACGTGACGAGATGGTTTCTGCACTTCGGAATGCAGGCGTAGGTGCTAGAGCTGTGTATGTCCTGCCTTGCCACAAACAAGACACATATTTGAATATTCAGAAATGGCGTTGGGCGAAGTTCGTAGACTATCCAGACTATTCGAAGGTGAATCTACCTATCTCTGAGGACTTGGGCGCACGACATTTCGACATACCTGTTCATCCGAGCCTGACCAAAGAGGAAAAGGAAACCATTCAAGAAGCTATTAAGACCGTTCTTTCTTGATATTCCTAGAAGTATTCCAGGACCGCTCTTAGATCCTTCGAGTGGACACTAACGCAGGCCGACTTACTTACGGCTTCGCTTTGTGGATTGAATGCTATACTGAAGGCGGAGGTTTTGAATAGCTCGATATCATTGCTGCCATCACCAATGCTCGCAAGGTGTTTTGGTTCGAAACCATTGTCGCCTAGTAATTTCAATGCTGTTTCTGCCTTCTGTCTGCTGCCCATGATGAACTCGACCTCACCATTGTGAGCCCCGTTCTCTTCTCCCAGGATATTCGAGTATGCAAAATCCAATCCTAGTCTCTTGGAAAACGGTTCCATGAAGAACTGACTTACGCCACTGGAGATACAGCCAACGATGTATCCCTTGTCCTTGAGAATTCCGATAGTTTCTTTCGCACCCAACCTAAGAGGAAGCTCATGTATGAGATTATTATAGACCCCGTCCGTCGCCACACCCCTCCAGATCTTGCAGCCCTCCGCAATCGATTCTTCGAAACTCTTTCTCTCTTTTGTGACTCTAGCATAGACGGCCATGAATTTCTCTCCGAGTCCGAGGTGTTGTGCGAGGGGAAATGCAGCGCTGGGACCGTCGAACAAGACTCCGTCCAGGTCAAGGGAGATGACCCTGATGTTCTCTCTCATGCTTCTGGCTCCATTGATTTGTGTGGTCGCCTAAAGCCACATACACAAGGGTAATTATCGGTTTTGCTCCATAGTGAACCGCAATGAACATAATCAGAAAGTTCGGTTCTGGCTCGGTCAATGAGATCTCCAAGAAGTTCGTCAGACGAGAACGCTCGGAGAGCGAACTTATCTTCGACGTTGGGAAGATGCAGAGAGATGTCCTGTCGAAGATGCTCGTGATTTGCGGGAAAGTAGGTAGTGACAATGCTGAACTGTATGAACAGAAAGCCAAGGAAATAGAATGCGACTACATTCTCGAAAAAGGGAGATCATGGGTTCTCACGCAGAAGACAATACGCGGAGCCTATGAACCGGGCCATCATCGGGGAGTGCTCCTAATTGGAGACAATAAACAGCTTCCGGCCACTCAGATTGCCTATCATCAGGTATTTGGGTTCACCGACTGGTTCCTCCAAGATCTTGATGGTGACTCAATTCCTGACTTTCCGATTGGTCGTATCTTCGGCCCCCCTCAGACTGTCTTGTACCACATGGACCCCATCATCATTGATAGTAACGTTGCTGTTATCTTTGATAGTCAGCCCGGAAGATCGTCGCTATATGTCGAGGGTCTGACAAGGTTGGGATTTGATGTTGAGGTACTCAATAGATTCACAGAAAAGGCAAGCAGGCTCCTTTCTGTCAGCGAGTTCATTCTGCAGTTTTCTGACGGTATGCTGAGCAATAGGATTCATGGTACTCCTCGTGAGTGGTCAACAGGCAATTCCGCAATTCTCACTCACGAACAGGCAGCGACAATCCATTTCGAGGGCTATCCGGTTGTCTTCTCCGAGGCCTGTAGCACTGCTCAGGAAGGTCCCCTATTGAGGGCATTTCTCAATCAAGGAGCTTTGTACATTGGCTCGACTCTGGAAACCATGAATAATCTGGAACCTTCTGATGACTGGAGAATGTGCCCTTACAGCGATGGAGTGAAGTTTGGATTCCTAGACTTGCTGGACTCGCTTGAGATGGTTGGAGAGGTGAAGGTGACCGTTGACAGAGAGATAGCTAGGAATCTCTCCCCGAAAGTGCTCGGAGATCTTCAGAATGTACGCAATGGAAAATCGAATACCCTGACAGAAGATCAAGCTGTGTCTGCCTGCGAATGGGTTCTATTCGGGAATCCATTACGCAAAACCCCTGTGGGGCCAAATGCTAGTTATACTCCTGGCAGGATTCTTGTGGACACCTAGTTCATCCTAGTTCGATTCACAGAATGGAGAATCACACCAAGAGCTCCACCCGCAGCGCCTAGTACTCCCATAATCAGCACTGCTGATGCTATGATAAGAATATCCGTGGTCATGGCAGCAGTCACTACAAAGATGATCGAGTACGCCACGGTTGCAGAGAGAAAACCACTGAGAGCTGCTATCCTGTATTCGTTGATGAGGTAGCCGCTCACAAAGCCAGCAGTCACCGGTGCGAGGATGGATAGAATGAAGAAGAGTCCGAAATTCAAAAGGATACCCACAGCTATGAAAGCTAGTATTCCGACTGCATTTCCGTGGTTTTGAGCATCTGAAACTGACACTGTGACACCGCGGCCTTCTTCGGGTTCACTTCGATTTAACCATGATGTTCACTGAGTTACTCATTCAGCTCAAGTACCTCTTCACGGAAAAGTATCAATACAGGAATGAAGAATGGAGCTAGTGCATCCTCTCAGCAGTATTCAGCTGTTCTACGAGCCCCGTTGACGCAGCTGCAATTTCGATGAGGCAAAGTCCAAACATGTGAGGTCATTGATTGCTCTTTGAACTGGAAACACCAAGACAATACAATCTGCTTGCATCAGTACATTCTTGGATCTATCCCGATATCCAACCTGTCCCAGAAACTACAGGTGCAACATTCTTTGCCCGCATGTACGAGATTAATGACCAGCTAGTTCCTATCATTATCGAACAAGCTCGACCAGGGAGCACTGTCCATGTCAAGTACCCCTCGAAGGAGGTGCCTGTTGAGTCTGTTAAAGCGAAGTTGAGTGAGGTGCTTGGACTTACAGTCAAGATGACAGGCGCACTACGAGCTATTCGCAGGAGTCCTCAACTCTGTCGTATTGCCTCACAGGTGTCGGGGATACGACCCTATCTCTCTGCGTCAGTCTATGAGGGCCTCATCAAGACTATCATCCAGCAGCAAATCTCCTATAGAGCTGCAAATGCCCTCACGAGAAGAATGGTTCTTGAACTCTCCAGAAAAAGACTATTCGAAGGTCTGACACTCTACTCCTTCCCGACGCCTGCAGAAATCCTGAGTCTTGGGCTTGAAGGATTGCGTAGCCTTGGCTTGGGTTACAAGAGTGAGTATGTTCACAGAATAGTCGAGTTGTTACATGATGGTACACTAAGTCTTGAAGAGCTCAAAGGCAAGAGCCATGATGAAGTCCGGGCGACCTTGGTACCTCTCCGAGGCATAGGACCGTGGACCGTCCGTACACTCTCTATTGCTGGGCTTGGCGATTACACAGTCTTCCCCATCGATGATTTTGGAGTCAGGAATCTCATGGGGCGTCTGTACAGCAAGAACAGAAAGAGGATGACTACAAATCAGGTCGAGGACATAGCTCTGGCCTGGGGTAATGATTGGCCATTAGTCATGTACTTGTTGATGTGCGCGGACGTCTTGGGCTACTTTGGGGAAGAGGGTCGCCAGCAAACGCATAAAAGGGCCTCCCGCGATGATGCAAAGCGAAAATCCGGGTGAATGTCAGTGTCTCGAGTAGGCAAGAAGAAGAACACGAAGCTCTGGCGGATCTGGTCTATGTTCCTTAAGGAACTGAGGCTGATTTCCAACGACAAGTTCGCCTTGCTTCTGGTCTTCGTTCTTCCCGGAATGATAATGGGCACGATGTATATAGCTATGAATCAGGGAAGCACAATTGGCGCATCCACTATCGACCCGACGAAGAACGCAAATGCACTCACTCTGGGCCTCATCGATATCGACACAACAGACACGTTTCCTGGCGAGGACCTATCGGTGAACTTCACTTGGTATCTATCGAAGAGTCGTGACTTCATTGTGACTGTCTATGGTACGGAAGAGGAGGCATTGAATGCGCTGTACTTCGATCGGGTGGATGCATATGCTGTCCTACCCTATGGCTTCGAGGGCAACATCACGAATGACATCCCTGCATTCGTGGATATTCACATTAGCAGTACGGATTTTGAAAGCCAGACCAAAGTCTTTTCGGCATTCAGCGGTGTAGTACAGGGCTTCAGATTCGACCATGCTTGGGTTAAGGGCGAAATTGCGACTGAGATGTTTCAGGAGTTTCGGCCTCCCGGAGGAACAAGCCTCTCCGCGACTTTCGGAGTCTTCATGGTCGTGTTCGCCGTGTTCATCGCAGTTTCCGCAACCGCCGCCCAGGCAATCGTCGGGGACGTCCCACTCAATCGAATGTTGCTTACTCCTGCCACTAAAATGGAGGCAGTGCTTGCAAAAGTGCTTGCCTACTTCATGGTAGGAATCGTGCAGACACAATTCCTTCTCGTCTTGTGGCTTGGTCTCTTTGGCATAGATCTCTGGGGTCAGTATCTCAATCTCAACATCATTCTTGCACTCATGTCCATATCAGGTTCAGCTCTCGGCGTTCTGATTTCTACTGTCGTCACCACACGGTTGCAGGCAAACCAATCCTTTCTGTTTCTGCTATTTGGAAGCGTCATAATCGGAACGGGTTTCATGGATGTAGGACTGCTCGATGACTACTATCCTCTCAATCTAGGAAGAATAATGATGGTCGATGTTGGTTTCAAGAACATCTCTCTGTCTGAATTTCTGCCGCAGATCTACATTATTCTCGAGATGACACTGGCACTGATTCTCATTGCCTGGCTGATTTTCAAGAAACGGCAGAGCCTTGCCTGAGATGCCAAGTCAGTCTGCATTCTCCCATACGGAAGTCTCCTAATTCGACTGAACCAATGAAGCAAACAATCCAAGCCAGGCCTTGCTGAGCATCGAGGGACTGTAATTGCAGAAATTGGAGAGGTCTCGTTGAGATACCTGAATTCGACGTTTGCCATGGAGAGTACAAATAGCTGCATAGACAGCTGCACCTGCTACCAAGATGGGTTCATGCTCTTCCGCCTTGGTACAATCCATTCTCTCCAATAGCTGACAGGCCTGTTCTCGTATCTGACCGATATATGTTTCCACATCTTCAGTCATCTCAACTACGGCCCACGTGATATCTGCTAGAATTGCATTCACTGCTTCTCTGTGGTCGCTGCTCTCATTAGTATAGACAGTATTCGAATAGCCCTTCCTCAGGGCAGCTCTATTGTTAAATAGCTGAATCCAAGCGGCGTTGATACTGCATGTTGGCAGTCCGAATGTTTCTTTCATTAGTGAGAGCCGGCATCTCACGTGTGTTCTGCTCTCGTATTCGAGAAATGCATCATATAGCGCCGCTGCTGTGAGTATCTCTAACCTCCTCTTGCTAGTCGTCTTTCTCTTCAGCCCATGTATTAGCTGTTCTGCATGTTCCTCGACAAGAGGTGACCAAGCACTCATTCTCTCTCGCTCGGTCTCATTTAGTCTCTCAAGGAGAGCGGCAATCATATCTGACACTAGGTTCCTCTCGTGAGTGACTTGAACGTATGTCGTTGTTGATGCCATTCTAATCTATACTCCAAATGCAGTGTATGCAGTATCTATAATGTACATTATGCTGACCTCTATTTGAGCATCATAATACCATTTCGCCAGCTAAAGCGGCTATGATGCTTCTAAACAACTAAATTACCGGTTTTTGGCTTGCGATTCATTGTGATAGACCTATGAACCTGTATCTGATTACCTGAAGTGCTCAAACTGCAATTCTCTAGGTCATCAACAAGGCAAGGATAATGACCATAGAGTTGTTGAATCCATGAGCGACAGTCGGTCCTAGTATTGAATAACTCCTCCTCTGAGCAAGGTACCCGAGAAACAGACCAAGTACGAATCTCGTTGGCAACCCAATGGGATCAAGATGAACAACCGCAAATATGAAACTGGTGATGACGAGCGCGATCAGTCTGAAGTTCTTGGATTGTTTCGTTCGATAGATGATTTCCAATCGTCTCTGCAAGAATCCCCTAAAAATGAGTTCCTCTGTAAAACCGACGAGCACGAACATCGCGAAGACCCATGCTACCAGCCAGATATAGAGACCAGTACCGCCAGGCGGAAAGAGGATGCTCACGTCTCCACCCGAGCTGGGTACTGCTATCTCAATGATCCATGAGATGAGTAGGTTTGCGCCTAGCATCGTTATGCCGAAAACGAAACCCAGTCCGATGTCTGGGATAGATGTCATATTCCTGATACCAAGTGACTTGATGCTGATGCTGTGCTTCTTGACATACCAGAGGGGCGGAACAACGAAACCAACTTCTGCGGCAGTAAGAATGATGAGCGCCCATGGATCTGTCAGGACACCGTTCACTCCGATGGTGAAGATCATTGGAATCATAATGATGATCTCAATAGCGAACATCAAGAGCCATCCTGCAAGTACGACGAGTAGGATGCTTGTGAGTTTGGAAGGTTCTATGCTGCGTTCAACAAATGCGCCTGGCTCGTAAATGTCTATACCCTGTTCTTTGTCTTCTTCCTCAATAGTATCCGGATCATCAATGACCAATTATGCAACCTCTTCAAGACAACTCTGGGTGCAGAATTAAGTATTTGGATTGTCTAGCCGGCCTTGCGTATTCCGCGTAGGCTTTATTTGATAGAGTGTTGAGTGCGTTAACTGATTTCAAGCATTCTGGCGATTTGGATGACTCCTAGTATGGTTGATGATAGCGTTGAACCGACCCGGCGGAGAGGCACTGCAATACTAGTCATCACGATTATCACTATTGCCAGTTTGCTGGTCATCCAATACATCCCTCGAATATATCCAGAGCCAGGTCTGGAAGTACGGGTTGCCATCGTTGATTCTGGAATCAATGTAGATACTGAGCTACGACCGCGAGTTCTAGCTGAACGGAGCTTTGTCAATACAACATTCGGCTATTCAAGTTCAGATAACTTAACAAGCGATAGTTACCCGTCTGGCAGTCCTCATGGAACTTATATTGCGAAAATCATTGCTCAGGAAGCGCCCAATGCTGGTATCGTGAACGCAAAGGTTGTTGGCTCGGACAATTACGCAACTGTTCCTGGGATTGTTGAAGCAATCAGATGGGCAGTTCTTGAAGAGAATTGCAGCGTCATCAACCTCAGTCTAGGGATGGATGTCATTAGCGGTGATGCTGTTGGAGAAGCTGTGCGGTGGGCGTTTCGACGTGGAGTCTGTGTGGTCGCTGCTGCAGGAAATAATGGACAAGGCGGTATCAGCGGCAGCTCGATCGAATCGCCCGCTGTGTACCCTGAGGTCATCGCTGTTGCTGGTATCGACGATTCACTTGTTCCCTACTCGTTCTCTGGAAGAGGCCCTCTCCGAAACAGAGTTATGAAACCTGATATCGCAGCAAGGGGCTTCTACAATGAAAATGGCGGCACGAAGTTTGGCACTAGTTTCGCCGCCCCGATCGTGAGCGCGGGCGCAGCTGTTATGATCGAGCATTGCCTTCAGAATGATTGGACATGGACTCCTGGAATGATCAAAGCAGCAATCCTCGCAAGTGCATCGGATCTCACTTCAGAGAATTGGGAAGTTGGCGTTGGTAGATTTGATCTTGCAACAGCATTGGTCTACATTGACAATGCACAGAAAGATGATGGTCTACCACTCATAGGGGCAATCACCCCAATTGAAGGTCCTTTTTCCTTCGAGTACTGGTTCGTCAATCACTCCGTGTTCATACCTGTGTCTCTATTCTCTAGCAGCAATGTGACATTCAACCTAGCTTACACTGGAGATGCTTCGCAGTGGCTTCAAGGACCATCATCGGTCACCATTAATCAGACAGGATCGATCACACTGGAGCTCTGTGTTATTTCGTCCGGTGCCCTAGAAGACTTGGAGGTCTCTGTTGTATTCATCGCGGAAGGGTACTTGAACCTTAAGACCTCTCTTGAGTTCGGTGTGGCTATTCCGTACAAAGAGATAGCATTTGATTTCAGCACGACTCCTTGGGCAATCGACTCCATCTATGGGCAATTCAGAGAATTAGCTATGGAGCTGGGTGCCATCGGTTTCTCAGTCGATGAACTTCGAAGTCTAGATGAAATCAATATTGCATCGTTGAATCGATATGATGCAGTCTTTGTCTTTGATCCCTGCGCATGGGATTATGTTATCGAGAATGATTCCGTATCCAGAGTTTCGCGATATTCCTATACTCCTATAAAGGTCAACTCCTACGTCCAATACTGGAAACAAGGTGGCAGTCTATTCCTGGTGGGGCTCTCAAATTCAAGCATCGATATTGAGAGTGCGAATAGTCTCTTTGCAGCATTCAACGTCACACTCAACTATGACAGGATTCCAGTGATAACAATCATTGTGAGTGGCGTGGAGTCAGCAACTGAAATCGTGAAGATGATAGACCATCCAATCACAGAGTCCGTGGATTCCTTTGATTACAATGGATGTTCTCTGAACCACACGGGAGATGTGTTCGAGATCGCATGGACAGAGGTGTCTTGGTTGGATGAAAACGACACAATACACATTGAAAATCGGACAGTGCTTGCCGGTCTTGAGGGACTGGGAGGCGGGCGTGTCCTGGTCACAGGAAGCAACTTCTTCCTTGATAACTGGGGGATTAGAGAACTCTATCTCTCAAGTCAAGACTACGAACTTGTTTTGAAGGCTCTGCTCTGGCTGGTTCACGAAGTCTGATGCTAAAGGAGTGGCGCTATTTTCTCTGTGGCTGTTGTTGCAGCATATACGAGAAGCCCTGTCTTGACTCCTTTGCTTGCTGCAAGAACGAGAATCGCTTTTTCTCCCGCGCTCTTCATTATCACTAGTCCTTTCTCATTGGTCATTAGTATCTCTTCCAGTGTTCCCTGGTCCAGTCTCTCCGCGGCCAAGTCTGCAACACCAAGGATGGATGCTGCCATTGCTGCAATCTCTGCTTCTTCAAGACCATGTGGCACTGCACTTGATATGGGAAGGCCCTCTTTGGAGAGCAACATCCAGGCTCGTATCCCAGAGGCTAATGCAGTGGACTCTTCCATAATGAGTCTGAGTTTCCCTTGCAGCTCTTCGAAGCCCGGATCTAACATAGCGCCCACTCTACTCTCTCTCTATGAGCTACGAGCAAACTTAGAAGTGCCAATTAATAAAGTTTGCATGACTATTGTAACTACTATGTCAAGAACGAGGTCCGTTCTGTTCGATTCGCTGTTTCAAAGAGGTGGTTCATTCATTGGATCTAATTCACAAGATTGAGCCTTCATCAGGAGATGATTCTACTGTCGGGTGGAAATCAGGAGTCCGAGTACTGGGCATTGCTGAGAGCTTCAAGAAGAGCCAACTCACCAGTCTCGTCGCAGGAGTCGTAATGCGAGGGGACTTTCGAATTGATGGATTCGGCGCCTGCCAACCCACGATTGGAGGTACTGACTCCACCGTGTCATTGCTACAGCTCTTTCGTAGGTTGAAGAGGCAGGACATTCGAGCTTGGATGCTGGGCGGCAGTCTGATCTCATGGTTCAATGTAGTCGACATTGTCGAACTCTATACTGCAACCGGAGTACCTGTTGTCTGTGTGACTTATCATCCATCCGAAGGCATTGAGAAATATCTGAAAGAGTACTTTCCGGATGATTGGCAATCGAGACTCGCAACTCTCACCAAAGGGGGCGCTCGAACTCCTATACAACTGGAAACAGGTCATTCAGCCTTTCTTACGACTGCTGGAGTCGGAGTATCAAGAGCAAAGCGGCTCTTGGATAGGTTCACCCTTGATGGGAGGGTTCCCGAACCCGTCCGCGTGGCACGTCTCGCGGCCGCCGGTCTATATCGAGATATGTTTCATAGCGCAATCGAAGGCGAACTTAAACGGTGACCTCAGATTTCAAAACGAATGTTCAAATCATCTGCGTTTTTCCGGTGCATTTCTAGGAGAATGCCGTAAATCGCACTGAGGATGTCTATTCCGAGTGTTTCGAAAGTGTGCTGAGACGAGGCGAAGAATCGGTGCAGGATTCTTGGTGATACACCTGAGTCTTCCAAGTCCAGTGCATGGACCAGCATGTCAATAATGTCCGCACCTCTCACCAATCTCGCTTCAATCGTCGTGCAGTCTTCATACTCCTTCCAGATTGACATGAGTTGCTTTGAGGAGCCTGACTTGCCTCGAAGTATTGTTTGAATTGCCTTTCTCTCCATCTCGCGTTTCAGTGTCTCTTTTGAAGACTTGCCTGATTGGCTAGCATCATGCGGAATATCTGATGTCAGAGATTCGGGAAGATCATGGATTGCAGCCATGATCAGAGTCTTTTCTATATTCAGCTGAACTCCGGTTCCTGCCAGGTACTGAGAAATATAGATACTCGATATGATGGTTCCGTACGAATGCTCTGCGACTGATTCAGGTCTGAATCTATCCACTCCTGCAATGCCCCAACCAGACCTATTCACTCTCTTCAAGCCTACCGCGTTTCGGACAAGGTCTATGATGTCTTCAGGTGTTGTCATTGATTATGATTCCAAATACGTACTTAAAAAGAGAATGTGAGGGGAAGTCCCCCCAACTCCAACCTGGGTCTACGGCCAGGTATCTTCTACAACTATTGTTCCATTGGTTATCATTGTTGCATAGTCACTAATTGTATCAAGTAAACCCGAAGGAAGCCAAGCGTTGTCTCTAAACCCACCGGTTATATTGACACCTCCATTAGCCAGGTCGTAGACAATTGGTGATTCTGCCTGAAGTGTCGGGAAGTCATCCCACATCGTTGCGTTGATGATGTGATAGACTGCGATATCAGACCTTGGGATAACGCTTGTGAGAACCCATGAGTAGCCGACTCTTGTGCTGATATCCGGAAGCCCCAAAAAGTCTTGGTTTCCCTCTGCGGCGATCACAAATGGCTTTCTGTTCTCAGTTTCGCTGAACCAAGTTTGGTTTGCATATATCATCGCTTCTCTGATGCCCATTATGCTTGCGCGTACTGGGGCAAAGATGACTGTTGCATTACCGTTTGGGTAATAGGGATTGAACATGTTTTGTGCTAGGATTCTTGCTGTTTCCGTATCGTTGTATGAACCGACATATACCTCGGGAAGAAGTGTGACATTCAGATTATCAGTTGCGTTTGCATAGACGAGACCCTGCTTGAAACCAGCAATCAAGCTCTGCACCGTAAGGCTGGTTCCGACAGAACCGATGATGCCGACTACTCCACTTTTGTCTGCGTCACCTACACTCATGTAAGCGGCAAAAGCTCCGGCAAGAAATGCGGCCTCCTGCTGAGTGAATGTGGCTGAGATCACGTTGGCCGCAGATACGGAACCACCAATAAACGCAAACTTCTGCGAAGCATGGGCTGATGCAACGGCACTGATTTCATCAGCTAGCTCTTCTCCAATAACAATGATCAAGTCATATGTCCCAGAGCTTGCCAACTGCTCCAAGATTGTCTGTGCATCGGATTCACCTGTGGCAGTGAAATAGGCATAGTTCACAACGAGCTCACCTGCTAGCTCCTGCAGACCTAAATCGACTTGGTCAACCATGCTAAGGTCTCCGAAGCCAGGGGCGACAACGACCACTGCAATATCAGGAGGGTTGTACTGGTTGGTAAGGAAGATATAGCTTCCTACTCCAGAGAATACGAGTACAACGATTATTGCAGACGCTATGATGCTTGTCCGTGAGCTCAAAATCATGCCTCCATGGTCTTGAGTTCGTTGCTCGGGCTGGTCGATTTAAATCTGTTGCTCCGCGAAAATACGTTCATGACCCATATATGACAAAAAGGAGGGTACTGAAATCGAGGGGCATTAGTTATAAATGCGGTTGACAGTTCGAAATGTAAGAAGAGTCTAAACTGGTGGTCATAATGCCTGGCGACACGCTTGATGAAGTTGCTGGCCTTCTGGAAGAAACTCTGAAGGTGCATAGATCAGTGAAGCAGGTGGTTCTATGCACGAGGGAAGGTGTGGTTGTGGCGGCAGTCGCGCGAGAAGGGGATTCGGATTCGAGGGTGCTTGCCACTGTGTCTGCTGCATTGGTATGGGGTGGCTCGACGGCTCTTGGTCATCTCCGCAAGTCAGGACCTGCGCATCTTGTTCAAACGACCAGTATTGAGAGAGTCCTGACCGTTGTGCAGCCGCATTATCTCCTTATTGTGGTGGTGTCCAGGGCTGATGATGCTGGCCTGGACCTTGACCAGCTTATCCCGACTTTTCAATCTCTGGCCACAAGAATGGAGCTCGTTATGGGCTCAACAAAGGTTTTCGGAAAGCAGACACTTCTAGGCAAAATCGTTGAGCAAATCCCCGAAATCACTCAAGCAGTTCTTCTTACTATTGAGGGACTTCCCCTGGGGTCTGTGGGATTCACCGATGAGATAGAGTTCGCAGGGCTTCTTAGTTCTCTCTTTGCCAACGGCTTGACCTATTCGAATGTCAGCCATTCGATATCTATCGACACTCCAGGGGTACGTCTTTCGATCATGCGTGTGGATGAAACCCGTCTCCTAGCAGTTGTCTGCCGCGGACCTAATCCAGAAGAACTTGCCCAAAGAGTTCAATTGGTTCTCGATGGTTCTGTCTAGTCTACTTGTAACCTTAAGTTCTTGGTTGGAACCGATGCTGCCTCATTTCCCTCATCCTCTATGAAGGAGAATTGCCACTCTGTAAGTTTAATGGTGACAAAGCAGTCCTTTCCCCTCTCTGGGCAGTCAATTCGAATCGTAACATGGTCGGGGGTAGTTTCTCTTATTTGGGGGTTCAGGCATCCATCCTCCAGCTTTTCCATCAAGAAAATCACGTAGGCCTCTGTGATCATGTTGAGGCTTCCCTTCAGGAGCGACTCGCCCAGATCTGCGAGGAAGTGACGTTTCTTGCGACCCTCTCTGACCACCTTGATGAGACCGACTTCTTCCATTCTGGAGATATGCCAGCGTACCGTATCATGGTGGACTTGAAGTGTTTCGGCCATCTGTTCTTGGTAGCATCCGGGATTGTTGACTACATAAGCAAAGACCTTCTGCGCAGTATCACTACGCATTGTGAGATATGCCATCTCTGCCTCCTGAGAGCGGAGCATCTTTGGATAGTACAATCTCTTTCCAGCAAACTTGATTGATTTTACAAGTCCTTCTCTCTCAAGAATCCGGAGATGCCAGGTAAGAGTCCCTAGTGGTGATGCGAGAATATCGACAAGTTCGAGCAAGTATGTTCCGGGATTCTCACACAATACTTGATACAACTCTCGACGAAACGGATGCAGAAGCAAAGACATTCTCTTCTGTTTTCCCATCATCGGGTGCCTCTCGACTCGTTATTCTACACTGTTCTACATCGACATTAAAAGCTCTTCGAATTAGTGTTTATCTATTGCTAATCCGTGCAGAAGTTCACACTACACAAGTCTTTTATCATGAACTCAGAGTCATCACGTATCTTCCACCTTTAAGCCAACTGAGGTAGGTTGTAGCTTGTGCGGAATAACCGGAATCGTCACTCATGATTTGGATAACATTGGTGAGCTACTCGTACGATGTAGTAGCAAGCTCACCTATCGCGGCTACGACTCAGTGGGTGTTGCAGCAGTGCGCAAAGGCGTTGTGGAATTAAGAAAGGATGTTGGCACGATTGAAGAAGTGGATGCTCTTCTCGGTCTCTCAAAGTTGAAGGGCGACCGTGGTATTGCTCAGCTTCGCTGGGCGACATATGGAGCTCCAAACAAAATCAATGCCCAACCTCATTTTGGCTGCAAAGAGATCTTTTACGGTGCTCACAATGGGAATATTCACAACTATGTTGAGTACCGACGGGAACTATTAGACACTGGTCATATTATAAGATCCGAGAATGATGGCGAGCTCTGTGTCCATGCTGTAGACAAGTACTACGAACAGACCGGAAACATGTTCGATGCAGTGCGACTCTCCACGAATGACCTGAAAGGTGCTTTTGCTTATGTTGTCGGCCGCTCAGATCAGAAAGAAATCTATGCTGTCAAAATGGGGTCTACTCTTGTTGCCGGAGTCGCAGATGACGCCACGATTGTATCCAGTGATTTGCCGTCGATTCTGCCTCTCACTAACCGAGTCATCTATTTAGCTGACGGAGAAATGCTTGCTCTCACGCACGATGAAGTGAAAATCTTCAGGATAGATGACGGAAAGCAGCTTGAACGAAGGCCTCAGATATCCCGGGTGGATGCTCGGGCAGCAGAGAAGGGTGGTTTTCCTCACTTTATGCTAAAGGAGATCAATGAACAGCCTAAAGTTGTGCAGGATCTGATGGGGATTTTGGAGGGACAGCAGAACGAGAGATGGCTCAGACTACTGGAGGATGCGTCACGTCATTACCTAGTTGCGTGTGGATCTTCGTATAATGCTAGCATTGTCGGGGCCTACTATTTCAACAGATTGGCAGGGCTTCCCATAATTCACGCTTTGGGAGGCCAGTTTGAACCCATGTATGGAAGGACTCTAAATCCGGATAGCATCACTGTATTGGTTTCGCAGAGTGGAGAAACAAAGGATATCCTCAACGTTCTTGACATGATCTACGAGAATGACTATGGAAAGACCCTAGGCATCGTGAATGTCCTTGGTAGTACGCTCATGTTCAAGGCGAATTCTTACGTTCCCATGACTTGCGGATATGAGATATCTGTGCCAGCTACAAAAACCTACTACTCTCAATCAGTCATCTTCGCCTACTTAGCTGCCAAACTTGGTGAGCGAAACGGGCATCTGGACCCGTCTGAGGCAAAGTCCTTTGTCAAAAGGCTTCAGACTGACCTTCCCAAGCTCACCCAGACGACTATTGATCGAACGGGCATTCTCGCAAAGAACCTAGCGAAGACTTTGATTGATGTGAAGGATCTGTACTGCCTTGGTTATGGCTTCACTGATGGAGTGGCCAGAGAAGGAGCTCTGAAGATCAAGGAGATCTGCTATAATCACTGCGAGGGAATGTACTCGTCGGAGTTCAAACACGGCCCTCTGAGTATCGTGACCAAGAAATACCCGGTCATCTTTGTGACGACCACAGAAGACAGTTGGATGGTCATCAATCATATTAACGAAGTGAAGGCCAGGTCTGGACGTACCATCATTGTCGGTGAGCAGGAAGCCAGTCTCACACCCTACGTCGCACATAGCGATGATTATCTTATTGTGCCGAAATCAGACATACTTCTGAATCCAATACTCGATGTGATTCCATTACAGCTACTGAGTTACTTCTTGTCTGTGGATCTTGGCATTAATCCTGATCTTCCAAGGAATCTATCGAAGACGCTGACAGTGGACTGAGAATGAGTCTTACTCGTTCTCGCCACCAGATTCACCAATTCGTATCGCACGCATTTCAGAGGATGTGACTGCACCTGCATCAAAGCCGGTTCTAATACCGACTATCTCCTCTTCACTTACTTCCTTGACACTCAATAGCTTGTTCTCGTCACCAAGGACCCACTGACCATAGATATGCAGGCCGCTTTCTGTTTCACATTCCAAAAGGCCAACATCGTTCGCGCTCGACCACCAACTAAGACAGCTCACCGGATGTTCAAGCCCTTGCAGCATTTCAGTCCATAGATGTTTTAGTCTTGTAGGTCCATATTGATTACGAAAAGCAATCAAGAAGCTGCCTTTCTTCCCCTTGAGCTTGTCGGCTATTGTTTTGGTTTCATCATCGGAGAAAAGCTTCATGGTATTCAACCTAAGTCAACATTCAAGAGAACATAAAAGGTCGGCGTTAGGGATAATAGTGGAATTCAAGCCGGTGACATAGTACAATGCAGCGCATATCCAGCATAGGTCTCTTCTCCTCTGACCCCTATTCTCAAAGAGTCGAAACACTTACCCTGGCATTTGAAAACCTAGGCGTGAGGACGCATCGGATTCTGCCGTGGAAGGTTTCGAGATGGGGTGGCACCACAACACATAGGATTCTCCACGATGGATATGATCTCACTCAGCTAGACTCTCTTCTTGTTCTTGACTTGGGCGCAAATGATATAGGTGCATTCTTCAACCGAGTCGGGCTCTTGTCTGCCCTTACGGAACTAGGCGTCAGAGTCGTGAACTCTGTATCGTCAATACTGCTTATGCGCAACAAGGCTGAAACCATGAGGAAGTTGGTGTCAGGAGGTCTTCCAGTCCCTAAGACTCTGATAACGGAGTCAATCGATGATGCGGCATCATTTGTTCGCGAGAACTTCCCATGCGTTCTCAAACCGATTACTGGATTCGGAGGCCTTGGCGTGCAGCTTATTGAGCGTGAATTCGACCTCGACAACATCTATGATTATCTGAAATTCCATAGCCAAATGTTCGGCAAAGGAGCCTATATCCTTCAGGAGTACATCAGAAGCCCGGGGTTTGACATACGAGCATTAGTACTGGATAACAAAGTGATTGCATGCATGCAACGAGTAGGGGGCGAGGGTATAACCAACAATATCCATTCGGGGGGTGTTCCGCGCAAGAACTCAATAGATGTCACTGAATTGTCTCTTCTAGCTGCCAAGTCAGTAAGAGGTACACTTGTCGGAGTTGATATCATTCCAGATCTGGATAACAATCTCTGGGTGTTGGAAGCGAATGCAACGCCTGGCTGGGCAGGCCTCCAGCAGGTCACGGACTTTGATATATCTGAGAGAGTTGCTGATGTACTCTCAAGAGTGTGAGTTTGCAGCGAAGAAACCGCTTGGAGTGCTGTTCCCATGATAAAGCTTTTAAGAGAGCTTCAGGCGCAATGGCATTGTTTACGTACCATCTCGGAGTTAGCTCCTGAGTGTGAACGGAATCCGCCCTGCGTGCAGGGCTAGCAAAATGATGTTTCTGAGGTTTATAGGGTTTGACAGAAGTCGCTGAATCGAGTCCAGAGAGTATTGAGTTCTTGCGTGCTAAACTTCGTGAACTCAAAATACAATCCAGAGATGAACTTGACGCACTCCGCCATGACAGGGATCAAATGCGTGAGTACAAGCAAATTCGTGACGATCATAACAAGGAGGTAAAATCACTCATCGAGTCTGTGAAAGCGGAACGTGAGGAGCGAGATAGAATCAACCAAGAGATCACAGAAGCCAAGGAGAGAAGAAAGGCAATTCATGCTCAACTCGCCAGCATTTACGATGAGATCCGTGAACTCCGCAGTAATCTTGTTGGTAGTCCTTCTACAGATCAACGCCGCATGATGCGGCGTGTCGAGGAGCTTGAGTGGAAGCAGCAGACTGAGCAACTTTCAAGAGATGAGGAGTATTCCATTGTTGAGGAGATAGCTCGAATCGAGGCCCAACTCGTCAAGATTGGCCAGGAAAAAGAGAAGCAAGATCGAATCAGCGAAGCGCGCAGGTTGGCCAGAAAACTCAAGGAAGAGGCTTCCGAAGTGCATGAGAAGGTGCTGTCACTGTCAGAGCAGTCTCAGATTCATCATCAGGAAGTTGTAAGAATAAGACCACAGCTTGAGGAGTACAAGAAATCTGCAGACACAGCTCACAAGAACTTTGTCGAGTGGTTGAAGAAGGTCAAAGAGGGCGAGGCACGGCTCAAGGAACAGAGAACTCAAATTGAAGATATCCAAACGAAGCTACGCAAACAGACTGTAGAAAAGCGCGACGAGGAGCGCGATGAGCAAAGACAACATCAGAAGGCTCAAGAACGCGAGCGTGTCGAGTCAGCAGTAGAGAAGCTTCAATCAGGCAAGAGGCTTACATTCGATGAGTTCATTCTGGCTCAACGGACGGTAACAGATGATAAGAAGCGGTCCAAGAAGAAAGCACATGATGCTGAGAAGGTAGAGGAAGCCGCTGCATCAACGACTGAGGCCAAGGCTACCCCTGACTTTGAACCCGATGACGAACTCGAGTCAATACTCGATGAATCTGAGTCTAAGCCTGATACAGAACCTTCGTCTGACAATGAAACTGAACAGCAGCAGTGAACTGAGTTGTTCACTGGGCAGAGGCCACTGAGAGGAGGGGTCAAGACACGAGCAGTGTAAGCGAGAGACCAGTCGGTCGTACACCTACAACAACGGTGTTCTACACACTGGCTATTGGCTCTGGGGTTATGAGAGCTCTATCCGTTGTCTTTGATTTTCTGGCCATCAACGTTGTGAGCATAAACACCCTTGTCTTCGGTTTCTTGTCTCAATGGGTCAGCTTTCTCACCACAATCATTATTGTGGCAGTGGTCAGTATCAGAAGGATTTCAGATGGTCGAAGACAATCAATTGGATACAGTCTGGACCCTGATTTCGACAGGCTCAGACTATTACCGAGGAAACCCATGACATACGTCATAATTGCGGGATTCTTTGCGGGTATTTCCACACTATCCTATTACTTCCTAGTGGGCTCTACAGACGCCTCATCAATGCTGCCTTACGGGCAACTTGTCATAATCTATCTGCTCATGGGCGATCTGATGGCAGAAAAGGACTCGCCCACGGTTATCGAGATACAATCCCTTATGTCGATTCTCTTTGGTGTCTTGTTGATAGGAACAACGCCCATAGGGTTCGATTTTGTGGCATTGCTCATTGTCCTAGGCCCAATGAATCTGTCCTCAGCAATGTTGACCTATTACCAGCGAAAGACAAAGAGGTATGAGATTCGTCCAGGTCTTCGTGTGGATGCTTTGAACATGCGAGTATGGAGCCTGCTTGTTCTAAACTCTGTCATGAGTCTCCTAATGCTGCCTATGATGCCGGCTAATGCTTGGCAAATGATGGCTGAGAGTGTCATTCCGCTATTCTGGATAATGGTTGGTTCATCAGTCACCGCATTCCTATCCATCGTGATGTACATACGCGCTCTCGGCAAGGGGTCCATGGCAGTCGTGAACTCGCTCTCAGCAATTTCAGTAGTACTAGGTATTCCTGCCACTCTCATAGGCAACCTCTTCATACCAGGGGGCTTCGGAGATCTTGGTTCTGACCCATTCCTTTGGACGCTCAAGATTCTGGGCATCATGCTCGTGATGATTGGTATAGTGGCTCTACAAGCAACAGATATCCGCTCATTGGTCCTAGTGAAAGTCAAGCCAATGACTCGCGACCTTCTACCTGACCTCTATGACATAAAGGGGGTGGAGAAGGTTGCCGCACTTGCCGGAGGTATTGATTACATATTGACTATAAAGAGCAGAAACTTGGCAAAGACAAGAACAATGATACTCAACAAAGTGCAGAAAGTACCCGGAATTGACCGTATCGAAACATTGGTAGTGATAAGAGAATACAGGTAGAATAAGGAGAGAACATGAAGTGACCGAATCAATACAGTCTTACATCCTAATGGAGATCGAGATTGGCATGACTGATCATGTTGTTGACCAGCTTAGGCACATAGAACAGGCAACTCGTGTTGCAGTGACAACTGGTGGATATGACATTGTCGTGCTGCTAGAAACGAAGGATTTGGAAGAACTATACGAAATTACAGTGAACCGCATTCACAAGATTTCGGGTATTAAAGAAACTACCACAGCTGTCGTCGAGAAGATGATATCTGTATAAACTGATATCATCTATGGCATAGTTATCTGGTCCTCTACATCCGCCGTCAATCAATCAGGTTTTTCTACTTCTGTGTTTAGGAAATTCCAGCAGAATGGGATAGTATCTGCTCACAGTTGACTATGGATGTGGACGGATTGGATGAAGTCATTGCTATAGGTTTGACCAAGAGGTTTGATGATCTGACTGCCGTTGACCATATTGACCTGAATGTCCCCGAAGGTTCCATCTACGGACTATTGGGACCCAATGGGGCAGGAAAATCGACAACGCTTAGACTGCTCTGCACATTGCTTCGCCCAGATGAAGGAACTGCCTCAGTGGGTGGTTTTGATATCATCGAGTCGCCGGTAAAGATACGGGAGATAACTGGTGTGCTGCCAGAGGAGGGGAATCACACCCTCTACCAGACACTGTCTTCGTATGAGAACCTAGAGTACTTCGGTAAGCTCTATGATATTCCGGAAGATGAGATACCTTCAAGGATTGAGGAATTGCTGAGCTTTATGGGTCTCTGGGAACGAAAGGACGATCCCGCTGGAGAACTGAGTACGGGAAACCGCCAAAGATTGGCTCTATGCCGCGCACTTCTACATCGTCCTAAAGTGTTGCTACTGGACGAGCCCACTTCAGCGCTTGATCCAATAGCAGCCAAAAGAGTCAGAGAACTCATTCTTAGTCTCGCCGAGAAATATAAGCAGACGTTCTTTATCAATTCGCATAATCTTGCTGAAGTACAGAGAATCTGTGACAGCATCGCAATAATAGATGAGGGCAAAATCCTACTCAGCGGTAATACCAAAGAACTTCGTTCTAGGCTGCAGGCAAGCCAGAGCTATAGAATTCGTGTTGCCAACGATTTGGAGGGAGCGCTCTTGGTTGCCAAGTCCATGGACTTTGTCAAATCGGTTGACAAAGAGGTTGATTCCATTACGGTCACTATCGAGGACCCCGATAGCAATAATTCCTTTCTGATGCAATCCCTCTTGTCAAAGGGTATCAAGATAATAGAATTCGCTGAAGAAGAGGCGACTCTGGAGGACCTCTACCTTGACGTAATCAAGGGAGGTGCTGAGTGATGGCACTACACAAATCGATGCTTGTCGCAAGGGCTGACCTCAAAATGGCTATGAAAGTCAGCTATGTGAAATACGGATTAATCGCGATTGTTTCGCTTGGTCCTATCATGCTGGTTGGATTGGTATTCTTAATAGCCCTACTTGATCCTGCCACTGCCGCAGCTACTCTCACAATGATGGACCCGCTGCTCTCGCCCATGCTGGGAATTCTCGCTATAATCCCTGCATCACTCATCTCTGCAAATGCACTTGTTGGTGAGCGAGAGCAGAGCACTCTTGAGCCTCTTCTCTGCACTCCCCTGACAGACCGCGAGCTCTTGATAGGGAAAGCACTCAGCTCTCTGATTCCAGCCATAACACTATTGCTGGGGTCGATTCTCATTACTGAGATCAGTACTATCATGATTCTTCTTTACGTGGGAGCCGAAGTCGTTTTGTTTCCAGGTGTCGCATCCCTGTTTCTTCTTCTCACAGCAGGTCCTACGCTCATTCTGGCAATCGTATCAGTGATGATTCTAATCAGTGGGCGAGTCAAGCGCGTTTATGAAGCCTACCAGACATCGGGAGCGACAGTCTTCATCTTCGTGATTCCCATGATGCTCCCAATGGTGTCCATGGATGCTTCAGGAAACGTGGATATGAACTTGGTCTGGTTGTCGAATATCGTCACATTCTTGGTCTGCTTATTGCTTGCACTCATTACATGGGCACTGGCAATTGGGAGGTTCAACAGAGACAAAATGGTGTCGATGTAGTTTAGGAGGGCTTCTGGCCCTCTTTCTTTCTTCTATGGCGGCACTTCAGTCTCTCAGTTTTTTCAGACCCTTCGGATATCGTCTTGCAAGATCCTTATAGATGGTCTTGAATCTTGTGAGTTCCTCTTTGTGATGGTCCTGAACATCACCAATGATTTTCGCCGGTATTCCGACTGCGATTTTGCCATCAGGAACTTCGAATCTCGCTTTCACGACAGCTCCTTCTCCAACGATTGCCCATTCTCCGATAACAGCATAGTCGGATACGACTGCTGCCATGCCGACAACCGCCTCATCATGAACAGTTGCATTGTGAATAATACAGCCATGACCCAATGTCACATTATCACCAATGACTGTGAGTTCTCCTGGTCTTGCATGGATGATCACATTGTCTTGGACGCTTGTGCCATTCCCAATTCGTATCTCTCCATAATCGCCCTTGACCACAGCTCCGGGTGCGACATAGCATTCCTCTCCAATTGTCACCTTGCCAATCACGGAAGCATCGTGGCTCACATACGTGCTCTTCCCGATTTGAGGGATTCTGTTCTCAAACTCGTAAACAACCATTGGAACTCCTCAGTTTTCTGATTCTTTTTACGTTTATTAGCTTGCAGGTAGCAGAAATGAAGAATATGTCTAGGCCCGAAACGTTAAAGTCCTGAAGAGACTCTCTGATACCCTAGCCACTCTATCAAGCAGAGGGAGTACAGTATTGCCAAGGAAGAAAGATATGCCTCATTTTCCCATTCTGCGAGGTGAATCTGTTAGTGAGAGCGGCGAATTTTCGGGGACCGCCGCAGTCGTGTGTAGTCCTGAAGAACTAGAACAGGAATGGGATGAAGATGCTATTGTCGTGCTTGAAGATGACCTAGAGACCTTCTTCAATGAGAATCCAGAGGTGTTAGCAGATCTATTCAGCCAAGTGCGAGTTGTCATCGCTGAATTTGGTGAATCGATTGGTCAATTTGCCACAACTGCTACCGAACACTCGGCTATGGGCATTGTCGGTGTAAAAGATGCGACACATGTTCTTGAAAACGGGATGCATATTCGTGTCATGGCAAAAGAGAATCAGGCTGACATATTCTTCATTGATTAGTTGAAGTGATTCATCTAGCTCATCGTCGAAATCATCAAGGCTTTATGTTACTCCTGTGCCACCACAATATGAGGTTTCGCCAATGGGAGATCTGGAGGAGGCTCTGAAACGCCGCTACTACTTGGTGGACATACGGAGCGTCCAATATCGGCACATCCTAATGATTGCGGTTTCATTGCTGATTTTCACCTCATATGCCATCTTCCTCTGGCTCCTCTGCTCCCTTTCCTCTTCTGTATCAAGTGCTCTTCTTCTTGTTGTCACGCAAATATGCCTAGGTATCGCTGTGACACGTGCATACTATGATTTTGGATTGACGACTAGAAGGAAACTGCAATTCTACAACCCTAGTTTGCATGACGTGAAGGGGGACATCTATGACCTCAGGATGCACATTGGCGACATTCCGCTTCTGTTCGAAGTCATGGACACTCAGGTCAAGAAATACGATAGAAGCAAGTCTGACGACCTGATGGATATCTCTTGGTTTCTAGTCATCATATGGGCAATCATTTCAGCAGGAGCTCGTTATGCCAATTTCCTTGGTCAAACACTGTGGATATTCGGAGTCTTCGTCTTACTGGCTGCTTGTCTTGTGGCCTACGAGAGTGGATATTGGACGAAAGGTGGGTCCTCCTTTGAAGAGAGTCTTGATCATCTGGAGTACTATGTAGTCACATTATTGAAGAATGTTGATGCAGTGTTGCCCACTGCAAATTCTGCGCTGATTCTTCAACTAGCGGTCCGAGGACGCAAGACAATGATCATGGATATGGCGGCAGAATTCATAGCGGGAGATGTCAAGATTGAATATCACATTGGCCTATCTTCTGCCCATCACGAGCAATTCATCGTGAAGTTAGCTGATGAGGCAACTAATGCAGTCTACGATAAGCTCAGGGCTCTTGAAGCAGTCATAGAAACAGGGTGGGCCGTTGAATGTGTATCACCTCCGTCAGAAGATGCTGTCAGGATTCTGAATCCTGTGGCAGGACTGAACATTGCTGACAGGAGTTCGTTTGTGACAAGCCCCTCTACTATTGAAACGAATTCAAGAGCGCCGCAGGCCATTCTGTCTTCTATCATATCTGCTATTGATGGCTTTTCTGAAGTAGAACAATAATCTATTGCGATATTCCAATAGATATTGATAAGAGTGTTTGAAACTGATTGAGTCTGAAACGACACGAATTGGAGTTCTTATGCGATGAAGGTCAAGCTTAGAGTAGAGAGTCAATGGCTTGAGCTTGAAAGCAAGATTATGGAAAAAATGAAACAAAACTATGAACAGTGGGAACGCGAAACGTTAAGGAAGGCTAAGGATGCTTCTGACCTTAGAGACCTTCGAAGAGTGTTCTACGAACTTGGTGACCGTTGGGAGTTTGACCAGACCACAGGAGCCTGGTTGGAAGGTTCCAAGCCTCTAGATACAGTAGGCCTTATTCTGCGCATGCCAGGTCTCAGGCCCAACAGGGAACGTTATGTTCTTTATGCTGTCATGGCGTATTCAAAAGGTCTGACTGGCCGGTTTGACCATCTTGGCGATAAGGAAAGAATCATCTTTGAACGAGATACCGAAACTGGACGTATTCAATGCTGGTCAACAACAGGCCACGGCGAATTGGACGTCTTCCCAACAGATTTGACACGCTACCGGTCTCTCAGAAGTGTCTTGACCTCCTGCATGCTCGTCGCGCAACCAGGAGACCATGCGCTCAGGCTCGAGGCGCCCACCTCCGCAGGGTTCTTCAACATGATCTCCCAGCGTCTTTGGGGAATTGCAGGCGGTTCACAATCCTATCGCACAGATGAAATTGACGTCTTCACCGCTGAAGATATCGAAAACGCGTTTGACTTCAAGTTTCACAGGTATGCCAATTCAATCATAGAGCTTGACGGAATGTGGCGTCATCTATCTGGTGGCGCCGCTGAATGGGCAAAAGAGCACGTTCTAGATAGGACTCCGAACCATGCTGAAGAGCGTGACAGAAAGACTCTGCGAAGAACTGAGGGCCTTGTCCACGTTCTTTGGTTTAGACCGGCATTCTCACAGCTGCGGGCTGTTGAAATGTTCTATAATGAACTTGAATCAGAACCGAGCCCGACAGAAGCTCAGAGGGCACTGATTCCATTTGTGGGCGAAGTTGCCTCCTCACTTTCTGATATAGCAGAGAAGTCGAAGTATCTTAAGTGGAGAAGTGTCATTGATAACAAGAGCTTTCGCAAGAGTGAAGCCTTCAGAGATGTCAATCTATCTTCTTTGGTACAAGAAGCCTTTGCAGCAGCATTGGATGATATACTTCGGGAACATTCTCTTGCCTATATTGGATATCCTGAGAAATCAAGGATTACGAGCAAGTTCATGAGGGTTGTTTTCAGTTCAGTTGTTCTTCCTACCCGTCTTCTTTCATCGTTCAGAGCATCGGCCCGAAGAAGGCTCAAGGAAATCACTCTCAGACTGAAAGAGAGAGGGAAATCCAGGAATCCCAAAGAATCTGTTGCGAA
>PRDH01000040.1 GCA_003345545.1 Candidatus Thorarchaeota archaeon
ACCTGAATGGCAAAGGCGTTGACTTCAGACTTAGGTTTCGTTCCTGCACTAAAGACCTTGTACTTGGTACCACCCAGATGTCGTAGCAGGGCCTCTGCCATTTGGCTCCTAGCAGAGTTGCCAGTGCAGAGGAAGAGAATCCGTTGCACATGTCATCACATGGCATCTTCCCCGCTGAAGGTTAAGTTTCTACTGGTACAACATCACACATCTGCTCATGCCCTCCGTAGTAATCCTAGTTTCCTTCCAAGTTGATATGATTCCTCTAGTTTCTCCTTGCATGAAGAAACATGAATGTCTTCATGACCCTCCTTGTTCAAAGAGCAAAACGTAATCACATTGAGTCTGAACCTGAAATACTCCTGCACTCGTTCAAAGAAACCCACTGTGGATTGGTAATGATGTCGATAGGTGAGGATTGCTACAAACTCCTTGTTGACCCAGTACTTTTCAGGGTTCATTGCCAGCGCTTCCATTCTGTCCAGTGCAGTCTTCATCTGAGCTGTCATGTACCCCCAGTACATCGGTGTCGCCCACACAACAAAATCTGCATCCGCAAATGCAGAGTAGATCTTGCGCATGTCATCATCGGTGATGCACTTGTTATTCTCAGAGGTCATGCAATACTGGCATCCCTGGCACGGCTTGATCTTCATATCGTTCAGGACAAAGTCAAAGACGTCAATGTCACCAGTCGATTTGAGACCTTGAATGAAGTGATCTGCCAGAGTGTCAGAGTTGCCTCCCCTTCTAGGACTTCCGTGAAGCACAATAGCTCTCATACTGATGAACCTCTTTGATAGGTGATACGCCCGCCTCTCTTGTACAAGAATAAACAATCTATCAACGCAGTTTCTCCAAAACATGTGTCTGCAAGGAATTCCTTTTCAATAGGTCATGGTCCGTAGAAGTGATTCAGTTTGACAGAGACTTGGAAGTATCAGGGTCCTATCTTTGACGCTCATACTCACATTGGGGAACCCAACACTCTCAGTCAGATGGTGCAAATCGGGCGTGAGTTTGGAGTAACTGCACAAGTTGGGATAGTCCATTCAAGAGAAGGACTTGAGGCCACGAAGGACCTTTACCCGGGTAGATTCGTCTTTGCGAAGTACCTCTTCCTCAAGGACATTGCTCATTTCAATATCGACCCAATAATCGACGATATCTATCGGACAAAAGAGGAGGGATATTCACTTACCAAGACCTGGTTTGGCCCTCGCTGGAGGGACTACATCGAGGGGGTACCTGAGGGTTTTAGAATCGATGACATGCGACTTGACCCCATTTTCCAAGCAGTGGAAGATACTTCCCTCCCTCTGATAATCCACATTGCAGATCCTGATACTTACTTCACTCTCCACTATCAGGACCCCAAGTATGGTACAAAGGACGACAACTTGATTCAACTTGAGCACGTGATTGAGCGACATCCTCGGGCTATCTTTCAGATTCCCCACTTTGGTGCTCAGCCGGAGATACACAGGCTTCCTAATCTTGGGAGATGGCTCGAACGCTTTCCGAACATCATTCTGGATACAGCCTCATCACGATGGATGGCCAGAGAGCTCAGCAAAGATGTGACAAAGGCTCGCGAATTCCTGAAGAAATACGCAGATAGGATTCTCTTTGGGACAGATGCATCCTCGCATGAGGGCAATGTTGAGTACTATCGCGGTCGGTACTTAGCTCAGAGAATTCTCTGGGAGACCAAGGAGAGGAATACACCACTACCATTCGAAGATGCTGACACAAAGGACACTGGCGGGACTTTCATCAACGGTCTGAACCTTCCTCTGTCTGTTCTTCGCAGACTCTACTGGCGGAATGCCATCAGGATCTACGGTACTCCAGAATGAAGTAGCATTACTTGCCTGACGGTTCGCCCTCTGTCCACACGTTTCTTTCCTGGACGGAGGACCAATCCCACTACGATGTTGGACAGGAAGTATGCGAACAGCACGTAGGGCCACATGTATCCTACGAAGATGTTCCAGCCGATGAGAATCTCCTCAACAGGACGCCCAATCAGAAGGCTGCCTCCCCATTCAAAGAGCAATTCAAGCCCCAACCACAGCAGTCCGACATGGACAAGATCCCGTGTTTCATACTCCCTGACATAGCGAAGCAGGAGGTAAGCAAAGACAAAGATATAGACGATTCTGGCTGTCATTCCCACCTGGTGTGCGACCAGTGTGCCCCATGCTGGTTCGTAGATGAAGCCCATGAGGACGAAGAAGTTGAATCCTGATACCAATGTTTCCATGAGCCAGACACGAAGAGCAGTCGAGAGAAGGTGGGCGTTCATAGATAGGTCATAAAGACCTCAATATTTACATCTTGGCTTCGGAGTAGGGTGTCGGAATGATGTGTCTAGGGGGAGTCGAAGCTATTTATAACTCAAGTCTCCTATTGATATGACGAGTGGTATCATGTCAGCTGGGGCATCGCAATATTCGATATCGAGGCGAGCCCTCGTTTTTTCTCATCTGGATGCTCACCCGGTGTGGAGTGGGATTGTCATTGCCCTTTTCATAGTATATCTCCCAATTGTGTATCAAATTCACCTGAATCTGGTGGCAGCACGGGTTGGTGTTTGGGCAGGTCACTATAGTTGGGCGACTATGGGCTACTCGCTCTTTCCCTTTCCGTTTGATTTCAAGTGGCTAGGGTCTGGGGTCGCGCCTGCGATAACGCCACTGAGCCCCATCGAGGTCTACATCTACACCGCCTTTTATCCGAGCATTGCACCACGAGTGATGTGGTCCGTCCTCTGGCTGGCCATAGGTATCACCTACATCATCTGGCCTCTGCTGTCAAGTTCCAAGACCAAGGATGCTGAAGTAAGTACTACTTCGGGCTGAGTATACTCCATTAGTCACAGGAGAGTAGTTGTTGCTTCTTGATAGAATAGAAAGAGGAGTGGTGCGGCCACCGGGACTCGAACCCGGGCTATTTAGATTTCGTTATGTTCTTTTGGCTATTCCTAATGGCATTTCCAGGACCAATAAATAGTAATCCCGGATTTCAAAGCAAGTATCCTCATCAGGACCATTTATCCTCCAGTATTCCCCTCGAATTGATAGTGGGCCCGGGATTTTGCATGTAATAGTTGCATTAATGTCGAGAATATCAAAGCCAAGTATGTGCTGATGGTTTCTAGTCCAGTTGACTATGCTTGGTGCATTGCACATCTGTTTGCCAAAATGCGGATTTACTTCATAATTAGCACGAATAGTGTTGTTTCCCACATAGATGGTGTTGGGCAGGATTGGCATGAAATCAAAGGGATTATGAATGAGTGAATCAATATCAGTTGTTTGCTCGATCTTCCTAATGTTTGCTCCACCTGGTCCAAAGTCAATCTTTGCTTCCAGAATCTCGATTATTTCGTATGCTTCCGTTTGGTTTATATCAATCAAGCCTGTTATCACCGAGTCTTGTCAGACTTTTTTTTTCATTCTGTCATAAACAAACATACTTTGGCTTTTAAACACATATTAAAATGACATTTGATGCAAAGGCGTACCTTTCCTATATTGTGTTTTGAACCGCCATCTCACTGGGCAACAGTGTGCAAAAGGACCAGTCGCGAAGAGTGGTGCGCCTGCCGGGACTCGAATTCCCGACCACGTTCGAAACTGAACGCAGTTCCCGGCTCCCGGTCACATCCGAAATGGACGCGACTGCCGGATCCGTGGCAGGGATCCATCATAGCCCCTTAGTCAAGGTCACAGAAACTGAGACCTCATAGACAACAGGCGCGTTTTCTGCTTTCCTAAAGAGAGAGCATTGGTCTGTTGACCTAAAGTGCTGTGTTAAAAAGTTTGTCAATGACTGTCGTTGCATGGCCCAGTTTTCAGTGATTATCAATTCAGTTTCTGGGCATTGTACCTCTTTCAATATCTAGCACCCACAAATGACCACCATGCGGTTTCGACATTTCGTGTGGTATCGACAAACATTTCAAGAAGTGCATCATCGATTGCACGTTTTGATAGACCAGCTGCGAGGTCTAGATCCAAACAGATTCTACGCTCATCAGAATTACAATCATCTGATAACGCTAGCCTCCCGGACACTCAGGTGAATTGAACATATCCTTACGCGAAGCATTAGCCTTATACTATTCATCAGATGGTCAGTCGAGCATGGTAGGAACAAGACTGGTCGAGATAGACATGCTTCGCATCGTGTCGATTTTGATCGTCGTGATAATGATTCATGTTCCTCTCAACTATGCATACAATTTCTACAACGACTTGGATCAATTTGGCGTTTTCATTGTGAATAATGTGGGAATATATGCCGCTATGGGTTCCTTCGTATTTGCCTCTGGATTCGGACTATATCTAAATCCGAGTAATAGAGAGATCAACTCAACCAAGAAGATTCTTACATTCTTAAAGAAGAGAGTCTTGAGAATATTCCCCCTCTATTGGTGCGCACTAGTCTTGTTTCTCTTCTTTCTTGATTATTTACGTATTGATTCCTTCTATCTATTGGCTCATGTTCTTGGACTGCAGATTGTTGTCGCTCCAGAATTTGGCCCTCCCATCTTGACCCTTTGGTTCATAGGCGTAATTATACTGTACTACTTGACTTATGTCATCCTAAACTTGGTAGGCTCAATCAAGCGGATCATACCTGTTTCTGTAGCTGTTCTATTCTTCTTCGTAATGCTCAATGGAGTCT
>PRDH01000041.1 GCA_003345545.1 Candidatus Thorarchaeota archaeon
AAGAGATGATGGAGCGATTCGTTTCCGATTCTAGAGTCGGGGCAGTCGTCTGGTATGGTGACAGTGATGTTGGTTTGAAGCTCTGGTCCGATGCAGTAGGAAGACGAACTCAGATGGCTCCTGAGTTGGCCGGTAGTGATCCATGCTTTGTCTGGGGAAAAGATGTAGATCTTCGAAAGGCTGCTGAGGTCATTACAAAGGGCCGTTTCCTCGGCAGTGGACAGGCATGCATGGCTATTAAACGATTGATTGTGCAAGACTCATTGTACAGCGAGCTGGTATCGCTACTGGTTGAAGAAGCCAAGAAGCTCAAGGTTGGCCTTCCATCCGACCCGACGGTATCACTCTCTCCGGTTGGCATCACAGCACTCTACCTTCTGATAGATCAGATGAAGGATGCTGTGGCAAAGGGCGCGAAGATTGAAACGGGCGGATATCGAGTCAACTATCTTGATGAGCCTGATCCTGCAGGATTGTTCTACAAGCCCACGATAGTCACGAATGTCAGCCTAGATATGCGCCTGATGACTGAAGAGGTATTTGCCCCCGCACTGCCAGTATACCCTGTGAAGAGTGTCGATGAGGCAATTGCTGTGGCTAATCAATCGCGCTTTGGCCTCAGATCCAGCGTGATCACTGATGATATAGAGATTCGACAGAGGTGGATCAAGGAGATCGAAACAGCAGGCGTTGGCACTGGAGACGATCACCTGTATTACGACCCCTATATGCCACATCTCGGTGGATACAAGGATTCCGGGATCATCGGAGGAAAATACTTCACGACCATGCTCTCACGAATGAAGTACGTGCATGCTGGTCCCGAGACCGGATTTCTCTGATATTCCAGCTATTGAATACGTTCATCTAGTGCTCTTGATGTACTCTGTATGAGAGCAGATGACCAACACTCCAGACAACAAACGAATCTCCAATGACCCAGAGGCGATCAAAGAAGCCCTAGAAGCTCTGCTCAAGTATCAGAACTCATCAATGTCAATGAGACGTGTCTTGCGAGAGATGCGAACAGAGTCAACATCCGAGCAATATGCTCTTCATGAGCCGCTCGCCCTCGGTGTCATCAGATATCTGAACACGATTGATTTCCTGCTGGCTCGTTCTCTCGGTTCTATCAGGCCTCAAGACTTGACACCCTGTGATAGAAATCTACTGCGCCTAGCTATCTATGATGTCCGTTGGCTGGGTTCAGCTGGCGTTGTGGAGTACACCAAAGGCTTGAATTCTTCTCTATGCGAGGCATTAGACAAGGCAATCAATCTCGATTTTGATGCTACAATCAAACCACTGCCAAAGGTGAATCAGGAGAGTCTACGATATTCTCACCCCACCTTCATAATAGAAACCTTACTTGAGCACTTGGGAGAGCGCGACACATATCAGCTTCTCTCCGCCAACAATAGGTCTCGTGTCTACTATCTACGACCGAATAAACATCGAGAAGGATATGAAGAGTCAATCAAGAAGGTGCAGGAACTAGGGGTGCGTTTGATACCTGATTCGAGTGTCAAGGATCTGTTCCGTATCTCGGGTGATGTCAATGCAGTTGTTTCTTCTGATCTATTTCAGAACGGAGATATATTGATTCATGACAAAGCAAGTATATTGACTGTAAAAGCACTTCACGCTTCCCAGGCAGAGATCATCTGGGATGCCTGTGCAGCACCAGGCATGAAAACGCATCTTCTCACCGAGGTGATGAATAATACTGGCAGGATTGTTGCTTCTGATGTATACACAGATCGTGTTAGGTCTGCCAAAAAGCGGTCCGAATTCCTTGGTATGAGAAATGTATGTTGGGTGCAGGCTGATGCCTCTATGATGAAGGTGAAGGGAGCTCGGAGAGTCCTCATTGATGCTCCATGTTCTTCCACAGGCATGATTCAAGGCCATCCCTCATTCAAATGGCGGCTTAATAAAGAGGTTCTCATGTCTATCATGTCGGTACAGCATAAGATACTCGACGGTGTCCTGAGGTCCTACAGAGATGAACCGGGCACAGAGATCGTCTATGCAACATGCTCGATTCTTCCTCACGAAGGTGAATCTCAAATAGATTCTGTCATGAGTACGCATAACATCGAACTCATTGATACAGAGATAAGAGGAGACCCAGGTTATGATGGTTTTCAATGTTCTGAAATGGTCCGAAGGCTGTTTCCGCACAAGCATGAAACAAGTGGGTTCTTCATAGCTCGGATGCGGATTGTCCAGTGATTCTTCTTTCAATGGACTCCATTACTCGTCGAGCGAACTCCCTGTCATCCTTGAATGACCATGGTATCTTGAGGAAAAGCTTGTTGGCACTAATCATCATATCTTCGTCGCGACTTACAAGGGCTTTGAAGAGAATCTTTGTCCATACGAAACAAGGATGTTCCTGAAACTCCTGATTCTTCTTAGAGGTGGCTGCGATCTCAGTCAGGTATGCAATTCCCTCCTTGGGTTTGCCCAACATCAGGTCTGCGAGTGCTCCCATACAAGCCAGGATTACTGCATTCTTAGTCATCCCTGACTCAATGTACGACTTCGCTCCATCCTTGTACTCCTCAGCCTTCTTTTCATAGAGCGCCCTGCCGTGACTTATGATGAGGTCTTTGCCTTCGTTCCTATCCGCCTTCTTTAGTGAGGCGCCCCCGTGGATCGCGGCTTTGAGCTCTACCTGCATATCACTCATTGGAGTTGCTTCGTTCAGTTTACGCGTCTTCTCCACTATATCCGTGCCGGCCTTCACAAGCATCTGTTTGATTACGGGATTGTTCAATGAGATGTCTTTCTTCTGCAATCCGTTTTCATATGCCACCCGTGCGGCTCTGAAGAAGTCATACGCTCTGTCAGTGAGATTATTCTTGTTTGCGAACTCGATAGCTTTTATGTATGCCAGAATCGCATTGTCTGTTTCATCCAGATTCTCAAACTGCCCTGCTGCTTCAATGATCCAAGGAAACGCATCTGTGCTATTCATATCGATTGCTTGTTGTGCCCTTGAGAGAGAACTATAGGCATCAACGCAAATCGTGGCAATGTCAGGTTTTTGGCATTTTGCAGCCATTTCGACTCTTGAAAGGCTCACCCCTCTAAGTCTGCACATGCTGGCTCCTGTTTCCTTGATGCCAAACCAAGTGCAATTTTCATCGCCTGACAACAGATTTCACTCCAAGCATCACTATCATTCTGTCCTCTGAGTTAAAAAACAAACCCTCGTTATATCGTTACCTTTAAACCCTAACCTAGAGGGCAATTAGTGAGGTTTCCAGGGTGTCAGACGATGATACCGAGCTTGCAATCATCCGCCGTAAGAAAATGGCTGAATTAGTGGCGCGAGAGAAGAGATTGCAGGAAACAAGAGAACAGAACAAGAAAATCGGTGTAGAACGCGAGAAGATTCTGAAGCGTTTTCTTGACCCTGATGCTGTTTCATATCTTGAGGGCCTCAAAACACGTGAACCTGCAGTGGGTAGTAGGGTACAGGATATAATTCTCTATCTAATAGTTAATCGTGGTCTACGCGAAACAATCACACACACTGATGTGCGATACATTGAACGGCAAGTCAAGGGTGAGGAACCAACAATTCGTGTACAACGCGATGGCGAGATCTCTGACTTTGGTTCATATGTGCGTGAAGCCATGAAAGAGAATAGCAAAGATTCAGAATCAGGTTAGCCCAGGGCTTGTGCACGAGCATTCCATTCCCTAATCATATATTGTAGTTCCTCTACACTACCCGAGTGTTTCTTCCAGGAATCCGCGGTTCTCCTCATCTGGAAGATAAGAGCTCCGCCTCTAGCGAGTTTCTGCTCTAGAACCTCGACCACTGTCTCTATTGCGAGGACAATGTTCCTGCTATCATCTGTTTTCTGCAGGAAAGCCTCAAGCCTTTCAAAGACTTCGGATGGGTCGAGTTGCAGCCATTCATCCCTCGGCATGATCACTTCTCTGTACTTAGCCGCTTGACGAATGGTATGACTATCTCTTATCTCAACTTCGCCCTCAGCCTGAAGGGCTTCGATATAATCTTGAGCTTGCATCATATCTAGGCCAAGGCTCGAAGCGACCTCCTCCAATAACACAGCTTTTCGATTTTGGACCATACTCAGGATTCGGTATTTTGGGTCTCCGAATTCCAGCAAGACCTGCCTTAACTTCTCGTAGGCACCATCTTCCTGATTTAGGACTGATGTGGCAGCCTGTGAGACGGATCTCAAGTCTTCCGTCAGCTTCTCAATGTTCATCTCTGCAAGTGCCAAGTTCTCTTTCAGAGACGAGTTCTCTGACTGTGGTTGTTTCTTTGCTAGAATCTGTATCTGCTCAGATTTGATACCTTGCATCTCCTTGCCAACTGTTTCAAGCGCTCCCTTTGTTTTTGCGAGCTGAGATTCGAGCATCCTAATCTGAGAATCACGTTCAGCAAGAGATGCCTCCAATCCAGCGACTTGGCTTCCTAGCTGATTCGCTCTCTTTTGAGACCCGTTGAGCTGAGCCTGCAGAGCATCTACCTTCTGATTAAGGGAAGCAATCTGCACAGTCTTCTCGCGAATTCGTTGGTTGATGTCCTCTGACATAGCAATTCCACTAGTTTGTGCATCCATCGATAATTAAAGGAGCTTCGTCTAAACGTAGAGTCGTGTGGCGATTCTGCAATTGATTCTATTTGACGCTCACACTCATATCGACATGGCGCAGTTTCAAAAAGACTTGGAGAGTGTGGTTCAGAGAGCCCATGACGTAGGACTCCTAGGAATGGTGTCATCTTCCATGGGTCCTGGTTCATTTCGAAGAACACTAGGCATCATGAGGAAGCACAACGGCTTCATCTATCACTCTGCAGGATGCTCTGTATCTCAGCTCACCGAACAAGATGCTACTAGGATTATCAACCTCGCCCAGAAACACACAAAGGAGATTGTGGCAATTGGTGAGGTCGGTCTGGATTACTATTGGATAAAGGATGCTCGCGGGCGAGAAGCACAGGAGCCCCTGTTTTCGCATTTCATCGAGCTTGCAAAGGAGATGAACCTGCCAATTGTCATTCATTCGAGGAAGGCTGAGGAAAGGGCCACGGAAATGCTCGAACGTCAGTTTTCAGGTGATGTGCTCATGCACTGCTTTGATGGGTCACCTCAAGTGGCTCGACGTATTGCCGATGATGGATGGAATATGACACTTCCAGCGAACTTTGATAGATACCAAAATCGGATTGCTGCTGCAAAGATTATTCCTCTCGAGCAGATTCTACTGGAAACCGATGGTCCCTATCTCTCTCCTACTCCCGACCGCAATGAACCCGCGAACGTTCAGTATGGTTGCGAGGCATTGAGTGGTATTCTCGGTATCTCGGTCGATGATGTCGCTATGGCCACGACTAACAATGCAAAACGATTTTATCACTTGTAGTCGATAGTACAAGAATGCACTGTTGCGGAAGGTCCCAATATGTACCAGCGTCGATACTTAAAAGTGAACGGCGAATCTCTCAGGCGGCCCGTAGCTCTTGTCGGTTTCCCCGGGATTGCAGATGTCGGTAGAATTGCCGTGGAAACCCTGATTCGGGTCCTAAAGGCAAAACGCATGTGCGATCTCTTTAGTAAGGACCTTCCACCACGAGTGCTAGTGCAGAATGGCATAAGTGAGATTCCGAGGGCGAGTATCCATCTATATCGGGCTGCGCCTGATGAGCCACACGACCTACTGATTCTCACAGCAGACTACCAGCCATCAACGAGTGCAGGTGTCTATGAGTTTGCAGATTTCATAGCTGGCGAATACAGCGCGCTTGGAGTCAAGGAATTGTTTGCTCTTGCTGCCTATGAACAGAGCTATGAAGACTACTTCAACTCGTACCCCGCGCCTCCACGAATCTATGTGTCTGCTAGCTCAGAGGAAATGCTTGGTAGACTTTCAGCGTCGGGCAATGTTGTAGTTCTTAAAGAGGGCTCGATTGTTGGAGCAAATGGTGTAATACCCTCATGGGCCTCAACCCTATACAGCATAGATGGAGCGTGCTTGCTAGGCGAAACACTTGGAGTGATTAAGACTGATTACCGCGCTGCAAAGGCTGTTCTGGAAAAGGCAGCGAGTATCATCGGCATAACCGCGGATTTTGACGAAATGGACTCCGAGATTTCAAAGGTAACTCAACTTATAGAATGGGCAAGGCAAGAAATCAGCCAGAAAAAGGAACCATCTAAAGACGATAGCAGTCCTTCAGACCTGTACATTGGATAGCCTATTCGACAGAGTCCGGATGAAGAATATCAGTGATCCATGCCTGACTATCAAGATTAATGTAGAAATGATGCTCCTCATGCTTGACCTTGACCGTGTATGGAAACCTGCTCGCTTTCTTTAGCACGTCCGGAGGTACTCTGAGCAACGTTCTTTTCTGGCAGACAGGACATTTTGCATATCTTTCAAACATAGTTACCCCTCGTATTGATGCTACACGATTTTCGAGTCCTTGCTCAGAATGAGCAGTGCATTGTTAGTTTCAGGTTCTTCAAGCGCCTTTGTGAACGCTCGAATCACAATCTCGGGCGATTGTTGAGCCAGTTTTTCGGAGTCCGTGGCAACTATTCTGAGGTTCTCGTAGATGCCTGTTTCCGCAAGCACTCTAAACTCAGAATCTTCATTCCTTACATGCAGAATCAGGAAGCCAGCAAAGTCCTTGAACTCGTCTTTCGGTCCTCTGAGTCGTGCTGACACCCTCTCGACTCTCCCTTTCTCCTTCATGCCATTTAGAAGGTATGCTCGAATCACTTGGTTTCCGACCTTTCGCCTAATGTCAATGAATTCTTCAACAGATGAGTCCTCATTGACGAGTTTCCATGTCGAGTCGGATATAGTCTTACACCATCATACCACCAATCAGGAGCAAATATAGAGATTGCCCGGGCGTATTGAATCACCTGTGAATGCTGCGGAATAACCTTATCTATTAGCGCGCAATCCAGTTTAGTTCAGAAGGACAAGGATGTAGTAGTTGCCATGATGCAGACTGTAGACATGATTATCCGAGAAGTCCAAGCGGGACTATGGTTTCTCGTTGTTGGCTATTACTTCTTCATCTTTATCTTCTTGTTGTTTTTCAGATGGAGAAACACGAGGAATCCATTTCAGCTTGCCATGGCTCTCTTCTTCCTCCTATTGGCCATAGGCCGATGTTTCTACTTTGTTGGCGATTTCTATGCTGATCCAAGAAGTCTAGCAGAGGGTCTTACTCCCTATCTTGGTGTTTCAGACTTCTGGCTGATGGCAGGATCCTTTTTCCAATGGATGGCTTTGGCAATCCTCTCCGCAACAGCAGGTTTTATGATTCTGGGGAAACGATGGGCGGAGATTGCGTTTGCGGTGCCCGCTGTATCTATCGGAGTTGTTCTTGGTTTTGTGCCTTTGGATGCTACAACCAGAGGACTTCTCGCTGGAGGCGCAGGAGCTGTCTATGCACTCTTTATACCGTTACTCTTCTGGTATCTAGCCTGGCAGTCTGGAGGGAAATTGCGAAGGTCGAATGCTCTCTTAGGATTAGGTTTCTTTATTCTCTTTGCAGGTAGAGTAATTCACTCGATCAGATATCCGATAGCCGATGCCTTTTTTGGAGGTTCAATCGCAATACCCGGCGTAATTGCACCCGGTCTCGAAGTCATTGGTCTCATTGTGATTGCCACAGGAAATGAATGGGGGCAGTCAGTATAGTCTAACTCACGGCAGATAGTGACGTTAGAATCTCAATCGGGGGAATAGGGAACAGGAAAACTGACTCAACCTATCTCTTTCCATTCGAGCATTCTCATATCCTCGAGCGTGTGAAGCGACTTCTGGACTTCCTTCATGTGTTTACCAAGTTGATCAGCGATGTTTTGGGCTGTCAACATGCCTTTGCACATCTTGGCCACATCATACGTATCTTGGCTCATTTGGCCGAGTCTCACAAGCATCGGTGATACTTTTCCTTTCAGCACCGGTACAACAATTCTAGTTTCAGAGGCATGTCCTTCTTTTGTGATTTCATCGAGATTCTTGTAGAACTTCTCGAAAGGCTCCAAGTTGCCGTCCCAAGATGCAAGCATCGATCCGTACTTTCCAACGAATTCACTGTTGACCTCAGCTAGAACAGCCATTGCTGCGTTTCCGTCATCCACCTTGTCCACAGTTGCTGCGACTATGACATTATCTTTGAGAGAGAGGCAAATATCGAAGGCACCAAAGTCAATCACATGGACTCTGTTTCCATCACTTAATTCTCGACCAAACTGAATTAGAGCAGTCAGAAATCCACTGATCAAGTTGGGATCCATGTCTGCCGACCCATATTTTCTATCTAGAACACAAAGACCACTGTCAGCGACCAATATGTAGACAGCTTGAATCAATGCAAATCTCCCACTGCTTTACTTTGAAAAGGATTAGCTCGCGTTTCTTTATAGAACTTTATGTGGTCGCCTCATTCTATTGGAGAGGTTTATCAGCGCGCATGCCTTCGCAAGAAATGGTGACTGGATTGGACACAGCAAAGGATGCCAGGATTCTTGTCATGGAGGATGCGCTGCATCGGCTCAATGGAATTGTCGTGAATAGAAGACTGAAATTTCACGCCGAGTATTCCAAGCTTTCAGAAATACTCCAGAATGCCGGCAGTCTGCTTTACGAGGTGAAATACTCCTATTTGACCGCAGAACAGGTGGCAGACCTTGAATCAACACGGAAGATTGTCGAGAGCATTGCAGGCCTCAAGAAAACAATAGAACAGTCCATTAAGTCAGCAGGATACAAGCCTGCGACGCCAAAAGAATCTCTTGTCCAAGCTGAACTGTCTTATTCTTTCAGGATTGTTGAGGGATTTCAAATCAGGCTCCGAAACTATGACGATGACCCGGCTCATGCAGTGGATATCCTTGCCGTTGAGATTAGTCAGAGTCAGTCCATCCCCGATTCAAAAAACCTCACAGAATGCCGATGCACCGACGGTACCAGAATCTGGAGGATTGTGACCAATATCACTGGGCTCAAGAACGGCACAAGATTGGCTTGCGCAGTTCTCCCTCCTGTCGACATGATGAACACGGTCAGTGAGGCTATGTTTCTGGGCAGCGCGCCTCTGCCGACATCCACTGGGCTTGGCGTTCTCAAGAGTCCATCACCATCAGTGCTCGACCAAGCGCGAGCTCAAACGATTCATATCATCAAGAGGATGACATAGATGCAATTCAGAGAGATACAAGCGAGGCTCGATGCTTTTGAGAAGTCGCGCGGCTGGAACAAGTTCCCCGCCTCCCTTGTCTTTACTCATCTCATTGAGGAACTGGGGGAGATATCAAGATACATCACGGTAGAGGAAGGTTACAAAGCCATAGGTCTTGGTCACAAGGCACCGGAGAACTCCGAGCTACATAGAGAGTTCGCACAGGTGTTCAATCTATTCGCACAACTTGCCAATCATTTCGAGATTGATCTGGAGGATAGCATTCTCTCAGAGCTCTCTATAATGGAAGAGCGATTCTCTGCAAAGGAATGGTCTGAGTACATGAAGAATCGTCAATAGAACTAACTCAGTTTTCTGCTTGTTTCAAGTGCTTTCTTGGCCATGTCTTCAAGATCCTTTGTTGCTGCAAGGAGACCGAGGGCCTTATTGCGAACCTGAGTAATGTTCTTCTCCTTTGCCCATTGAGCCAGACCTGTTACTAGCGGTCCAAGCGCTGTTCTCGCAGCCTCTACAGTTCCCACTGCCTTGCCAAGGAGTTCAACACCATGCTTCTTGTCCTTTCCTGCCTCAGCCACTCTGAGCCAGACAAGTGCGTGGATCATGTATAGAGCGTCCAGCATTAGGGTGGGTGATTTAGGATTGTCTTGTACCTTTTTTAGGAGCCGTTCCTGTCGGTCTTCGAATACGTCCTTGAAATAGCCGAATGCCTTACTATCATTCCCTTTGTCAAGTTCGATGATGCCCTTCTGTAGTTTTTCGTCACTCTCTGACAACACTGTAACACTCCTTGGTCAGAATATCTGTATAGATAGATGACTATGAACTCATCTATTATGATTTTCGACTCTCTGTTTAAGTGTGTGTAACACCCCTTCTTCTGCTCGCAAGACTATTATGGAGGATTTTTTCAATAGGCAAGCGTCGAATACGTATTTGGAGGCCAACGAATGGTTAAGACTACTCTCACTTTCGAGGATTTGAAGAGGACCAATCATCTAGAAATCAAAGAGATGCAGGAGAGGAAGTTCCGTGCATTCATACGATATCAGATCTGGCCTAACCATCCTTATTATCGCCGTCTTTTCAAGGAAAACAAAGTTGATCCCTTCAACATCACTTGTTTTGAGGACTGGGCCAAGTACAATATTCCCCTCGTCAGAAAGGTCGAGTACAAGGACCATCTGCGGGAATTCGTACTGAATCCCTCTCAAGTAGATGGCGTGGATCGAGCCCCAGCTGAAATCATTAGGAATGTGATGACCTACTCAAAAGAGGCAGGAAATGATGATGAATACAGGTTCCTCCGCAACAATGGTGCTCGGGTCAAGCTTCACCTTGGCGCCGAATCTGCAATGAAACGACTCAAAGGACGCATGACCTACAACTATGCACCCCTGCAGTTTTGGCTCAGTTCAGGAAGAGCTTCCGGCCTCCCCTCGCCCGTCTTCCTAACACGATATGACAACGATTTACTTGAGAAGAACAGCGCGAAATGTGGCCAGCTTGCCATTGATAAGTTTGCCAATGAAGGATGGGAAGCGTCCTCCATGAACTTATTCCCATATGCACCTCATCTCGGCTGGCATGCTGTCAATGCTGGTCTGAGGCAGATAAGCAAGTTCTACATTGCCACGAGTGCTGGTGGAGCAATTCCAAGCGAAAAACTCGTTGATCTGGCGAAGGCCTTCAAGGCAAATGCTTTCGCAGGAATGCCAAGCTATCTCAGAAACCGTTTCTTCAAAGCTGTGGCAGAGGCCGACTACGAAGCCCCGGAGAAGGTTGTTGTGCTCCTAGCGGGAGAAAAGATCTATCCGCGTGTCGCCGAAGATATTACTCAGATACTGACAGACAAAGGGGCGAAACAGATACACCTTGTAGGAGGATATGCCTCTTCAGAGAGCAAGGTTTCATTTGCAGTGCAATGTGACTATCATGGCCCTTATCATAATCTGTCACCTGAGATCATGTCGTGGGAGTTCGTCAGACTAAATGATGATGGCACCTACGAGTTTGTGGATGAGGATGAGCCAGGACATACCGTTCTGTTCCATTTGGACAGCACTGGGACTGTATTCGAAGGTTTCCTTTTGGGAGATGTGGCCTCGAAGCATGAGGCCGGAAAATGCCCATTATGTGGTCTTGACGGCCAATTCTTCTGGGACATCGGAAGAACGAATGATGCTCAGGCGCAAATGGAAGTCATGGGTCTCGCTGAGAAGAAGATCAAAGGAGCGACTGTGAATCTTACTGCGCTTCGTGCTGACCTCCTGAGCCTAGGTGAGGTTGAGGAAGTGCAGGTCGAAGTTGCTAAGGAAGATATGTCTGACCCCTATAGCATGGATGTGCTCAATTTGTATATCGCACCGAAAGGCCCCAAGACCTCAGACTACTCCTCGCTGATAGCTCGAGTTCAGAAAATCACAAAGGAAAGCACTGAGGTGACTCCCAGTGTTGTGATTATCGGATTTGAGGAATTAGTTGAGAAAGCTGGCGGCATGAAGTTCATGGAGATCATCGACAGTAGACCGAAGCCTGCATAGTACTTTGGACCCGCATCGACTAATCATGTATTGATTTAGGTGGCACTCCTGAATCTCTCTTTGATGTCAGGCAGGTTCAGGTAGACTACTATTATGGCCGACAGGATGACTCCAATCCAATTCCCCCCGAACAAGAAGAGCGCGAATCCGATCATATTTAGGATGACTGCCCAAGTCCATGCGTATCCTTGCATAGTAAACAATCCATAGGCAATGAAGAAACCAAACAGACCTGCTATGGCGAAAGGTATCGCAATCAACAGCCCAAGAATCGGTATCAGTAGGAACGGGGCGCCTGTGAGGAGTACTCCGAGGGCTTGAAGTGTCTGCAATACTGCTAGAATCAGTACTCCAATGGGTAAGTTCTTCTGAGTCATTGATAGTCACACCGAATACATCTCTGAACATGACCTGCTAATAATCATACGTAGTTATTGCCAGTGCATCAAGGCGTTTCTCAAGAATGTGAATTCGCCTGGGATAAGATATCCCCGGCGGTGGAACATTCACTTCAGATTATGTTTCTTCACAAACTCGGTCAAGACATCCACAAGGTCCGGTTTCCCGATCTCCTGCAAGTTATATCTGACTCTGACACTAGGCTTGGTGATTTTGACTACGCGATTCAGGTCAATCGGTGTCCCGATTACCACTGCATCCACATCCGAGTTATTGATGGTTTCTTGGAGTTCAGAGATCTGCTTCTTGCCGTACCCCATTGCGGGAAGAACATTCTCAAGATGACCGTATTTCTCGAAAGTGTCTCTGATACTTCCAACAGCAAACGGCCTTGGATCCACAATTATGGCTCCGGCCTTCCTTGCAGCTATGAACCCAGCACCATAGGGCATCTCCCCGTGCGTTACGGTGGGTCCGTCCTCTACTACAATGACTCTTTTTCCGCGAATCGATTCCATCTTTTCGATTATGAGGGGTGATGCTCCATCGATGATGATTGCCCTGGGGTTTACGGCCACAATATTCTCTCTAATCTCTTCCACATTCTCATAGTCTGCAGTGTCAATCTTGTTGATGATAACTACATCCGCCATCCTAAGGTTTGTTTCGCCTGGGTAGTATGATACTTCGTGACCGGGCCTGTGAGCATCAGTGATGACAATGAGTAGGTCTGGCTTGTAGAACGAGAAGTCGTTGTTTCCTCCATCCCATGTGATGACATCCGCTTCTTTTTCTGCCTGTTCAAGAATCTTGCCATAGTCTACTCCCGCGTAGAGAATGACTCCCATATTGATCATGGGCTCGTACTCCTCACGTTCCTCTATCGTGCACCTGTACTTGTCCATGTCCTCTAGGTTCTCATACCTCTGTGCAATCTGCGTTGTCAGGTCTGGATCATATGGCATCGGATGCCTGATGTTGACTGGTTTGAGACCCATATCCACTAGAATCTGATTCACGCGTCTTGAGGTCTGGCTCTTACCACAACCTGTCCGGACAGCACAGATTGCTACAACTGGCTTCTTGCTCTTCATCGAAGTCGTCTTCGGCCCCATGAAACGAATATCAGGGCCGAGCTTATTGACCCAAGCTATCTTGTGACCAACCACCTCATATGGAAGATCCGAATAGGCGAGAATACACTGCTCAACATCGAACTTCTTGACTAGTTCGGGTAGTTTTCCTTCAGGATATATCTTGATACCCTTTGGATAGAGTGGCCCTGCAAGTTCTGGAGGGTACATTCGATCTCCAATTCCGGGGATTTGTTCAGCAGTGAAGGCCACAACCTCATAGTCTTCGTTATTTCGGAAGTAGACATTGAAGTTATGGAAGTCGCGACCAGCGGCGCCCATGATGATTACTTTCTTCTTGCTCATTTTGAGTCCACTCCAGTTGTTGGTGGATTTACAGTACTTCGACCCATTAGGCAGGTTAAGTAATTGTTGGTCCATTCAACAGTGTAGAATGCACAGTGAGTCTAGCATTCTAGCACGACTGTGTGGGGACTATCGGACAGTTTTACTAGAATTGATTAATAGTGAGTATGCCTTCGGAAAATCGCAGTCAAAATCCTCCGAAGATGGATTCGGAAAATCGAACCGATTCCGGGAACAATACAAAGCATTAAATACGCGGTGCTTCTATTATGAAAGAAGAGCGCTTTTCTGAGCCCATCGCCGGATTGATAAGTGGGGTGCATTGTTGAAGCTAGTTGAATTGGCTCTGGAGTCAGTCAGGATTCTGAAGGATGCAGGGGAGGCCGGTATCAAGAGCGACATATTGGCTCAGCGGCTCAATACTCCTAAACGCAGAGTGTATGATGTCATCGCAGTTCTGAAGGCTCTAGGCCAGGTGGATACAAGCAGAAAGTTCGATGGGACAACGATTGTATGGATAGATCATTCGAAGGATTTCATCCCAAAGCAAAATCACGAAGAACTGCGAGTCCGGCTGAATCAAGAAAGTGAGGAGCGCAAGCAGTTTCAAGTTCAAGTAGCAGAACTAAAAGAGCAACTCAGAATCACAAAATCCAAACTCAGACGAGATGTCCAAGCTATTGAGATGGCAAATAAGACGGAGTTCCTGACGACACAACTTCGGGTACGTGCCCTATCGAGTAATGGAATCAAGAAGGTCGAACATTCCGGAATCGAAGTGCTCATTGAAACTCATGAATCCGGGATGGTCGTTGACCCGACTGAACTAGAGGTTGACGAAAACGCAGCTCTTCTGAAGAATCTGCAGCGCATATGATCATGTCATAATGTCTTGATGTGCACCATGCTACCTCTTCTTACGCCCCTAAGGGAATTGATTCGGCTCACATCTGACGTTACCTTACCCAGAACATTGACTTGACTATAGGTATGTCCATCATCCAGGTAGATACAGAGTGCATCTCCAAGGGGCATATACGCAATGTCACCCCTCTTCACTTCATTCGTAGGTTTGGCGTTTCCCTTTGATATGCCCAAAGTGATTTGCATCTCATTTCGTACGAGTGCGGTTCGTCCTTCCAGAGGGAGTCTGAATTTTATCTCCTCCACTATGAGAGGGGCATGAATTCTGTTGATGATTCCTTCAATAGCAATGCCCCCTTCAAAGTTGAACTCAAGATGGACATCCGTATCACTGAGATCTGGCATATGTCTTCCTCGGTGTATCGCCTTAAAATGTGCTGCGCTTGGTTCTTCGGCAAAGGCTTAATTGGACACAAATGGTGCTAGATTTGGAGAGAACGAGACTGCCATCAACCAAGCTCAATGTCGCATTTGTTGTCGACACAACTGGATCAATGAAAGATGATATCAAAGCAGTGAAGGATAGTCTCTCTGAAATAGTGCGCCATATCACATCACGAACGAAAGACCTAGAGATCAAATTCGGAATCGTTTCGTATCGTGACCATCCTCCACAAGACAGGTCCTACGTGACCAAGTCTTTCGACTTTGCAGACAATGTGAAACGAGTCCAGAAGATTATTGCTGATCTTCAACCGTCTGATGGAGGTGACACTCCCGAAGCGGTTGCTGATGGTCTTTTTGATGCGCGTACAAAACTATCGTGGGAGAAGGATGCCTACAAAGTGCTGCTTCTTGTCGGAGACGCACCTCCACATGGGCGAAAATACAACGCTCTCGGTGATGATTACTTTGCTGATGGCTGCCCAGATGGTCATGATCCAATTGAGGAAGTCCAGCAGTTAAGAAAGGATTTTGGTACTGCGATGTTCATTTTCGTATGTGGCTGCAACCCTCTTGTTGAAACAGCATTCCGACAGATTGCGGACTCTGTTGAAGGTGGCAAGTACTACTCGTTGTTGGAGGCGCATGAACTTCCGGAAGCAATTCTGAAAATACTTGAGGGAGTCAGTAACCTCATTGAAGCCGATAGGAAAGTCTTGTCCTACTACCAAGCTAATGATGGAACGTTCGATATGGGTGAGGCCGCGTCAAAACTCTGCCTTGAGGTCCGCGAACTGAAGACCTCTCTATCTAGACTTCTCGAGCTGGGCAGAATTGTACGTTGGCCAAAGGGAAGACCTCTGGCATCAGAGCAAATCGGCATCTCTGTGAGTCTTGGTGAGATACCAAATAACATCGTCGCTGGAAAGGCCTTCAACTACTCTATCCGAGTCAAGAATCCAAGTGCGGCTATTGGGAACATCAGGGTGATAGCATCACTCGTCACAGCTGAGGGCGTATCTGAGGTAACGAATGAAAGTCATGACATCGCAGCGAAATCTGATAAGATGCTCGAGCTCAAGCTCGTCCCGATGACTGATGTGAGAGGGAAAGCAACGCTCCGAGTTGAGGTCTTCTATGGTTCAAAATCCATTGCAACTGAAATCTACTCAACACGTATCTATTGATGGGAGGATTCTCTTTGATTCTAATCGCCAAACAGGGACGAAATCAGAAAGGTCTCTGCTTTGTGCCAGCTGACGAACCTTCATGTGAACCGGGTGTCTACGAACTGAGCTTTGGGGAATCCAGACTGCTTGCCGATATACGCAAGTCAGCTCAGGTTTTCAATCGCATGATCATTCTGGATAGTCGTGTTTTCACCATGATGAATTGTGAAGATGGCTCGGAAATATCATTAACCAGAATCTGCGACGACTTGCCCATCTGCAGAGAACTTGGGCTTGCTGTGGCATCCAAGAAGTCCCTAGATAATACTGCAGTTGCTGATGCGATTTCCAAAAGAGTCAATGATCTTCAAGAGGATTTTGACGGATTAGTGCTAACAAAAAGCCAGAAGATATCGTTGGAAAGGCTTGGAGTCCAATTCACTGTGGGCTTTCTCAAACCGATGGATGACGGAAACCTCTCTTGTCGACTAAGATGGAGCAGTCTAGAGAAGATACACCTTGACCCAGCATTAGAATCTCCTGCCTACAATCTCATTTGTGTGATTGAGCTTGGAGCAGCAGCCCAAATTAAAGATGTCCGGCAATCCTCTGTAGACGGCGACTCGATTTCAGTTTCTCGACACTCTGCTGCAATTGAACTTCTACGTCAGATTGAACTAGGTTACCCGGGATATGGCACAGGAGCTCAATTCTCAGGCATTGTATATTCGGAAGAGGTAGCAACCTACCCGATGTTTGATACAGAGACAGGTGAACAGGTCGAGACATCATCGCTTCACTCGGGATCTATCTTGGAATCATTCAAAAACTGGGTTCGCGAAGTAGCTTCCACCCATGGCCGCAAATCCTCGAATCCCGGTGCCGCATTGAGTATCGCAATCGAGCGTGCCTTGAGCTTGCCAGATTCATCTAATCACCCTACTATTGTAGTTCTAGTTTCAAGCGGTACCCACTCATCTGGCCCCAATCCATTGAAGACTGTGAAAAAGAAAACGGAGAACAAGTCTGTACCAGTCTTATGTTTTTGTCTGGGAGAAGATTCAAACAGGGATATGATGAAGGCAATTGCAGAGTACACAAAGGGAATTGCAGTCGAAATCACCAACATGGGTCAGGTGAGTATGGTCAATGAATGGCTTATGGAGTGGTTTCGAGATAGGAGTTGATTCCTGTGACGGACGATTTGCCAACACGACTTCAGGCTATGTTCCACAGTGGAGAGATTACTGAATTCATCTCTGCACAGATGCCAATAGAGAAGCTCAGCACGGGATGGATGGAACAAGGTCTTCTCCTCAAGGGCTTCACTGGAAAGCTGGAGGACAGAAAGAACCAAGAACAACTCATCATTCCTGCTGACAGATTTGCACGTTTGACAAGAGACCTCGAAGGCGTAGCACGACCATTTGTCGGTATGTTGATCCTAGGCAGTCAAGGTTTAGTCACCCCCAAGTTATGCATCGTAGTATACGATACACTCGAGGAGAACAGCAAGCCAATGATGACTGTGGCCTTCTGGACCAAGAACTTGGACTTCGCTGAAATCACTCGTATCATAGCACGGCATGTGCTTGGACATGGCTATTCTACTGGCGAGTCTGAGCCAGACTTGGATTATTTAGAACAACTTAGAGCAGATGTTTCCTCTGGTGAAGTTCGACGTCTTCTCTCTCTCAAGATTCCCGCAGAGAAGCAGAACGCCGCAGAATGGATCCGTGATTCCATAAGACAAGTGAATGAATCTGAGAGAGTAGTTGCGGCTGCAGGAGACGTGAACGGTCTATCGAGAATCACACTTCTTCTCACTCGCTGGTTGACAAGCCTCGACGTCTTCAAGAGAGCCAAGAACAATATCGCTGCTATCCTCTTCAAATTCAGTGACAGAACAGAACTCTGCTTGTGGGATAACCCTCATGGCATAGCTTCGTTTGCTACATTGAACGGAACCGACATTGACAGCATGATCGATAGATATGTGACGCCGCTGTGGTCCGGTTCACAGGATCTTGCCGTTTCTAATGTACGTGCTCCAGAGGTTGTGGTCGGAAAGAGAGCAAAACCGCAAGAAGTAGACCGCAAGTCGAAAGCCATGGTTTCCCATCAGATAGATTATAGTGTCCTGAGTCAGATTAGAACAAGACTGGAAGTGCTAGAAACTCGGCTTCAGGCCCTAGAAAACGCACCACGAGATAAGACAGTCACTACTGACCAGTCAATAGCAATAGTACAAACCAAGCTTGCAGAAACGATTGACCGTCTTGAGTCTGCTGTGGTCAGATTGAGCGACCTCGAAGCGCGCATAAAGCGTGTGAGCAAGTCTGGGGGGTGATTAATGGGTGAAGAGTCATTCAGATGAAGCAATCAAAGAGCTAGGTCGAATCGAAGATGAAACACGCATTCTCGAGGAGCTATCTGAGCGTCTGAAAAAGATGGAACGGCAGATGGAAGACATCTCTTCAAAGCACTCGAGCACATCATCAATCGATGCTGAATACATCCAAGTAATAGTCACGAAGATATCCGCACTGCGCGACCTAATTGATAAGGTGGAAGTGGAGATGGACCAGCTGGATTCCAGAATCGGTGATATCGAGTCACTTCGCTTCAAGCGTCGAACTCAGGAGTAGAACTAGCTGGTACAAGTTCTTCAATGACATCGAGAATGCGCCCGATGAAGGTCTGTGAAGAAAATGAGTCCAACGGTGTGACTCCTGCATTTACTTCCTTCAAGAATCTCAAGGTGTCCGTAGGGGGTCCATCTTTCTCCAAGGTCACGAACTCGATTTGATATCTCTCACGTTCTTTAATAGCTTTGATGAATGGGATATGTTCCTCGTCTTCTCTTCCCACGCCCCCTGAGAAAACGAGTACCAACGTTGGCCGTGAGGCCCCGAAATCGTCAAGATATTCCGCAATGGTTCTATAGGCCCCGGTCATGTCTTCTCGACCTGCACTATCTTTCACAGAATCGAGAATCGAGTAAATCAAAGACACAAGAACTTCCTCTGATTGAACGTCTCTGAGAAACTCCACATATGACTTGATCTCGCTACCGTGTTGGACGGAGAACTTTGCAGGTCCCTCTGCGAACGTGGCAAAGCCCAACCTGCCCTCAGTCTGATTGTGTCTGAAGAGATTGATGACCAGCAATGCCCCCAGTGCCGCAATCTCTGATCTTGACGCATTCTCAGTGAGGTTATCAAGGAACACCCTCAACTCCCCTATTCGCCTTGCGAGAGGCTCAAGTTCTCTTGTTGCCGCGCGAATAGTTTTCAGTTTCATGTCACGTTTGCTCATGTCCTTGCACGTGGAGATACAGAGTACAACATTCAGTTCGCGAAAAGCCTGATTTGGTCTTAAGAACACCTCATCTTCTGGAATGACGCCAATCTGATCTGAAACGAGCTCTGGTTCTGTCTGTGTTATATTGAGAGTTACCGGAAGCTTCTCTGAACCCACGAAAAGTCTGGAACTGGAACCAACCAGTCTTCCTCTTATCCGGTCAAGAACCTCGCTTTCATTCAGATGGATCCAGGAAAACAATTCTTGATTGGATGTTTGTTTGTCTGAGGAGTACGCCATCACCATCCTTCGGATATCCGAGATTTCCCCTTGGAACTTGACAATGTTAACAACTGAAGACGTACTGAACCCATAGATCTCTGCGTCAGTTTCTGAGATGACAATCAGTCTTTCGGCGCGCATATCATGTTCTCTCACTCGGCCGGCGCACCATCTCCCAGTTCTTGTGCCAAGTGCTAAGACATAATCATCATTCGATACATTTAGCGATTCCATATCGGAAGAGGCCATAAGGAATACCCCGGGTCTCGTCCTCGCAATCTCGACTCCAAAATGAAGAGCAGCCACGAGTTCCTTGCGGTCTTCCACCTGGAGACAGGAGAGCAATGCATCATCAAATTGAGCTAGGTGTGCTGGCAAGCCAAAGGCGGGGCCGTCAAGTTTTGCACTTGCACGCACAAGGGTCTGCAGTAGAATGCTGTCCCTCTTTGATATGCTTTCTGTAAATGCCTTCTTCCATCCTGAAACCATCACGGCACCGTTCTTTTCTAGCATGATTGATATGCTTGTCCCTTTCTCGCCATTTGGTCCGGTCACTGTTACAACGACGCTATCCAGCTGGACCGTTCCACCCTCGTCATCAACCATGTGGTCAACTGATACTACCCTCAGAATCTTCTTTGCATCAAGCAGTTGCAGCAGTCGAACAATCTCATTCATGGCGGCTTTTCCAAGACTCTCTTCAGCCATGACCGATGTCTTATTCTCCGTATATACTAGGAATGGGGGTCGCGGAGGCAGTAATGATAACATGTTTCCACCAAGAATTCTCTGCACTTCCTCCGGCGAGGCTGCCAGATTTCTGCTCAAGAGGTAACTGATTATCTCTGATACGCTATCCCCCAATTGCGTTTCCGGATAGGATGATGCAAATATAAGCCGCCTAGACCAGAGCGGGTCCTTTTGCTCACTCTTCATGTAACTGATTGAAGTTGAGAGAGACGATATCGATGCGCCTGCCGTAAGGAGCCTGCTGTCTGGAATGTCAAGAAGGCGAGTGATGGATTTTCCCCACTCCTTCTGGCTTCTCACTTTCAGCACGAGTTTCGGAGCCGTTAGACCTGCTTCTTTGAGAAGTACCAACCACTCAAGAAGAAGATCCAGACTTTCTGGAGAGGCGAGTTCCATAAACACAGGTCTCTCAGATTTGATGATGTCAATCAGATCAGTCCGGTTCGGCCCCTTCAGTGCGAGAGGTAAATTGACTGAGCGCAGGATACAACCCCATCCTTGTGGTGTTCTCCGGTTCTGCCTCATATCTTGCAGATGATATACTCGAGGGCTTGTGGGGGGAACTGTTGACCATCTGTAGACAGACTCAGTATTCGCATTCTGTTGGGCGACCGGGAGGGCTGTTTCACCTAAATCGATCAGTGGGTTTGCGACAAGAAGATCAACCAGCCAACTTGACTGAGACAACTCCGATGCATCGAGAGAGAAGTCGGTAAGAAATCTGGGCTTCTTTAGATAGTCATAAGCCCTTCTTGGAACGTACCTGAAGGCTCCAGAATAACCGGCAGCAAAGTCGTGAAGCTGATTCTCAACCATATTATAGTATGAGAATGCCCTGTCAGGGTCGAATGTTCGTATATACGTTCCAGCCCGTACGATGCCAAGTTGTAAGGATGCGTCCACAACAAAGAAGCGACGAATCTCGTTTGCTTCAATGTCCTCCACAACAATCATCGTGTACAACTCCGAATGTAAAGAGCCAATTTGCAGAAGATGATATATGCCTAATGCAGACAGTAGTTTCTACTAGCTTGAAGGCTTGTAAAGAAATAGTTTATCACTCAAACAGGCCGAACACAAATGGAGGACTAATCTGTACATGCTCATCGTCCGAGCAGTTGAGGACCAGCCATCAAGAGGCATAAGGAAGGGTGATGAATTCAGGCTCTACATCGTAGATGCACATCACCACATGGGGAAAGAGAAAAGCCATAGAAACACGCCTTCGGGTGCCTACGCCTTCTACTCCCAGCTATGGTTTGAGATGCAGAAGCTTGCTAAGGCCCTTAGAGAAGAGGATGCTCTTCTCTTCGAACCGATTGGAATAGCAGCTGGTGATTTTGCCGACCGCTGTTTCAAAAGCCAAAAGAGCTGGGAGCGGCTGAATCATGGTTGGCTAGTAGATAGGACAGTTGTATTCCCCTATACTGATGACTATTCCACCCCCGAATCAGCCAATGAGCCTTCGTTCAGAGTATCAAATGATAAAATCGCAGGATGGACAACTCGTGCACCACATTCGACGCGGCTAGTCGGATTCGCACGGGTCAATCCCCTAGATGGTGCAGGGAACCGGAATGCTGCTGTGGGTGAGCTCGAACGTAGTGTTCTGAGCCTCGGACTACGTGGCCTTAAACTGCACCCTCTTGCACAGCTCTTTCTTGATTCCATTGAAGGCGAACTGACAAGGAAAGTTGTGAAGCGAGCTGGTGAGTTAGGAATCCCTGTTATCTTCGATACAAGGAATATTGGCACAGTCATACGAATCAAGAGTCTTGTGGAATCGATACGGAATGATCCCAACTGCGGAACAGCCATCAGGGGGCTCAGGGTGATTCTTGCTCATTGTGGAATGTCCCCTGGTGATCCACATCTCTTCGACGCGCTACGTGATCCGGCGATTTTTGCGGAAACTTCAACACTCCATGACCTCGATGTCCCTGTCCTGTTCGAATCTGCAATCGAGCGTCTTGGCCGACTTGGTACGCCATGGTCGGAGAAAATCCTCTTCGGCACAGACTACAGCTTTCTGTCCATTCAGGCTGCTGATGTCATTCTCTATCTGCTCTCACGAAAATTCTCTGGAACCCTGACCGATGTTCAACGAATATTGGGTGGAAACGCACTGATGTTGGTCCAAAGACCCTTCGCAACAACCGGCGGAGCTCCAACTCCTCCTGTCGAATACGTCTGTCTGGACAATGATGGGTCCAGACAGATTCTACTGGAGAATTCGCTGCTGTCGCTCATCACGCAGGATGTCTGGGACCTCAGTTCTCTCGATTTAATGCTGCCTCCGAATGGAACTTGGCCCGAACTGTCGCCTATCTCAAGAGGAGGCTTCAATGGTGTCTATCTTGACTCCTACGTGTTGAGTCTAAGGGCGCGAACGGGGAATAGAGAGATTCACGTCTGGATTCGTAAGGGCCCAAACAGCTCTCTCACTTGTTCACTCTTAAGTACGTCCGGGATGATACGACTTGAAACCACTCAGAATGCGTCTCAGAGTATCAATCCCGTGCTAATGCGGTCTCTGAGAGATCATTCTATTGCATTGAAGACAGGTAAGGATTTACAGGATCATGTGTTGTCATACTTTGACTAGCTTGAACCTCATATTCTTTATAACAATACGAACAGATGAATTCACGTTCTACAAGAGGAGGCATTAGCCATCACCAAGAAATTCCAATTAGAAATCGTGGATGGCGGAGACCTTAGGGGCTTTGCTAATCTCCATCCAAAGACTGCCGATTCACTTGATGCAGACATTGGCTCAATAGTCATTTTCGAGGATCCCCAAAGTAGTTTCTGGGGAGCAGCAGAGGTTCGAAAGAGCAATGATCCATCAGAAGGCCAGATTGTGGTTGACACACTTGTTCTCGAGGCGTCACTGCTTATGGAAGGTGATACCGTCGAGGTCACGCTATATGATGAGGACATGGTTGCTCTCGAATATGTTGAGTTTGGATTGAAACCCCTAACCGAGGATGCCAATACAGAGGACCTAGTTTCAAGGGCTGCTGAGAAGGTCAGTTCACTGGAGAATATCATAGGCGGGCGCCTTGTTTACCCCGGAATGTCTTTCAATTGGCCTGAACTTGATGTCAAGGTCGAGATACTCAATACAAGACCGACTCTCTCAGGAAAGAGCTTTGCAAAGCTTGCCTTTGAAGCTCTTCGGGAACGAACTGGGTATGAATTCAAGACAGTAGGGATTGCAACTCCTTTCAATGCAGTGCTATGTATCGATACTAGTGGCTCTATGAAGACGACCGATGTCCCGGTCCAGGACATCGCTCATGCTCGTGAGGGTTTGAAAGATTTGGCTGGCGATAGTCCCGAAGTGCAAGCATTTCTGGGACGTTTTGAGGAGGGCAAGAATGTCAGCCGTGCCGAGGCTGCAGCAATGGCAGTGCTTCTCTATCTTGCCGAGAAGGTCGGTCGTGGCTACGGTGAAAAGGTTGGAGTAATAACCTTCGAGAAAGATGTCAGTGAAATGACCTTTCTGAACTCCCAGACTGGTGAGGCTCAACCATTCGTAGAATGCACAGGAAGAGAAAAGGCACTGGGCCTACAGATAATCAGCACTCATGTCGTGGACAAAGTGGAAGAGGGTGGAACGCTGACTGATATGGGGTCAGCTCTAGCAAAAGCTAGCGACATAATTGATGAATTTGGAGACCCCGAAAAGCCCACAATGCTCATCATGCTCACTGACGGAATGACGACTTCAGGTCCTCCTCCTTTGAAAGTGCTCAAGGAGAGATTTCCTGATAAGTCAAAACTGGTGATATATAGCATAGGTCTCGGGGAAAGAAGCGAAATTGATGAGGAATTGATGCTGGCCATTGCTCAGTATGGAAATGGTACCTACCGTCATGTGGACAACATGAGAGACCTTCTTGAATGGTATGGCAAACTTGCAGGTGAATTTGCTGTAGTAATACGTGGCGCTGGATAGGATCAGATTAGCGGGGCTCCAAGGCTTGAGCAAGCCCTTCGAGGGTCTCCAAATCCATTTCCTTGATCTGTTCCTCAGGTATTCCCTCCAACATCACCTCAGGAATAGAAACTAGAATCGCAGCTTTTTCCTTCCCGAATTTCCTCGTGAATTCAGCCATTCTGGGGTCTTCGGCTTCCGCTTCTGCTATCGGTTCTTTAGTGGGTTCTTCAACTGCCTTGCTGCCGCTTGTCGAAGCAAGTAGTGCCTCCAACTCCTCAATGCTGAGGGTCTTCAGTGTTTCATCTGATACTGACTCTCGAACTTCCTTCGGCAGTTTCTTGATGAGATCGTCGCGAGTTGGTCCTGGAGTCCTCTTCTTGACTGTTGTTACTTTGCGGACTTTGACAGTTTTCTTCTTCTTTGCTGGAGGTGGCATTGGAGCCTTGAGCTTGGAAACCAACTCTCTAGCAGATTTTGGGGTCAATCGTTTCAGGTCTTCAGGTGGCAGAGTAGCGATTACTTCTTCCGGCAGTTCAGCTAGGATCGATTCCACATCTTTGGAGAGCCCAGGAACTTCAGGCTTTGCCTCCGAGATCCTTCTCTCTTCAGTCAAAAGAATGGGCGTGGCTTCTAGCTCCTCGACCAATGCGCTTCTATCAATCTCAACATCGAAGCTGCTGGATCGCCATCTAAGGAACCTATCGATGGCATCTGGCCTCATCTTGATGGAAACGAGCAGCCTGTTGATGCCTTCATCGGGCATGTCTGGGAAGTTATTCAGTATTGTATCGATATTGTCTTTGGATACCCGTGCCCATATTGGCCCATTCAACAGTCTTGAAAGTCCGGAAGCACAATGCGATCTTACCCACGTGTTCGGGTCCTTCAGTCCTTTCATAAGAACCGGAATTGTGCGTGGCTGATGATAGAATGCCAATGCTTGAGCTGCTGCGATTCTGACATCGGCAACATCGTCCTCCATGACCTTGGCGATTTCATTCACAAGTGCAGGATCTGCTGCCTCAATCGCGGCAATCAAAGCCCGTTCCCGAACAACATCCGATGTGTCTGCGAAAGCACGAATGAGAGCTTTCATCTCCTTCGGATCTGTTCTGGCGAGAAGCCCAATCTCGTCTGTATTGAATTCCAATAACAGTCTTCTGGTTTCGGGCAATGATTCTCCTCCATGCACTACGAATCTAATTCGTATAGGGATATAATTATCATGCCAGCTACCTAGCCAACCCTTGTTCGCTCCGATATAGCTGCTTGCTTATATCAGTTCTCACTGTATATTTACTCTTCTCTGATGTCCCAATCCCTTTCCTTCAACCACATCAGTTTTAGGCATGTATGAGCGCCAAAAGAATGAGTGATAGAGGTGAAAAGAGATCCCGGGTACGAAGCCCTGATGATTATTCTGTTCATGGCACTCATGCTGTTGATTGTTGAGATGTCCCCAATTCTCTCTGGGTTCTTTTCCGGTGAGCTCTACGAACTGGTGGCCACAATCACCTTCTTAGCAACCTTCGTGTTGATGTACCTAGTGATTGATGCCTTCGCTCGGTCAGAAGAATCGTCAATAGGAAGGCTTGGAATCAGCATTGATGAGACTACTTTTCACGACATGATTATCGGTGCGGTAGCAGGCACGATTGCTGCCTCAGTCGTGATTCTGTTCGCCTTCTATTTCGGAGGTCAACTACGACCGATTGAGCAAATGACTGCTGACCTGCTTGTTTCAGAGGTGATAATAACTGCTCCAACTGCGGTCTTTGAAGAACTTGCGCACCGCGGGTACATTCTCCCTCATCTTGAGAGTCTCGCAGGAAAGGGGCGTGCCATCATTATCGGTTCACTATTCTTCTCACTCATTCATTTCAGCTGGTGGGCTACTCCTGGGTTTCCGGTGCACCTCATTCTGATCTTCACATTCAACATCTTTCTTGGTGGTGTTGTGCTATCATTGAGCTACTACTGGTCGGGCAGAAGACTCTGGGTGCCTATTTCCTTCCATTTTGCCTGGAATATGCTTGCGTATATCATATTCCCAGTGTACCCTCGCGTTCAAGTCGTTCTTCCTGAAATATTCCAGATTGAATGGGGGCTCACAACAATTGCTGGATTCTTGATTGGACTGTCTGTCCTCTTCGGACTTCTTAGCAGCAGAAAGAGAGAGTAGAGAAGGTGTCGGTAAAGCCGACACCCTCTTCGCTATCACTGTTCGTGACCTATTAGCACGTCCTCAGGGCGCGAAACAATCATCGTCATGCCTATGATGTCCACTATCACAACCTTCTCTCCATTCTTTATCGGAGGTCCAGTTGTTCTCGCCCACCAGATCTCAGCGCCAGTCTTCACTTTGCCTCTTGGGTTGATGTCTGAAATAGCATGGATATCGGCGTACTTCATCTGTGAGTAAGCTGGCCATTTATCGTAGTTTCGAAGGAACGCGAAGTAGAGAGCCATCATGCCAATTACACTTCCAGCCATAATGTACACGGTCAGTTTGTTCGTTGGGTCTATGAGCATCGATAGGAATATGGCAATACCATAGACTGGAAAGAGTTTCAGGGATACTTTCGCATCCATAAAACCTCCCTCCACAAAACTGCTGCCACCTGTGAACATCATAAAGAGAATGTACAGTATGGCTCCTATCACAAACAACATCCAGTAAGGAAATGTCACTGGCACTGGGCTATATATACTGGTCATGAAAATCTCCATGACAAAGAGGATGACTACTAATGGAACTGTGACTTGGGCCATCGCCTTACCGGTTGCTGGCTCAAGTGTAATGACGAGCAGAGTCGTAATGACCGCGAAGAGTATCAAGCCAACCAGGGGATCCACAAGGAAAAGCGTCATGACCATGCTCAATGCTGAGAACATGATCATGACGAGAAAGATCTTGATCCAGGCATCCATAATAACGTCCTCCAATCATAGATGCTTACTCTTCGGGTGATACCGTACCCTTGTTTGCGGGTAGCTTAAGCCCTCCAGTTCCTGCTGATATAGCTGCAGCAACCCCGGTAGTCGTGCCAACTTCTGGTATATTCGTCGGTACCATGATGATTAGGTTGGCGTTCTTTGAGATTTCCTGCATGATGTTCCATGTACGAAGGACAAAACCGACTTGTGACTCTTCATACCTCTTTGCAGCCTTGAGCATGTTGTCGGCAGCTTCTTGCTCTGCTTGTGCCAAGATGATTCTAGCCCTCCCTTCTCTTTGAGCCTGAGCCTCCCTGCTCATCGCATCCTGAAGTGCTGACGGGATGACTACATCACGGATTTCAACACTGGTGACTTTGACACCC
>PRDH01000042.1 GCA_003345545.1 Candidatus Thorarchaeota archaeon
CTTCTCTATTAGGCTATAGAGCTGAGTCCTTTGAGAAGGTTGAGATTATTGTTGTTGGAGAAATAGTCTGCTGCCTTCTTTCGACCATAGGAATGGTGTGGTTCATGCTTGGTGAAACTGCTCCGCCCATGATTGGTTGGCTTCTCACAGGCATCATGGCTCTACTCCTTGTGCTTTTTGCTTACTCATATTCTGTGGCAAAGAAATAGCTCTGGCTGAGAATCTACCTCTATACACCTTGCACTAGCGGAGAGGGAAACATGATATAGTCCGTTCTATATAGCACGTGGTATGGACTGCATCAGGGGCAGGTATCATTTAGCCCCTGATATGTGAGGGAGACACAGGCATCCAATAGTCCATATGATACACCGGTGGTTCATGGCTTGATTCGAGTTTCAGATGTAACAAAGCAGTTTCAGGATGTGATTGCTGTGGATCATGTGAGCCTTGATGTTCCGAAGGGAACGATTCTGGGCATGATTGGTCCCAACGGAGCAGGCAAGACAACCCTTGTGAGAATGATGGTAGGCATTCTGCTGCCCACAAGTGGAACATGCTTCATAGGCGAGAAACCGTCAAATCGTCTCTCTCCTGAGGATCGTGCCACTATAGGCTACATGACACAACAGAAATCTCTTTACCCCGACCTGACTGCGCGAGAGAATCTTGAGTTCTTCGCGGAGAGCTATGGTATCAAGGACTCTTACAGAAGGAGCGAGTTGATTTCGCAGGCTGCTAAACTGACTCGAATAAGTGACTCTTTGGATAGACCTGTGGAAGTACTCAGTGGAGGAACAGTCCAACGACTCAGCCTTGCCTGCGCAATTGTTCATGATCCTGCAATCATGTTCCTAGACGAGCCCACAGTCGGGGTCAGTCCGGACTTGCGAATGGAATTCTGGGACTACTTCCACAAGCTAGCAAGAGAGGGGAAAACAATCGTCATGACGACTCATTATCTTGATGAAGCAACAAAATGCGATTCTGTTGCTATGATGTTTCAGGGGAAAATACTCGCACATAGCTCACCTGAGGAACTCATCAGCGGGCTCCCCTTGGAGAGCACCCTCTCTGGTACTGTAAGTCCAGATGCTTCTAGACACCTTGAGAGTGCGTTGGGAAGTCTGGCTCCAGTTGAAGCTAAGGGTGGACGATTTGTCGTGAGGACTGCTAATGGCGATATCCTTCTTCGAGTCTTTCAGGCGATTGCAGCGTCTGGAATTCCGGTCAGTAATATAGTTGTGAAACAGCCAAGTCTCGAAGAAGCATTCACTTACCATGTCAGGAGGAGCAGACAATGAGTCGAAGCATCAACTCCTATCGTGTTGCTACAGTGGTGCGAAGAATCTTTCGCCAGATTCGCAGAGACCGAAGAACTCTGGGTCTGATGATAGTTGCGCCAATTCTCGTTACCTATCTTTGGTCATTCATATTTGCAGGATCGGTCTCTAATATACCAACAGCAGTGTGCATCTTGGATGAGCCCCTAGAGAATAGCTTCGGAGCTACCCTCACCTCCCTACTCGAAGACAATGCGAATGTCACGCTTACTAATCGCTCTTCTGCTGATGCTCTTGATGGTCTTGGGTCATCAATTCAGGCTGCCCTCGTTTTGCCCTCCAACCTTACATGGGCGATGTTGACGGGAAATAACATCAGTATTCGCCTGTATGTCAATGTCACTACTGAGCTGGAGGCAAATTACATAGTTGGTGTGATAGGCAATACAACTTCACAGGCCTCAATTGATATGTTTGGCAGCAGGGGCATCCAGATGGAACGTAATATCACGTTCGTGGTCCCACTTCCTCCTGCTCCAATTGACTTGTCGTTCAACCTCTCTTTAGTCAACGAAGATGAGGGCTTCATGGACACTATAGGTACGATTTTCGGAAATCTTCTGTCTGAGAATAGTAATGTATCAATCATAACCTGTAACACTCGTGCGGCAGTCGTGGAGTCTCTTGATAGCAGAGCAGCAGTGGCAGGTGTCTATATGGACACTGATTTCACTCAGGCATCACTCAGCGGTGAAGTTCCTTCCATCGAGATGTTCGTCAACGGTATTCAGACAACCGAAGCTGCGGTGGCGCTAGCGACAATCCAGGACGCGCTTTCGAATGCAGTAGCACAGGCCTTCGGACGCGAGAGTGAAACTAGTGTGAATATCACATACATCTATGGAGCGGCTGGAATGTCAATGATTGAGATTATGGGTCCAGCGATGATTGGTTTTATGAGCCTGTTCTTTGGATTCTTAATATCCGGTGTCTTCTTCCTCAGAGAGAGACAACAAGGCACACTTGAGCGAATGCAGAGTACTCCATTGAATGACCTTGAGATTGTCCTTGGGTACTCCATCGCATTCATTGGAGTAAGCCTCGTTCAGACGACACTCATTAGCATTGTCATAATCGCCTTGTCGCCAAGATTGCTCACGTCCATACTTTTGTTGATCCCTCTGGTCTTTCTCCTGGCAATGGGCTCTGTCACACTTGCAATAGCAGTTTCATATCGGATGAAGAATGAACTGCAGATAATGCAGATGATTCCTGTATTCATCATACCCCAGATGTTCTTGTCCGGTCTCTTGTTTCCTCTGACTGCATTGCCACCATACCTTGCTTGGCTCCCCTACATCTTTCCGCTGACATACTTCGTGGAGGCCACTCGGGCTGTGGCTTTCTTCAATGCCACACTTCTGGATGTGATTATACCAGTTATAGTTCTGGTTATGTATTGTATGCTTGGTATCGTACTATCCGTAGCCAGACGTTCAGAGAAGTGAATCATCATAGCGAGGATATTGAGCACCTCCGCAGAATCATTGGCTCCAATCGTGTATACATTAACCCATTCGTATCTCTTCTGTTTCCAGTGGTGAATAATGGAGCCAATGCTGGAGCTACCCTAATACGTGATATTCATCTAATAGAGAGTTCTGTTTCTCCAACAATATTCCTAGACGATTTGCCTACGAGGAGCTTGATTCCTCCAGGCTCTAGTACCCAATCATGCTTCTCTGCATCAAAAAACGACAGGTCATCGGCCCTTACTGCCACAGGCACTGTTTTGGTCTGCCCGGGCTCCAAGGTGATCTTTTGAAATCCTACGAGTTCCTTAGGCGGCCTGTTGACTGTCGCTTCGATATCTTCTGCATAGACCTGAACCGTTTCAGAACCCGCACGGTTCCCCGTGTTCGTCACTTCGACCTCAACAAGCAGACTGTCCTCCGATCTGCCAATAGTTTCTCTATCGAGGTGGACCGAACCTAGCTCAAACTCAGTGTATGACAGACCAAACCCAAACGGAAACAGAGGCTCAATCTGTTTTTCGTCGAACCAACGATACCCGACGAAGATGCCCTCATCGTAGTAGACTCTCCTGTTTTCATCACCTGGATAGTTCCTCGGACTTCCTGTGTAGTGAGCAGGAGAGTCTTCTAATCGCCTTGGAAATGTCAGCGGCAGTCTTCCTGAGATGTTTACATCGCCAAAGAGAACATTCGCAATTGCATGACCGGCCTCCATGCCCGCATACCAGCACATGAGAACACCCTCGACATCATCTAACCACTCATCCACTGCTATCGGACTACCCGCGATCATACACACCACAGTCCGAGGATGCTCATCTGCGACCTTCTTAATCATCGTCACCTGTTCGTGATTGAGATTCAAGGAATCTCTATCCTTGGATTCTGAATCCTTTCCACGACTGTGGTCTAGGCCCGCGAAGACTATGGCGATATCAGCTTGTGTGCCATTAGTAATTAGGTCGACTTTTCCACGACACTTGGCAATCATTCCTTCAAGGGGACTGACTTCATGGGGTGGACTCACTGCCGATGATCCTCCGCTCAGGAGTCTGCCAAACTTCTTGCTCAAGTTGGGACCGTGCAGACTTATTCGCTTGACAGAGTCGACATCTATGGGCAGGACATCCTTATCGTTCTTCAGCAGGACAACCCCTTCCTCAGCAACCCGCCTTGCGAGATCTTGATGCGCCGGTGTGTTTCTCGATCCTGTAGGCAACATCTCAGGCGGGTCGAATAGTCCGGTCCGGAACATCACTCGTAGATTCCTGCTGACAAGGTCGTTCAGTGTTTCATCGGAGAACTTGCCCTCTCTGTAAGCATTCTCCAGATTCTTGAGTCTGTACTTGTTTGGCCAAGGCATCTCGAGAGAGAGACCTGCGTTGACACACCCCTCTGCAGTTTTGGCTGTCCCAGAGGCAAACCAGTCTGTCATAGCAATCCCATCAAAACCCCACTTTTCCATCAGAGTATCCCTGAGAAGATACTTGTTCTCGCTCGCATACACTCCATTCACCATATTGTACGCAGTCATGATAGACCAAGGATTTGCCTCCTTCACAGTCGCTCTGAACGCTCGAAGGTAGATCTCATGAAGACTGCGCTCATCCACCTCGGAACTTGAACATCTCCGATCGGTTTCTTGGTTGTTTGCTGCATAGTGCTTGAGGCATGCTGCGACGCGCTGACTCTGGATGCCTTTGACAAGATGAATCGCCATCTCCTTGGTCAGATACGGGTCCTCGCTGAAATACTCGAATGTTCTTCCATTAAGAGGAGTCCGTGCAATGTTCATTCCTGGAGCAAGAAGTACATGTCTTCCGACTGCACGTACTTCCTCGCCCATTGCAGTACCTACCTCGTGAGCGAGGTTTCTGTTCCATGTTGCAGCGAGAGAGATGGTGGCTGGGAATCGCGTGTTCTTCTTGAGCCCGCTTGAATGCATAGCCACTCCGAACGGTCCATCGGTTGTCTTGAAAGAAGGTATGCCAAGGCGTTTTACTGGCGAAGTTGTGTACATACGCAACATTCCATGACTCGACAGTAGTCTAAGCTTTTCTTTCAGGGTCAGTCTTTTGAGCAAATCAGACACTCTCTGCTCAAGCTCAACCTTCTCATTCAAGTAAAGAGAATTCTCAGACATTGTGCATGTCCTGAACAAATTCGAGCATTATTGTGTTTCTATGCCGAGAATCTTGCTGAATGTCAAATAGATCCCAGTATTGTTGTCCCCTTCATTCAATTCTCTGCCCCCATATTCTTTGGCTCCTTCTTTATGCCAAGAAGCTTCTTGATGTCCTCAACACCCTCGAAGGGTGGAACCTTGATATGAAGCCACCTTCCATCATGATATTGCCTGGTATTGCTGAAGAGCTCGACAATCTCTGGACTGAACTCATCCTTTGAACTCTCGAATTTCTCTGTCTCCTTTTTGCCGAGAATAACGAGGACTGTGAGTTCATCCTTCTTTGGATAGAATGTGAGAATCGTCTTACCACTCCTTCTGTATCTAATTGTCGCATCCAGGCTCTCATCCTCCCTTACAGGTTCGAACTCGTAGTTCGTACTCATATAAGCGCTGATTTGTTTCCACATATTTCCTGCCTGTCTGCCAAGAAACTTGACCATCTCGTCCTCAGTAGGTTTTTTGTCTTGCATCTCACACACCAAGCTCCACTTACAGTCGTTTTGTATTGAATACAGCTGCTGGCATTTCTTGCTTAGCCTGTTTTCGACAGCTC
>PRDH01000043.1 GCA_003345545.1 Candidatus Thorarchaeota archaeon
GACCGTGTTGGCATCTTTCCGTTCAACATGGTCCTTCTCTGTGGTGGTCAACATCTCAAAGGCCATGGCTATACGAGAGAAGATGTTGATGTGGATCATTACTGAGTGATGTGCCCATGAGAGTTTTAGTCAAGCTCTATGCAACCCTCCGAGAATACGCTCCTATTGATTCTGAGATTGGGGCATCATTTGAGGTGCATTTTGATGGTAGAACCCTCAGTGAGTTAATTCAGCATCTCGGTTTCGGACTTGATAGGGCAAAAATCGTGATGATTAATGGGATTCGAGTGCTGGACATGAGTGCAATATTGAATGAAGATGACCTGATTGTGATTTTTCCCCCTCTAGGGGGAGGATGACTCTATAATAGCATGAACAACTCTGAGTGCTCCTATTTCCATCAAAATCGAACCTTGATGTTTTTGGCAGCAACGATCTCTTTTCTGAAGTAATCAGTGCTTTTCAGGATTCCAGGGAGGTTACTGATGAGAGGACCAAGGCTACCACGTAGTGCCAACGAATGATGGCTCTCAAACTCATCGACAAAGTGAATATGCTTTGCAGGATTGAGTTGTTCTTGTAACCTGCAAGATAGATATGAAAGAAATGATTAGGACTCAATGAGGATAGTCTGAAGTTCGTCAAGCAATGCACACAAATCTTCTACGAGATTCTTGTTTCTATCGTAGACCCACTCCTGTTTCCAATGATTTGCAGTAATGTTCTCCTTCCTTCCGTTAGTAAGAATGCCTCCCAAGAAAACGGGTTCAATCAGTATTGATGAACTGGGTCTGTCCCACCTTGGAAGATTCTCCGATGCGCTTTTCATTTGTTGAATTGCAGCTGCTATGGGCATCAGTCTTGACACACTGAGATACCACTCTGGTGAAATGCAGTCCTCCAAGGCCCCCTCGAAGACTTCCAGAGACATAAGTCGCGCGGAGTTGTTTGGCCAGAGGAGCAACACAACAGTCCACTGCGCCTCCCTTTCATCACAGTAATTGCCGCGAGTCTTGACTGCAACAGCAGCACAAGGCAAGTTGTCCGGAATAGGTGACCCAATCCAGCTATTCACTAGTCGCCCGTAACTCTCTCGAAACCCTTGAATACTCAACTCTGGATCATATTCGTAGAGTGGTAGTGGAATTGATCTTGCAGGATGCCATGATCTGTCATAGAATTCCTGTCCAACACTTGACCCTGCGCAGTTGAACCTACCAGAGAGATCCTCTCTTCCAGATCCACTGGAAATCTCAAGAAAAACAGGGAAGTAGGCATCAACTGGGAACTCGCCACGCACGCTTCCCACAAGTCTAACACTACCAGGGATTTCTATCTTTCTGAAATCAAGCAGATTTCTCAGACTACCCCATATGAGTGAAAAGTCTGGCGCAGCGAATTCATCCAGCATGCCTACCATGACTAATGGCGACCTTTACCTTTCTTTTCCATAGCATCAAGAACTCTTGCCTGTGCTATTTCCAGAGCCACTTGCCTTGGGGTGAGCTTTCGGTCCATGTAACCTCTTACTACAAGTTCAGTGTTCTTCTTGATTTTTGATTCTATCATAGTGAATGCTTCTTCTTCGGTACCGCCCTTGTACTCGACATAGGAACCAATCACTCCTCCGGCATTCGCCAGAAAGTCAGGAATGATAATCACTCCGTTTTCAAAGAGCTCTTTCTCTGCTATTGGTCTAGTTGCATTGTTTGCGCCCTCGACAATCAGTTTTGCCTTGATCGAGTGCCAAGTACCCTCATTAATCACGTCACCGACTGCGCAGGGTACAAATATGTCACAGTCAATCCCTAGAATTGCATCTCTTGGTAGCACAGTTCCTTGTTTGCAGTTCTTTACTGATGCCTGCTCACTTGTAGCATATGCATGCTTCTCAGCCTTGGCGACATTCAGGCCTTTTTCGTTGTATATTGTGCCCCAGTAGTCGTTTAGCGCAAGAATCTTGGCTCCTTTGTTCTCTAGGTACTTAGCTATCCACAGTCCAACGTTGCCAAAACCTTGAATGACAACCCTCGTATCTGCAAAATCACTGGGAAGACCAATGGACTCGCCTATCATCTCGAATGTCTTCTCGAGCGCAACTCCCATACCAAACCCTGTTGTTCCCAATTCGTGTGGAATGCCTCCTAGCTTGCTTGGTTTTCCGGTTGCCGCCTGCAAATCCCCAATTGTTTCAACAAAAGCTGCAATCTCTTTCTCGCCAACATTCATGTCAGGAGCTGCGATGTATCGCGATGGAGTTGACGGGGCAACTTTCTTGGCGAACTCTTGTATGAACCTTGTCTTACTAATATTGTAAGGATCTGCTCGAATACCTGACTTGGCGCCTCCAAAGGGAATGCCTGCTAGAGAGCACTTCCAAGTCATTGCTCTTGCTAGTCTAAAGACTTCCAAAGGAGTTACTGTTGAGGAGATTCTTATACCCCCTTTTCCAGGACCCAATGCTGTATTGTCAATGACTAGAACACCTTGCATCTGCGTAATTGGGTCGTAGACCTGTATGACCTCTTCCGGACCCCATGAGTCGAGAAAAGACGATACATTTACCTGATCTAGGGCCTGTATTACTCTCTCAGTGCTTAGGACTGCCTTGCTATCCATTACAACCATTAGTGTCACCAGTATGCGAAAAATACCAATCTAATATAAGGATTTGGCATTAGGATACAAGTTTTGTGACATTCATTTATACAAACAAATCTTTCAGCGCGAAAAGAGATGGCTGTTCTTGCTATATTTCCTGGTTCTTTATGTTCATTCATGACAGACTTGGGCTCACTCTTGCTCATCTCCCTATATACTCCCCCTCTCGCTTTATCTATCCAATGCCGTCATCCTTTTATTCGGTCTTTGCGTTTGAACGGTGATACGACGTATGAGGTGCTACATATTCTGGCACCCGCATCATTGACTATTGGAATCACCAGGATAGCATCTGAGTTTCCAAAGCCCATACAGAATGCGAGGTTGGGAGTAAGCTTGATGGATGATTTGCTGAACGACCCACTAAACGTAGAATTAATGAAGCGTGTTTGCGGAGGGGAAGGCATTGAAATCAACATAGCCGAGCTCTCCAAACTCCTTGGGAAACATCGAAACACCATCCAATCAAGGCTAGACCAACTATTTCAACATGAGATAATTGACCGTCCCTTTCATCCCTTTCCTTGGCTCCTAACTGAGTACCCCCTTCTAGTCGTCGAGAGGATAGGCCTTTCTCGGGACCCTAAGACGAATCTTTGGATTGAGTTGGACCCAAACATATGGGCGGCGTTCTTCTTCAAAGATGAAGAATACAACACACTGCTGATAGAGCTGCATAGAGATCTCTATGAGTACCAACTTTGGAAGAAGCGGGCTCTGACCGAGGACATGATCTCCGCCAAATCAGGAATGGACTATATTCCATCGGACCCCTACTATTTGAGCACGAAGGCTATACTGAAATACACCCCCAACGCATCATTCGAAGTCTTCAAGGAGAACTTCAGACAGGGCCTTCATCTCAAAGTCGGGGGATTGGAACTAGATGAAACCTCGGTAGACCTCCTTGAGGCACTCCTGTTGGGAAAGGGTATACATACCAATCCAAATAAGCTGGCGGAGCTTCTCAATGTGCATCGAAGAACAGTCCTGAGACGGCTGACGCTTCTTCTAGACGAAAAGATAATCCTCCCTCCTGTCTGCAGATTCCCTAGAATATGGACGCCACCTGAGTACTTCATAGTCATTTCTCTGTTAGAGATAATGAAGAACAAAGACAGGATTGTGAAGACGCTGTCTGAAGACCCGCACATATCATTCTTAGTGGAAGCTAACGTCGGAAGATACAATCTCTTGGCTCTCAATAGCTCCTACAGGATGAGCGACCATCTTGCATGGGAAGAAGGTTATGACCAGAGGTTCTCGGGAACTTTCGGCGCTGTCAAGAACTTCTATCTTTCTCCTGCAATGACTTTTGCTATTCATCAGCAGTACGTCGCACTAGCCTATCTAAACTCACGAGCTGACTATCTACGTGGGAGAATGCTGATGAAAACAATCAGGTAAGACTAACCATGACAGTCTTGCTGTGCTGAAGTCCTTCATCGTCTTCGCCACTGTGTTCTGGTTATTATCTTTTATCGGTTGAAAGAGGATGGCAATGTGCATGCTCATATCCCTGATGACGATGCTTACCGGCCTAGGGCCCCATCGATGATGTTTTTGGTTGTAGCCCTGTATCAACTAGACTTCTCAGATTCTGCATACTCTGCAACTCGGAAACTGTGTGGCTCTTGCTTTGAACATCATTCTATTATGCCATATATCTGTCAATGAGAACACTCTCAACACGCTCTTCTACATCGAAGAATGGCTGGTCCAGCTGATTGAAACGGAGTTGTTCAACCTGACGATAGGAGTCTCAAAGAAACAAGGAGCAGTAGTGCTTGTTGTGCTTCTTCTTGTTGTAGGCTCTCTGACGCTTGCCCTCAGGAATCCGGCGGGTATGGAAGGAATCCGTGTGGCTGTCTATAATGATACAGGAGTTCTTCAGAGCAGTGCTACAGCATTACTAAACATGTTTCTCTGGATGAATGCCGATGCAGACTACGTAAACTCCACTGAGATTCAACAGGGTGTGCTTGATGGCTACGACATTGTTGTTTTTCCTGGAGGACCTGCTTCTGACTTCTTTTCCTCTCTTGGAGTCACAGGCGGGCTTGCAGTCCTTGACTTTGTTGAAGGAGGTGGATCATACTTTGGCATATGCGGAGGTTCTGTATTAGGTACCAACTATTACCTCAGACTTTTCAATGGCTATACAGTTGGTGCTGTGAATGGCTCCGGGATCAAAATAATCCAGCTGATTGTGAATGGCAACTCGACAGGTCCAGACCTATCCAGCGAGCCCTCAACATATGGTGTCCTTTACTGGAGCTCAGGTTACTTCTATTCGAGTAATGCAACTTATATGTCCACAGTGATTCCTATCACTCTCTATCCGCAGAACAATGAGCCCAGCATGATGGTCTGTAGGTATGGCGCCGGTACAGTCTTTCTCTCATATCCACACCCAGAATATGAGGAAGACAGTGAGCGTGACGGAACTGACTATTTTGATTACTACGACGACCCTGACTCCGAATGGGGCCTTCTCATGAAAGTGTCACTATGGCTCGTTGAGGCCTCAAAATAGATATTTGTGCAGTGTGATGACAGGGGCTCCGGGATCTTGGCTCAGCTCTTGAGGTCTACGACTCTATGCTCCTTTCTGCTTCTCTCAGCGGCAAAGGCCATCAAGTGTGTTTCAAGCGTTTCATCCTGCCCTGAGAGAATCTTGCTTGGATCATTCTCGACTACTGCTGAAACAAATGCGTGAATCAGCGCATAGTCGCCTCCGCCATGGTCCGCAAGCGACGGAGGTGTTTCAGTAGAAATATCCACGACCTCGGACCTGCCCGTCAAGAACTCGTAGACTTGGATTTTGGTGCCGTTGCCGTAGATCTCCCCTCTGGTGCCGAAGATGCGGGTCTCTCTCGGCCTTGCTTTGGCAAATGCGGTCATGGTGAATGAGGCAGTTACACCACCCTCGAACTCCATGTTCACAACTTGATGGTCCACAACATCGTTGTCGCACTCGTATACGCACCTACCGTATGGCCCATCTCGGAGTGCTTTGATGACACCTGCTGATGTTACGTCTGAGGTAACGACACTCACAGGCCATCCTGTGACTCCTCGTTTGATGAAACCAAGGTAGATCCTCTTTGCCGAATAGGGGCAATCTGGTTCATAATCACACTCTAGGCAGTTACTGCCTGCAATGGCAGGCTTATTCTCCTTCTTGAAATGTGTAAGGGATCCGAACGAGGAAACTGTGACACATCTCTTACCAATGATATATCTGATCCAATCCAAGTCGTGGCAGGATTTTGTGAGCAGCATGAAGGAGGATTCTCTCTCATTTCTCCAATTGCCTCTGACAAACGAGTGTGCCTGGTGCCAGAATCCGACGGGCTCAAGGTGTTGTATACTGACAATTTCTCCGATAAGTCCAGAATCGACGATTGACTTGAGCTCCTGTGTGTATCTCGTATATCGAAGAACATGCGCTACTGCGAACATGATAGTCTTTCCTGTGACTGCCTTAACAATGTCTCGGCAGCTCTTCTCATCCGGAGCCATTGGTTTTTCAAGGAGAATATGATAGCCCCTCTTCGCGAAGGCAATGGCAGGGTCTCGATGCATCTGGTCCTGAGTCGTGATGAGTACAGCATCTGCGAATTTATCCCTCTTCGCCATGTCTTTCCAGTCCTTGAAGACATTCTCCTCGGGAATATTGTATTCGAGAGCCATCTTCTCTCGGTAGAACTCGCGTGGCTCAGCGACGCCAACGATTCGAGCTCTGTCAGGATGTTCTCTGGCGTATGATGCATAGACGAACCCTCGGTCTCCAGCACCTGCAATAATCATCTCCATAGGCTTCATTCTTTTTCCTCAGGTTCTATCATCCTACTGCACTTTGTTCGAGTTGCGTTTTAACTCTGTTCTCTTCTCTGCTATCACCAATTGAGCAAAGACTTGGTATCTCGCTATTCACGAATCAAAGTAGAATGACTAACGATAATCTACTGTTCAATCATGACTTCATCTATGCTCTATCACGCAAAGGTGAAACCTGAATCAGCTTGCCCACTTGATGGAATTTGGGAGTGATTTGATTTCATTCACAAGAATCATAGTTCTGAAGTACATAGACATTGGAGAAAAGTGGGCACTCTCAATGAGAGCTGCAGTACAGCGAAGTCTCAGAGTGAAACTGATTACCAACATAGAATCCGATCTCTTCACGGTGACAGAAAGAATGTAGAACTAGCTGCACGGCTGAATTCGGCTCAAATTGAGACCGAATCTGAGGGCTTGTTCCTCCTGAAGGGAAGGCGGAGAGTTCATAATCACTCCTGACATAGTCTATCGTGGCTAGACGAGATGGGAGCATTCGAATCAGGGTCAAATTCGGCTGATTTGCATGTCAAAGACATGTCACGCATTGCTAACGCCTCTGGTGTAACAATAGCCCTGTTGGGCCTATTAGCTCCTGTAATGATGATGTCCGCCAATTATGACGGATACGTTGATTTCGCTATCCAGGCCATTCTCTGGTCTTTCAATCTGGGGAGCTTTGGCTCTGGTTTTCAATTCATCTCTCTCTACGCGGTTTCCACGATGTTCCCTCTACTGATTTTACGAATGGTACCTGCTTATGTGATAGTAAGGTACTACCACGGGAAGACGACTAGAAAGCGAGCACTAATTGGTGTAGCGGTTGGAGACATTCTCTTTCTAGCCGAAGGTCTGCTATTCTTTGTTTTCTCATACATGTCTATGGGTTCATTCCTCCTTGTTCCTCTTCCATTTGAGATGCTAGCTGGCCTCCTTGTTTTGTGGAGATTTCCTATTCCTGAACCAACAAGGCCTTGGGAGGGCTCCGACGAGACAAAACCTTGGTGGGAGAAGGAATCGAGTGAGAAGACTGCTTCTTCCGATGCCAATGATGACAAGAATAGACTGTGGTAGCAGTTACAAGTATCATGATAATGGAACTCGTTGAGGAGCTTGATAGTGCGTGAATCTTCTAGGTTTGACCTTCAATACACCAGTCACCGCAGAGTAATTTCTTACTTCCCTCGGGAACGAGGTAATTTCAGCCCGAATTATCATTGATGACAACTGATTCGAGTCTGATGGATGCGAGCCGATTGTGTTTTTGGATGGTGCCATAGTTCATGCCACCTAAAGGATTCTCAGTCAACCTCATAAGAATACAAGAAACATCTACATCTATGCAGCTTCCTGCTCGACGAGCTTACCATGTGATATATGATACTTCTCTATATGAGTCGATTAGGTATGCTGCAGAGAATGACTGGACTGGCATTGTTCCAGACATTGGCGTCCCATTATTCTCGCCTGAGAGAATTACATCCGAGGAGAGAGTACGTCTGCGGGAGTTATCAAGAGATCTCTCCATTGAGTGGGGATTTCATGCACCCGGCGATGATGTAAACCTCATGTCGACGTATCCTCCAATCAGAACTGGAGTCATCTCGTACTTCAAGCAAATAATCAATCTGGCCAGAGAGCTCAGTACAGGCCCCACCAATCTAGTTGTGCATCCTGGAATCCTCCCGAGCTTCGAAAAGGCGGGGAATCAGCCATCAGATAGTTTCAGTCAGCAATACCATTCTGTCTATGCTCAAGTCCTGCGCGAGAATCTCTCCGAGCTTCTTGCACATGCTCGTCCGCATGTTCGTCTGGTGATTGAGAACGTCTATTGGACACCACTTGTTCGCGAAGTGATTGAACATCTAATACCTCAGGGTCTGAAGCTTTGTCTTGATATACCCAAACTCTACGGTTTTGACCTGAAGCTGAGAGAGTCTGACTGGAGTCTATTCCAGAGATACAAGGGCTCAATCGAGGTTGTCCATATTCATGACATCATTCCGCAGATTGGAAGCCATCAGGTTGTAGGAAATGGGCTTATCGACTTCCAAGAAACATTGAGTTTTCTCAGCAAACTACCAACAAAACCCCAGTATGTGTTTGAAGTCAGGCCTCGAGAGGAGGCACATAGAAGTCTGATGGGAATTGGCGAGATCATGAGGATTTTCGGTTATGACTTGTAGCTTCTCTAGGATCAGACGTACTCCAATGAAGGATAGCACGACAAATACGACTACTCCGATCACCAGCAGGACTGCTGCTGCCGTGATTTCCCAGTTTATACCTTGACACCTCTCGTATGGGATCGTGCTCTCAGAACATTCCTGATTTCTATGAAAGCATCCAATGTCTCTCTATTCAGGACTCGGTTCCCACGTCGGGTTCGTTTTGATGGCATGTGTTTCGCAGGCGTTCTTCCAAAGGCTCTCATCTCTCCGAGAATGAAGTCACGTAATTCCTCGTGGAACGTGATGCCCTCGATTCTCTCCTCAGATGCATCTGAGGTCAGTCTTTGAATAAGGAGTGCAGCAAGTCCGGTTGCTTGTGCCACCGTTGAACCACCCGCGGTTTCTATCAACACTGTTCCAATTCGGAACAGTCTGTCGAACGGCCCCCTGCGTGTCCGCACATTGACCACGGTGCGGAATGGCAAATGCCTCTTTGTGATGTTGATGATGCCCTTACGTGAGTAAATCTCTGGGATTGCATCACCCGACCAACCTATTGCTGAATACTCGATTCTCCTCACATAGACGAATGAGTAGATTGAGCCAAGGGCAAAGAAGACTGCTGCAGCTATGATGTAGATCAGGCTTGCTGTCTCCCAGCCGATAATGGTCAGGATCTCTAGTGGTTCAAATGCTGCAAGGGCAATCTCCAAAAACCAAGGGCTGTCAAGTCCAATGAAGAGCACTCGTATTGCGAGCCAGATGAATGCAATAACAGTTCCTACTTTAAGCATCTTCTTGTACAGGAATGCATTGCTTGGCCTGAACACTCTACCACTAGTGATGGGTTCAATTGGCGGTCTTATGAGTCGTTCCTCATCCTGAGTCATAGGGTACACGCTTCACTTTCTTTCTTCTCTCAATAGGTCCCGAATCTCTCGCAAGACCAGCAGAATCTCATCCTCAAGGTTGTCTTCTGTTCTTTGAACTGCTTCTTCCTCAGGTAGTACAACTTCAGTTCCTGTCACATAGGGGTCCTTGAACCTCCGCAACTCTCTCAGAATGAAGTCTCTCAGTTCTTCATAAAATGTGATACCCTCAAGTTTCTCCTCTGCGGCTTGCGTTGTTCCGGAAAATCCTGCTGTTTCAATCTCCACTGAACCTATACTGAATAGCCTGTCAAAGAGACCGGCTCTGCTTGCGATATTCGTAATCGTTCTAAACGGAACATGTTTCCTTGTTATGTTGATGATTCCTTTCTTTACGAATATCTCTGGCATTGCTTCTCCTGAACGGGCAATCACCGAGTACTCGATGGACCTCAGATAGATGGGGATAATGATGAGTGCGGGAATCAACCAGATTGCTGTAATGACCCAATACCAGATATTCAGAGTCAGCCACCAATACTGGTAGAAGAACTCCGAGGTCGCGTTCGACCCTGTTATCCAGTCGGTAAGCCAGAGTGCTACGGAAATAGATCCAACGATAATCACCCAGAGCATCACCGCAGTGAAGACTCCCACGAACCACATCTTATTTCTGAATGCTCTCGAAGGCTTGAACACCTTACCACTTGACACATTCTCCATTGGGGGCCTGATTACCTTTCCTTCGTCTGCCATCTCTATCTCTCCTCTCTACCTGTTTTTCTGTCGATGCGTTCCAACACATCTCTAATCTCATGCAGTGTCATCAGTATCTCGTCGTCCAGACTTTCATGCAGTCTAGGAACAGGTTCATCTCGAGGCAAGACGACTTCCGTGCCCGTGACATAAGGGTCTCTGAATCTTCTTAGTTCCTGCAAGATGAAATCTCTGACCTCCTCGTAGAAGGTTATTCCCTCCAGCTTCTCTTCAGGTCCTGTTTGGCCGCCTGGACCACCTGAGTATCCGGCCGTCTGAATCTCGACAGTGCCAATCCCAAACAATCTATCGACAGGACCTGCTCGCGAACTGATATTCGTAATTGTCCTGAATGGAACATGTTTCTTGGTCACGTTGATGAGGCCCTTGCGGACATAGATCTCTGGCATTACCATTCCTGACTTCGAGATGACACTGTACTCAATTCTTCGTATGTAGAGTGGAATGGCCACCATAATGGGCAGCCACCAGAAGAGAAGCGCGATTGCGTACCAGAAGTTGAGCATGGGGAACACATCATAGAAAACAGCAAAGAAGGTCGCCCAGGTTCCACTATTGTCCATCATGTTGAAAAAAGCCCCCAATATGAGTATTCCATTGGCCACTAGCCAGAACCATATTGCAAGAAAGCTGTATTCGGACCATTCCTTGTAGTAGAATCTGGTGTCTGGTCTGAATACTCTCCCACTTGTTACATCTTCCATTGGTGGTCTAATGATACGTCCTTCTTCGTTTCCCATTTTTCCTAACCTCGCCTTTTCTACTTACAACTTGGTCCTAAGAATCTCTCGGATATCGCGAATAGCCTTCAGAATCTCGTCATCCAGAGAGCCCTCAATCCTTGGGACTACATCGTTTTGTGGAACGGGTATCTCAGTGCCTGTTGCATAGGGTTCTCTGAATCTCCTGAGCTCAGCCAAGACAAATCGCGTGAGTGTTTCGTAGGCCTTAATGCCCTCAAGCTTTTCCTCGGGTCCAGTCTGACCACCGGGGCCGCCTGAGTAGCCAGCTGTCTGAATCTCAACATTGCCGATTCCGAATAGTCTGTCAATTATGCCTGCTCTCGAGGAGATGTTCGTTATGGTTCTGAATGGAACGTGTTTCTTAGTCACGTTGATGATTCCCTTACGACAGTAAATCTCTGGGGATGCCTCTCCTGTTTCAGAAATCACTGAATACTCTATCGAGCTAATGTAGATTGGTATTGCTACCATGGCGGGAATCAGCCAAGCAAGCTCTGCAACAATGGTCCAATAGTTCACGATGCCCAACCATTGAGTGATAAAGAGTGTATGACTCCATCCCTCATCCAATGATACCAGAAATGATATACCGTAGACAGATCCAATGACCATGAACCAGGTCATGGTGGCTGCCAACGCTGCACTGAACCAGTACTTATTTTGCAAGGCCTTTGACGGCCTGAACGTCTTTCCGCTGGTTATACCCTCAATTGCTGGAAAATATCCAGCTGCTACTTCCTCGTTCAAACTCATTCACCTTCTTGTGTTTCTCTCTGATAGCGAGGAAGTTGTTTCGCTCCAAGCTTGCCGAAGATTCTGATAGACTGTTGAGTCATATACATCTCTTCTTCCTTAGGGTTCAGAGTGAGATTGTATTCCTTTAGGATTGTATCGAGAGTCTCTCTGCATTCCTCGAGTTTTGGACACTGCTTTCCATCAGTCTGAGCTAGGGGGTCATATGGTGTTCCATCACAGAGCTTTCCGCCATAGTTGGTATGCTCATACCAAATGATCACACCCAGTCCAAGAGTAAAGACAATGTACACATTTGTGTTCGCCTGGTAGTCAAAGCCTGTGAGGATGCCCTTCTCTCCGTTGACATTCTCGATATCCAGTCGATGACTGTTTGCATGCTGCTTGAGGCTATCCTCGATCTTTGACTTGGCTCTAGTAAGAACCCTGGAAACATAGGCTGAGCTTGTGAACTGCATCCTGCTAATCTTCTCTTTCTCCTTCTCTGCCTCTTTTGGATTGCTGATTCTGCTATCAATTTCCTTGGCAAGGATACTAAAGATATAGTCAGGAATGTGCTTGGGCTTCTCATACTCACTGAAGATATCAGATGTGGGCTTACCGTGATGGTATTCCCACCAGACCACTGCTTCATGAGTCGAGAGTAGTCCCATAGTGTTCTTCCTCGCATCACGCGCAATTTAACCCTTTCTGGTCAAACTTTACTGCGCTGTGGTAAACATTTATATGCGAATGAATATAAATCTTTACCATCGTGCTGTAAACATTTACAGCTCACGAGATGATAACGATGGCACGAAACGGAACGGTAATTCGAACTGAAGGTCTGAGCAAGAGCTTTGGCTCTGTTCAGGCTGTTAGAGATTTGAACCTAGAGGTTTCCTCAGGCAGCAGATTCGGTTTCCTCGGCCCAAACGGAGCTGGGAAGACGACCACGGTAAGAGTGTTGTCAGGTCTCTTGAAGCAGACTAGCGGCAATGCCACAGTCTGCGGTTTTGATGTGAACACTCAACGAGATGCAATCAAGGCTGCGACGGGTCTACTTCCAGAGTCACCTGGGCTCTACTCAAAGCTGTCTGCCGTGGAATTCCTAGAGTTCATAGGAGCACTTCACGGTCGGAATGGGGAGGCTCTGAATAGACGCATTGACAGTCTGCTTTCCATTCTTGGATTGGAAGGTCGACA
>PRDH01000044.1 GCA_003345545.1 Candidatus Thorarchaeota archaeon
TAAGGATTGGGCTCTGAGGAAGTTGAGGGCCGTATTCAGTTACCAGTGGGGCAGGCAGGTAGAGAACCTCACAGATATGTCTGGTCTGGAGGTGGCACTATCAAGAAACACCGGGAAAATCCGGCATGTAAAGGACGGTGAGGACATTCTCTTCACTATGGTTCCAGCAACCGGCCTGCTAACGCCGACGTACAGTGGGGGGCAACGACTTCTTAGTGCAGGTATAGACAAAGACTACATAGTCACCATGGACAATGAAGTTGCGGAGTTCGTCGCTGATGGCAAGTCCGCGCTTGCCAGGTTTGTAAAGGAGGCACATGAGAACCTCAGAGCGGGAGAAGAAGTGCTCGTCGTCGATGAAGCAGGCGGACTACTTGCTACCGGCAAAGCCCTGCTTACCGGGAAGGAGATGATGCAATTCTCTCGAGGAGCTGCGGTGCTGATCAGGCATTCACTGAATCACTAGCTTGGCTGGTAGCCATTGGATGGCCAGGTACCTTCCGTAACGCTTCAATACCGCCAACTGGGAGGACCATAACCTCCTTTGTTCCAGCATATAGACGAATTTCGTCGCCTTCCTTTATTCTAGAGCTCGGGTCCAGAAGCGCTTGCGCAGAGATCTCACCCACCTTGAAATAGACTTCTATGGCACTCCCAATGTAGATGGTCCTGCTCACAGTACCATCAATCTCATTATCAGATGAGCTCGTCTTGCTAAGATGAAGATCTTCGGGACGTATCGCCGCTTTTACTGATTCGTCTGCCATAAAGGGATAGTTGAATATCGTTGTTCGTCCTGAAACAATTTGCCCATTGGGGATGCGGACCTGAATAATGTCACCCACAGATTCTACCAATCCATCGATGAATGTACACTGACCTATGAAATCAGCAACAAAGACAGTCTGTGGATTAGCATAGATTTCTTTCGGCGTATCAAACTGCTGGACATATCCCTTGTCCATCACTGCAACCATATCAGAGATGCTCAAGGCTTCATGCTGGTCGTGTGTGACGTAGACGGTTGTGATAGAGAGCTCTTTCTGGATTCGTATTATCTCTTCACGCATGTCAATTCTGAGCTTTGCATCCAGGTTGGACAGTGGCTCGTCAAGCAGGAGTACATCAGGTTCAATGACCAAGGCTCGCGCCAGAGCTACACGTTGTTGTTGACCACCGGAAAGTTGGTGGATGTGTCTCTGTCCAAGTTCTCCCATGTGCACAAGATCCAGGGCAGCCTGAACACGTCTATCAATTGCAGCCTTTGTGTACTTCATACCATTGACGCGTTTGAGTTTAAGACCATACGCTACATTGTCTGACACAGACATGTGAGGCCAGAGTGCATAGTTTTGAAAACACATTCCCGTGTTCCTCTTATGTGGCGGCACCCCAGTTACATCTTTATCATCAAAGTAGATTCTGCCATGATCTGGAGCATAGAACCCAGCGATCAGTCGCAGAAGTGTTGTTTTTCCGCAACCTGAAGGACCCAGGAGTGTGGAGAGCTCTCCCTCTCTCAGGACCATGTTGACCTCATCAGTTGCTAGCACCTCACCGAAGGTTTTTCGCAGGTTCTCCAGTGTAATCTCGACCAATCCAATCACCTCAAATTCCAGTCATTGCAGAAGACCTAGTACCAAGGATTTTATTCGTGACAGTGATCACTGTCATTTGCAGCCCCATCATGAGAACACCAAGGCAGGCAGCATGATTCGGACCGCCGTATATGCCGGTTCCGTTAAGCACCTCATACGTCCAATAAGTCATGGGAGCCTCTTGATGCCCAACGCTTCCCAGTAAGAGACTGGTGCTCACTTCACTCACAGAGTACACGTACGAGAGTAACGAGCCCGCGAGTACACTCACCCCAATCAGTGGAAGTGTGATCCTGAAAAATGTCCTGTTCCTGCTCGCTCCCACATTTTGGGAGGCCTCCTCCAAAACGACTGGAGTGGACATCAGGCCGGCATATGCGGCCCTCACTGTGAATGGAAACTTGCGTACCGTATAGGACATTATTATCAGAAATGCGGGATGGTTGAGGGGGAATACGGGAGTATTATAGAATAGTGTGAAGAATCCAGTAGCAATCACAATACCAGGAAGTGCAATTGGAGCTGTCACCAGCAGGTCCAGAGCAGTCTTGCCTGGAATATCCCTTCTAGCAATGATATATGCGGCACTCGCACCGAGCAAAACGATGATCACCGTTGCTATCGCGCCATAGAGGAGTGTGAGTTGTATGGACCTCGTAACATCAGGAAAGGCCCACAACACATCATAGTTGCTAAGAGTCCAACTATCAGGGAGGAGACTGCCTGAAGACCATATTCCTGCAAGTGATAGTATGATGACACTGATTTGTGGTATCAATGCGAAGAAGAGTAGGGGTATTAAAATCGCATAGAGCAAAAGTGCCGTTTTGTTGCTAAGTCTTCGAGTCCTCGGATTCCATTGTCCCCCCTTTGTGCCTGATGCATAGGACCGCAGAGACGAGTATTTCCTGATTGCTAGAAAACCAATCAAGCTGATTACGAGTAGAAGCATTCCTATTGCAGGACCCTTTGGGTCTATGGCACCTGCTTGGGTGGCAACATTTGTAAAGACTTGAAAAGCCAAGGTCTTGGTCGCAGATTGATGGTCCTGGAAGACAATTGGAGTTCCAAGGTCTTCAATACTCAGTATGAAGGTGAGGATTGCACCAGCTTGAACGCCAGGCATGGCGAGGGGTAGAGTGACACTCCTAAAGAGACGAGTGCCTTTTGCTCCCAAGTTTTCAGCCTGTTCTTCGAGGGATGGATCAATACCCATGAATGATGAATAGGCATTCAGGTACACCAGAGAGAAGAACGAAAGGGACTGGACAAAGATGATTGCAGCAAGTCCCCTGAGCCAGATTGCAGGTATCAACGGAAGTCCCGAAATGGATAGAAGCACATTGATACCCTCACGAATCGGAGCAAAGAGCGTGTTAAGGAACCCATCAGCACCAAGAAACTCTTTGATGCCAATCGCACCAACAAAGGGAGTGGCCAGGATTGGGAAGATTAAGACAGTCCGGATGATTGATTTTCCTGGAAAATCATACCTTGCCACTACAAATGCAAGAAATACTCCAATCAACACAGCGAAAGTCGTCACAATAATTGCCACGTAGATTGAGTTAATGATTGAACCAAAGTCCCATCCATATACAACCAGAAGGTTGCTCACAGGGTCATAGGCTGCAGGATTCAGATTCAGAAACACATCAATTTGGCCCGTTATTGGATTAAAAACCCATGGCCACACGTTTGAGTCTTGAAAGAGATTGATGAAATGATTCAGTGTCAGTGCCCCTGTTGACTCAATAGTGAAGGAGGTCCATACAACACTGAGGAGAGGAAGAATGAGGAAGACTGAGAATACTGCAATGATTCCGATTAGTTGAATCCAAGTCAATGAGTCCATCTCCCGTCGAAGTCGCTTTAGTCCTGCAACTGTGCGAGGAACAGGATTTCGAAGGAATTCAACAAATCCCCTAACAGACCTACTGGCTAAGCTCCCGAGTGATTTTCCTTTATTTACGAACCATGATACGATTCTCCTTGGAGCACCCATGAAACCTCGTACTGACGACTCCTTTAGACTAACTGGAACTAAGTCGGATTCTTGCTGGAGGACCTCTTCAGGCAATGCCTCATCTTTCTCGTCTGCTGTCAAAGCGATAATCCCACATTCTTCGGATAGATTGATTCTATGTCAGTGCGTGGACCGTGTTATAAACTGAGATGTACTGGGATTTGGCTGCATTAGTCCACCTGATTCTCATCTGGGAACTATATGTAGTATCAGATGCCATATCATGGTTTATCAGTAGAGCATAATTGAGTGTGAATTTCTCTAAGATAGATGTTCCATAGTCTATGGCAGAAACCGGTCTCCCCATAAGACTAGCATAGTAGTCTAGCTGGGTCTGGTTGATGATGGCGCCATAGTACTTTGTCAGTATCTCAGTCCAGCATTGTACAAGTTCAGTCTGTGCATCTGTAAAAACAGATTGCCAGTAGAGAATGAATGCAGTGTTGGTGAGAAGCGAGAGTGTGTCATTAAAGTCGATTCCAACCGTGGCCTTAGTCTTGTTGAACGAAGCGTATAGAGCAGTACTGTTTATTGCCTCAGGCTCCCAGAATGCTTCCTCTAGAACCGGCATTCTCAGGATGGCATTATTGAGCCATAATACTTGACCTCGAGCAGAGAGAACCCAATCAACGAAAGCCTCAGCGGCCTCCTTGTGTGGAGCTTTGGCAGCGACGGCAATCGGGTCACCATTAACAATTGTTTGATCAGCAGGTAGGATGTATTCATTATTGGGATTTAGTTTCTCATTCTGGAAACCGTAAAAGTCAATGGTCATGCCAACGCCGACTTCTCCACCTCGGACAGCAAGCTGTACATCGGCTGAACCGCCGTAGATGTTCGAACTGCCTGCGATTCTTGCCATGTTAATCCAGCCCTCATCCCAACCGAAGTATTGCGTCATAATCTCGTAGATTCGAGTGTTGGATGTAGTGTCAGGTGCATTACCTATACCTATTGTAGGAGTGGTTGGTAAGAGACTTCCCCAGATTGGGCCTGCAAGATCAGTCCAGTTTGTGGGTGTGGGAAGACCATGGGTATCTAAGAAGTTATGATCTACCGTGAAACCAAATGATGAAATCGCAGCTGCAATCCACATCAGTTGGCCTTCAGAATTGTTTCTCTTCATATCTGCTCCAGCAATCTCAGCCGGAACTCTAGCAGCTGCCCCCTGCATCACAGTACTATTCAGTGGAGCAAGACGTCCATCAACCATCAGTTGGTCAAAGATCGTGGGACCTCCGCCCCAACAGACATCGATTTGACCTAGGTCTATTAGGGTATCCCAAAAAGATGAATCGGGAGTTTTCCAATCAATATCTGTTATCTGATGCTCGATAGCATAATCGGTGGCTAAGAAGGCAGGCTCATACACATTATGAATGGCAACATCATGCCTTGTGAGGATTGTTAGAGTAATAGGTCCAGACGTCGTTGTAGTCGTTGTAGTCGTTCCGGGATTTAGAAAGCCTCCCAGAAATATAAAGGATGTAGCAGCAACGCCGATTACTAGGATAACAGCCACAGCTAGTACTGATGTTCTTACATTTCTTGATGCTTCAAATTCACTCATTGACTTGGCTCCTAATTGATAATGGAAGCATACCCGTTATTATATTTCACTCTCATGGGATATGGTCCGGAGGGGGTAAGGAGAACCTCTAATAAAACTACCGTCCGAATTATTCATAAGGAGCTTTTCACAGGTCCCAATCGAAGTGCAATGCACGTCATGGAATAGGAGACGAACTTATGAATAACAGAGATATGAAAAAGGTCACAATCGCCTCTACAATTGGGATTTTGATGGCCTCTGTGCTCGTCTGCTCCATCCCAACAATCGTTGTTGCCTCAACTCCATCTGCAGAAGCAGGACCAATGGGCAAGATTCTTATTGACTACTCCCATGGGCAATACAAGGCTTCCTGCGCATACCTTGACCAGTATTTGGCAAGTAACCTTACTATGATGGGATTTGAGGTTGTATTCCTCTGGGGAGGAATCAACTCAACGATTCTTGCGGACGCGGACGCTCTAATACTAAGCAAGATCTGGGGCACTTCTAATGCCTTCTTGCCTTCAGAAGTTTCGGCCGTTGCGAGCTGGTTCAATGCTGGAAACAAGTTCCTGTGGGTCGGTGGTGAGTCTGACTACGTTGAGCCAAGCGGTGGTCAGTATATCAATGACAACATGACCCTGATCCTTGAAGCCGTTGGTTCGCATGTCTACCTTGAGCCTACAGCAGTCCAAGACCCAGTTAGCAATGCTGGCGGAACACACAGATCTATAGCAAATGTCACAACCAGTAATCCGAATCTCGCAGGTATTGTAGAAGGTGTGGGCACGGTATTGGTTCACAGCCCAACCCTTCTGTACGGCAGTAACAGTGCCACTCCTGGCGAGAACGTCAGTGCTGTGGCTCTTGAAACAACAAGCATCGAAGATGTCTATGTGCTGTTACAGCACAGCAAGAACGGTACAATTGTTGATGGCGACCTTCAGGCACCCTATGCACACACAAATAGTCAACGCGGAGAGTTTGCCTCGGTAGCGATCGAAACCCACGCAGGAACTGCTGGAAAAGGAGCACTTGTCGTGTCTGGTGGTTCCCCGATTGGGCATTACTGGCCAATGACTGAAAGCAACTACTCTGGCTATGCCGGTTTGGACGGAATGAGATTCACAAAGAATCTAGTCATGTATGGAATCCTTCATGCATCAACTACTCCCATCGGAGGCAAGATCCTTGTTGACTACTCACATGGGCAATACAAGGCCTCTTGCTACAGCGTGGATAAGCGTCTATACACCTCACTATTCTTTATGGGTTATGAGGTTATACAGCTCTGGGGTGGATTGAACTCGACAATTCTCTCAGATGCAGTCGGCCTAATCCTCTCCAAGATCTGGGGCACTTCTAATGCCTTCTTGCCTTCAGAAGTTTCGGCCGTTGCGAGCTGGTTCAATGCTGGAAACAAGTTCCTGTGGGTCGGTGGTGAGTCTGACTACGTTGAGCCAAGCGGTGGTCAGTATATCAATGACAACATGACCCTGATCCTTGAAGCCGTTGGTTCGCATGTCTACCTTGAGCCTACAGCAGTCCAAGACCCAGTTAGCAATGCTGGCGGAACACACAGACCCATAGCAAATGTTACTGGTACTGATCCATATGTGGCATCCATCCTGAATGGAGTTCATAATGTGCTAGTTCACAGCCCAACCCTTCTGTACGGCAGTAACAGTGCCACTCCTGGCGAGAACGTCAGTGCCGTTGCCCTTGAAACAACAAGCATCGAAGATGTCTATGTACTACTGCGGCACAGCAAGAATGGTACAATTGTTGATGGCGACCTTCAGGCACCCTATGCACACACGAATAGTCAACGCGGAGAATTCGTTTCAGTAGCAATGGAAGTGAATGCAGGAAGTGCAAACACTAGTGTGCTCGTCGTGTCAGGTGGTTCCCCAATTGGTCACTACTGGCCAATGATTGAAGATATGTACGGCGGCGTAATCGGCTTGAGCGGCCATTATCTGCTCAGACAGGCAATTGACTTCGGAGTCAATCTAGCTACACCTGAGCCAGTGACAACAACAACAATCACAACAACGACTACTACAACTACTGGCGTAACGTTGCCCATAGATCCAATGCTTTTGGCAGCGATTGGTGTTGGCGCGCTCGTCGTCATCATCATTATCATTGTCGTTGTACGTAAGCGTTAGAGAATATAATTAGTAGTCTGAGATGTTCTCAGGCTACTTCCCCTTTCTTTTTTTGAAGTCTACAAGAGCCAGTTGAGAAGCAGCTTTCTCTGCTCTTTGAAACAAAGAGCCACTAGTAGATAGAGGAAGTTATTTATCCGCAAAAGGGTAACTCAAAGCCTTGCCTCGGAGGACAATGAGTTGCATTACCCGCGAAGAACATATCTTTTTGTTGGAATAGTGATTCTCACACTGTCTGTCTGTTTTGTACCGTTCGTACCTTCAGACCAAGCCAGTATGGCTATGGATGAGGTGTTCAAGACCTCAGACTTTGTGAGCAAGAACATACTCTTTGACGAGTCACATGCAGCCAATGGAAGCGCTATTTGGGCACCAGGTAATGCCTCAATGTTCAGCTGGCTGCTAGGGGAGAATGGATATAACTCGAGTACCAACTTTGATCAAGCCCTAGACTCGGGGATTCTTAGTGAGTACGATATACTTGTAATCTTCTTCGCACAAATTGCATTTACGACAGGCGAGATCTCTGCGATAACTTCATTCGTTAATAATGGCGGAGGCCTGCTCCTTGTGGGAGTGAGCCATGGTAGCACATGGGGTTTCACAACGTCCCATATGAATCCCCTATCTGTTGTATTTGGGATTACCTTTGTTCAGGACATGGTTGATGCCACTGTAACAACCTTTGTGGAGCATAATGTGACCTATGGAGTGACTTCCTATTGGACTAATGTTGACCAGATGTATGGCTGCAGCCTAGCAGTCACAGGTGCGGCTCAATCAGTGATTACTCATGACGACAAGAACCTGACAGCTGTTGCAGAATATGGCCTTGGCAGAGTAATCTGTGCGAGCTCAGCGGGACCATTCATATTCTACAGATACGAATCGCTCGGTCATGGTGATTCCCATATGCAGTATTCCCTGAATACGATAGACTGGCTTGCTGGAAATCCCAGGCGCAATGTTGTTGTTCCTGAGATAGCAAGGATTACTGTAGGTCCAGGTCCAAACCTAAGTCCTGCAGAACTGGAACAGTATGACTTGTTTGTCGGGCAGTATCATGATCACACCACGTATAGTGATGGAGCCAACACTCCTGAAGAGATGCTTGACTCAGGGCTTGCACGTGCCATGGACTTCATGGTAATGACAGATCATTCTCATACGAGTCCAAATCCAATAGAAGGTGTGACGAGCGGGCATTATATGCGGGCAATTGCCAACGAATACGACCTGGACATCCACATTACTGTTGGAGCCGAACTCTCATCAATCATGCACACAACAGGGTTCCCATTGACTGAAAACATTTGGACCACTGACCAGCAGACAGGTATTGATCAAATTCATGCTCAGGGAGGAATAGCTACTTTCTGCCACCCAGGAATGTCCCCAAACTATGCGACAGGCGTCGAGAACTTTGAGAGCTTCGGTTTTGATGCAATTGAGGTTGTAAATAGCAACTTCTTTCGAGGAGAGGGGGAACTAGGATTCCTTTGCAACTTCATGGGCGGAAATGATCACCATGGTGCATCATTTGTAGGAAGTACAGCAACTGCAGTCTTCGTATTGAATCCGTCAGGACCCGATGGGGCAATATCAGACAGTGACATTGTGGACGCAGTCCTCAATAGGCGAATAGTCATTCTCGACACGCTAAGCAGCATGGTGTATGGTGAGGAGATCTGGGTAGACAGATACCTCGAAATCCTAGATGAGGCAAAGGCAAGCGTTGCAGCAGCCCATTCAACAATTCAGTCTTTGAAGGATTCAGGTAACGACGTAGGACTCTCGGAGCGCTTCACGGATGAGGCAGATATTGCTCTCTCTCATTGGAATCCTGGACGAGCTCTGAATCTTGCAGCCAATGCGACATCTGCAAGTGCCATCGGTCTAAATATCGACATAACAGCTCCGTCAAGTTTGGGTGTTGACACTGACTTCGATCTCACTGTCGGATTTGCCAATAACCACACATATGCTGTCACGTTCAATGCATCCTTCTACGTCAGCACCTCAGTGTCCTTTGGTTATCAGAACTACATCGTGGATGCACCTGCAAGAAGCACGAAGAATATGCTTCTTCACGGACACTCTGATCCATTTGGGGTGGCAATCTATTATCTCTACATTCATGACTTCAATACATCTGAGTACCTGATGCCTATTGTGTTCCGAGCGAGGAATGTGATAGACAACGTATCATTCACTATTCGTGAGAATGGAGAACAATATGAAATAGATTTCAGCTTCTATGCAGGTAGGGAGTCAACTAGGCTTATCTATTCGGTAATTCTCTTCTACGATGATGGTTCTGGAGAAACAAGTGTGGCGATGAGCAAAGCATGGAACACCTATGACGTTTCATTGACATCCTATGAACCTGGAACCATTATTACTTTCCATGTGAGGGTGATAACAACATATGGCGATACCTTCTACTTGAGTGAGCAAGTCTTGACCCTGCCGGGCGGTGAAACGACGACCACTACAACTACAACAATTACAACTAGTACAACTGGAATGTTGCAGCCTCTCGATCCAATGGTACTCCTCGCAATTGGAGGAGTCGGAGCAGCACTCATATTGATTGTTGTTCTCGTAGTGATGAAGCGGCGTAGTTCATAAGGCACCTAATGTGGTCGGCAGGCACGAGCCTGCCAATCGCACCACTTAATACTGCCTAAGATACAAGATTCGGTCATGAGAAAGACATGTGTCATCCTAATCATTCTAGTATTGCCACTGTTCACAGCAGTGACTCTTTCACCGATGACGATGCAGGCTGAGGCCTGGGGGCTTGCAACCCACATGGACATAGCTTCGGAAGCCATGAATGCACTTACCAACTCAACATGGAAAGAGGTCTTTGATTTCTACAGGCCGGAAATCATAGCAGGGTCCGCAACTCCTGACCAAGTTTGGCAAGACTGGGATAACCACCTCTACTACCCAATCACGGGAGAGCATAATGCACCCATTGCGGCCCAGAGATGGTTCAACAATACGAGGGACAATTTCACTCTAGGCAATTGGGAAGATGGTTTCTTTGCTCTAGGCGTGATGAGCCACTACTTCGCAGACCCCAATTCACCTGTCCACACAGATGAAACATGGGCAGGACATAGCGCCTATGAAACGGACATCAATAACAACCTAGACTCACTGACGATTGGAGCTCTTGCAGAGAGCACAGCTACGAATGTCAGCCAGATGGTCGTAGATGGTGCAACGTACGCGCACCAGTACTATGACATGGTGGTCGAGGCCTATCCGGAAAGCGGTTCTGTCGCCCTGATGGCGAATGCAACAATCAAGACATTCACAGAGATTTGTCTAACAAATGCCATCAACGGGTGCCTATCCATCTTTTACACCCTGACTCAGTTCGTTGCGCCACCAGATGTAAGCATCTTGTATGAGTACGTTGCCCTTGTCGACTACGCGCACTCCAATGACTACATCGACCTCTCGGACCAGCTGACATCACTGAACACCAGTCTCAGCAGAGAAGGCTTCGAGTCGAGAAAACAGACGACAGCGTTTACTGCTAGTGATCTTGTTGGTGTAGATTTGTTGATTGCAACGTGTGGATTTGATGCCTATTCTGCCGCTGAGCTTACTGCAATATCAGACTGGGCAGACACAGGCAATAGATCAATCCTGTTGACAGGTCGGGGAGACTTCTCAATATATACCGACACTGCCAGACCAAATCAAATACTAGAGGCAGTTGAATCCAACATACGTGTCACAGATGACAATGTGTACATGACGGGAACATACAAGCTATGGTACAACGATTTGGACACTATGCTTGCGCCTGTGGATACTCTCAATTTGACATATGGAGTGAGTACATTCACAATGTTCTCGCCAACAAGTCTGTATTTCCTTAATGACACTCCAATCCTCCCGGTGATTATGGCCGATCATGCAGCCTATCAGACAGATGACTACCTGCCAGCTGCGGAAGTCATCTATGACAGTATGGCAGATGGTGTCTATGGCGATCAGATTCCCCTCGCCGCAGTGGAGGAAGTTGGCAGTCTTAGAATCCTTGTTACGGGCACGACTTTCTTCAGTGATTTCGACTACGGAAAGACAGCTCAATTCGACAACATTGTCTTTTTGGAGAACTTCTTGGAGTGGGCAGTGGAGGACCGATCTGATCGGCCTGTAGGGGCCGTCGATGAAATAGGGCCCAGATTTAGTGATATTCAGTGGAGTCCTACGTCTCCAGCGGAAGGGCAGAGTGTTCTGGTCACGGTGACGGCGACAGATCCAAGTGGTGTTTCGTTTGTATATCTCAAGTATAACAACGGGACATTCTTCGTGTCACGGCAAATGCTAGCCAATGATAGCATTCACTTTTCTACTACAGTTTCAGATATAGTAAATGGTCCAGTCGTATTCACCTTCCAAGCACTAGATACCCATTCGAATATGGCAGCATTCGCATCATTCACAATCAACTGGCCTGCAGCAGTAACCACAACGATAACCACTACTACTACCACGACTAGTACAACTTCAACAACCACCACAACATCAAGCGTGACTCGCCCTACGTTTAATCCTACGGTAATGTATCTGGCACTATCAGCAGGAATCGGTATTCTTGTCGTAGTTCTGATTCTGGTCTTTGTAAAGAGACGGAGATAGATAGAGCGCTGGCTTGGTCTACTCCAAGCCATCTCTCCCTTTTTTGTCAGCAACACATTCAGACAGCATGGGAAAAAAACTGCAGACCTTTCGATTTCGGAGCAGACCAGCATCAAAAATCGTACAAGGTGCCATCCGCAAATATTCATATGCGTTGAACGATAATTAACTGCAGACTCATGAGACGTCGGTGTGGTCACAGGTGTCTTTAGGGATGCAATCGGATGAGATGGACAGAGAGATTGAGATAGCGATAGTCAGGTCTTTTGGCTGGTCGATAATTGATTTTGAGGCAGCTCTGTTTCAGAAGTTCCTGGTCGTATCTGCATCTACATCATTGATGACAGAGGACATGTTTCGCAAGCACCTGAAAAACATGCAGGCAAAGGGGTATGTGGCTCCAGTAGAATTCCAGGGAAAAAGAGCTTGGAAAAGGCTGGTCATCGAAACAGACATCGACGAACCAGCTCTCACACCTGAAGAGGTCAAGGAATTCATTGAAAAAGCAAGGGACAGGATGACAGAGAAGAAGGGCCATATGGAGCCATCGGGCGAAAAAGTGGTAAGCGAGTCAAAGGCTCTGGCTGAAACCATTATCAGGTTTCTCGAGAGAGGAATAGCAGAACGACATCCGATGAAGAAGAGAATAGGAGAGCCCAAACTGATTGATCATGTTGAAGCGATGCAGAGAGCGCTTGCTGAATCAAAAGAGAAATTCCTGAGATATGTGCATGACCATATTCCAGGTGTCTACAAGGACATGGAGAGTATTTTGGATTCCAAGGGAGAGGAAGCTCTCCTGCTCAGTCTTCGCGTAATCGAGTCTGGCCACAGGGCCTATCCGCCTCAGTAGTTACGCATCACAAGGAACTCTGATATGTCGAGCAAGAACTGCTTGTAGGGCTCCTTGAAGGGAGGCTTTGCCTTATCAAGAGCCACCTGTCCTTCGTGAAGAAGTTGATTCTTTATCTTATCCGCAGACTCAAGAGCACCAGAGTCGCGGAAAATCCTTCGAACGTTTTCGACTTGCTCAGCTGTGACGTGGTCATTTCCGAGTGATTTCTCGAGCGTCTTCTTCTGGGCTGTAGTGCAGAGTCGCAACGCTTGGATCACGAGCATGGTCTTCTTGCCTTCACGAATGTCACCATCAGAGGCCTTTCCTGTGACAGACTCATCTCCAAAGGTACCCAAGATGTCGTCCTGTATCTGAAATGCTTGACCAACTTTGACGCCATATTCGCTCAGAGCTTTCATCTGAGACTCTGATCCTCTGGCCATGGCTCCACCCATCAATAGGGACTTCTCCAGAAGAACTGCGGTCTTCATCCGTATCATGTCAAGATACATCTCAGCCGTAGCCTTTGGGTCCTTTACCATTGTCATCTCTAGCAGGACACCCTCGACGAGCTCATCAAAGCTCTTCTGGTAGTAGACGAGGCACTCTATTCCAATGTCCGGCTCCAAATCTGATTCAGTGATTGCCACTGAGCCTAGATTCATGAGTGTATCTCCACCAAGAATCGCAGCGGTCATACCGAAATGACTGGCCTTCTCTGGATCGGGAGACACACTCTTCTTGTACCACTCCCGATATCGCGCATGGAAGGTAGGACCGCCACGTCGGGTTTCATCACGATCGATGAGGTCATCATGAAGGAGAGATGCATTGTGCAGTATCTCAACAGAACAGGCCGCGCGATAGTAGCTCGCTGGATCGATGTTGCCGCCAATTGCCTTGTATGCAACGACAACTGCGATAGGTCTGAACCGCTTGCCGCCACGCATCATGTACTCCTTGATGTACTCATAATACTGGACATGGGAGGGTCCGAGCTTCTTCGCTTTCTTGATTCTGTTGTCGAGAAAGTCCTCGAGGGCTCGATTCACTGCAGCAAGTTCGCTTTTGATAATCTCTTCAAATGCCACGTGGATTCTCTCCAGAATCAGATGTCAGGTTTGGCAACGCTGCTCCTTTTTAGCATTTCTGAAATCGTCGAAGAATTGTTTAGAGTTCAACGATGCCAATGCAACCAGAGCCGGTATCATCAATCTCGCTCGACGCGGTTTCTATTGTCCAACGATTTCAGTATTGGGGAAAGCTATAGTTGGCATTACTCGCTTGTCATGGACTTCCGGATTGTCCGCAACGAGAAGATTCCCTTTGATTGACTCGTAAAGATTCCCAACCCATAATGCATACTTAATAGCGCGACCTAATTCACCGTTCTCAATCACACGGCCATTTCGTATCTCGTTTGAGAATGTGCCAGACATTGAATCGACAATTGGGTATGCGAAGTGTTCGATATAGACACCTCGCTTCACTTCAGCGATAATATCTTCAACTGACTTGGAACTCGGCTTCACTTCCATTGTTGTTGCATCGCATTCTGCAGGAAACGAGAATCTGCCCGCGAGCTCACGGGCGGTTCTACGCATTCCATTTCCAGTTGACGTCATCTCGAGTTGGTAGGCGTTGTAGCTGTCGAAGAGATATGACTTCAAGATACCCTTCTCAAGGACAGTCGTCTTTTGTGTTGGCACTCCTTCATCGTCAACGATTCCACTAAGCAGACCTCTCTTTGAGAGACCATTATCCACTATGGTTAGGTTTTTGCTTGCCACTCTCTCACCAATCTTATCTGCCCATGGACTGGATTTCTTGTTGACATTGTCTCCAGCTGCCGCAAAGCCCACCAGACTGTATATCATTTCTGTCCCTTCGCTCGGAGCAAGAACTGCAGTGGCATCTTCCCATTTTTGTGTGAATGGTCGGGCCTTAAGTACGCTCAGTGCCTGTGATCTCATCAGCTCCCCTATTCCATGGAAATCAATGGTGCCGATTCCACGGCTCCAGCAACGCTGAACACCTTCTCCTACTCCGTCTTTGCTCGCAGACTTGGCGGTGAAGAATCCGAACGCGATAGTCCCCTTGGAACCTACATCAATTCCGAGCGAGTTGGAAACATGGTATTCGACAGAGCTGGTTCTAAGGGAACCGTTCGGGACTGTGACGTTCTTAGCCGATGCACCCTTGACAACCTCCATTGCCTTTTCCATCAGAATCGTGCTATCTGCCGCTGCTGTGTCGTTATCATGGAATCTATTGGAAGAACCAGATGCCTTCTTTGGTGCCGGCAACGAGACGAACTTCTCATCTTCATTACTCACTAGAGCCAGCGATTTGGCACGTTCGATGACTTCCTCAGGAGATTCTTGAGCTAGAGTAGAACTGGTAAATCCTATCCGCTTTCCTATGACGAATTTCAGGCCAATACCAGACTCCGTCATAGATCCTCCGATTTTGGGGATGTTGTCATCAATGTACGTGCTAGCTGTTTTGACCCTTGTCGCGTAGACCTCAGCTTGTGTTGCACCATTCTTTTCCGCTTGTGCAACCATCTTTTCAGCGATATCAGCAATCCTCACTCTACCCACCTCCAACCATCATCTGTGCTCTCATTATGGGACCACCCGTGGATACTGGGATGAAGTCCTCCTCGCCTTTCCCGCAAGTTCCACCACCTGAGAATGTAAGCTCGTTTCCGACAGCATCAACTGTCTTCAGTATGTCCAGCACTTTTCCTGCTAGGGTCATGCTGCGAACCAGCTGTGCAATCTCACCGTTCTTGACTATGTAGCCTCTGAGCGCTGAGCATTGCACACCGCCGCCAACAACATCTTCCATTCCAGACAGTGATTTCTCAACATAGAGACCCTCTTTTGTTTCGGAGATTATCTCGTCATTCTTCCAGTCACCAGAGTCAAAGAAGGTATTCGTCATCCGCGCAAAGATACGTCGGTTGTAGTCCTGAGCTCGACCATTTCCTGTGGGCGCGACACCCATGAGTGAAGCTGTTTCGAGAGTATGCAAGTATCCTTTGAAAATCCCTTCTTCAATAATCACAGTACGGGAGGAGCGTGTGCCTTCAGAATCGAAAGGAAAGCTGCCACGGATACCTTCCAGTGTACCATCATCTATCAATGTGACAAGGTCGGTTCCAACCTTCACTCCGACCATGTCAGTAAGGAAGGAGCGTTTCTTCACAACCTCATCAGCCTCACTTGCATGACCACAGACTTCGTGAGCGATAAGGCCAGAAACGTCACTATCAACAATTACAGTCATAGAGCCGGAAGGGGGCTTCGCAGCGCTGAGAAGCTCGATGGCCCCTTTAGCGCATTCAGCAGCGAGTTCTTCAGGACTGATAGACTCTGCCAATTCGTAGCCTGCTGTTCCACCCTTCACTTCATAATTGAAGTGCATACGAGTTCCCTCTCGAGCGACGGGCTGAACTACAGCCAAGATTCGTACTTCATCCCACTCTAGCCGAGATCCTGCCGTATTCACAAGTCGGAATCCAGTCTTTGAATCGCTGTAGACTGAGTTTGTATTTACGATGCGATCTTCAATCTTCTGAGCCTTGTCAAGAGCCATAACAAGATTCAGCTTATCCTCTGTTGATACATTTGCTGGATCGATTTTGCATTTCTGCGATAGCTTTTGTTCAATAGGTTTTACACCCGAGAAGTCAAGGGATTTTCGTGAGAATCGAGCATTTGCTTTTGCGCTCGTAATGGCTTCTTTGAGCAAGTTCCTGCAAGTTTCAAATGTCAATGGTTCAGAGCTAGAAGACATACCCCAACACTCACCGACTAATGCTCTCGCTACGGCACCTGATTTGGTTGCTCGGCTGAACCTCTGAATATCGCCATTGCTCACTATGATCTGGGTAGATGCATGGGATTCTTGTCGAATATCGGCGAAGGTTACTGCTTTTGCGGGAACATCCTCTACGACTCTAGCCATTATGTCCAGCATGAGGTTTCACTGTCTGGACGGATGTTGAACGCGAGATAAGCCTTTGGAGGAAGGCAAGTCTCAATCTCGTCACTAAAACAGCATTTAATAGGAGAGCTTCCCCTTGAAGACGATGACGCCAGTACCACTGACCTTGACTTGCTCAATGTCTTCTTTGTCGCCGTGAACTTCAACGAAGACTCTTCCTGGGCGACCCACGTGATACCCTTGCTCAACGACAATGCTAGTCACAGGGCGAGTGGGCTCGATGAAACCATAGCGAATGAGATAGCAACCGATGCTGCCCGCTGCAGAACCAGACACGGGATCCTCGTAGACTCCGAGAGCAGGTGCGAAGGTCCGAACCTGGGCATCTGAAGTGGGTGCTCTCGTTTCCCTAGTGAAGACGCTCACAGTGACATAATCGGAGTCCTTCTGAAGCGCCTTGAGCTTGTCCCAGTCTGGCTTTATTCGATCAAGCGCTCTCATTGTTGAGAGAGGCATAATGAGGTGGGGAGTTCCGGTGCTTACTGTTTGAATCGGACTTGGTGAATGATAGTCTGCAAGCGTGAGACCCAACGCCTTGAGGTACTCCTTCGGGTCATAGGTCCTCAGGAAGACTGGCTTCCTGTGGGTAATCTGGATTTCATGTCTGCCAGTCGATTCGTTCTTGACTATCTCCACGTCGAGAATGCCAGCTCGTGTTTCGAGGCTGACCATTGTGACATCCTTTGCTGTTTCAATCAGTCCTTCCCTAATCAGTGCATGAAACGCCGCAATAGTAGGATGACCTGAGAAGTCTATCTCGCTCTTCGGGGTCAAATACCTGAAGTAGAAATTCGCCTTATCGGACTCCATAACAAAGACCGTTTCACGCGTGTTCATCTCGCGAGCGATTTTGGAGAGCATTTCATCGTCTAGACGATCAGCACCAAGAACGACTGAAGCAGGGTTGCCTCCGAAAGGAGTGTCTGTGAAAGCATCAACATGGAAGATATCAAGTTCGCTGCGAGGAACCATTCAACACCATCTCCGAAGGCCCTTCTCGGAGCGTGCTAATTAATCATTGCATCTGATTTCACTGCACAATCAACCATCATCATGTGCGTCCCAAAGTGATATAGCGGAATACTCCAAATGCCACGTCATGGCCATCAAGATTGTTCCTTTCTTTTCAGCACTTTCGCCCGATGGACTCAGGAGCCAGGTTCTTGATAGGATACAACAAGAGGGTGTTAGGATAGTCTCAAGCGCAGAGGAGCTCGCACCCAAGGAATCCGTCTGCATCTTCATCGGAACTGGGGGAACAGAGAATGATGTGGTTGAGTTCCTTGAAAATGCCCGCTCCGCATCTCAAATAACCATACTGAGTTATGACGAACGAAACTCGCTGCCTGCTTCAATGGAGATACGAGCTTACTTGCAGAGGAGAGGAGTTGAGGCTACGATAGTGCATGAACCTCTGAATGGGCTCCGCGAGCTTCTTGGCAGATGGGTCAAATGTTCGCAGATCATCGAGCATCTTAAGGGCAGCAGACTTGGACTTGTCGGCCAATCGTCATCTTGGCTGATTGCCTCGGATGTCATTCGCCGAAAGGTAGCCAAGAAATGGGGACTTGAGATAGTTGATATTCCAATACAGGAACTGATGGATGATTTGCCGGAAACATCCAACAATGGATTCAAGACGCGTATGGATGATTTTCAGTCTCATGCGATATGCCAGAGTGTTTCAAGCGCGGATATTGGCCGAGCTGGAGCCGTGGCACAGCGACTTGCAGAAATCGTCAACGACGCCAAACTTGATGCTGTGACTGTTCAGTGTTTCACGCTGCTTCAAGAAACGGGCACATCAGGGTGTGTTGCTCTGTCCTCCGTCAACGACGTGAGAGATCTAGTGGCAGGATGCGAGGGTGATATTCCTGCTACCTTCACGATGTTGCTTGCCAAGATGCTCACAGGACTGCCCTCATTCATGGCGAATGTAGCGAGTGTGGACCTGGAGCTTAACACCGCAGTATTTGCACACTGCACAGTACCTTTGAGCATGACTGAAGGATACGAGACGACCAGCCATTTTGAAACAGGAAAGAGTGTGGGCATTCGAGGAAGATTGCCGCTCTCTGAGGTAACAGTCTTCAAAGTCTTCGGGGAGGATTTAGGTGAGCACTGGGTTTCTAGCGGCACCATCATTGAAAACCTGGTGAATGAGAGTGGATGCAGGACTCAAATCAGAGTTGCAATGGACGAGCCTGTTGATTATTTCCTAGAGGAGTCACTGGCGAATCACCACATTATCATACTAGGAGATCATGTTGAGGTGATTGCAGAATTCTTTGAGTTCCTTCGCAGAAAGTGAACAGGCATGATAGTTAGAGAGAATGAGGTGGCGAGCATGCGGGAAATCGTGGTAGGAGGGGGGAGTTTCGTAATTGAGGGCATGTAACGAAAAACTAGCCCACACACTCGCCAATGTTTCTTTCCATGGAGGTAAATCTTGCCCTTAATCCTCCGTGATAAGATGATAGCAGAGGTCACTTATTAAAGTTTGCCTAGGTGAAGATACTGAATTCGATGGTTTATGAAATGTTTAAGTTTTCGGCGGCATTCCCTAAATCTGCCAAGGCGACATGGAACAATGCGATAGAATTGGCGCGTATGGCATTTCGAAGGCCAGTGATTCAAGCCCCCATAGATTGGTCGGTCTATTTGTTAAGGCGTTCACGTGTCACTTTAATGTTGTATAACTGTCAAAGAAGCCACCATATGCAACGATGCACTCCAGCAGAGCAATGTTTCGAGGGGAATGTTTCACGCTATGGTGCGTGATTCTTCTATTGACCACTCAGAAGAAAAGAGGAGGAGTGCATCACTTGGCTGAGTAGCTGCAACACCTTTGAAGCATGATCTCACTGGCCGGTCTTGTAGGGTTTGCTGATGCTTTCCTCTTCCACTTGAGTTGGTCTGTGGCCTTTGCGCCACTCCTCGATAGGCCTTGAGAACTTCTCCTCCACTCGTGACCTATGAATTGTGTTCATGGTACAGAATGGAATGATTCTGCCATCGGGTACTGCGTAGTTGACATCACAGTGCTGTACGCGCTCAAGATCGAAGTTGTAAGGGTCTTGAAAGTGCATTATTCCAAGCATGATCACGCGTCGCATGAATTTGGCAAGTGAGTCATAGTCTCCACGTTTGAGAAATGCGCTGAGCAAGTCCTTGAGAATTCCCTTCTTCTTGATATGACGAACACCAGCAGCCAGCTTTGCCTTTGCACGTGTACTGGCACCGGCCTTCTGATCAGCATAGAGATTAGATATCTCTTCTAAGAGAACCAGGAAACTGTCAACATCGATGACCTGAGTGATTGGCTTGTAGCTGCCGTCTTCGTCGATGAAGATGAAAGTGGACATACCGCAGGCAAAGTGCGAACTGAGCTCCAGCTCAGGGCCACCCTTGATCATACCGAGGGCACGACCAACTGGCATCATCGAGGGGACCGGATACCAGTCGCTCGCAGGAATCCTGCCGCCAGTCTGCTTTTCGATGAGGTGGATGACATCAGGTATTGTGATGCGCATCTGATGGCGAGCTTTGTGGTCGATTCGACCAGTAATGCTCACTGGCTGAAAATTCACGCACCGAATAACGTCACGATTGTCTACTGCAAACTGGACAATATCACCTAGTTGGTCATCATTGACGCCACGCACAACCGTGGGAACTAGGACAAGTGACTCCATGCCAATCTCACGTGCATTCTGAATAGCCTGCTTCTTGAGTGGCAACAAGTCATTTCCTCTAGCTGCAAGATAAGGACCGGGAGTGACACCATCGAACTGCATATAGATGGTTGAGAGACCCGCATTACGCAGTTCCTGTAAGTACTCCTTGCTCTTTCCAATTCGAATCACGTTACTCGCAATCTGGACATGCCTGAAACCAAGCTGCTTTGCCCATTTGATGTACTGCGGAAGATTCTTGCTTACAGTCGGTTCACCGCCAGCAAACTGGACAGCCGGGGCTGGAACAGGCAAATTGCTTCGCAGGTTCTTGAGCATTTCAAAGACCTCCTGCGGGTCGGGCTCATAGATATCGCCACCTTCTGCCGCAACTGCAAAGCAGATCGGACATCGCAGATTACACCGGTTGGTGACGTCTATTAGCGCTAGAGCTGTATGTGATTTGTGCTCTGGACATTGACCACAGTCCTCTGGGCAACCTTTCACGGTTTCCGTTCGAGGATTATCCAGCCCTACCGACTTGTACCACCAAGTCTGAGCTTTCTTGAATAGTTCAACATCGCCCCAATAAACATCAATGAACTCCCCGTGTTTCTCACAGGTCTTCTTGTACATTACCTTGCCGTTTTCCTCGTATAGAGTTGCATCGATGACATGAACTTCGTCATCAGTAAGCAAACACTCTGGACAAATGGATTGAGTTGTATAGGGGAGCTCCCTTACAGGATACTTCTGAACATGATACCTTGAGAGGTCACTTTCCGTGTGCTTAACTGGCGTCTCAGGTACCGGTTTTACATCATCTGTGGCCATACTTGCTAGCTCCTTAGTCGAATATTACCACCACTGGACAGGGTGGTATGTGATGGCCGGACGCGTAGGATGAAGAATATAACCTTTGTCAGATGTTTCAGAGTATGTAGAGTGAGCTTTCGTGTACTACATGTCTGGGTCTTGCATGAGGATGTACCCTTGCTTGAAGCCGCCCCTGAACAATCTCTTGGTTTCGCGTTGGAGGTCCAACATTGCTCGGTCAGTCTTTCGTAGATCAAGCAGAGCATCCAATGCCTCAAGGATATCTACAATCTCCTCAGAGTCCCCCGACTCGAGGAACTCCTGGGCCTCCTCGACGATTTTGGCCCTCAGAAAACGGTCGAGCTCTCGAGAAGTAGCAACACGGACTTCAGGATTGAATCCCTTTTCCCGAATGATTTCAGGTATCTTATCTCGTACCAGTTTCTCCACCATGTTTTGTCCCTCACACATAGTTCTACCTTAGTGCTAACGCAGCCTCAACTTGGAATTTCGCCGCTGAGAGGAATGAGTCGATGGCAGCCTTTACAGTGCCTGGGAGTTCGTCTGTCCAGGGGGAGGGATCGTCACGAGCAGTCGATCCAGTCATAGACTCAAAGGGGAGGAACTTGGCTTTGAATTTCCCATCAAACGAAATTGTGCCAAGCCACTGACCGTCTTTGACCAGTTCGTAAGTGGGAAGGAACTTCCTCATAGAGTCTGGTATGATGGCATTCCAGTAGATTGACATGCCATTGAACTGTCCGAGCTTGCCAAGACCTATACTGTAAGTATCAAGGGTGGCTTTTGCAGTCACAAGTCTATAGAGAATGACTATTCTGCAATTCAGACACTGATTGAATTCAAGGCCATCACCATTTGGCTGAACGTAGGCAATCCCGTTCTTCTCAATGTTGTCATCATTGCAGTGGACGCATAGGTTCATCCCCCATCGGACCTGAATATGCTCACTAAGTGGACCCTTTACGAATCTGGTGATTGCGTTTTCAAAAGCAGTCTTAACATCAGCAGGATCTTCAGAATCCATTTTGTGACGTATTGCTTGCCACACTTCCAGTATGTTTTGCCACAGAACTCGGATTACCATATCTGCAAGCTTGTCGAAGGATCTTTCTTCAAGAGCGCTCGTCCAGAACACCTCAACCTTATTTCTGCAGGACAACCTATTGCAGTGACCAATTAAATCTTGGTTGGACCTATAGGATGGTCAATTTGGCTTAGCCTAAGATTTTTAACCAAGTCGAAGATGAGAGTCTAGAGAGCCCCTACAGGTGAGAAAGGATGGATTATCAAATCGACTAGGCAAGTAGCACTATCACCTAGTGATGGACATGCATGGTTCTCATCTGCGGATGGTGGCAATCAATCGCTTTCTTACTATTGCAGCAACGAATACCTGAGAGGACACTGAGATGAGCTCATTACCGAAACGATATGAACCGCTTGCCCTAGAAGAAGAGGTCCTTGATTTCTGGGAGAGAGAGAGAATCTACGACAAGACCATCGAACTCAGAAGTACGGGGCCAAGATGGAATTTTCTTGAGGGCCCTCCTACAACAAATGGATTCATGCATGTTGGGCACGCTCGAGGTCGAGCCATGAAAGACGCACAGATCAGGTACATGACCATGCGGGGCTACAATGTATGGCGCCGTGGCGGATGGGACATGCAGGGTCTGCCCGTGGAACTTGAAGTTGAGAAGAAAGAGGGTATTGTTGAGAAGGGGCTAATCGGGTCGAATCTCGGAATGGATGTGTTCGTCAAGAAATGCAAAGAACTCGTAGACTTCTATCTAGAGAGATGGGTCAACGATTCAGTTAGGCTAGGTCTGTGGCTGGACTATCCATCAGCCTATCAGACTCGAAGGGATGACTACATAGAACATGTCTGGTACTTCCTCAAACTTGCAAACGAAAAAGGACTGCTGGGCAGAGGTTATCGAGTCAATCCAATCTGCCCACGATGTGTCACAGCACTCTCGGAGCACGAGGTCTCTCAGGGGTACTTGATGAAGACAGATCCTTCGATATATGTCAAGTTCAAGCTCGTGGACAGGGAGAATGAGTACTTGGTCATCTGGACCACGACTCCATTCACTCTGATCTCGAACGAGATGGTTTCTGTACACCCAGACTGCAAGTATGTCAAGGTCAAGGTCGAAGGCGAACTCTGGTGGCTCGTCGAGGACAGAGTAGAAGATGTAATGCGGAAAGCAAAGAAGAAATCGTATGAGATTGTCGACTCACTCTTGGGCAAGAAAATGCTTGGATGGAAATATGAACATCCATTCAAGGATGAGGTCCCGTTCCATCGGGCGCATGATGAGAAATACATGCATGCAGTTGTCACAGGTACCCATGTCACCGTAGTGGATGGTACGGGACTTGTGCATACGGCACCCGGATTTGGGCCCGATGACTTCAATGTTGGTAGAGAGTTCGAGGTTCCAGTTCTTGCGCCAGTGACAGGGTCAGGCAAATTCACATCGGAGGTACCTATGTTCGAGGGAAGATTCGTCTTTGATACGAACCCTGAGGTTCCGAGGCTGCTTGAGAAGAAGGGGCTTCTCGTCCATGAAGAAACTCTGGAACATGAGTATCCTCACTGCTGGAGATGTGACACTCCTCTCATCTACCTCGCGGACAAGACTCAGTGGTTCCTGAAGATGACAGGAGTACGAGAACGACTGGTCAAGGAGAATAGCATAGTAGAGTGGACACCGGAGTGGGCAGGAACAGGTCGTTTTGGAGACTGGGTGGCAAATGCAGATGATTGGTGTATATCGCGATCCAGAGTCTGGGGCTCCCCGCTTCCGGTGTGGATTTGCGATGATTGTAAGTCAGAAATCGTCATAGGTTCCCGAAAGGAGCTGAAAGAACATGCAATAAGAATGCCAAAGGACTTTGAGATGCATAGACCCTGGGCCGACAAGGTCGTTCTCAAGTGTGAGAGGTGCGGGGGCAAGATGCATCGCGAGAAGTTCGTGACGGACTGCTGGCTAGACTCAGGCATGGCGCACACTGCGAGCTTGGATTATCTGAAGGACCCAGCATTGCATAAGCAGCTCTTTCCCTTTGACTTCATAACGGAGGCAGTGGACCAGTCAAGAGGATGGTTCTACAGCCTGCTCTATACTTCAGTTGTCATGCATGACAAAGCACCCTTCAAAGCAGCCGTGAGTCAAGAGCATGTTTTGGACGAGGATGGGGGAAAAATGAGCAAATCAAGAGGAAATGTCGTCTGGGCACAGGATGCATTTGCTAGCATAGGAGCAGATCCATTCCGCGCATTTGTACTGACTCGGTCGGCATCATGGTCTCGAATGAACTACGACTCAAAGGAGATAGAGCTCACTCGGAAGAAACTGGACGTTCTCTGGAATGTTGTGCTCTTCACGGAAACCTACATGGACCTTGACGACTTCAAGTTCAATGAGAAGCGGATGATGAAGTCGCTGCCTAATGCGAATATAGAGGATAGGTGGATATTATCCAGGCTCCAGAGTGTGGTCAAAGAGTACCATGAGCAGATGAAGAAGTACCTGTGGCATCAGGCAGGACGAATCCTTCTTGATTTCATATCTGAAGACCTCAGCAGAGTGTATCTACCATTGGTGAAAAAACGTGTCTGGCTGGACAGCGAGGATCCAAAGAAAGTGATGGCATACGATGTCATTTACTATACGCTTCAGACCTTTCTGAGAGCCCTTAACCCATTCACTCCGTTTCTATGTGAGAAACTCCACAAAGACTTCCTTGTGAGATTTGCTGATGGTCTTCCCGAGTCCATCAACTTGACAGATATGCCGATGCCTGTAGAGAAGATGATAGACACAGAAATGGAGTCGACGTTCGATGTGCTTCAAGAACTCAGGAGCGCCTCAAGCTATGCTAGGAACAAGAAGGGCGTCAAACTGAGACACCCCGTCGCGAAAGTCATACTCATAGCTGTAGATGATGAAATCAGTTCGAGAGCCGAGAGCCTGAGAGATCTCTTGCTAGATGATCTCAACACTAGGGCCTTCGAGGTGCGACGAACAGATGTCATGGCCGAATTCACACAGCTCTCAGTCAAGCCAAACTACAAGGCACTCGGTCCAAAGTACAAGGACATGATGAAGCAACTGGTCGCAGCACTTCAGGAAGCCAATGCAGTCAAACTCCGTGCAGACTTGGAGAAAGGGAAGGCAGGAGTTGTTGTTGCAGGAAAGAAACTCAAATTGGTCGAGGGGGACCTAGAGTTTGTGGAGAGCCTCCCAGACCATCTCAGCTTTGCTGAAAGTAATGTTGGCAAGGTCTACATTGATGTGACACGTACGAAGGAACTTGAGGCTGAAGGGCTTGTGAGAGATGTGACAAGGCGGGTTCAGGTCATGAGAAAGGAACTAGACCTCAAGGTCGAACAGTCAATTGACCTGGTACTTCAATTCTCTGAGGATGAATCGGTCGAACTGGCAGAGATGTTCAAGACACATTTGATAAACGAAACGCGGGCACAGTCATTGAATCTTGTGGGTCCTAAGAAGGTGCCAGATTGGGGAAAGTATCACTATGTCAAGGATTGGCAGATAGATGACCTTAGCTTAAAGGTAGGAATAAACCCCCTGTAGGTACCTACTCGGAGTTCTTCTCTCTTGTCAAAACTTCTATCATCGTGTGGAATACTTCGGCATTCTCTCTAAGAGATGGCAATGATACCCATTCATTGGCACCATGCAGATTATCGCCTTCCGGGCCAAAATCGAAAAGGTCTGCACCTTGTCCCGCAAAGTACCGTGAGTCAGAACCTCCAAATCCTTCGATAATGCTGTAGAAGACACCCTTTTTGTTGAGAGCCCATTCCATTGCCCGAATCAGGCGTGAATCAGGGGCAACATCAACATAGCCGGCTCCGCCTAGCACTTTCAACGAAGACAGCTCCAATTTGCCCTTCACTGCCTCTCGAATTGATTGTTCTACTTCATCATTGTTATTCGTCATCGCTCGCACATCACAGTACAGAGTCCAGATGTCGCTTTCTTTCGAGAGGAGGTTGGGACTGATGATCTTCCCTTTGTCGGAGTGTCTTGTAGGAAAGGCTGCCTGTGAGATAGCCAGAAGGACTCGTAAGAGCTTGGTCAGTGCAATGTCGTAGGTGGATTCAACTCCAGAAGAGTCTGGATGGACAACATCCAGCTCTACCCAGTCAGGTACGACATTCGACTTCAAGAACGCACCTCTCACGTCAGAAACTACAGTTTCAGGATGCATGTCCAGATACTTTGAGGCAGTGAGCATTGCATGCCGGTCTACACCGGGTCTGAGATATGCACTATGACGAGTGTTTGAGCCGTAGGTTTCGGTCGTGAAGCGAACGGTTTCGGGCTTGCCCCTCACCTTCGCTTTATTTGCATCCACCTTCACGTAGGTAGGAAGAATATTGCGGCGTCTATGTATGATTTGCTGGTGGATGCCGTCCGCGACCACAACGTAATCAGGAAACAGTCCATGCTTGACTAGCCAGTCCCTAAGCATTCCAGCTCCATTTCGCCCGCCTATCTCCTCGTCGCCAGTCATGGCAAACATGACAGTACATGGAAGGTCAGACTGCATGAGATGTTCAGCAAGGAGAATAAGTGAAACGACATTTCCCTTGTCATCGCAGGCCCCTCGACCATATGCCACATCGCCATCAATCTTCAGCGATAAGGGATCGCTGTTCCAGCCGCTTCCGAAGGGTACAACATCAAAATGGGCAAGGAAAAGAATCTTGAAGGCGCCACTGCCTCTTCTGCCAAAGGCTGTGTAATACCCTTCGGATTCCAATAGCTCAGTATGGCAACCAGCATCAGTCAGAAGCCTGTTGATATACTCTGGGCATTCTTTACCAGGTTTCTGAGAAGGATCGTCGTTTCTTGTGTCAAAAGCCACAAGTTTGGCAAGGACATCGAACAGATTAGTCGTCATAATCAATCGGGCAACAAGATATAATGGTTAGTCAAAAGCCTATCCACCGAACAAGATGAAACGAAAAAAAGAGTATGTCAGGAGATGTTCGGATGAACATCCCCTGCGGTAGTCGATTGAGCTTATGTTCGTTTGTAGACCCATCTGCTCCACGAAGCCAAATTGGGCATCTCCTCGGCCATCTTCTTTCTCTTCCGAATCTCCAGAATAATCTCTTCCTGCAGATTGCTGGGTAGAACATCAAAACCATGGAACTGATAGCCAAAGAAGCTGCGACCCGCGGTTGCGCTTCTGAATTCATCAGCAATACCGATGGTTTCTGCAGTGGGTAGAGTCCCCCTCACGGTGACTGTATCCTCTTCACCCTCAATCGTAATGATTTGACCCCGGTGACCTGTAAGGACCTTAATCACTTGGCCCTGTGTATCAGTTGGGGTCTTGATGTCCGTATCAAGAACAGGCTCGAACAGCCCAGGCCTTCCTGTGAGGAACCCCATATTGAGAGCCGCGCTCACCATGGTGGCCACCTCGTTGTACCCGGTGTGCGCTGGATCGTTGTGAACGGTAGCATCAGTCAGTGTGACTTTGACACCCATCACCGGTTCGTGTGCTATTGGACCAGCATCAATGAACTCACGGAAAACAGTCTGGAGGTATGAATAGATACGGTCGAATCGCTGTACTCCACTCATTCCATCAACTAACATAGATGACTCGTATATATCGAGAATCTTCCGCGCTTCTTTTGCGTCCCAGCCAGCCTCATCACGGAGAATCTGAGCTCTCTCTCTGTCGTTCATCTCAGCAGTGATCTTCTTCTTACGAATCAGGTCGACTGTCTTATCATCAAGGGGCTCAAGGAACATGCGAACCTTGTTATGACCGTTCGGTGATTTGGTGTGGAATTCCTCTCCGCGCTCGGTCATTTTCTCACGATACACAATGATGGGTTCTGAAACCTTGATGGGGACCTGCTCGTTGATTCTCTCGGTGAGTATCTCAATCTGAAGTGGGTCGATACCATCAAGGCGATACTCCATTGACTCCTTATCATGAGTGAACCTCGCTGTTGGGTCAGCCATGATCCACTTCGATACTACTTCGCCAAGCGTAGCAACGTCTTGAGGATCAATTGGCTTGATGCTCCTACTGACGACCGGCTCGCTCACGTACTCGATGGCTTCGAAGCCCTTCGTGTCTGAGCCGGGGTCTACGAACGACTCACCACTTGGACACATGAAGCCGAACACAGAGAAGAGATTGCCAGCAGGAACCTCATCCATGTCAAGGATATCGGTGATCTCCTGAACTCCTAGGCGCTTGACTTTTGCATTCTGCTTCATATTGACAAGACGTATCTCCTGCCCCGACTTGATTGTTCCAGAGAACACACGACCTATGAGGGTCGGTCTCTTGCTCTTTGGATCAATGAATATCTTGTTGATAGATCCGATGAGCGGTCCATTGCGGTCGCAGTTCAGAAGAGCCTGTCCTGCCGGGCTACTCAGATCGCCAGACCATATACGAGGAATCTTGTATTTCTGTGCATCTTTTGGATTTGGAAGGTGTTTCACTATCATCTCGAGAAGAGCTTCATCCAAAGGAAGATTATCTCTCAGCCATTTATCATCGCCCTTGCTGTACTTCTCAAAGACGATAAGCGGCTTGATGCCCTTCTTCTCCAGAGTCTTCATTGTGAAAGCCCAACCGGTCTTCGCGCTACCGATGGCTACACTTCCCTCTTGGAAACTGACTCTCCAATCCAGAGCATACTCCTTGGGAGCTACCTTCTTGATCAGCTGATTGACCTTTGAGATGATGATGTCTATTCTCTCATAGACCTTGGCTGGAGGCAGCTTAAGCTCATTGATAAGGCGATCTACCTTGTTAACGAACAGCACTGGTTTGCATGCCTCAGAGCCAACTGCCAGGCCAATGTTTGTCTCGGTCTGCGTCATGACACCCTCGAGAGCATCTACAAGGATGACCGCCCCATCACTAGCTCTGAGGGCACGTGAAACCTCACCTGTGAATGATAAGTGTCCAGGAGTGTCTGAGAGTTGGACAAGGTACTCCTCGCCTTCGAGCTCAAAGTGCAACATGACTACTGAAGTGAAGATAGTGATGCCTCTCTCCTGTTCTTCCGCATCACTGTCTGTCATGAGCGCCTTTCCTGTTGCAGCATCACTCATGAGACCAGCACGGCGCAACAGATAGTCTGTCGTTGTAGTCTTACCATGGTCAATGTGCGCGCTGATTGAAATGATTCTCTTATGCGCATAGTCATCTGAGAGTATCAGTTTCCTTATCGCATCTGGCTCTTTGATTTTTACCATGATGTTACACCATTCTTACTTCTTTTTCCCTCGCGATACTGCAAGCTAATAACCTGTCCCCAACTCATGAATATGTCACGAGAGAACTCATCGGGGCACCGATAATATCCATACCGGTGGCTTAGGCGAACTCTTTTTTGGAGTCTTAAAAGGATTATGACAGGGAAATGAATTATCCTCCGAAAGATGGTGTTCTACGCTGTGTTCTCCCGAAGAAGGAAGTAGAGGGTAGACATTTTCATGCATTCATTTTGTCGCGACAACAACCATTCTCTCAGACCCAGCTGAATACGGCATCCTCGGGAGAGTGTTCTGTCCATAGAATTCGACCTTCTTGAATCCAACTTCATTGAGCATTGCATGAATCTCAAGAGCGGTATACATCCGGATGTCGTTGTTAGACAGAGCATCCGAATCCATCAATACAATGCGGTCGTGTTCTGTATCAACAAAGAGCGCAGGGCGTCCCCTGAGAACTCCTGCAGGAGCATCAAGCATGTGAGGCTCGCTCAGAAGATATCCGCCCTCAAGCTCTGTCCAAGTCTTATGAAATCGTGGCAGGTTATACGGATTCATCAGATCCAGCAGAAGCTTCCCACTCTTCTTCAGCGCGGCAAAGACATCCCCGAGAATCCGTCTATTCACCTCGTGGTTGAAGAAACCAAAACTGTGACTAAGGAGCACAGCAGCATTGAACTGCTGGGTGAAGGACATGGCGCGCATGTCGCCAACCGAGAAGCCGATAGGCACATTCTCGCTCTTGGCACGCTCTCTTGCCACGCGAATCAGGGTCTCGGAGATATCAAAGGCAGTCACCTTGACTCCCTTCCTAGCGAACTCGATAGACTGATCTCCAGAGCCGCAGGCAATGTCTAGGATTTCATTGTCTTTCTTGAGGCCCATCACGCCTATACAGAAGTCAACCACCAGACGGTCGTAGTCCTGAATACCCTGAATAGCTCTTCGATGCTTGACTCTGAAGATTTCGGCCCAAAAGTCGTTCCAGCCAAGTTCAATATGCTCCATAGAGGACAGACTCCGCTATCTGATTTGCTCGACTCGGATAAGAAGATTGTCATCACAAAAATAGAAAATGGAGAGGATTCGCCCCCGTATTCATCCGCCGGGAGGGGTCAGATTGGAACAGGTAACTCAAGAATGAGCTTTATCGACGAACCGTTCTCCAGCCATGAAAATACGTAGTTTCCCTATAAATGTACTGCTCCTAGCCTAAACCTCCTGTTTTGACACAATAACGCGCAGCTGTTCGATTTTTGCAGCTCACCCTCACAACCATTGGAAAACTGGGTGTTTTCAGCTTCTCCCGAGCATTTGTGGAGAGAATCAGAGTAGAACCTGTCTGGTGAATCTGGCCAGAGATGATGAAATGACTCCTTCATCACTGCGGCGATGAGGAGGACTATGATCGTTCCTTCAGGTGCGAAAGAGATTTGGTTTGAAAACAGGAATCAACCCATGGAAGGTGGTAGCCCCGCCAGGATTCGAACCTAGGTCAGACGGGCCAGGGCCGCCTATGCTTGACCACTACACCACGGGGCTATGTATGCAGCGTTGACTGCATTGGAAACCTACACCCTCGGTTTTTCATCTTTTCGGTTCTAGAATCGTGATGGATTGGACAGAGGCATTTCGCCTCATTTATTAGATTGCGAGAGCACAGTCGAACGACAAACCTATGCCAATCTGGTCTGAATTATCACACACGAATTTCCCTGGAGTGTCATCTAGGACAGAGGTTGCCGTAATGGTGACCGGAGCCCTCGAAGCCCACGGTTTGCATCTTCCGCTTTCAACAGACACTATTCTCCCAACCTATCTAGCAGAGCGAATAGCATCAAAGACAAGGGCACTCGTTCTTCCTTCGATTCCATTTGGCGACAGCTGGAATTTCGACAACTTTGAAGGCACTATATCGATTGCCCCTGAAGCACTGATAGGCTTTTACTCCTCGGTCATGACGGGAGTCTTCAAACAGGGTTTCAGGTACCTTATCGTTTTGAATGGACACGGCGGCAATATCCCAGAGTTAACAATCGCTGCCAAGACCGCCACTGAAACAGGACAGAGAGTCGTCATCATTGTCAATTGGTACAAGGATCTTGCTGAGTCAGCACGCAAACTTGTTGAAGAAACTCCGATGGGACATGCTGCAGAAGATGAAACATCGGAAGTCATGCATGTACGACCAGACCTTGTCGACCTTTCTAAGGCAGAATCCCATCGAGTTGTGACAAAGTTCACTATCATCTCCGGGATGTCTAGAGAAGAACTGCTTCCGTCAGCGATGTACGGAGACCCGAGAAAGGCCACACCCGAGAAGGGCAAGCTCATTGTGGAGCAAGCCGAGGAAGAGCTAGTCAGACTCATCCAACAGCTTGAGAAGGGAGAACTCCCAATCACCAGGGATTGATTAAATTCCCACTTTGAAGATCAGAGCATCACGCAGGACTCTCTGAAACATTCTGAGTAGATTCTTTCCCTCAGTAGCTATTGTGGCAAATACTGGATATCCTTCTAGATCCAGCATCTGCACCATGTAATCTACTGGGAGCGCATTCGGGAGATCTCTCTTGTTCAATGACACTATGATAGGCAACATTGCCATTCGGTCAGTCCCGAGAGCAATCCGTAATTCCTGAATTGACGCAAGATTCTCGTTCATCTGTTCGGGGGTGGAGTCAGCCATGAAAATGAGTCCATCACAATCACGCAATACCTTGATACGACTGGCAGCATGACGACGTTGACCCGCGACTGTGAAGACGTCAAAAACCATTCTATCGCTCGCAGACACAGGAATAAAGTCAAAGAATGTCGTTCTACCTAGCTCATCAGAAATCTCAACAATCTTCCCCTTTGCAAGAGACCGTACATTTGCAAAAAGCCATCTAAGTGCTGTGGTCTTGCCAGAGAGAGAGGGGCCATAAAACACAATCTTGATATGAACACGACCTTCCTCGTCGCGTTTCAAGACCTTTCCGGGTACAATCTCGGCAGCTGTCTGAGGGTGAATTCGAGCCCTCTTTGCATAATCTACTGTCTTCTCTGCATCAACTGCTATTTCCTCTGATGATGCGATGAGTCTACCCATAGATACTCCCGCAGGAACTCGTTCTTCAAAAACCTTGGTGCGAGGAACTGCCATCGTCTTCGGTTTCTTAGGAGGGCTCCCGGTGATGCCTTCAACTGGAGCTGCCGAGCCTAGTTCAGCCTTAGAGGGTGTGTCTTCTTCCTTCGGCGCCTTAGAACGCCTTCCAAACCTCCTGAATATCGGCAATCTGCTCTCCGAGATTTGACAGTGCGATGGTAGTCTTAAACCTTCGGGGAACTTCATCCGCAGTGAGCTTTATCAAGAAATGGCATCCCTGATGCAGTTCATGACGGACACCATCGACCGCAAGTTCATTTCAGAAACGTGGCCCACCCTCGAACATCTGACCTATCTCAATAATGCATCCACTGGCATCCCGCCCGTGGCGACTATCAATTCAATGAAGGAGTATCTGGACAATAGCGTAGAAGCAATTGGCGACTTTGAGGATACGCTGAATCTCTTCAAATCAATAAGGATTGACCTTGCCAAGCTACTTGGCGGAGACTACTGCCAATATGGCTTTGTACCGAGTACCAGTTCAGGCGTCAACTCGTTCGGACATAGCATACAGTATCCAGCCGATTCAAACATTGTTCTGTGCGATCTGGAGTTTCCTGCTAACTATATTCCTTGGCAGAATATTAGCAAGCTCTACGGTCCAGAACTCAGAGTGGTGAAGTCCACGGATGGAGCGGCATCAGTAGATGATTTCGCTAGTGCAATCGATGAGAACACGCGCGTCGTCGCCGTCAGTCAAATACAGTTCGGGAGTGGATTTCGAACCGACCTACGAGCGCTATCAAAGGTCACCCATGCCAACTGTGCACTTTTGTCGGTGGATGTCATCCAAGCAGCAGGATGTATTGAAACAGATCTGTCGAAACTGCATATTGATTTTGCGACAGCGCAAGCAGCAAAATGGCTTCTAGGACCTGTGGGGGCGGGGTTTGTCTATGTGGCTTATTCAATCATTGAGGAAGTCCAACCGAGGTTTCTAGGTTGGTGGGGGGTTGAACAACTCAATGAATACAGTTACTTTGATAGGAAACCGTTGAGTGACGCGCAGAAATTCCAAGTCGGTTCGCCGGCTATGATTGCGTATGTGGGCTTCTCGGAGTCACTCAAGATACTTCTGCAGATATCAAACCAGAAACGAGAGAAGGCAGCCCTAGCGGTCGCGGACTATTTGCGGAAACGTCTGTCAGAACTTGATATCCCCCATTACGATTTTGGAGAAAAGAACAATTCGGCGATTGTATCATGCAAGCCACCAGATGTTGAGAAACTAAACGAGAAACTCATCAAAGAGAAGATCTACTGCTCTGTACGCAGCGGTCGACTACGAGTGTCACCACACTTCTACAACACGAATGAAGAGGTTGACAGATTAGTGGAGCATCTCAGGTGATTGACGTGTTTGATCAGATCAGAGAGTCTGTGTACTTCTTGGTGAGCCGTTCCTTCGATTCGAATATCACCTTCATAAAATCGAATGATCATCACATTCTGGTTGACACTGGTACTGGCCTCTACGCGGAATCACTTGAGAATGAGCTTCACAGTCTAGGATCCTCCCTCTCTTCGATCACTGACATCATACTCACACACGCCCACATCGACCATATTGGGGGTGTGGTGCCTATTTTGGAGGTTGGCTCGCCCAAAATATACCTGCACAAAGCAGAGGCAGAGCACATCAATAGGGGAGACATGAGCTCGACCTTGAGCGATACCTTCGGGGCAGAATTGCCCCCACTGAGAGTGGAAGGCATACTTGAGGAGGGCTCGTCACTTGACTTTGGAAACGTGAAGATGAGGGTTTACCATACCCCGGGGCACTCAGAGGGTAGTATCACGATTGAACTCGAGGACACAGGAATCCTACTAACTGGGGACACTCTGTTTTCGGGAGGCAGTTTCGGAAGAGTAGATTTCCCCACGGGCAGCCCAAAGAAGCTTGTAGAGTCCCTGAAACGAATCTCAGAAATGAAGTTTGACATCGGTCTTCCTGGACACATGAATGCAATGAAGTACAATGCAAAGAAGTCTGCACTGACATCTTATCAAATGGCAAAATCGATGTTCAGGATGTAATCAGAGTATCAACCAATTCGTCCACAGCAAGATGCTTGATGGCAGTAGACCTCGTGGGGTCCTTCAGATACTCAGTTTCAATCGCCTTGATTAGGGCATACACAGTTTCGTTTGAAGGCGTGTCAATGCCAAGCTCCTTTCCAAGTCTTATGATCTCTCCTGTGATTGCATCAATCTCGGTTCGCTTCCGCGCCAGTATGTCCTGAAGCATGGAATTGATGTTATTCCCAGTGGCCTTAGCAGTTCCGAGCGCATAGCGTACAGGGTCCTTAGTCGTGAGTTCGATGCCAAGTGCATTCACGACCTCCATGGCCTCTTCGATGAGTCTGACTACAAGTACTCTCAGCTGGTGATTCTTGTAGACCTCTCCATTAGTGAGGCCTGTCAATGCTCCCACGGGGTTTATACCACAGTTCACAAGTGTCTTAGTCCAGACCACACCTTCGATGTTTGGACTTGATTGGACATCAAAACCACAGTCCTTGAGCATTGCAGTGATCATTTCGACGAACCCATAGTTCTCAGGAAAACGCGAACCGAGCTCTGTGAGGCCACAACCTGTCGCCGTGACGACACCAGGTGCTGTTCGGACTGCGCCCATACATGTTGTTGCTCTTAGGACTCGTGTTGTGCGGAGTGTGTCAGCCACAAGTTGCTCTGTTCCAATGCCATTCTGGATTATGAGGATGAATGCGCCCGCGTCAACGAGATGTTTGGCAGCGCTGATAGCTGAAGCTGTATCATAGGTCTTTGTGGTAAGAAGAATCAGGTCTGCCTCGGTGACCTCAGACACATCGTCAACCGCATCGAGATGAAAGAGATGCTCTCCCATGACGCCTCGGATGGTGAGACCTTTTGAACGAATCGCGGCTATGTGAGGATTCCTGCCAACAAGAATCACTTTGTTATTCTCTATAGTGCTAAGAAAAGCACCATACAAGCTTCCAATGGCTCCGGACCCCAAAACAACAATCTTCATGATTCTCTCACTCCAGCTGGTTTCTTCTGACGGAGGACACTAATATCTCGTGATAGTTCCTCAAGTCTTGATGTAATGAAACGAATTGATTGACCAAGGTTCTGATCGTTGTTGAAACTCCGAACAATCTCTTGCAACTCACGCTTCGGCTTCTTTTTCAATTTCAAGGCATACTTGACCATCAGAGGCAGTGCACGAACAACATTATCCACGATGGTGATATCAGCATAGATGGCAGTTCTGCTCATGGGATTCAGGTCTATCGCAACCACGAATTTCCCTTCGGACTTCAATGCCTCTGTTCTGTCTCCATCTTCTAGAGGGACAACCACAACATCTGCAGCCCAAATTCCCTCCGAATCGACTTTCCGGCGATTGCTGCTGAGTTCGGGGATTGTAGCGGATGGTCGGTCCCGGGTGCCTAGTACTGCTTTCGCACCAGCTGTTCTTAGCACACGAATGATGGCATCCTCTCGGTCTTCTCGATAGTAGAACAAGTTGATCTCCAGAGGAGCACGAGTGATCTCGGAGAGTGCAACCAAGTCATTAGGAACGAGTGAGCATGTATTTCCATTGACGCTTATCACCGGATGCCTGGCAAGCAATAATGATGCAACTGCGGCTTTGATGGCTTTTTCAGCCAGCTGTGTTGTCTGTTCTCCGATGAGATAGTCAAAAGCCTCACCCCGACCATGTGCAAGTAGCCCAGCAGTGGCAACGACATGGTCTGTGTGACCTGCAATAATCGTATCGCGAATAAGTAGAGACACCTTTCGCGGGTGATCAGCAGGGATTTCTGTTTCCACCGTCATACCAACCTCCCGCCAATGTGTGAAACTGAAGTCGCACTCACTTGAGACCTGTCCCAGTATCTATCCAGGATATCAATCACGTTGCTGAACTCGCTATCATCGCAGAAGCAAAACACTGAATCACCTAACATGACCATGCTAGATTGCGAGAATCCAGCAACATCCAAGTCGTGAAGTGCATCGATGACCCTCTTTGTTGCAAGTCCGATGGAATTCGTGAAGTTCCTTGAACAAGAGATGAATGTTTTGAGGTCACGTCTTTTCATCATTCTATGAACAAGACGGTCGCCGGCCTTGTTGATTCTAGTACGGCTCTCTGGATTTGTTAGAACATCTCGGGTGTAGATCCCTGGAGCTCCTGCAAGGACTACAGATGCGGGAGCGCTGCTTTCCATTCTCACTACTTCGCCAATGCCAGGACCGCCAGGATGAACACGAATCTCCAGACCGCCTTTGGTCTGTGCAATGACATCACCGAGCCCTGTGTGATTTACTACCTCAGCCTCGTGCGCATAGCATGCAGCAGCATCGTAGCTCATCGCCGGGTCCAGAAGATGGCCGAGAGCAAGTGCTGTACCAAGGGCACCAGCCCCAGATGAACCAAAACCAGCACCGGAAGCGAGAGAGGACTTGTGCATAACATTCACCTTGAGCTGCCTCTCATATTTCTGGACCATTCTTTGTACCACCGTGTGTGTTACTCGAGCATCAATTACCTCGCCATTGAAGATTGTAGTTATCTCTGGTCTGTCATTCTCAATTATGCTGACGGTTGTGTGTGTGCCAATCTCAACAGAGAAGCCTGCACCAGTAGATCCGCGCAAGAGGGGATCCTCAGCATCATCATGGATTCTGAAGAATCCAGTTATGTGACCTGGAACGAAGGCCTGCGCAACCTTTGGCACGGTTTTTCTCTTGCTCAAGGTGTGAGCTAAGGGACTCTCAAATGAGTTGTTATTAAATATTCTTTACATAAAACAGGGTGCGTATATATATGTATATACATAACGGTTGAAGAGAGAGAATCGGGATCTGAACCTACTTCATGGGCACTAGACTTGTGTATTGTTTCACCCGTGGGTCTGCCGTTGGTGGTGCAGGATATGCCCATCGAGCATCGATATCGCGCCCGCTCAAATCAAAGACATTGAAGCTGCCCGAGGACCATGTCAGGGGACTGAAACCAAGGAGGAGGGTCTGTGTACGCCAGCTTGTTACCACGAGATGTCTGTTCATGCCTGCCGTAGGAACCACGAGGAAGACGTTGGAGAGTTCCATTAGTAGTGACGTACTGATTCGGTAGAAGAAGGTGTATGTCTTTCTATGCTCCTCTGTCCCTTGCTCACGAAGGTCGTTGAGGTATCGTACGATGGTTTCGTCATGAACCGATGGATCCATAACATCCGAGAGCTCCTGAACGTCGACTACAACGGCGGTTTCGAAGTAGTAGGCAAGTGGGAACTCTGTGATGTGAAAAACGATGAACTTGTCTTTGCTAATGGCCTGGTAGAGATGCTGAAAGATGGCCTGTTTTGAATAGAGTGAGTTGGGATCAAGCGATGCCGGTGTGAAATTGTCAGATTCATCAGAAACAACTAGTCTGAACATGTCATCAAGCATATCGCCATCGTAGCCTATTCGCACCATGTGATAGGGCAGATCTGTAGAACCCTCTTCCATTCTTCCTGTCGACACAAGAAACTCGTTGAAGTCTCGCTGAAATGTATCGACCTCATTGTCATTATCGGTCACAAAGAGCGATTGGGTAGGAGTGCCAAGAGAAGAAACAACCTTCTCATAGGACTGGAACCTTGTCTTCTTCTCGGTCTGAAATCCCTTCATGAGTTCATCCATGTTGCGAGAAGAGTCTGCCAAGTGTTCCACACCTACCGAAGGTTACGTCATATGGACATTCATTGATGGCAAATCCACTGAAACAGCCGCCACCGTTACTCCCGCTCATCCTATTTGCCTCATATATTCTTTGCCCACCTGTGTATACCTGCACAATATTAGGGTAATACAGGCGATTCCAGTGTCAGCAAAACGTCACCCACAAGTCTTATCCGACCCCTTATCCTCATAAAGGATGTCTGAAGACTATCAAGTGGTGCCTTGTCCAATGGAACATACATCCAAACTGATCAAAGGAACTCTGAGTCGAGCACTTGAAGGGAAGAGCATTGCACTCTGTGTGACGGGAAGCGTGGCTGCCGTTGAGTCTGTGGCTCTTGCAAGAAGGCTCATGCGCCACGGTGCAGAAGTCTATCCGATTATGAGTGCAATGGCTCAGAAGATCATCCATCCCTACCTGCTGGAGTGGGCGACTGGTAATCCCGTTGTCGTCGAGCTGACAGGCCAGATTGAGCACATCACTCTAGCTGGAAAGCATAAAGGCCATGTCGACTTGGTCCTAGTCGCGCCTGCAACTGCAAATACCATAGGCAAGGTCGCAACAGGAATTGATGATACACCTGTGACTACCACAGCATCATCAGCAATCGGCGCACACATTCCGGTCATAGTAGTCCCAGCCATGCATGAGTCAATGTACGAGCACCCAGCAGTCATTGAGAACATCGAGAAGCTCAAGTCAATGGGAGTTGGAGTGGTGCCCCCGCGGCTCGAGGAGGATAAGGCGAAGATTCCCGACACAGACGTGATAGTCGATTATGTAATAGCGAAACTGGGACCTAGGGACCTTGAAGGGAAGCACTTTGTCTTAACTGCTGGTCCGACCAGAGGATGGATTGACAGGGTGCGATTCATCACGAATCCTTCAACAGGCAAAATGGGAATTGCAGTCGCGCAGGAACTGATTTCTCGAGGAGCATCAGTGACCCTTGTGCTCGGTCCGACCGCCCAGAAGCCCCCAGCACTTGCCGAGGTTGTGAGTGTCAATACCGCCGAGGAGATGCTGGATGCAGTGATGAAAGCTCTCTCTTCTCAGAAGACAGACTGCTTTGTTTCGGCTGCAGCTGTTTCAGACTATGTCCCAGCCAAGAAAGAAGACACGAAAATCGCATCAGGAAAGACCGACTTCGTTGTGGAACTCGTGCCTACAAAGAAGATCATCGAGGCGGCGAGAAACAAGTACAAGAGTCTCTTTATCGTGGGATTCAAGGTCGAATCAGGAGTCAGTGACAAGGAGCTGGAGAGGCGAGCGAGAGCCAAAGTAGATACAGGAATCTGCAATCTAGTCGTCGCTAATGACGAACAGAAGAAGGGAGTCGCCTTTGAAGTGGACACAAACGAAGTACTCATCGTAGGACCGAAGGACTTCAGGGTCGAGATTCCCCTAGCCTCAAAAAGGGAAGTTGCACGGCAAATTGTAGACGTCCTAGTCAAGAGAATGAGATGATACAGCATCTAATCAAAGGATCTCAAGCAAGGCTTCAGCCATCCGTTTCATATCCATGAATATGAGCCCGAGCTGAGCATCAACCTTTGCCAGGACAAGGAACACTGCGCGGTCGCCCACAGACGTTATGAGCGTGTATCCCTTGGAACCTTTTACATAGATTTCCATGAGACTTCCACGATCCAGCTCCACAGTGGCCTTCTCTCCAAGAGATGTAATCGCTGCGCTTATTGCAGCAACATTCTCCTGTTCGCTTTCGGGCAAGGCAGATGCAATCATGAGCCCGTCTGGAGACACAAGTGCAGCGCCTTCTACGCCGGGGACTGTTTCAAAATCACGGATGATTTTATTGATACTGTCGACGCGAGTGGACATGCTAGAACCCTCTGCCAATCCGAACAAAGGCTAGTCCGTGCAGTATATATAAAACCTTATTGCAGGCACGGCAAATGCGCATTTTGATTGAAAGCACGAATCAGACGCCAAAGAACTCTTTTGCATCGAATTTGCCATCCTCTTCCTTCCGCTTCTTTTCCTCTTCTTTCTCTTGCTTTTTCGACCTAGAGTCTCTACTGTCATCCTTTTGATATGAGAATGAGTCGCCTCGTTTGTGCTTGAGATAGACCCAGCCTCCCACGACCGCAGCAACGCCGCCACCGAGAATGCCTATCACAATCCATGGAAATGGACGTACAAGTAAATACCTCTCGTAAGTCAAGGAGAGAGTGTCATGACCACTCTTACTCACGTAGAGTACTATATCAAACAGACCTACATTGTTAGCTGTCCATGTTTCGTTCACTGTCACGCTGTAGAAGCCATTCTCATCCTCAATGACACTCAATTCTGTTTCATTCAGCCATAACCGCAAATTGGCAGACTCGATAGGATTGCCCTCCAAGTCGGATAGCCGAATAGTAACAACAACACGATCTCCGGCCCAGATAATATACTGGCTTAGTGAGATTGTTCTGAGTCGTACTGAAGGCGCTGAACCCCAATTGACAACATTTTCAACAAAGTCATCTCTGGCCGTGCCATTCGGGCTCGTGGTCGTCAACACGACCTTTCCAGACCCGTAGGTTCCTGCTACAATGACAGGGCTAGACCCAGCCACCGCAAGGACCGTGAAATTGCTCCAGACTGAGTCAAAACAACCGTAGTAATCGCTCGTTGTGTTTACGAGATTGGGGATAGTAAGCAGAGGGTGGGATTCTTCAGTATAGGATATCGGTTCAATATCTGTCGTATTGCCGAATGTGATTGGCCATGGGGCCCAACCAAGAGGACCGGCTATCCCAAGTATGGCTAAAACACCCCCTTCATGGATGTAGGAAATGATCTCAGATGAGTGCGATGCGAAGTCCTCTTCAAAGAAGAGAGAGAGAGTTTCTGGCTCTACTATGACAGTGTATCGAAGAGGGAGAAGGGATATAAAATCAGTGAAATTCGAGGATTCGTAGTAATCAAAATCAACTGTCAAAGGAGCGAGCGCGTCTGGCAGATATGAGGAAGCGCCAAGGGCTGCAATAGATGATACACCACGACCCGGCACGTGATTGCCAAAGACCTCAGACGATGGATCCAGAGCCTGAACATGCAATGAGGTGCTTGGTTCGTAGAGACGAATGGATGGGTCTCCAAACAGAATCTGCTGGTTGGCATAGTCACGAGGATCTCTTCCGACCAGAGGATACGCATAGTCGGATGAGGTGAGCGAAAGACCAGCGGAGAGGGCGTCTCCTATTGTGTTACCCTCACAGAGAGATTGAGTGACAAGTACTGCTAGCATCCCGGCAGGCTGGAAATAGACGGTTCTTGGAGATGCAGTGACTGCGACTGCTCCATGCTGCATGAGTACAAGAGGCATGTCAGTACCGCCAAGAAGACATGCTGTCAGAATGACAATTGGCGAACCAATATTACCAATGGAGGCATCAAGCTCATCTGTGGACCGTAGGATGTGATTCGAGGATTCCGCAGAGAAGGAAACCGGATTGACTAATTTGTCTGAATCCGCTGGACTCTCTCGAACAACCAGACTCTCTTCAAAACCGTATGGACTGTCTGTCGATCTCATTGAGATGTAGCCTTGGCCGTACGGTCGGTCGGGGGGATCTCTGGGTAGAACTGTTAGTGTCCCGTGTGTGCTCAGGGACCAGAATGCTACCTGAGAGTTCAGTCCATTGAAGGTCTCAGTCGCGCCAACATGACTCTCGATCTCGAAGCCAACCGATTCGAGGGCGTCCGTACTGTTTTCTATTTGATATAGCACGGAGTAGTGTAGGCTATTGTCAACGAATTGTGCTCCGTCTGTATACGCATACATGCTTGTGAGAGCAGTACCCGCAGAGTCTGCTATGAGGAAGAGGTACCTGTGCAGTAGACCTCGGCTGATGAGAATCGATGCAGTTGAGGGGTCCTCAGCTGGGATCCTCCCTGGATTGAAGGCTGATTGAAGCGAACGATCGAAACTCGAGGGTAGAAGGGACATTGGTGCTACGATGACACACGGTTGAGCCACTGTCGTGTTGTATGCTCCTCGGGAGGCAAGAAAGTTCTCAAAGTCATTCACAGATTTCATCATTGAGTATTTGTTTGGAATTCGCTCGTCATACCATCCGTTCTCAGCACGGTTCTCATACTTGTTTATGACATAGATATTGTTGATTTCAGGACCAATAAGATAGGGTGCCCAAGTTTCCTGTGCACGAGTAGTCATCTGGTTGTCATCGCCGCACAGGGAGAGTATTGGTGATCCATGGGCCGCTGCGGAATATGCTGCCGGCCCAAAGAACTCGTTGTTGTCCCCAGTAGGCACAGTGACCACGACATCAGGACTTCCGGATAGCGCAGTGATATTCCCGGTTATTGCGCCATAGCTATTAAGATTCTTGAGAGTGTACAGGCCAGTCAGGTCAGTGACAAGTCCGGTCTGTTGCAGGTCACCACTGTCCACAAGCCAGATATCGGTTGCTCCAAGTCGGTCGAGCGCCCATTGTGTGACTTCAGGTATCTGATTCAGTTCCACATAGAGAAGAGGTACGTTAAGCAGTGATGCAAGGACTGCAGCGTTTGAGGCCGATTCCAGGTAGTGATCGATATTTGTCGGAAGTTGAGATATCCTCCATGAGATCCCGATGTTGTTCTGCTCGTTTGTAGCATCCATCCATGAGGCTATGATGACCCAGTCACCCTCCATTGGGTATGGAAGCTGGATGGATTCCCTGCCAGGATTGGCCAGAATGCTGCCTGCAGGAGCCCACATTACCAGACGACCATTCGGGTCAATCAGCGCAAGATTGAGGTCGGTGGCGACATTATCCCAGTTCAATGACACGTTCAACCATTTGGAGTTCGCGGGGACAGGAACCGTTTCGGTGAATCCCGGATGATAGAAAACACTGCAGCTCATAGTCGTGGAACCTGGAGTATCTCTCGTGAGATTCATAGTCCACGTACCGTCAGTGGTCTTCGGAAGCCAAAAATGCAGCGGTACTGCGTTCTCTACATAGGCAGGATGTCTCGAGAAATAGACTTGGGTGTATACAGAGTAGTCGACAATCTCACCAGCTGGGTCCACGAGCTCATGGGTGATGATTTCATTGCCAGTCCAGTTGAAGCTGCCCTCAAGCCAGCCGGCCGATGTGGGCGGATCGAATGATATGCTAGTAGGCACGGTCACACCCGTGACAGTCCCTCCAAAAGTGTCTGTTTCTGTCGCATCATTCAGAAAAGTATGACTGCTATTTCCAGAGATAATGGCACCTGCCTGAAAGCTATCTCTCGCAGGAGAGAGCACGACAGCCCCAGAAGTACGCCATTCTGAAACTGCAATTCTCGCCGCAATCTCTGCGGAACTTATCCCGGTGATTCGAGGATAGATCTTCGCGCCAATATCGTACTGTAGCTCCGTAAGATATGATTCTGAGAAATCCCCAATGGCTGTAGCCTGAACAAGTCCACCATCTACACTGAGGTAGTCTATCCAATCTTCTAGAAACCATTCTTCACTCTCTGAGCCGGATGAATAGATGAGGGGTGAGATGTACTGAGTGCCATTGTCATAGAACACAGACATTGGAATAGATGAGAAGTAAGCGAACTCGTCAATGTAGGAGGATGCGTTTGGAGCAACAAGAGCGATTCTTCTTAGAGGAACCTGACTTCCGTTTGCACTAGTCGAGAAAAGGTTGAAACTTGAATGAGTCCCCATAGAACTTGGAATAACTGTGGTGGCAATGGACCAGAGTAGCAGAGCCAATATGATGGAAGTCAGTATCTTCATGCGCCAGTGTGTCAATGAGGTCTACTCCATAGGAAGATACTCGAATGACAGAACCTATGCAAATAGAGTTTTCCCGTTGAGAAGGAAACTAATCCGGGGCGTATTGCCCTAGGCAGTCACTAATCATCCTCAATGCCGAGCAGGTCTGGATCGAAGTCCTCATCTCCTTCATCATCATCCGGAATCTCCTCTTCCTCAGGCAAGGCATCTCGCAAATCGTCAATCATGCGTCTAAGTCTTCGACGAGTCGCCTTTGGGATATCCCACATCTTCTGTTCAGCTCTATCAAGTACCTCTCTAGCAATACCAAGAATCTCTGCTTCAGAGTAGTTCTTTGCAGCATCGACAAAAAGCTCAGCAGCTCTCTTCTCATCGCCACTCGTTTCGGAGATGTCACCAAGGAATGAGAGTGCATCTGCAATGCCTTCCTTGTCGCCCATATCTTCATAGAGTTTCAGAGCCTTCTTGATTGTAGCCTGAGCGTTCGTCCAGTCCTCTTTGTCAGCGTATGCAGCTCCCATGTCCATGACAACACTTGCCATTCCTTGGTCATTCTCAAGGGCCTTGTAGGCCTTCTGTGCCTTCTTGAAGTACTCCATTGCTTCATCGAAGTTGCCATGCCCAAGATTTGCCAGGCCAAGACCATAAATTGCATCTGCAACGCCATTCTTGTTAGAAGCCTTCTCAAAGAGTTTCATGGCGGTTTCCAACGACAAGAGTGCTTCATCCCAACGCTCCAGATTGATACTTGCGACGCCGAGGTTGTAGATAGTATCACAGCTACCGTTTTCATCCTTCAATTCCTTGTAGATACGCTGGGATTCCTCAAAACACTTGTGGGCCTCCTCGAACTCCTCAACAGACATGTAGATATTGCCTGCTGCATTGAACATCTTAGCTGCCTCATCCTTCTGTCCGGATGCGAGGGCGGCTGCTGCCTGCTCCAAGAGCTCAGCAGGATTCATGTCTTCCAAAGCAACGTCGGGGTCTTCTGTCATAAGGCGCACCTAGTGAGTATGAGTGGTTGCGGTCTATATTGCTTTTGATTCTTTCTAATGAAACATCTGCCCTATATCTCAATTGATGGCCGACGGAGAGGCGATATTTTCCATAACGGACGGCGCCTTTATCGCTGCATGATGCTGACAGGTTTCTCCAAGAGGTGGCGTACAGCATCCTTGACCTTGAATTGTTCATCACCCACTTGTACCTCAAGGAGTTTTCTCAGCTCAAAACGTCTGAGATAGCCAACGGCCTGGTCGCGTTCGAGATTGAGGTCCTTCATCAATTTCTTGAGGCCATCTTTTGCCCCGCTGTACTTGGCGAATTTCCCGAAGACAGTGCTCCATTGCATCATGACAAGATAGAGTAAGGTTCGAAGCATGCTATCCACATTCTCCCCAGTCTTTGCAGACACCGGAAAAACAGGAAGACCAGCCAAGAAGCGCAAGTTCATTCTGAGCGAGTCGATTGGTCGAGCTCCCTGCAAGTCCTGCTTGTTTGCAGCTACAACACAGGGCACTCCAGGAAGGAAGAATGCTATCTCTCGAAAGAAGAGCTTTGCTCTGGCATCAGAGTCCGGATCTACTGAATCAACGACAAAAATGATGCCGTCTGCTCCCGAACTCAGTATCTTTCGCATAGTTCGAAATCGTAGAAGGCCCGGTGTTCCGAACATGAAGACACTCATGCCATCCACATTGGCTAGACCATGATCCATCGCAATAGTTGTACCTCTGCGTTCGATATTGATGCATTGTCCATTGGTAATGTGGTAAATCATTTGGCTTTTGCCGGCTTCATATGGCCCAGTCACGACAATCTTCATTCCTCAACACCCACATCATATTTCTGAATGGCTGTGCTCCCAGTAATCTCATGGTCGTTAAATGGTTTGCCGTTATTAAGCACGAATTGCAAAGCTCCAGAAACAAGATGGTCAGTCCGCGACCCAAGAATATATATCGACAAAACACGAAGTATTTGGTAGAATAATAATAGAAGTGAACTCAATCATGGCAGAATCAAAGACCAACGTAAGCGAAGAGTTCTGGCTCTTTCATGATTTGGAAAAGGATGAGAAGATCGAGCTTCGCAAGTTCATTGACCCAGAGCTTGATTTGGATTCCATTAAGGGCATAGACAAGCTCTTTGATAAACTGAATCACCTGCTTGATTAGATGTAGGAGAGAGGCTGCTGCCTGCAGCAGCAATTCTCAAGCGCCAAAGCCAGGTTCTAGCGAAATTCATCACAACGGGCCGCAGGTTGCTGTGGTAGCAAATCTCTGCCATCCTATTGAATACACGTAATCGTCCGAATTGCAGGCGACAATTTTTCTCTGAACTGAGCCTTCACATACCGATGTGAAGACATCAACATTCAACGATTTCAGTCCGTCATTGACAGAATGAGCCGCAACATCATCCCCAATCTCACCCGTACATGTGTTTGCATGTGAGAGCATTGCAGCAGCCTGAAGCAGCCCCATGAGAACATCCTCCTTACGTTCGCCTGTAACTGCGGAGACACAAATACTACTGTCTCCTTGCGCATCCCAGGCCCCAAGGTTAGCTCACTTCACAACGCTTATAGCGAGTCTAACGAGGAAGTTGGCAATCAGACATTGAGAGTGGATTAGATGGACATCAAGAAGGTTTCCGAGAATGTATTCGAAATCCAGAAAGGTACTCAACCATGCATGAGAGTTCCTGTCAGGATTTATGCGTCAGATGATCTGGTCAAAAAGATGAAACAAGATGCTACATTCAAACAGGCGACCAATGCAGCATGTATCCCAGGTATCTACACCTATAGCATAGTTCTTCCTGATGGCCACCAAGGGTATGGATTTCCCATTGGCGGCGTGGCAGCCACTGACTATGAGAGCGGCGTCATATCTCCAGGTGGAGTGGGATACGATATCAACTGCGGTGTCAGAGTGCTTAGGACCAATCTTGACGAGAAGGATGTCAGGCCTAAGATTAGACAGTTAATTGACCAGCTATTTGCCGATGTGCCAACCGGTGTTGGGAAGCAGGGCAAAATCAATCTACAATCGCACAAGGGCGTTGATGAGGTTCTTGAGGGTGGCTCAATGTGGGCAGTCGAGGAAGGATATGGCTGGGAAGATGATCTTGAGAATCAGGAGGCCAATGGCAGGCTGGACATCGCAAATCCCGCAGATGTGCCAGGATCTGCCAAGGACAGAGGGCTCAAGCAGAGTGGAACATTAGGATCCGGAAATCACTTCCTCGAGATTCAACTCGTTGATGACATATATGATGAGCGGGCTGCTAAGATGATGGGAATCACGAGAAAGGGACAGGTGATGATCATGATTCACAGTGGCTCTCGTGGACTCGGACACCAAGTCTGTTCAGAGTTCATCCGGACAATGACTCAGGCTATGCGAAAGTACAAGATTGAAGTACCTGACAGAGAACTATGTTGTGCTCCAACGACGTCGCCAGAGGGTCAAGCATACCTGGGAGCGATGAGTGCTGCAGCCAACTATGCTTTTGCCAATAGACAAGCCATGATGCACTGGACACGAGAGGCATTCTCAAAGGTCATGGGTCAATCCCCTGAGGACATGGACATGAAACTGATCTATGATGTCGCGCACAATATGGGCAAGGTTGAGGAACATGATATTGAAGGAAAGAGGACCAAGGTCGTTGTCCATAGAAAGGGCGCCACGAGGGCGTTCCCACCAGGACACCCGGATGTGCCTTCAAAATACCGCAGCATTGGGCAGCCTGTAATCATTCCCGGAACCATGGGGACTGCATCGTACATTCTGATAGGAAATGAACGCAGTATGAAACTGTCATTCGGTTCCACAGCACATGGAGCAGGACGTTTTCTCAGTCGTACACAGGCGAAGAGCAGATATCAGGGAAGAGAGATACAAGAGCAACTTGCTGGGGAGGGCATCATTGTCAAAGCCACTCAGGGTGTGGTAATAGCCGAAGAAGCTCCTGGAGCATACAAGGATGTTGATGAGGTCGTCAGAGTTTCTGATTCAATCGGAATCGCAACCAAGGCAGTCAGATTGCGACCTATCGGTGTCATCAAGGGATAGGCTCTGAGAGCGATCACTAGATGCAACGTCAGTGAGCACAGCGGCAACTCCCAACAGAATGATGGTGAAGCCGATGAGTACTGCAGGCGAGGGAATACGATTGAGAAAAACCATAGCCAAGATGGTAGCTCCTACTGGCTCACCAAGAACAGCAGATGATACCACGTATGCAGGTACTTTTGTGAGTAGGTAGTTGTTGACTGAGTGTCCGAGCACGGTTGGGAAAACAGCCAGTGCTATGAATATCAGGACCTCAGATGGCTCGAAAACTAATACGTTGTATCCACTTAGAATGCACAGGCCCAGAGTCGTGATTGCCGCAGCAAGATAGACAATGGAAGTGTAGACGGTAATTGGCACTCCTCGGGCGTATCTTCTTCCGCCTATGAAGTAGATTGCAAGGAATACGGCACCAGCAAGTGCCAGAAGGTCGCCGGTCAATGCGCCCAAATCTAGACCATCATAGTCGACCCATGCCAAGAAGATGGCTCCAGTAACGGCTACTAGAATGCCAATCCATGAACGTCTCCGCAGAGATTCACCTAGGAAGAGCGTAGAGAGAATGGCAACGAAGATTGGAGATGAATCCACAAGAACTACACTTGCAGAAATAGATGTCATCTCGAGCGATTGAAACCAAGTCGAGAAATGTAGGGAGAGAATGACACCGATTCCAACAAGCCACGGCCAAGTTCCACGTATTTGTGGTCCTTTCAGCGCAGCGAGGTCGCCTCTGACAACTCCGATAGCAGCCATAAAGAGAGATCCATATAGTGTTCTCCAAAACACCTTCACAAGGGAAGGAGATGTGCTCACCGTAATCAAGATACTGGCGCTCGATACCATCGAAACGGAGAGTATCAACAGTAGCACCACTCTGGCTCCACTTATCGATTCATCGATGTTCGATGTTGGCATTGTGCTACACCACAGGATTACGGCCCGTATGGCCACATGCAATGCAACGAGTCTTATCCTCTAGGACTTCTGCCACTTGGCTGTCACAGGCCGTACACTTTTGGACTATCAAGTTCTCAGCATCAAAGGAGCGAAGAACCTGATCTACCTCTTTCAAAGACTCATATCTGAAAAGCACTTTTCCCTCAGCCCCTAGCACCATCTTGGACACTCGTTCAGAATTGGATTGGAGAAACATTAGCACAGGTTTCATCAGTCCGATGGCCAGCATAATCTCCATCCCAACTCCAAGCGATGGACTTGAAACCTCAGCGATAAGCAAATCACACATCCTGACATGCTCAACATCGCGTCTGTAGATAAGATTAGGTTCACGTGCTGCCAAGAGTTGCGGTGCGAAGACTGTAACACCATTGTCCTCCATTGCTCCTATCACAGTGGAACAGAAATCATCCTTGCGCAGAGTGTCATGAATGATAGGTGCGGAGAGATATACCAAAACCATACCAGCACGGCTCCGTGGATTCCTGTTATGCTCTACTCTTCCGATATGGTAGACTCCTTTGAAGCACCCAACTCAGTGATAGATGGAACTGAGCCATCATCTTCGAGCAGTTCGTACTTTCCTGAGCGACCCAATGAGAGCTGTACTTTTCCCTGCCACTCCTTTGCCCAACCGTCTTCGATCTTTATCACCATTCCTGCAGACAGGTCATTGCCTTCATTGAAGCCCCAGAGAGAGAGGATTGCAGAACCAGAATCATCAGCCACAAGTACTTCCTTTAGCATCGTCTTGCGTCCTGCCCGTGTCTGAATCATTCTGGCCGGCGCCACAGATATCACTCTGACGATTAGATTTGAGATGTTCTTTCCTGGCTCAACTTCCACTAACTTCACGAGAACTCACACTATTGGCTTACTCAAACCTCTAAATCAGTCTATCGCCAAGACAATAGCTGTGGCTATCTCTTGTCTTCGCCGGAGTCAACAGAATCTAACAGACGATCTAGCTCGTCGAGCGTCTCATCATCGATAGGCAGGTCTTTTTTCTTTTCGTTGTCATCCTTGGACCCTTCAGACTTGGCTCCGCCCGCAGTGAGATCCAAAGGACCTAGAATCGATTCAAGCTCCTTGAGAGACTCTTCATCAATCTCGAAGCGAGTTTCCGACTCGCCTCGAGTGGAAACGGCTTCATCGCTCTTGAATGCCTCAAGAGCCTTATCGATCTCAGTATGCGGAACAAGATCAATCTCTGCAGAGATGAAATCATCGGCCTGGAGTGCCTCGAAGATAATATCCTTAGCCAATTTGACATCTCCATTGTCCTCTTCGATGACGGGCTCAATAGTAGGCACATCCTCTGCTGGCTCTGTTTCCTTGGGAGTATCAATTGTTGGTGAAGGTGCCACTTCCTCGATTTCAGAGGAGATTTCAGAGCGTTCCATGGAGAGCTCCAATTCCTCGAGGAGCATGGGTTTGGGCACTCTCTCTTCGGTCGGTTCAGATTCATTCTGAGCAACTGCATCCTCAAGAGCCTCAATGGACTCTGTTGTGTCACGCAATGCTCGGTCTTCTATGAGTTCAGACTCACGATGTATCAATTGCTCATCCGAGAATTCAACATCAAGAGCTTGTGATTCCATTGCTTCTCCGGGTTCTGAGATAGGGATGTCTGCTTCCTCTTCTTTTGGCTCTGCAGTCAAAGCCACATCTGACTGCTCTGATGTTGCGGTTTCTTCCTCTTCTGCTTCATCAATGGATCCTTCGTCAACCTCTTCGATGACTTCCTCTACGACCTCATAGTCGTCGGGATTCTCGACAACATGACCACTCTCATCAACTAAGACCTCCTCAACGACCTCAATGGCTTCATACTCACCCTCTTCGCCGGCTTCTTTGAGTTCTGCGGCCTCGCGCCTCTGAGCCATTGCATCGGTTTCTGCGATTGCCTCTTCAGTCGCTGTAGCCGTAAACTTCAGCAGCTCTGATGCAGGAAGGTCTGGCAGTGCCACTCCAACATATTGAGCCGCAGCAGTCATTAGTATCCCGAGCATCTCGTCGCGTCTTGCTTTGTCGATTGCTACCATTGGATAGGTAGGAATTCCAAGAATCTTCTGCACGACTTCGGGCCTCATGGCGTTTGGCTTGTCCTGTTTGTTGGCCAGAGCAAAGACAGGGACCTTGGGAGCATCTCGTTTGATGAGCTTGAGAATGTCCTTACTGATTATGACGTTACGAAGGGCAGAGTCACAGACTAGGAATATCACATCCGCTCCATGGAAATAGAACCGCCACAGCATTCGAAAACGTTCCTGTCCCGCAAAATCCCAGAGGACAAGGCTATAGTTCCCGAATCTGATGTTCTCAACTGTTTCGAGATTGAGTGCAATGGTTGGCACGTACTGCAGTGGGGGTGTGTCACCAAGCAGAAGATGGAGTGTCGTGGTCTTTCCTACACCACCTTCGCCCACAAGAGCAATTTTGAGTCGAGTAGTCACTGATGGTTCGATAATCTTCGCATACCTTTCGCGGATTGATTCGAAGCCAAACTTTGCGAGGTCCTTCCTCAACGTCTTTGAAGCAGCCGCGACCTTGTCAAATATGGCACTTTCACTCTCGCCCTTGTCTGTAACAAATAGAAGGAGTATGTCTGAGACTGGTTCTGCTCCATGGAACTTGTGTTCACCAATAACGAGTGCCAGATTGTTGAGATCAGTTTCGTCGCTCCCTTCGGAGAGCAGTTCCTCCCTAGTCTTGACATACTCTTCAAGAGTCTCTTGCGACACCTCCACGGGCCAATACCTGGTTGATGCAAGCACTCTTCTTGTCGAGAGTCGTATAAGGAAGGTGTTGTGAATCAAGGCTACCTCACCAGTGTACGTAGTGGTTTGTGTGGTATGCTAGGGAAGCTCACGCAACATGAAGTAAGGTAGTATTGTCTTGATTAACTTGTTTTGTGTGTGTACAACTACAATATGCAGCATGACAAGGTTAGATGTTGGGGTTCAAAGAACCCCGAACATCCGTTGGAGCGTGTTCTTCGACCGGGGGCGGTAAAATTCGTTTATGCGCAAGAACAGTGCAGTAATCACTGCAATTAGGGACTAGAACTCGTGGGACCGTGTATTGCGAGTTCCTGACGGGGGAAGACCGCCACCCGTTTGAAGTTCACACTACAGCAGACCTCGAATCGCCATAAGAAGCTTTCTGGTTCACCAAAAAAGGATAGTTATTTTCATTTTGTTGAATCGAGGTGTGATAGGTCTTTTTTCTTGTAATATTCATAAGAAAAAAAGACACAATTGTATGATACGGAACATGATGATTGTCAATCAGCGGGGGAAGTTGTCTCGCAGAAGACGAAGGTGTTGATGGACCATCTCCATTGCCTTTGGATCATCAGGAGTCTTTTCGAGATCCGTCACCAGCGTCTGCAAGAAATACTCGGGGAAGAATAGTCTTACACGAATGTCATTAAGCAGGAATAGCCACTTGTCATATTCGCCTGAGGCACCCTTTCTGCGTTTTTCTGCGACTACCCTGAACTTCTTGAGGGTTTGGATTGCCTCCTTAAGCTCCTTCGGAGGAATGCCCAGCGTGGCCTCCAGTTCAGAGATATTTGCCGGGCGTCTTCTGAGTTCGCTGAGTGTATCATAACAGTCAGGATCTGCCAGGACTTGAGCGACTGATACAGTGTCTTCAGGGGTCTTTTGCCACTCCGTCAGGAATTCCAATACTTCTGACTTATACTCCGCCGCAAGCTCAGGATCCAAAACTCCACTAGCGGACTCCATCGCCACGAGGGGCGGGGCTCTGAAGATTTCAAGGTCCTTTATCATGAAGACACACGTTCGACCAATCTCATCGACCCATTCCGTCTTTACTAGACCAAGTTCCTCAAAGGGGGCGATGATGGAGTCAATACTAACACTCGGAAGACCTGTGACCATCTTCAACCATTCTTCAAGTTCTTCTTTTGAGATACCACCTTTCCAGAGCTTGGGAAATACAGCCCGAGAAACCTCATCAGAGAACAATCGTGCCAGACGAGACTCATCAGTCATCCCAGCAAGTCTGATGATACGTCGGTATGTGTTGTCTAGCTCATCCTGAAGCTCTGCATCAGTCAATGCAACGACAGCATTTGTCAGAGGAGTCACAATCGACGTGATAGCAGCCTCATACATCTTCGGGTCTTCCGAAGGCGTCAGCAAAAGGGATACACAGTATTGCTCTTCCTCTCTCACTATTCCAGTATAATACGAAGCAACACCATATTCCTCACCGCCAATTCGGATACTGAGTGATGAAAATCCGGCTGTGGCATCACCCATGGCGTGAGACGTGAAGATACGCATTATCTCTGTATTAAGATCTTCACGGTAGTAGTCAGCAAAATCTGCAGGTACCTTCGCCTTCAGAACTGCTCCTATCTTTGAGTCCCAATCTATAAGCAGCATCGCTACGGGCATTTCGCTTGTCTCCCAGTCCCTGGGGTTTGTTCCGCATAGAGCCAGAGCATGTACGGTTCCGGTAGTCACATATTAAAACCTTGTCACTAGTCGATTCGCAACCGTAATATCCTGGTATATACAGCGCCTTAGGGGCTTAGGTATATCATTCTTGTGATTGATTCTCCCTGCATTTGACTGTCTGTATTATCTCGCTGTGTATCTCAGCTACAACTGCATCGAGTGAATTCCCAGCATTAACGATTCTGAAGTTCCCACTGTCATGCTTCGCGATTTCAAGATACGCTTGGCGTACCTTCACAAGCCTGTCCAGCCGTTCGAATTGTAGGTTTGCCCTATTCTCGCGCTTCGTTGCTCGAGCAAGTCCGACCTCGGCATCAACATCCAAGATGAAAACCACATCAGGTTCAGGAGCATGTATATCCTCGCGATTCCTTCGCAGTATCTCCTGCCAAGGAACTCCAGTCGCTCCCGATTGATATGCACCAGTTGCAAAGAAATAGCGATCCATCAATACAAGTCTGCCAGAATCGAGGGCGGGAATTATGCGATTTTGAACATTCCATTCACGGTCTCTGATGAAAAGCTCAAGCTCTTCAGAAGGCGACAGTTCTCCTCGAGGAGACCTTGCTCTGATCTCCTTCCCCCACTGACTCTCGTTTGTAGGCTCTCTGAGCTGCAACACGTCGTAGCCTTCTTTTGTAAGACGTCTCTTGAGCCGAGAACATGCACAAGACTTGCCAGAGCCATCTATTCCCTCAAGAACGAAGAGAAATCCTCGAGGATCTCGACCAATTCTGCCTATCAAGCAATGAGTTCTCCTAGACGTCATCTGGAATCCATCGAAATCTGCGCTGTTTTAGATTCTTCGGTCATGAATCACATGCTCAGATTCTATGAGAGCAATTCTTAAATTCGACATGTTGTAGGATATGTTATCCTATCCAGTGTGATATAAAATGACTGAGAAACCCGGACGAGCAATTGTACTTGTCATGGCAATCATTCTAGCCGCACTTCCATTAGCTCCTGCGCTGCAGACGAAACTTCCAGCATCGTTGCCAGCTTCAGACATCACGCTCAGGATCGACTTTGGCAATGGAACGACTGTGACATTCAATGGACTAAATGGAACGACGGTTCTAAATGTGACCGATTCGGTAGTTGATGTAGAAACAAACTGGGCAGGGAACCTTGCCTATGTTGTTTCGATTGATGGCGTCAGTCAAGATCAGAATCATTGGTGGCAGTATTGGGTGAATGGGAACTATGCCTCTGTTGCAGCAAATTGGTATAGTCTCCAAGATGGTGACTCCGTTCTATGGAATCGCACGGCATTCGGTTCTCAGAGCACAACATCAACAGATGTAGATAGTACCCTCATAATAGGTGGCATCCTTCTCGGAGCCGGAGGTTTGGGATTCATGCTACTCCTCTACGTGAGGATGTCAAGGAGAGGAACAACAAGATGAAGAAACAGGTAATCTTTGCTACTGCAATCTTAGGGTTGATTCTAACGATGAACATCGGAGGGGAGGCCGCAACTTCTGCGGTTGAAATCTCTCCGGCGATTCAAAGCTCAACGACTGTCAACTGGAGAATAGTACGGGCGCCTCAATATGCCACCAATGCAGTTTTTTCAAATGGAGGATACTGGCAAGCTGAGGAAGATGGGGTCATGAGCTTTGCAGTGACCGATATGCAGGAAGACATCGCAGGGGAGCTTAGACTTGGAAATATGACAGTCACTACGAATGATACGATGACTGCCAAAGACCTAACACTTGGAGTCTGGGGAATCGTTGAGTTTTGGCCAGGACTCTTTATCAAGATAGGTCGTAACGAAGTACAGGAGCTCAATGATACGGCCTATGCCTCGGCCGAGCATGTCGCAGGGAACTATCTCAATGGGACCATGCTCTCATATTACGACAATCTGACTCTTGATGATATCGAACACGAGTGCATTGTATTCGAGTATCAGCAGGACCCAACAGCCGCAGGTACGCCACAGCACACAACATTGGTCTACAACATATCAACAGGAGTTCTTGTATATGCAAATACAAGCTACTACTTGGGGGAGTCATTCAAACCTTATGTGTTCGAGATAGAATTCCTGAGCATTGATTACACTGGCACCATGCCGGGCCTATTGATCGGTCTGACGATAGTCATGTTAGTTTCCGTAGCCGCAGTAGCACTCGTCATGATGGAGAAAAGAAAGATGTTCTAGAGGATAAGTAGATGGACAATCACACACAACATCATCATCTGAGTCGAAGTCGTTGGGTGGCAGTGACTGCAATAATGGCAGCTCTCGCCTTGGTAGGTAACTATGCTCTAGTTATGGTGCCGAATGTCGAGCTTGGTTCGACGGTCCTCTTTGTCACGGCATATCTCTTTGGATTGCAGATGGCGGTATGGTGTGTGTTTCTGGTATCAATCATATTTGCATTCTTCAACCCTTGGGGCCCATTCATTCCTGCAATATGGCTCGCGCAAGTCATAGGGTGGCTCTTCATGGTGACTGCTGGATGGATGATGGGAAGAACAAGAGAAGGGCAGTGGACTCGTGCGGGAATCTTGGAACTGTCATTTGTGGGAGCTATCGCTACGCTATTCTTCGACCTTGTCACTACAATGGGGTACTCATGGTCCTTCTCTGTACCATTTGCCGTAGCACTCATCAGCCTGCTACCATTCACACTGATTCATGTCTTCTCTAACGCCATTGTATTCCCCTTAGTCGTTCCGAAACTCGATCTGGCACTGAAAAGACCGATTAGCCATATGTTAGGTCCTGAGAGCAATCGGAGCATAGAGTAAAAAGAGATGTCTTCAAAGACAGGATGGAGAGTCGGATAATTTGTCATGGAAGGATGAGTTCATCCGGTTGTCGCAACCGGCAGACGGTAGAGTTGCACCAGCTTTCAAGCCGTATCACGCCGCTGTGGCGCTCGTTTTGATAGGTAGGGAACAACCCCTCGGTAGATATGAGCTATGCGATAAGATGTCAATTGGCGAGGGAAGTGCAAGGACACTATTGAAGCGACTCTCAGAGGCCGGCTTGATAGAAGCTGATGGAAAACAGGGTCAGACACTCACTTCCACAGGGAAGTCACTCTTCAATCAGGTGACAAAGGATGTTCCTATTGGTAGAGTACTGGACATTCGAAGACTCGTAATGTATGAGCATGCCTATGCCAATCTTGTGAAGGCTCGTGCCCACGTGGTCACGGACGGAATCAGGCAGAGGGATGAGGCAATAATACAGGGAGGGTATGGAAAAGCCGGAGCGACAACATTCATCCAAAAGAGAGGAGACCTAGTCATGCCTCCGGATGACTATCATGTCCTTCTCGAGTACGAACAGGAAGCACTCTTGCTTATTGAGAGCCTGCGTCCTGAGGATGGGGATGCGATAGTGGTCGGTTCTGCGGGAGAACCCAATCTTGCGCGCGAGGTATCCATGGCTGCAGTGATGACTCTATTCTGAGGGTTCAATGATGCAAACAGATCTCTTTGGAAATGTTCCTGAAATCGTGATTGATATTCATGAAACTGGGGGAAAATCCATCAATTCTGTGAAGCATCTCATGACTATGATGGATAAGGAAGGAATTAGATACACTATTGAAAAAATACCAATTGGGGACATTCTTGGTGCTGATGGCATTGCGATTGAACGGAAGACGGTAAGCGATCTGGTGAATACGTTGAAGGGGAGCGCTGCGGGCGTACCACGATTCACAAGACAAATGGATGCATTGTTGGAATATGAGAGACCCTACATACTGATTGAGAATATTCTCGCTATCAGGAGAGATCCGGTAAAGGGATGCGTGTACATACCATTCAGCACGAAACAGACAAAGGGAAAGCCCTTCTTTGTGACAATGGAGAGAGCTGCCTTCATCCATCCGCATTCCCTTGATGCATTGATTCAAGGCGTAAGAGAACGGGGCATTCAGGTCCTTGAGGGATACAGCGCCCTTCATTCAGCAGGGCTTCTCTATGGAGTGCTATTTGGTGATAATGAGCGCAGAGAGCAGAAGGGGCAGCGGTTGCCTATTGTACGCACTCACAAAGGGCTTGATTCCATAAACGATGAGCAAGAGTTCTTCATCGCTGGTTTTCCTGGGGTCAACGTCATTCGAGCAAGAGACCTCCTGAAACGTTTTGAAACCCCCTTCGAGGTCATCAATAGCACAGACGAATGGGGTGAGATTGCAGGAATTGGACCAAAGACGATTGCAGCAGCAAAGAAACTGCTCCACACCAATTATGACTCCAAGATCCCTTCAGAGGATGAAGACACATCAAAAGATAGTGTTCAGGAGGAGCACGGCCCCGACAAAAAGGTTAAATGACAAGACTATTCTATGACAAAAGAATTCTACGGCAATAGAATACTCAGCTAAGGTGATGTGTAATGGGAAACATTCGTGTAGCAATCGCGGGACTTGGCAACTGTGCATCGGCACTTATCCAAGGAACACACTACTACCGCAACTCAAAAGCGGAAGACGAGGTGCCGGGGTTGATGCATGTTGATTTCGGTGGTTACTTCCCGAGGGACTTCAAGTATGTTGCAGCCTTTGAAGTCAATAGAAAGAAAATCGGTCTAGACATTGCCGATGCTATGTGGGCAGAACCAAATTGCTGCGTGATTTACGCCCGTGATGTACCAAAGACAGGTGTCAAGGTTCTTCCGGGTCCTATCTCCGATGGCGTCGCTCCGCATATGAAGGAGTCCTTCTTCACATACGATGAAAAAGAGATAGAACCAGTTGACGTGGTTGAGGAACTTAAGAAGTCTAAAGCAGATGTGCTCATCACGTACCTGCCAGTGGGTAGTGCCAAGAGCACGAGGATCTATGCTCGTGCTGCGCTGGAAGCTGGAATAGGCTATGTCAATGCAATACCCGAGTTCGTTGTTTCAGATCCCAAATCGCCAATCGCGCAGGCATTCGAGAAGAAGGGATTACCATGCGCAGGCGACGACGTCAAGAGCCAGCTGGGAGCCACAATCCTCCATAGAGTACTTGCACAACTGTTCGACCAGAGAGGGCTCATTATTGAGAACACCTATCAACTGAACATAGGAGGTAATACCGACTTTGAGAACATGCAGGTCGAAAACAGGCTGAGCTCAAAGAGAATAAGCAAGACGGAAGCCGTGACCAGCTGCGTAGACTATGAACTGCCAACCAAGATTGGGCCGAGCGACTATGTGCCTTTCTTAGGAGACAATAAGATCTGCTATATCAGCATGAGATCAAGGTCATTTGGAAACCAACCGATTGACCTCGACCTAAAGCTCTCAGTAGAGGACTCACCAAACAGCGCTGGCGTGATCATCGATGTTGTCAGAGCCGTCAAGATAGCAATGGACCGCGGAATCGGCGGAGAGCTATCAAGCATTTCCTCGTACAGCTTCAAGCACCCAAGATATCAGATTGATGATTTTGAGGGCAGAAAGAGAGTCGATGAGTTCATCGAGGGAAAGAGAGAACGCTGATTTTCGATGAATAGAGATGTGAGCCAGCCCAGAGTGAATCTGGGCTGATCTCACAGAGTTCAGATTGCTGTGAAACTCTGTACTGCTTCTTCATCAAGCTTCTGGAGGACTTCAATGAGAAGTCTGACTGCATTCTCCACATCGTCGAAATCCAGAATCCCGTGATGAGAGTGAATATACCTCGTTGGAATCCCAAGGAACAGAGATGGTGCGCCCATTCCTGCGAGATGAATAATGCCTGCATCAGTACCCCCAACTTTCAGGAAAGCAGGTTGATGCTTGATCTCTTTCTCTTCTGCGATATCTAGCACGAATTTGCGGAGTCGAGGATTGGGAACCATCGACCCGTCTCCGGCCGATATTGAAACGCCTTTTCCCATTTTCTGCACAAGGCCTTCAACGCCGGGCGAGTCACCCGAGATGTCGACGTCCAGAGCGAATCCGACTTGGGGCTTGAGCATCTGTGATGCAGTTCGTGCGCCTCGAAGACCCACTTCCTCTTGGGTTGTGGATACGAAGTAGACTTCATTGGGGAGAGCTATCTTGTTCTCTGAGATGCGCTTGAGAGCCTCAAGAACTATGAACACTCCGATTCGATCATCAAAAGCCTTAGCCACGCCAAGTGTCACGTCGCGGGTCTCTTCTTTGGCATCCTTATCATCTTCTTTCTTTTCTTTTCGAGTTCGCTTCATCAATCGGAAGGTCGCATGAGGTACCGCGGGGTCACCAACCTCGATACCGAGTTGCTTCACTTCTTCCGCAGAGGAACAACCAATGTCAATGAACATCTTCTCCTTTGTGACGACCTTCGCTCGGTCTTCTGGAGACAAGATGTGAGGTGGTGTGGCACCAATGACACCTATCACCTTCGCGCCACCCTTGGTGGGATTGATGACTACCTCCTGTGACAGCAATGTCTGGTCGAACCAGCCCCCAAGCTGATAAAAGGAAAGGTATCCGTCTTTCTTGATTTCGGTAATGACAAAGCCAATCTCGTCAACGTGTCCTGCAAGCATGATTTTGGGGCCGCCCTTCCCCTTTCGGAAGATGACCGATCCCAGACCATCATGAAGAACTTCGTCAGCGTACTTCTTGCCGTAATCTTGAACAATCTTCTGAGCCTCGTGTTCGTAACCACTGGGTCCAAACGAATTACAGAGGGTCTCGAGGAATTTTAAGTCAAGTTTCAAGTCAGTCATAGAACTCATCTCAAACGGTGTAATCAGTACCCAGAAACAACACGTGTCCCTTTTTGTCATTTTTGTATCAGCATGGATGTCAGGGAGCGCACAGCAAGATTCACTGGAGGGTGTATTTGGCAAGCAAATAGAAGGCCTGCTCCACGTTCTGTCCAGATAGAGCACTTGTCTCTAGGTATCCTGACAGATTGTTCTCCTTCACGAAGTCAAGCGCCATCTCAGTGGTGATGATCCGATTCTCGACAAGATCCACCTTGTTTGCCAGTAGAATTATGGGAATCCTCTCACCGAGAGAGGTTTCAGTTTCCTGAATCCACTTGGGCAGCTCAATCCATGTACTCTTTCTTGTACAGTCGAACAATAGAAGAGCACCCTTGCTTCCTCGATAATAACTTCCGCGGATGAAATCGAACCTCTGTTGACCAGCCAGGTCCCAAACGAGCAGTTTTACGACGACATTGCGGCCATTCGCGGTTTCAACCTCGACAGTCTTCACAGCGAATTGCGAGCCAATAGTCACGATATACTCCTCAGAAAACTTGTGGGTGAGGAATCGGTTGACAAGTGCGGTCTTTCCACTGCCACCTGCTCCGATCATTACGACCTTCCGCATGTAGTCAAAACCGCCGCTACTACTCAAGTGTTCACCTCACCCGTTAAGGGGGTCGCATCTGCTCTGGACCATATTCGGACAGGTCAGAGTGTACACTACCTTGTTCCACCCTTCAGTGTCCTTATTCAAACTTGGATTGTCGGTATTTAGCCATTTCTGGGTTTAATGCCCTGTAGTAACTCATGTTCTAGAATCAAATGGGAGGAAGTTGGCGCGTTAGTCAACTCGGGCCGAATCAGTTTATATCGTGTCGTACGGGCTCAGCACGTGCAGTGAGGTACAGAAGATGCAACTAGTGACAGTCAAGATGAGCGAGATCTATGTAAGCGGGCTCGACAAGCTCGTTGAGATTGGCATGTACCCATCAAGAAGCGAAGCAATCAGAGTAGCAATCAGAGACCTCTTGCGACGTGAACTCTGGCCAGAAAACGGTAGCCCACTTACCGAGGAGAACAAGTCAGAGGAGCAATAATAGGGGTCCCATGCCCACAATACACATTAGGAAACATATTAAGTCAAAGTCACAGTCACCATATGACAAGGAGGATTAGAGGTTTGAACTTCAGAGTCTTCTTCAAGAGCGTCAAATTCGCTTTCCGCGCCAAGAAACGAGTGATTCCATTCATGATTGTGTATGCCATACTGTTCATTGTTGTCTCAGATGGACTGCTATCGTCAGACTATCTGTGGTATCTTCTGATGGCATTCATAGTATCCACTTTCTATGCGATTCTTATCTCTCAATTCAGACGGCGAGATATGTCTGTCTTCAAATGCATAGGATGGGGCAACAATGATGTCATGCTTCTAGTGATAGGAGAAGTACTACTTGTTACGATAGCATCGTTTTTGGCCATGCTTCAAATCAGCTTTGAAATCATGGGAATAATCGCATACTTCAGCATTGACCTGGGTTCTGGAACACTCTTCCAAGCAGTATACTATTTCGTGGTCATCGACGCGGTGCCACTATTCACAACTTTCTTTGTGATTCTGGGACTTCAGATACCAGGCCTATTCATAGCTCAGCGCAGGGCTGTTTCAGTTCCGCCAATGAAGGCATTGAGGGAGGAATAAAAATGGTACAACCAATCATACAGGTTCAGGGAGCTAACAAGGAATTCGGTAAAGGAAAGAACACTGTTGCAGCTCTGAAAGACGTGAACCTCGAGATCCAGAGAGGCGAATTCGTGGCCGTTGTCGGTCCGAGTGGATGCGGCAAATCAACCCTGCTTCATGTCATGGCCGGTCTTGAGCAACCGACATCGGGTCGAATACTGGTCGACGGAGTCGATGTCACACTCATTAGCGAGAGGGATCTCCCCAAGGTCCGTATGCAGAAGATAGGTTTCGTGTTCCAAGCGTTCCTGCTCATTGAGGACTTGACAGCCTATGAGAATGTAGAGGCAGTCCTCTGGCCCAGTGTAGACTATACAAAGGAGAAGCAGGAAGCCAGGACATTGGAAGTCCTGAGAGAAGTCGACATGCTAGAGCGTCGCGACCATTTCCCACGACAGATGAGTGGTGGAGAGCAACAACGCATAGCAATAGCAAGAGCATTAGTTAATGGTCCTCCGATTCTGTTCTGCGATGAGCCTACAGGCAATCTCGACTCAAAGACCGGCGAGAACATTCTGAAAATCATTGCCCAGCTCAACAAGGAGAAGAACATGACAGTCGTTCTTGTCACCCATAATGAGGAACTCGTGAAGTTTGCCAAGAAGATTCTCCATATGAAAGATGGCGTGGTTAGATAGGCAGAAGATCATTGCTTCTGGAGGCAGGAAACAGATGCAGCCGGCAGATTGCCAGAAGCAAGAGGACCTTGCGGAGAAGCTGGCGACCAGCGGTAGTAATGCTGATGCTATGGCGCAATTCATCAAGGCAGCCAACTGCTGGAAGGGATGGGAGGTGTTCTCGAAGGCCGCGAATGCCTACGAGAGAGCATACGAACATGGCATGCTATCTCAAAACTACGCAGCGGCGGCAGCAATAATGATTGAAGCAGGTTCATCTTGGATGAAACAAGGTGAACACGACAAATTCGAGATTGACTGCCAAATCGCCGCGGAGGCATATGTTTCTGCTGCGGAAGAAGAGAAGGATTTGATCTACTTAGTTGATGGCGCATTCTGCGCAATCACTGGAGGAAATCTGGAGTTCGCTCGTGATTTGATCAAGACCGTGAGAGAGAGTGCGAAGGGGACCTTGGATGAGATCCTATTCGTAGCCTTGATGCTCAGTGAATATCGATTCGATGACGCGGATCGTGCTATCGAGTCCAAGCTAGTCAAGACTGTTGATGTAAGTAGGCTCGCAAAGATCAGGAGGACATTCTCGCATGTCTTGGCAGGTTTTGTGCGCTCATCCCTCGAAGCAGAGGCAGCAGTAACGATTGCGGGTCTGGAACAAAGTACGGGTCTTGAGCGAAAGAAGCTCAGGATGCTGATACAAAAAGGCATACAGGAGGGCCTGATTCCAGCGTACTTGGACGAGGAGTCTGACGAACTTGTGGTAGACACAGATCGCTATGACGTTTCAAGCCTTGAAACACGAAAGGGGCCCATAATGAGCCGTGACCTTGAAGATCCTGGCGCGTGGGACTTGGATCTCGATGAGGACTGAACTCTAGAGCCCATGCCTGTACGTACAAGCAATGTGACTCCCCTAGAAAACGTTTTTAATCCCGTTGCTGACTCTCACACTGCCCGCCCATGTCACGGCAGGTGGTTCTAATGGCTGAAGGGCTAAAATGGTTCCAGTGTCCGGTCTGCAAAGAGTCGATACACTGGGAAGTACCAACAGATGAGCTCAAGGAAGTGAAACGATTTCCAGCCCCTATTGTGATCAAACACAAGAACCACTATCTCATCTGCTATTTGGATAGCCATCGCCAACTTGCAGATACTGAGGTTGCTATTGCTTTTATCAAAGGTGAATCCAAAGAGTAGCACAGTCTACCTAGTCGATGCCGTTATCCATTGCCCATTCCAGCACTCGCGATGCCTGAGCACTCGCCATTCCCCAGGATTTCAGATTCAGAACAAGATTTCGAATTCCCGTGATCCAATCATCCAGCAATTCCTTGATTCGGAGATGTATTCCAGAGTCTTCAGTCTCATTATAGATTGGCAGTATCTTGTCGACCAGACTCTGAGAGAGAACTAAGATTGTTTCCAAGCGAGCTATCCATTCTTCTCTTGGTAGACCTGTGAGAGTCTGCGCTACCGCAAGATGATAGTCATACTGAGCTGTATAGTATCGTAGACGCCACGAGAGAAACTCAACAAACACGGTCTTGTGAGCAGTAGTCGGTGCTGTCTTCATCAGGAGGGTAAGAAAACGCTGTGTCATCTCATCAGCGGACTGGCTGGCATCGAAGTATAGCGCCATTGCTTGTTGATATTGTTCCTCAGTCAGGCATTCATCAGCTCGGCCGACTGCATTCTTGAAGCGTTCAAGAAGCGCCCGTGTCTTGTTGCCTTCGATATCCTGCAAGACCTGCTTTCACCTCCATTACACCGCTTTGAAATGCCGAAGAAACATATTGGGGACCTATGTGTCTGGTGCTATCCATTGGCACGTAGACATGTCAGTCTAGACTACTTCGACTCAACTGTGTAAGTTCATGTTTCTCATTCTAATAAGATGTTATGTAGTTCCTATTAGAACGCCTTTTCAGAGCGGGGGCATGTTCCGTACCTTATGTTCCTCACTAGCTCGGGACCAAGTGAGAAACTCCTCACCTGGCGGTTTGTTTCTGTATAACTCTGACCGTTCAGCTTCGAAGCACCTATTCGCTTGACCCGCGAGAGCTGCCATTGTCATTGTCCTATTTCCGGATTCTTCAGCCACATTTAGCACCGGACGTATCCAATCATTCCAAGTAGAGTCACGCATATTGTGATGATCCACAACCAGAGTGGGTACTACAGACGCAAGGTTTGACAGTGAGTAGAGGGCAGATTGAGTTTCATCCTTGCTGAGTCTGCTCAGGTAAGTAGGCGGGCCGCCAACAATCGCCAAATTGGGTTCTTGAGACAAAAAGTAGGATAGGGTGTCACGGTCAATCGGCCCTTGAACATCAGGAGCAAAGAGAAACCGAGTTCTATTGTATTCAATTGTTGTAGTAAGCACGTACCCAAGAGCACTATCGACCGACCCATGTGGCAATGGCTGTGAGTATGTAATCGTCGTATCGCCAAATGTGAACTGTCTTCCATCCGCCCACTGGAGATCTTTGACGACAGACTTGATGTCTTTTTGAAAGAAGAAGCCCCGTCGCCTCTGAGACGGGTTGATGTTCTCGCGATAATCCTTCGCATAGACAACCTTGCCCATCAGGGTCTCCTTTCTTTCATCCTGGGTACTGAAATTATAGAGGTAATTAGTAAATCCTGGACGCACATGGTCATAGTGATAGTGTGAGATGGAGACAATGTCGACCTCTTCCGTGGCAGCTCTTATTCGTTCAAGAGAGTCTTGCAGCGCCAAGTATTCCATTGGATGTGGTTCAAGACCATACCGTCTGGCAAGGGCTGCAGAGGGGTCAAAGAGGACACTCACGTCGGGTGTTCTTACCAGTGTACATAGCGACCGAATACCTAGACTCTCGGCAGCTAAAGGGGATACTTCAATCTCATCGATGTTCATTGGTAGACGCCCTGTAGTATACTAAATGATACCCTTTATCATCATGCAGAAGTTCTGCTTCATGCATTTGAGGTCCTCTACTCCTCTGCAGAAATCGTTTGAACATCTCAAGATCCGATGGCAAGAATTGCGCACATGCAGCCTCAATCTCCTCCTTCTTGAACAGTGAGAGGCTTCCCTCTCTATGGTCTGTCTTGAAATCATCAATGATAGCCAGTCCGACGAAGATTAGAAAATGCGCAGAGAGGTTTCCGCGACTATCAACGAGGCGTTCCGACACCATTCCACGATACTCATAGTCACGGACGTGTTTTGCCCCCGTTTCTTCCTTGACCTCTCTTATCCCTGCGGCTTGTATATGTTCACCGAGTGCAACCTTTCCCCCGACAAGACTCCAAAGACCCTCGTAAGGAGGACTTCGACGCTTCAAGAATAGGTAGCTGTCCTTGTAGGGGAGAATAGTGATTGCTATTGGCACCAACTTCGTCTGTCCATCCACCTCTGTTCACTCACGAGTGCCTTAGAGGTCTGTAACTGGCTTTAAACATGCGGGACTTACAACGAGGCTAACATTCTTAGGATGCTCCGAGGACGTGATAATGGGTATACATGTTGTCCGACCTGTTGCCAGACTCGGTCAGAGAGCGAGTTCTTGAGCAAATCACGCCAACCAAGGAAGAGGTACAGAACCAGAAGAGAGTGATAAAACGGCTGACCTCAGTCCTCGCCAAACAGGCAGAGTCATGCGAATACCCATACTCCTTCATCGACGCACAGGGATCAACAGGGAGAAAACAGACTCAGCTCAGAGGTGCATCAGATATCGATCTCTTCGTTGGTCTTAGACCAGAGGACTATCCAGATGTTCTTGACCAACCACAGCAAGACAGACATCAGGCCGTTGATTCACTCATGAACAACTTAGTGGACGAGTGGTTCGCGCCAGCTATCGCCCATCTCGATGTTGAGAAGGTGCAGAGAGCGTTCTCGCAGCATCCCTTTCTCAGTCTCAGAACGCAGGGGCTAGACGTAGACATTCTGGGCTGCTTTGATATTGACGCCGACACGCTTGCCAGTCAGGGGCCTATCACCGCTGTCGACAGGACCGTTCATCATTCACGGTACGTGTCAGAACACTTGACCAGAAAGAAGCGAGAAGATGCACGTATTCTCAAGTCATTCGTCAGAGCAGGTCATGCCTACGGGGATACATGCGCAGTCGGAAGAATGGGATTGACAGGCGTTTCACTCGAACTCATGGTTGTGGACGCACCGAATCTTGATAGTGCCTTTTACAAACTTCAACATCTTGATACAGAACCTCTCGACCCACTGAAGCGGACGCTCAGCGACCTGAGAAAGGTACCAGCTTTTCGTGAGGATTATGTCTTTGTAATCGACCCGACAGACGTGAGCAGAAACGTCGCATCTAGCTTCAGTCCCAGGTCATATCGATGGATACAGCATAGGACAGCCAGATTTCGGGACTTCCTGGCTTCGAGTGATCAAGAGGCAATTGTCAACGAACTAATCGAAGCACCAATTCCAGACGAGGATTTGCCCAAATGGCTCAGGCCCCATAGCTTCGCGTGCGAATTCGTATCAGATGGAACAACTCATTATACCATTCTTCGAGACAAGATGCATCGTATGGCCAAGAAACTGCAGACTGAAATGACAAATGAACGAACGGGGGAACCAAGATTTGGCGAAGTTCTCACCGAGGTCTATTTCAGAGACGATCTCTACGCCCTTGGACTACTCATCGAACACCCCATAATAACACCAACGTACTTTCGTAGGGGGCCTCCTGTTCATCTGGAAACTGCAGCAGCAGAATTCACATCAGCGCATCCTGAAGCCATGATGGTAGATGGATATCTCTGCTCGGAGGAGAGGAGAGAGTGGACGCGTGCGAATGACATGATTGAAGACTTTCTTGGCAAGAATCCCATAGAAGGACTCTCACAAGTGGCGAAACAGAGTGTTCTTACAAAACAGGTTCTCAATGTCCTCTACAGGTATGTACTTCCTATAGAACCACAGTTTCATGAGAGAATGACAAGAGTTAAGCCTAGACAATAGAGTGTCTTCGTGTGATTGATGTGCCCGAGAATAAGATTGCATTCATCTCCCACCCCAAAGCGAGTATGCATCAGATGCCATTCCCAAAGCCGCACCTTGAGTCTTTCGAGAATCCATTACGGTACCAGATGGCCGAGAGGTATTTGGAAAAGAAAGGAATACTCAACCAAACAGTGAGGCTCAGAGCACCTCGTGCAAACACGAAAGATATCTTACTTGTACACTCACCATACCTTGTCGACAGCGTTGAAATTCTCTCCAACATTGGAACAGGTCAACTCGGAGAGTCGGCCTACGCCAGTCCGGGTCTTTTTCAAACAGCACTTCTTGCAGTGGGAGGAGCAATGAAGGGAACTGATGTTGTACTTTCAGGAAACGTCAAGCACGCCTTTGTGTTCATGAGACCTCCTGGTCACCATGCAACAACCTCAGATCCGGCGGGGCTATGCTACTTCAATAATGTCGCTATCGCGACGAAACATGTGATGCAGAATGAACGAGTTCACCGCGTTTCAATTGTCGATTTTGATGATCATCATGGCAATGGTACATCCGAGATTTTCTACACGAATCCGAATGTCCAATATATCTCATTTCACGAGTATGACTATGAAAACTTCGGATTAGGCCACTATACAGAGGTAGGGTATGGTGAGGGGAAAGGGACTAACATCAATATTCCTCTTGTTGAAACATCCCCTGACACTTCGTACAAAACAGCAATCAAACGTGTACTGGAACCTGCACTCAACGCGTTCAAACCCCAACTTATCATGGTTTCAGCTGGATACGACGCACATTATGCTGACCCTGTGGGCAACATGGATGTTGATTCAAGAACCTACTGGGAATTTGGTGACTCGATTCGCAGGATGGTCCAATCACTGAACGCATTGGGCTCCGTATGGGTCCTAGAGGGTGGCTACAATCCATTCGCCCTCGGTCCGTCAATCGAGGCAAGTCTGGATGGACTGGCTGGCAGGCAAAGGCCGGCACTTGAAGACCAAGTAGAACGAGAGAGCAACCCACTTATTCTGGAATCAAACGACGAGATAATCGATAAGGTACTTGAAACCGTCACACCCTACTGGGCAAAGAAGAAGACTAGCTAGCAGGTTTGCCGTATGCAACTCGATTCAGGACGCACTGTGCTGAGATTCATTCAGCTTCTGCCAGCAGTTTCTGCTTCAGGCGATTTTCCTCTTAGAGACCTACCAGGAATAGGCAAGCGTGTTGATGTATTATGTCGTGACTTGGCAGCATGCTTTGACTGGGGTCCTTCTGATTGGCCTCTCAGCCAACTTGAGTTGAGTGCCCTATTCAGTGACCAAGTCCTTCTGACCTTCCAGACACCGAATGAGAGAATGCCAATAGGCGAACGAGGATGGGCAATGGTTGTCAAGAATGCATTGCAGGGAAACCCACCCGACTATGTCAGGGTCACACAGGACAATCTTGAGTCTATGATCAGAAACGTCAATCAGCCATCAAGATCGCAGCTGTGGGTACTTCATGAAGAGGGAAAACACTTTAGGGACTGCAAGATACAGGTTTCTGGAACGAAGAACAGTTTTATGCTCGGAGACTATAGAGGCTTTGATTCCCGTGCAGAGGAGCTCGTATCGAAGTATGGCCTGCCGAGAATATCACTGGGAGGAACAAGCTATCTCAGCAGCCACTGCGTCGCTTCAGTTATCTCAAAATTTGAAAGGATGGTCAAATGATGTCTGAGGGTAAACAATCAGGTGAAGAAAACGAGCCAAAGGCAAAGGCCATCCACAGACTTGTGAGCAAGCTTACCAAGGAGATGCTGTGGATGTACATTTTGCGGCTTCTTCAAGAGAAACCTCACTACGGATACGAGATCAAGCGGCTTATTCGTGAGAGATTCGGTTTCTCACCCGCCACAGTTAGTGGCTACGCCATCATCTATCGTCTGATCAATGATGGACTCATCGAAGAACAACAGCCTGACGACTCTCCACGGAAGTACTATGCCATAACAGAAAAAGGCAGTGCTGCAATGGTTGATGCGAAGGCTTTCCTTCTCAGGACCCTCTCTTTGGTCTTCGACAAGACGGACTAGAGGGGTATCTATCTCGTTGATATATTATCAGCAATCTGAACCGCTCTCTTTTCGACTTTAGAACGAATCAGACTGAAGTCCAGGCCTGATTTCTCAATTCTATGACTTGCCACTGCCGCCCCCAGAGCACCACAATCTGCAAGACTCCGCCCCTCCAAGAGGCCGGATGCGAATCCCCCAAGGTACGTCGCGCCTGCTTCAAGAGTGTCTTTGGGCTGAGTTGGATATATAGGGACAATCATGAACTTGCTACCGTCATAGATGAGACTTCCATTCTTGCCCAGTGTTATGATACAGCAGTCTGCCAAGGACTCTACAAGCATCTCGGCAGCAAGGTACATGTCGGTTTCACCGGTGATGAGTGACGCCTCATGCTCATTTGGTTTGATGAAGTCCAAGAAAGAACGCGTTTTTTCAATCACATGCAGCTCAGATATGACTTTGAGTTTCATATCGACTCCAGCATCGAATAGCTGAGGGTCAAGCAGAATCGTGGCATCAGATGAGTTGCATATCCATTCAATCAGCTCTGCACCAATTTCCTGCAGAATTGGGGTCAGAAGAATAATGCGCGCTGACAGGAACTCATCAGGAATGTCCCGTATTCCAATTGGCTTGGGCACTCCGAGCACAGAAACGACGGAAGCATCAGGACCGCCATCATATTCTATCTCGAAGCCACCGGTTTCAGGCGAATCAATTGGATAATATTCAGGAATCTGTAGCTCATCAAGTTGGGCCGCAAATTGCTCGCGGTACTGTGCACTGAGAGACCCGACAATTACCATGTTTTGAATACCTAGCTGAACTGCGCTTCTCGCGCTATATGCAGCAGGACCAGATAGAGAACGCCCATTGCCTGCCACAGACCTCCTCACAAATCGGTCAAAGGATGGACTACCAATCACAACAATATCATACATCTAGTTTGTCACCCGATTCCGATGCAAGAATCACTTTGCGGGCATAGAGAAGCCTCTGTACCACCGTAATATGAGATAGAATCCCGACAATCACAATGCAGAGAGTCAGAATATTGGTGATGTCCAGAGCCACAAAGAATTCAAGGAGTGTAGGCACCTGTGTCAGCAGGTCAATCCAGATATTAGTTGAGGGAAATGCAAGCAGAAGAATACCTGCGATTTGCAGTAGCAGCTTCTCTTGGCGCTCTGCGATTCCCACCGTACAGCTCTTCATGCCGCCCACGGATTCAGCTTTTGCCCGAGTGAAACTTGCCATTATCATGCCAAACAATGTGAAAAAGCCCCAGAACCATGGTATGAAACTGCCCCCAAGGGGATATGGCCATATAACTGCGACCGGACCCATCATGAGCCCAAGCATGAAGAGATACTCTGCATAGCGATCAAGAACGTGGTCAAAGGTCGCTCCGAATTTTGATGAGAGACCTGCAGCTCGGGCCACCGCTCCATCAAACATGTCCAAAACGACTGTCAGTATTAGGAACACTAGACCAAGGAGAAGGTATCCTTGATAGAATATCCATGCGGTAATCAGGGCAATGATTAGCGTGAAACCAGTGATCATGTTGGGTGTGATGCCTGTCTTGGCAATGACTCGACCGACTGGCATCATCGCACGCTGGTATCGTTCTCTGAGGCTTCCAAGCATGGTTCTCATTTCCAAAATTCTGGTCAGAGCCCGCTGCAATTTGTTGTGCTAATAAACGTGTTGTGAAATGATCCTCAGAATGCGTCCCATCAGAGAACGCTTCGAATCCGTTCTGCTACCCAATCATACCCAAGAAGGTTTAGAAATGAGCCTAATCGTGGACCGTATTTCCGTGAAGTGAGAACTCTGTACATCACTGCAAATGCACGTTTCTCCTTAAGACCAGCTTTTCTAGCCTGTTCAAAGACTTGACTCTGCAAGGTCTCATCATCGAGCTCATCACCTTCGAGAACAGACAGCATCGCAGACAGGAATCTCCTATCGTCTGCTGTCAGGCTTTCGATGACCTCTTTGGGAACTCTATCGGTGATCTCTATTCGGTCACTCTCAGAACCAAACTCTAAAGCCCAATTCCTAGCCATGTTCAGACGGGCTTGAATTAACGCTTTTGCCTCTGGCGGAACCACCTCAAGTCCGTATTGCTTCTTCAAGACATGTTCACACCTACTCACGACTGCGGGCATACCCAGCAAGTCAACCGTTTGGGAGGTCATCACCGCGAATCTGAACGACAGCTTCGGAATGTACTCCTTGCGCAAAGGTCCAGTGACACAGAGAGGATAGAGGAGTCTAGCCAGCTCCCTCTTGTCATCAGTAGCATCTTCAATACCATAGTACACCCTCTCAAACCGTTCGTACTCGTCAATAAGCTCAGGAATTCTGTCGGGTTGGATGTTTATGGCACGAGAGAGATCTGTCTTCAGCATTAGATACCGGTATAGTTCAGGTGGAGCGATTTCCATCCAAGAACGCGGCGTGAAGACAATCCCTTCAGAGGTGCTCATGTCCCTCCCCCCAATACGAACCCACTCATAGGCAACCTTCACAGGACCCGGCCATTTGAAGACACGTCGAGAAACCTCAAGTCCAGTATCGTATGAACCACCCTTCACTGCATGATCTTTGCCTGCAGGTTCGCAGGTCACTCCTAAAACGTACCACTTTGCCGGCCAGTCAACCCGCCAGACAAGTTTGACGCGAACTTCAGTCAGTGGAAACTCTCCTGAAGTACCACAGGCTTTGCATTCAAAGGTCACTATATCTGTCTTCGGATTGTAACCAGTGATACGGTTTGGCGAGATTTGACCCTTTACGCCCGACTGCAATCTTCCACATTCTGGGCATACAACTGATGCAGGATACCAATCTTTCATTGATGTTGTGTACTCCTCTGATTGTTCTTCCTCAAAGTCGCCTGCGACAAATTCGACCATTATCTTACGTATTGTTTTGGTCTCTCGAAGGCAGGTTCTTACAACATCAATCATCTCAGGAGTTTCGTACAACTTGTGAGCCCATACGATATCGGGATCAACTCCGAAAGCAGGAAATGTCTCGATGAGCTCGTTTGCCCAATGATCTCCAAAGCTGTCGCAGCATCCAAACTCATCCGGGATGTCAGAGTATGGAACGCCAATCCAAGTTTCAAGAGGAAGACTGGTAGAGGGAGGCAAAGAGCGTAAGGGGTCAAAGTCATCGACGACAAAGACAGTTCTGGCTTTCTTGCCCATTCGTTTCAATTCGCGTTTAATGACGTCACATATTATCAATTCACGGACAATACCAATATGGATGCTGCCACTTGGGCTCTTGCCAGACGAGATGATGTAAGTGTCAACATCACGTTCCAAGACTCTATTCACTACATCTCGTATCCAGTGTATCGAGAATTCCTCTTCTTGTGGTTCTTCTGATGACATCAATGAGTCCTCGAATGTTCCCCCAAGCTAATGTCTAAAGAATCTTACTCAAGATGAGAATTCTGACACCGTGACGTTATTTCTGGTCATAAAGAAGATGTATACAGGAATGGAGGATAGAAGAATGACAGCTATGATTGCAGCGAATAGCGCCAACATCGAGAGTGGGAGGTATGACAGAGTTGGCACCGCTGCTTCGGGGATGAGTGCGTAAACACTTAGTAAGGTCCCGACAATCAGTGCTGGAATGCCCGCACGCACTCCTACATCCAAACCCTCGGCTATCATTATTTTCGCGATGAAAGAGGGCTTTGCACCGATAGATTGCATGATAATGTAGTCTCTCAATCGACCAAATATCGAAACAAGCATGTAGTTCATGAGAGCAAGGAACGCGCTCACCAGAGCCATGAGAGCAAGAGGATTCAGGAGAATCCATACTGCGTGTATAGCCTGTAGGTTCTCTTCAAGCACAGCCTGTTGAGTATAGATGCCTAGCCCATAGTTTTGAGCAAGGTCTTCGATTCGATTGAGTACTGTGTCATCATACGAATCGACCTGCACAAGGAGAAGATTGCAGCCTGTCACGCTGTAAAACTCCTGAAGCTTCGTCAGGCTTAAGATTGCCGTCATTCCTCCATTGAGTGTGTCAAAGGCTTGAGCACGGACCTCGAGGGGCTTGCCGGTAATAAGCAGTGACTGGACAAAAGGATCATCGAATAGCGTATTTGCTAGAGCCCCTCCAAGCCACACTTGCTGTGAGCTATTGACTCTGAAGCCTTCGTAGTACCAGTCTGAGAGAGTTGATGTCCAATCAATGCCAACAAGTAGCGCCGAACCTTGTCGCTCTTGGCCGATTCTCTCATACTGCTGTAGCTCCTCATTCCATACTGTCCCCGGATGTTCCTGTACGTCGTCAAAGATAATGAGCCGCTGTTCCAATGCAGTGACTGCCAGATCGCCTTGAAGCTCAGTCACAAGCGAGTCATTAATCATATCAGTCGGAGCAAGGAAGTTGAACGAGCTGTTGAGGGCTGAACCATCGAATGAATATGCATCATAGTACTGGTTCAGCATGTCAGGATTGCCTACTGCTATGATATTAGTTCCCATAGAGCGCATCATGTATGATTGAGATGTGGTTTCAACAACGCCGCCTCCAATCCACAGAAGGGACGCAATTGTAAAACTGAGAAATAGGGAGAGAATGGTCCGCCTTGTTCCCTTGATGCGACGACCTATACCTTTTGACGCAATTCGGAAGCTAAGACCTAATCCATCTAGGAATCCGGTTCTTCTGACGCGCGATCCCACGTCAGGATTGAGCGCGACTGAAGGTGATTCCTGAACAGTGTCGTAAATCGGTTTCTGAGAGGAAAAGTAACCTGCAAGGACATAGAAGGCAGCAAGAAACGCAAGCTGAAGCCAGGGAAACTCTAGGGTGAATTGTAGCCCAGGCATGACACCTGCAATCCAAATCATGCCTGCCAGATATAGGAGGGTGCCAAAAGCTAGGCCGAAAACGACACTCGCAAGAAGCACTATTACTGATTGGGCCATGAAGAAATCAAAGATTGAATCTATGAGTGTCCCCATTGCTTTCATGAGGCCAATATCACGACGGCGGGTGACCATTTCAAGAGATACAGTCGTCGAAACAACGACGGCACCCAAAACAAAGACAAGCAGAAGAATCGACCAGATGAATGTGGAGAAGAGCATCCCCATTGATGACGAAAGGGCTCTAGCTAATGCAAAGGAATTCACATCGAGAAGGATATTGCCAAAGAGGAAGATGAATGTCGTAGACATCACAACACTGGTGAGGGATATCATAACAAGCACACTTCGGAATGGACGGCGTTTGAGATCCTTTGATGCAAATCCTTGAAACTCAGACATTGTCGTGCAACTCTCCGGATTCCATCCTGAATCGACGAGCACCAGATTGATCTATGATTCGCTCGTCATGTGTCATGATGATGACCGCTTTGCCTTCTTTGTTCAATTCCAGAAGAAGGTCCCTTACCATCTGACCACTCTCTCCATCCAAATTCGCAGTCGGTTCATCAGCGAGAATTATGGGAGGGTCATTTGCCATTGCACGAGCAATTGCCACTCGCTGTTGTTCACCTGAACTCAGTTGCCACGGAAGATGATCCGCTCGATCGCTCATCTCAACGCGTTCCAGAAGGGCCATTGCCTCCGTTTCCAGCTCGTCCGAGCTCTTTGCTGAGAGCTGCATTGGAAACAGCACGTTCTCGATTGCAGTCAATGTCGATACTAGGTTATAGCTCTGAAAGATGAATCCAGTATTGCCCAATCTGAAAGATGACCTGAATGTCTCATCATAGTCATTGATTGGTACATCCATTACGAACAACCGACCAGATGTGACTAAATCAATGGCTCCGATTATGTTCAATAGCGTTGTCTTACCTGATCCAGATCGCCCTGAGATTACCACAAGGTCCCCCAGCGCCACCTCCAGATTCACTCTCTTCAGGGCTTCGATCTCCTTTTTTCCGAGCCTGTAAGTTCGCGTGACATCGACAAGTTTCACAGCATGTTTGACTTTTGGAAAGTCGTCCTCGCTCAGGTCATCCTTTGCATAGTCGACAGCATCTTGGTGATCATCATCAACCATTGGCAATTCACCCGGTCATCCGGCTTCCAGTATCTCTGCTCTGGAAAGCACGTCTGGTCAGCATCTAGTTCCAAGATAAGCATAGAGTTCGGGCAGTTATTGTACTAGAATACCCATGCTGACAAGAGTGGAGCGTGCCCAATCTGTGAGAATCACTGGCTTTTCACGACCAAAGACCTTGACTGATCTAAGGATGTCAGCTCTCAGGAGGCCGCTCGTGTAGTACGAAATCAAGCTCTTATCGACATCAAGAACCTTGCTGATCTCTGCCTGTGTTGTCTGCCCGTTCTTCATGCACTCAAAGAGAATCGATCCCACTGTAGGATTTCGTGAGAGTGCAGCTAGGAGAAGGACTCTATCCTCGGCTGAGAAGTCAGGGGGGAAGATATGACGGACATTGCCATACCTTATTGATACTACCTCACGTGCGTCTTCCAAGCTCTTCAGATGATATTGGAGAGCACCCATTGCACATCCCAGGCTCCTGTGAAGCTGACGCAGATGTACACCCGGGTCAGCAGTGACTTCCTCCACAATTCTATCTCGGAGTCTTAGAGCTCGACGATCTCTGGTACGCTCGAGCGATATTGTCCCAATAATCAATGCCCACAGCCCTACGTCAGCGGATGGAGGAGTCCATTGAGTCCAGAAGTCAAGCGTGCCTATGCCAGCCACCAGAAATGAATCAAGAGAGAAATTCATAGTGCCGCTACTGACTATGCTCAGGGCAAATCCAAGGTCTAAGACAGCCTGATTATTGTTCAATGTTGCGGGTAGAAAAGGAGCAACCGAGTCCGCATCGCCATAACTTGATTCTGACAGAGCAAACCCAACTACACTCCACGTGATAAGGAGAAAAGAGAGTCCAATGAGGAGTTTTCTAGCGACTTGGCTGCTCATGAGTCTTCTACCGCGAGATTGCTTATGATGATTTCGCAGTTAAAGAGTACGTTTGTTGAAAGGATGCACTACGGAGTGACGCCTCGCGCTGGATATGTCAGTGTGATCTTGAAGGTGCATGTATCGGCACCGGCAGACATGCAAGTATCCTCACTGACAATCAATTTCTCGTACTCAATTCTATTGAAGTCGGTAAGATACTCCAAGACTGCCTCTATGAAGCCTTTCAGAAAATAACAGGATGGCTCTTCGCTCTCATAACCGGAGGCATAGGGATTATCGCCAACTTCGATAATTGCTTCCTCGTCAAGCCACAACTTGTACAACTTGGCTATTCTGATATCGCCAAAGGGAACGATGAGTGTTTCCAAAGCCATCTTGATGAACTCAACTATTCCTTTGAAATCACCAGGGGGCTTTTGCTTGCCTACCTTGAAGTACTCTCGTTGGGCCTCAAGACCTGCAAGTCGACCAGCTGAATAGTACAGGTCACGTACACGATCTGGGAACATGACTGCAATACGACTGCCAATCTTGTTCCAAGTCTTGGCGAAAAACGCAGACATCAGATCACGATCTTTCAGCCGACCCTGCCACCAAGGAATCACTCTTTCCTCTTTTGACATGTGAGAGTCCTCTAATGAACGATTCAGTATGAAACCGCGTTAAGTGCTTTGTTATAATCAGCTATGTGAGACGCACATTCCAGACACACATATTTGCACCTGTTGCACGCGATTGCTCTTGGAAGACTTTGGCATCCACACCCTTGAACTGGAGTATGGACTCAAGTATACCACTGAAGACTTCGCAGTATCCAAAGCCACGCATACCCTCTAAATTGACGTCTTGACACCAAACACAGCTTTCGTCAGTGATGCGAACAGACCCACGTGCACTCTTCATATCCACATCATTCGGACGTTTGTCGTACAGTGCCTTGTAGACTATCTCGATTAGCTTGGCAACATCCTCGCGCGTCGTGACACTGTCTTTAGTCTTTTCTACGATTTCAGTGTTGAGATATATCTGTTGACCAATCTCATGACCCAAGTCACGGAGTTTCTGATTTGCTTCATCGATGTTGGATGTTTCAGAGAGCACACGATCTACGTAGTGCGCATAGAGGCTGAGTAAAAGGGGGTTTTCTGTCTTTGGCATCAGATTCGCACCTATCAATTACTATTAGACAGTCTTGCCAATCATCTTCAGTCCAGCTTTTCTATACTTGGCAAGGATCTGAACAATCTTCGGGAAGGGAAGGTTCGCTTTCTCAGCTATTTGCTCGGGAGTCAGTCTTCCATCACACATTCTGATGATCTGGACGTCCTCGCCAGCAACTTTCGAGAGGTCACCCTCAAACCTGGGACACTTCACATACCTTCCTAGTTGAGGACCTGCGCTTGCCACTGAAGGGGCTTGTGGAACCTCATCCACTCGTGGTACGACGATTATGCCTCTTGTGGCGCTCCACTTAAGAAGATCAATTATCCTATCTGTCGGTTGAAACATCGAATCTGCAATGGTGTTCACAGAGTTCCCTCCATCGACCAACATAAGCACGTCAAAGCCAAAATTGCGATAGAGACCCTTCATCTCCTTGTACAATGCAGAATCAAGTGACAAAGAATTGCCGTACTCAGGACCTCTTCCGGGGACCGTCGTGGTGGTCACATTGAAGTCATTGACACTCAGTTGCTCTGGCACTTTGATGGGCACAACAGGAGCAGAACCCTCAGGGGAAGGAGCAGGTAGCGTAGTTGCCTCAACGGAAGCAGCCTTGACAGCAATGCTCTCAAGGACTTGAATATTCAACTCGGAGGATTCCTCAAAGTCCTCGGGGGGCGGCGGCAGTTCAATACCTTCAAGAAGACGCAGGACATTCTTGGTCTTGGCAATAGCTAGTCCAAGCTGAAGTTCAGGAACGTATAGTACTGTCAATATCCAGTTTTCGTCAACAGGGGACAGGACAACGAGGCCTTTTTCGGTATCGATTGTCATTAGGCGAAGGTCCGCCTTGTATAGCTTGATGCTGTCTTTCACTCGCGGGAACAGCTCGTCAGGAAATGCAAAACTTACAAATGGCCTGCCAATTTTCGTCATCAGGGAATATCCAAGAACCTGATCGTCGAATCTCAGTTTGGATAGGGCTTGCTCGAGATTTTTGGACATAGCACTACACCTCACGGACACTAGCCTGACCGAGAACTGCCCGTACAACCTCTACTCTCCAAAAGTTTTCTGAAAAGGATTGCGGTTGTGTTGTGGCTTTTCATAGTAAGAATCAATCAAAAACTGTTAAGAGGGGACCACCCACACGCATGAAGACACTGTCAAGAGGAGATTCGATGAGAAACCTAGTGGGCGGACTCTTAGGAATAGTCGTGGGTTCATGCGCATTTGTTGGTGTGACTGGACTTCTACCGCCACAGCCAGCATACCCAGAACCATTCAATACGATATGGTTCATTCTAGATGGAAGTTGGTCACTTCAGTCCACCATCCAAGGGCTCTTCAATTACCCAACAGCAGCTGCATATCTGATATCATGGATCATAATCGGAATGATAATCGCACCTTTCTCACGGAAAGGATGGAATACTCTCCGATCGGCTTTATGGGTCGGAGTCTTTCTTGCCATCTTTGCTTTGATATCCCTGCTTTTGAAGAATCCGTCATTCTGGGATGTTGCCCTGAATCCGATGAGGAACTACGCTCTAGTAATCCAGTTTGCCATGTCTATGGTTGCATCTCTCTTTGTCATGATAAGTGCTCTTCCAATTACCGCGGCTGTCGAGATGGTGCGGCGGACCGCAGAGCCACCTATTCCAGGAAAGATCGAAACTGTATGCCAATGTGGCGCTGTCTTCAAATCAAATCCACTGATCTGTTCTGAGTGTGGTGCAATTCTCAGGAATTCAGACGATTAGCGATCCCTAGTAATCCCACCACCAAGAATGGCACCGATGATGCACGCGATGCATGGATAGATAGCTCCCTCTAGAGCAACTTCCATCAAGAGCAGTGACCCGGGTGCAAAAATGGCTGCGATGTCAAAATCTGGAGAAATCACGAATATGAGGAGCCATGTCAAAAGAGCACCTATGATAGCTGCAAACACAGCAGCCAAAATAGCAGGCAGGAAGTCCTTTGACATAAGACCAGCAATCAGACCAGCTGCTCCCCATGCGAGAAACATTAGGACCGAGGCACCAGTAGCACCATAGCCGACTACGCTTCCAAGACTGGATCCTCCCAAGGCTGATGGATAGAGAATCGTGCCAACAACAGCTATTCTGATTTCGAGGTCACTATTGCTGAGGAAATCCTGTACGACTGTGGGGGATATTAGATCAGCAGGCATGTAGGTTCCGAATGTCATAACGACGAATGTGATGGCGAATGCAGTTATGAGTCCGAATATCGTGCCTAGACCTTGACCCAATCATTAGCCTCCATAAATGGTACTTACACGATAGTTTCGCGCTAAGTGTTTTATACCTATTCCGGATGGCCAGTCACACACTAATCTCGGAGAACAAGCGTCCAAGTACAGGTTTCATCGCCAACTGCCTTGCAGGACTCCTGATAGCTCTCAGCTGAGAACCCTCGCAGTTTCATGACCGCATCGAACACTCCGCTCACAAGCACGCAGTACTGAAGGCCGGGCATGTCTGAAATAGACACACCTTCACAAATAGGACAGATGTCGTCAGTGAATTTGATTGTTCTCTTATCCTTACTGACTTCAATTCTGGTGAAGAATTGTCCTGAGTTCACCTTATACGCAAGCTGCAATGTTTTTGAGAACGTTGGAAAGTCAACTGCATGTTGTCGGATTCTATCGGCATAGTCCATTAGAAGTGTTTCACCAACTCGAAAACCAATGTCCTTCATTTTTCGATTGATCTCTTCAACATTATTACTTGTACTCATGACTAGGTTCACAAGCTCTCTATAATTAGCTTGGAAAAGAACCTTCGACACTTTGGTCGTCATGAATCTCCACGCGATTTTCCCTTTAATACTCATTTTTTTTTCAAACTCCTGATTTCTTGTCTGTAAGTACCATTTTAAGAGTCTTCCCACGGTAGGGAAGAATGCTCTGTAAGACTTGGAAGTATTGCATACCAAGCTGTGTGGCAATTTCCTGAAGGCTTCGTGTTCCGTCGCAGAGCGCGAGGACGGAGCGATGCTCCTTCTTTGCTTTCTCAATGTTGCCTTCAAAGAGAGGTATCCCAATTATCTCTTTTTGTCTAGTTTCCTCTGGTTCTGGGCACTGCACATCAACAACCTTCTCTGCCAGACACCATTTAACGATCTCTTGTACTCGTTCTACCGGTTTTGTTAAAGCTCCAGCTATCGTATAGATCGTCATCTTCTGATCGATAGTGAGAAGAATATCGATAGCAAGGTTGGAGTAGGCTTTCTTCAACGTGGCATTGAGAGCTGAGTCAAGAGTCATAGCATCTCGATACCTCTCCCCCCGAAGGACAACGCATCCGTGATGCAGCTCTATAGCTTCTGGGCGGGTCGACGTTTCCTCGACAACAGAGGGTATGGCTTCTACCACAGGAGCCGATGCTGACTCCATGGAAGCCTCAGGCCCGGTTGGCTCAGAAACGAGAACCTCATCTGCTTCAACAGGAACCGGAGGCGGTGGAAGTACTACTTGTTCCAAGAGCTCGACAACTGATTTCGCTCTGGAGAGTGCAGTACCAAGCGTAAGCTCTGGTGTGAAGAGAACAGCAAGAACCCACTGAGGATCCACTCGTGACAAGATGACGCTTCCGTGGCTGGTCATGATATTGACGAGTTTCAGACCACCCGCGTGAATCTTGAGCGTGCCCTTGATTTGAGGCACAACCTCGTCTGGAAGTGAGAAGGAAAGGAAAGGCTGGCCATCGTTTGTAATCAACGCATAGCCTGTCACGGACTCATCGAATTTTAGCTTCGTGAGTACGCGTTCTAGTTCCAACTGGTTCACCTAACCTCGCTCAGGCAGCACAGGTAATCCATTTGTCAACAGTGCATAAGTAGCTTGTTGCCATCTCTGGAAACGGTGGGTTTTTCATTGAGAAATGTGATAAGTTCCTGCCGAGATGGATGTGATGCCGTCGGTGACGAAACATAGAGGGCGGCTATCGCACTCGCAAGAACAATCCGATCGGAGGATGAAAGTGCTAGGAGGAGCCCGTAGATGTCCCCGGCATTCCATGCATCACCAGCTCCGCAAACAACTTTGCTCTCAACTTGGAATGAAGGGACTGCATTGACTTCGTCACTATTGACTGCTGCTGAGAAGAGTGGTGTATGCAGATCAATCTTGACTCCAGTTTCCTGTGAGACCTTCTTGGCTGCTGCAATCCATTTTTTGGGATGAGATACGATTGCCCGCCAACGATCATCCTTCCCTGTAAGGGCCCATGCGAGCCAACCTACTTCATTCTCATTGGCACCTAAAACGTCGACTAGACCTTCAGCTATGACATCCTTTACCAGTGGAATCACCAGCTCAGGATTACTTGAGGGGTCACCCATATCCATGAAGGTGATTGATGACGAGGTCTTTTTCACCTGCTCAAAGAGACCACGCGCGAGATCTGGACCTTTGTGATTATGGTTCAGATTCACTAAGGCAACAAGGCCACAACTACGAATGAGTTCAAAATCTGAGTCTGTAAGACTATCAAATCCAAAGGATGATGCAGATCCGCTATCACTAATCATCAGATTGATTCTACGTCCCTGAAATTCGGCTTCAAGCGAAACCGTGGACGATAGACGACCATCCCTGTGAACATGACTCTTGTCTAAGCCTGGTAATGTTAGGGCATCAAGGAGAGAAGCGCCGTATTCATCTGTGGTGACTATCATCTTTGCTTCCAGGCCTAGGGCAAGCAACGCAGAGGCAGTATTCACGCAATTGCCGCCCCTGCGGATGAATTGCTCACTGCCCATTAGATTGCCGCCCCCTTGTTTGGCAAGGTCATCAAGAGATTTCAGGAAGTCCTCGTACTTGGAGAGAGTTACAAAATGATCGACGAAGAAATCAGGAAGAATGACAGGGTAGCGTACAGCAGGAGGGTTCTCAAGTATTGAGATGAGATGAGCATAATCCATCTCGATCACCAGACACTGTCACTATAGGCTACACTTTCTTGAGTGCGGCTTTGACCATCTGTGTGATGCGATCTTCTGTGATGCCTGTCTTCTCGGCCACCTTAGCGATGTCGCAGTATGCAAGGTCAGATATCGTTTCGACTCCAGCAGATGTTAGAAGTTTTGCCTCTTCAGCAGTCACTGACTTGAGCATAGAGAGCCCATCGACAGATTTCTTTGCACTTGCAGCAGCAGCGCTCTCCTCCTCCGCTAGAGCCTTGATGAATTCTTCAAGGTCCTTCTGATACTGCTTCAATGCTTCGATATTTTCAGGATATGCAGTCCTTCGTCTCATATCAACAAGGAGACCCATCTTGCGAGCATCGTCCACAGTGAGTCCTGATTGTACAGTTTCTTCAATACTGAATCCGCGGCCACGTCTGAATCGAGCATCAGCTGGTGACTTCACAGCCGGCTCAGCGATAATATCAAAGCTCATCGATTCTTCCACCTGACTCGGGCCTCGAGCCTTTGGTCTACTTATCAAGCTTTCGAGATGGACAAAGAAGAGACAAGCTTATGCAAAATCATCCAGAGATAGTTGGCGGACTTCACCATGCTCAAGCATACTAAGTAGTTTTCGTTCCTGTCCAGGACTCATAGTTCCCAGGAGAGAGAGCATCTGAAGAGCATTTAGGGGAGCATTTCCTGCAAAGTGGTTATTGAAATATCCGAATGCACAATCTACTGTGCCCATCAGCTGACGCAAGCGTGGTATCCAAGCTTCAAGCTCTGCAAGGGAGTATCTGTAGTTATACCATAGGCCTTCATTCTGTCCATGCCAGCGAACGTATGAAAAATCGGTAGTGACCCTGAGATTGATTGGCAGTTTCGGTTCGTCAACGACAACACTGGCAATATTATACTGCTCCAGAAGGCGCCACACAGGCTCAGCTAACCAGCTATCATGCCTGAACTCGATTGCATACCTGTAAGGAGACCTTAACTCGGAAAAGAATGCTTCAAGATTCGCCATCGTCGAAATTTCCCAAGGAGGGAGCTGGATGAGTAGGACGTCGACTCGAGTTTCAATTGGGTGCAGAAGTTCGAAGAACTCGTCAAGAACTTGCCGAACCTCCCCGGTAACATCTAGACGAAAGTCGTGCGTGACTTTCTTCGGCAGCTTTGCAGTAAAGAACTTGCTTCGTTGAGTGGTACTAAGGTGTCTGATGAAGTCAGGTTTGGGGAGCGCATAGAAGGTGGAGTTGATCTCCGCAGTATCAAAATATTGCAGATACTGCTGCAGCATTGAGCCTCCAGATGTGTAGAACACATCCTTCCAGTCTTTTGCATAGGACCATCCACTTGTGCCAAGATGAAGTCCCTTTCTCATATTGCTCATGCCATATACTGTTGCATTTGTGTTTCTCTTTTGCGGAACGTGGTTTGACATAAGGATGATGTTCATAAGAGCGCAAGGTGTTGAAGGAAATTGTGAATGTTATGTTTGCCAGTAATGTGAAAGCGGAGTTCGATAACCTAGAAGTGCACCTAGGGCCCCTCAGGGACAGTAAGTTCAAGGCAACATGCTCTGTTTCGTACGAGGAACAGATGCTGATAATGGATGGAGGCAAGAGAGTGGCACGGATGCATGCTCGGAATATAGGAAATGTACATCTGGAGAAGAAGGCGATCAGAATTGCAGGATTGAACTTCGAGGTCAAGGAGGGCGATGATGTAAGCGTGGTGAGTGGGTCTATTCGACTTGAGCTAGGCGACGCTGCAAAAGAATGGTACCGAGAGCTGTGGGGCTGAGACAAGACCTTTTAACGATATGAAGTCAGCACGGAATACATCTACTTGGAGTGAGTATGATGTCCCAGAAGATTGAGTATATCGAACTGAGATTCACAGATTTGTTGGGGAGGATGAAGGCTATGGTTGTTCCCTGCATGCCAGCGGACAACTTGGAAATGCTCTCTTCGGACCCCGCATTAAAGAAGGGAACGAGTTGCGACGGCAGTTCAGTCACTGGATTGGCCTCAGTCGAATCATCCGACCTCCAGCTTGATCCGGACGCTTCAACACTCATCGAGATTCCATCGGCACCTCGGCGAACAGCTGCAGCGATGTGTTTTGTGAGAGAGAAGGAAGCTATGGGAAAGGGCATGGACTACTATCCACTTGATAGCCGGGGTCAGTTGCACAGACTGTGTCACGAGGCTCTACCAGGGAATCTTCAACTGAGAATCAAGGTTGAACCAGAGTTCTATATCATCACTCCAGAGGGAGACTATTTTGACGAGGCGGGATATGCTGATACGCATCCACTGAATCCAGCGATGGATATGCTCCTGGAGCTCGCATCAGCCATCAGAGAGGTAGGTATGCGGCCTCGGGTCATTCACCATGAACACGGCAGATCCCAGCAAGAAATAGAGATAGACTATGACGATGCAAGAAAGATGGCAGACAACATTCTCATCTTCAAGAATCTAGCAAGAGCGATAGCCCAGAGTCAAGGCGTCGATGTTACATTCATGCCAAAACCATTTGCAGGTGAAGCAGGAAATGGACTTCACTGTCATCTTCAGCTATGGGACGGAAAGAAGAACCTCTTTGGCGATGAAAAGAACAATGGACTATCAGAAACGGCCAAGATGTTCATCGCAGGCCTGATGGAACATGCGCCTGCGATAACCGCTATTGCGAATCCAACTGTCAATTCCTACAAGAGGCTAGTGCCGCACCACGAGGCACCTGTCTATGTCACATGGGGCGAGAAGAACAGGACTGTCCTCGTAAGAATCCCCACATTTGGCACAAGTGAGAAGGCTGCGGTTGAGCTAAGGTCAGGGGACTCCATGGCGAATCCATATCTTCTGTTCTCCGCGATTATTGCGGCAGGCATGGATGGCATCAATAGGAAACTAATGCCTCCTGAACCCTGCACTGAAGACATCTTCATGATGACAGATAGGGATCGAGCAAAACGAAAAATCAAGACGCTGCCGACCACACTTGAAGAAGCCCTCGATTGTCTGGAGGCAGACTCTGTAATAGTGGATGCCCTGGGAAGTAAGATTGCCAAGGCCCATATCGGACTCAAGCGCGAAGAATGGCGGGAGTATGTGAGTGAACAAGTATCAGACTGGGAATGGGAGAAGTACCAAGATCTCTAGGTTTGCAAACGACGAATTAGACAGTGGGCACATCTCTCAGAAGAGCCTTGATGCTAAACCGATTCTCATCAGTCCCGTTATGCAAATGCCATTCAACCCTAACCAATTCATTAGGCAATGCTCGAATACAAGTAACAACTGTTATATCGGGCTATAAAAGACCGCGGTCAGACGAATTATGGGAAATGATAAACGAGGCAGAAAGAGTGTCCAGAGAGCCGCGGCTCTTTCTGTCATTGCTGCTCTTGTGCTTACATTGATGAAATTAGTGGTTGGATTACTTACTAATTCAATCGGCGTAATCTCGGAGGCACTTCACAGTGGTCTGGATCTAATGGCAGCAGGAATTACTTTTGTAGCGGTGAGATCAGCGTCAAAGGAACCAGACGGGGAGCACCAATATGGACATGGCAAGATTGAGAATTTCTCAGCACTCATTGAAACGGTTCTTCTTTGGATAACATCTTTTTGGATCATAAGCGAAGCAATACGAAGGATTGTGAGAGAGGAGTTCATAGAGCCATCGTTGTGGGGAATAGCTGTCATGCTCACGAGCATCTTTGTAGATTATGAGAGAAGTAGGATGCTCTATCGAACTGCACGAAAGTACAATAGTCAAGCACTCGAAGCTGACGCGCTTCATTTCAGCACGGACATGCTGAGTTCAACAGTCGTTCTCCTAGGTCTGGTCGTCGTATCACTCGGTTTCCCCATAGGAGACCCTCTCGGTGCCCTTGGAGTGTCAATTGTGATCATCTATGTTTCATACAATCTCGCGAAAAGATCTTTCAACTTCTTGGTAGATCGTGCTCCAGAAGGAGTCAAAGAAGCTGTAATCCAGGCCTGCTCTCAAACTCCAGGTGTGTTAGGTTGTTCGAGGGTGCGTGCACGAACATCAGGACCAGATCTGTTTGTGGATGTTGTGGTAACGGTGGATGAAACTGTGACCACAAGCGCAGCACATCGCATCACTGAGTCCATAGAGTCGTGTCTGACAGGTCTTGCGCCGAGAGTGGATGTTGTTGTGCATGTCGAGCCAGCAGAGATAGCCCCTGACGATTACATCAAATTGAGTCTGTACCAGAAGCTGCAAGTCCTAGCCAGAAGAGAGCCCAGGATTCTAAGTGTCCACAATATCCGGATCTTCACTTTTAAGGACCAGTTCGAAATCGTTGCGGATGTTGAGATGTCATTGGATTTGACCCTAGAAGAGGCTCATAGAATATCCGACGAGCTCGAGGCAGAAATCAAGAAGACTGACCCAAGAGTCAAAACGGTTCTATTACATCTTGAAACGTACTCTGAGGAAAGCGAAGGAGTAGATATAACAGCTACATCAGAGGACATTGTGAATCAGACCCGAACGATTATCGAGAAATTAGCCTTGAGGATCAAGTGTCCCAAGGTAATCGTGACGAAAGAAAAGGCAGGCATTTCACTCCTGATTCAATGCAGCACTGATGGAACAATAAGCCTTAACGAGAGCCACGAGATTTCTGATGCAATTGAGAAGAACATTATGGAGTCAGTCTCTGATGTCAACCACGTCTTTGTCCACATTGAACCGCTATGACCCAAGCTTAATATCGCTGTTTCGATAACCATTGTCGTGGGGTACTTGATATTGGAAAAAGGCTGTGATGCAAAAGTATTGGGGTCGCCTGATGCTCATGTTGTTCAGACGAAGGAAATGAAACTCAAGGCGCCGCTCATGGTATGTTGCTTTCCATCTGCTGGAGTTGTTGGTCCAATCGTTGCTCATGAAATCATCGAGCAACTCAAGATGGAGGAGATTGCCCATCTGAGGTCAAGGTACATGCCTTCAGCAGCAGTGTTTCTGGAGGGACGGCTTCGGCATCCGTTCAGAATCTATGGAAACAAGAAACTCGATCTGATTGTTGTTACCGCTGAGCTTCCAGTATCAGAAGATGGGTTGTATGTTGTCAGTTCTGCATTACTTGATTGGGCAGCAGGGATGGGTGCAAAAGAGATAGTAATTCTTGATGGGATACCAGTAGAGGGACTGCCATCTGAACGCAAAGTGCTGTTTGCAGCAGAAGAGGAGAAGATAGCAGAGCTGGCAAAGGACAAGGACATGGAGATCTTGGACAGGGGCATCATCACGGGTATTGCTGGTTCGATTCTCTCCGAGACGCTATGCAGATCGATGGTCGGTTTTGCACTATTGACGCCAGCAATCTCTGTCATACCAGACCCCGGAGGAGCTCTACAACTACTTGAGGCGCTCAACAGGCTCTACGATTTGAAGATAGACCTCACTAACCTCAAGGAAGGCAGCGAAATAATACGCCGCAAGATGGAAGAGATGGCTCAACAGGTTGATGGGATGCAGCAGCAGCAACAGCAGAGTGCTGGGCGTCGTGGGTATGAGCGTATGTATGCCTAGTCGTAAGGGGCTGATATCATTGTGCTTCTAGGCAGCTGCACACGCGTTATCAGTCTGCACAGGTGTCATACGCTTCCTTAGCACCCTCAGCATTGCTCTCGCCGGCTTTTCCTTTCCACTTTTCACGTATGACCTTCTGAATTGTATCAAGCTTGACGAGTCCAGTGGCCTTGGCAAATGCCCCTAGCATGGTCGTATTGATAACAGGCAACCCTCCGACCAGGAGTCCATTCTTTAATGCGATACCGGTCCCATCATATGTGTAGACATGACCTTTGCGAACTTGTATCTCAGCAGCATGTTTTGGAGTGTTGATGATTACCTTTCCCTCTTCCTTCAGACCCTCAGTGACATCAGTCAAATCGAGAAGCGTAGAGTCAAGGACTGCTACCACATCAGGGGTGTAGATCTGGCTTCGTACATTGATCTCCTCATCAGCTATCCGTGTGAACGCCTTCACGGGGGCTCCACGGCGCTCAGCTCCGAAATAGGGGAAAGCTTGCACGCCCTTGTATCCATCAATGTAGGCAGCCTTTGCCAGCAGTTCAGCGGAGGTGACACCACCTTGTCCACCTCTGCCGTGCCAACGCACTTCAATCATCTTCATTCGAAATGACGCCTCAACTGACCTGTTGGTCAAGCCCTGCGCGACATAAGCCAGACATAACCTTTACGTTTGCACTGTGTCTCAGTGGGGAGTCCTAATAGAGAATCACAATCGGTAGCCTACATCACGGGCACCCGTCAATGTCTCTCTGGATAACAGCAAAGTAGCTGCAGGGCGCTCATCAAAGATATGAATCCTCTTGAAGAGCATGAATGACTCCATCTGCTGATTGAGCAGCTTGTTGCAGACCTACACCAGACCCAGCAGTATCGGTACCGACAATATAGAGTCCATCTATAGGAGTTCTGGGGCCAGGTCTATCAAGGTCTGTTTGCCCAGGAATTAGTTTCGCACGAGTGGCATATGACATCTGAGCATGTTCCATCTCGACATGATCAAGGATGCCGGGGTAATATTTCTCGAAACCATTGCCCTTCATCATTGCTACATGTTCATCAAGAGATTTACCCGGCTCAGCCATCATAGCAATGGCCACCAACTCTCTTCCATCAGGAGCACAGGTCCGGTCAAAACTTGAAACGGATACAATCCAGCGGTTTGGATTTGGATGGACGAGTACCCTATTCTTGCGGTCTCCGATGACAACTTTCTTCAGACCCAGCCAGAGAGTGATGCCTTTAGTCGGTTCCATCTTGCTCCATCTGCTGAAGAATGCGCGACTCTCTGCCATATCAGATTCGACAATCTTGTCCATGGACCAAAGAGGAATATCGCTCACAATTCGAGAATGCTGGATGTTTCTGCCCCCGACGGTCAGACCGGTCACATGTGCATCACTCTCAAGAATCCTCTCAACTGGAGCATCAAGAACGTAGTCCCCGTTTATCGTCTCAATCACTCTCTTGACGAGACCCTCCATCCCTCCGATGACATAGCCTTCATCATACTCGCTTGATCCGAAAAGCAGTTTCTTTGCTGATGCAAACTTCGATGGTTCCCTATCTGTGTCCTTGAGCGTGCGTAGAGCCTCGTATGCAGAGGCCTCGGAAATGGGGACTCCCGCAGCCATGTAGATGGCACTCTGCATCACATCAAGCATGACTTTGTTCGTCGCGCCTCTAGCTTGCATGAATTCGAGGAATGAGATGTCCTTGTACTTTCGCATCTCATCAAGTTTCATCGTCTTTATCTTTGCACCAATCCTGACAAGTCCCAGACGACCTCTCCAGCCTGTGAGGGGCCACCTCAGGGTTTCTCCGATGCTCGAAGGAATTGGCCCGGTCTTATCACACACGCGGAACTCCCAGCCGTCATGGAGAACAAACTCTGGAGGCGGAGAGAGATAGCTCTTCAGAAATCTGACGAAAGCGCCACGTGTCACACGCGTTATGACATGCAAGCCCTGATCGACACGATATCCATCGACCCAATACCCATGCCACACACCACCAAGACGACTCTCCTTCTCAACCACCAAGACCTTTCTCCCTCTTGCCGACAGGGCAAGCGCAGTAAGGAGGCCGCCTGCTCCGCTACCAGCAATGATGACATCATACTGATTTGGATCAACTAGGTCAAGGGAGATCTGTTTCATCGAATGGCTCACACAAAGTGGGTTTCATCGTCTACTTAAGCGTGTCCACACACTCGTGAAATTGCAGTCGAATCTTGATGCGTCTGCGAGGTAGATAGCATCAAAAAAAAGACAGATATCAGGGCAACTGTTATGAGGAAACAGAAATGCAAAAGACACAACAAACTGACTGAAACAAAGTGAAGGAGAACAAATAGCCTTGACCCCTAGCGATGACCTCCTTAAAGAAGCCAAACAGGTACTTGCAAATGGAAATATGGAGGAGGGCGTGAAGAAGCTCGTAAAAGCAGCAGAGAACTTGGAAACGAAGAACGAATACGAAATGGCTGCAAAGACCTACGAAGAAGCAGCGCTCGTCTATCGAGATCTACATCATGCAGATGAGAGCTTCAAGCTGTTTGATAGGGCAACCTTGATGATGGTCAGAATGCCTCAGGGCCCGGGAGTCTACAGAGAGATAGTCCGACTCAACATAAGAGCCGGAGAAATCGCAGATGCAGCAAATGAACACAAGAGAGCTGCTGATTTCTATTTCAGAGCCAAGGACTTTGCAATGACAGATGAAGAGAAGAAGACCACCAACATTCGAGCAGCCGATGCCTTGGAGAATATCGCAGATGGCACAGAGGAACAGGGGGACTTCTCTGAAACAATAAGCCTCCTTCGAAAGGTCAGCAGGCTCTACTACACTGCCGGTGATGAGGAGCTCGGAGAGAGAATCAATGACAGGGCAGTCAGGGTAGCTCTGCATTGGGCAAGAACTTCAAAAATCAAGGGCGACTTCCTCTCTGCAGGAAATGCCCTAGCAGAAGCGGCTCAGATCATGCAGACAATAGGGGAGTCTCCCGAAGCAACGCGTATTATGATGGAGGCTGGAGAGCTATACGAGGCTGCACAACTCTATGAAAAGGCAGGAAACATCTATGATGCTGCTCAAGAAGCCTATAAACTTCAACGGCTGACATCGGCCAGAAATCAGGCACTCGCTAACGCTGCAGAGGCATATCTGAAGATGGAGGGCACACCCGAGGCTGTGGCTCCTCTCCTAGTGAAGGGAGGCAATATGTTCAGCGAGCTAGGCAGAGGTATGAGGGCAAAGTGGGCATTCAAGCGGGGGAGTGAGATGTTTGAAGAACTGGCTAAGAGAGCGGCATCAGACAGAGAAGTCGACTCGGAGAAGAAATACCTTCGATATCAAGCCATGTGCTTGAAGAACGCAGGATATGAAGACCGAGCCGAGGAGATCTACTCGCAGGTAACAAAGTACTACCTTGGACAGGCTCAGAATCGGAGCAAGGCAGGTGACAAGGAACGACAAGCTATCGCGCTGGAGGAAGCAGCAGAAGTCTTCCTTGAATCAGGTCAGAAAGAAGAGAGCAAGAAGCTCGTTGAACAAGCAATCACTCTGTACGTTGAACTAGCTGAGGAAAAATCCACCGCAGAAGACTCAGAAACAGCATCAAAGCTCTACGGCCGAGCCGCAGATTGTGCTGCGCGACTAGGTGATACAGAGAGAGACCAATCATTCCACTGCATGGCGAGTGAAAAAGCAGAGCAGGCGGCGGAGTACTATAGACAACTTGGAGTCCCTGAATTGGCGACAATCTGGATTAGGACTGCTGGAACAGAGGCACTACAGACAGGTTCGGACAAGATGATAGAGAAAGCCATCCAACTGCTTACGAAGTCTGCGGAGGGATTTAAGGCCGCTAACGAACTCAAGGAAGCATTCGAGGATCTGTTCGGAGTGTTTGAGGCGCACTTCATGCATTACCCCGACAGACGAAAGCAAATCAAGACGACGATTTCATCCATGGAGGAAATAGCAAAGACTATGCAGGATGACATAATCAATGCACTCACATCCTTGATTATTGCATTGAACGAGGGCAATCACATTGGCGCTCTTCTCATCCTTCAGGAAAACGAAGAAGGCCTCCTGACCAAAGAAGACCGAATCCGTAGCCTAATTGCTCAGTCCAAGATTGTGAGGGCTACAAGATAGACTGTTCATGTCTTTCGGAAGATAGAAGAGAGTCAGATACTCTCTCCCTGAAATCAGGTGGATCATTTGAGTTTCTATCACGAGATTCTGGAGTTCCATACTCAGGGTGACTGTGACATGATAGACATCACTAAGGGAGTAGAGGATGTTGTCAAGAGAAGTGGAATGACTTCAGGGATCTGCACTGTCTTCTGTGCAGGATCAACTGGTTCAATCACCACGATAGAATACGAGAGTGGCCTTCTTTCAGATTTTCCTGAAGCTATGGAGAGAATTGCTCCAAGCAACGCTGAATACAAGCATGATCTCAGATGGAGAGATGGCAATGGCTATTCCCATGTGAGAGCATCAATTGTAGGACCTAGTCTCACGGTTCCATTTGTGAATAGACAACTGACGCTAGGAACTTGGCAGCAAGTAGTCTTTGTAGACTATGATAATCGACCACGGAATAGAACCGTTGAGGTGGTGATTATCGGAGGGTGACTAGGGAATCTCAAGATCAGATTTCAGGTCCCAGGACAGCTCGCGTAGGCTATGATTGACTGGTTCAGAGTCACGTATCTTGAGCGCCAAGTAGTGTATCCTCATAGCTCTTCGGAGGCGATGTATCTGAAATGGAGCATTCCAGGTTGCAGAGGGATTCCTGTACCCGTGCGTATCCATCAGGTCTCGAATTGTTTCTAATTCCTTTTTGACCTGGAGCTTGATGTCATCAAGGTCCCGCTGAATTGTTAGTGCAGGTCTTTCTGTCATTATGGACATCTCTACATCCTTTTCAGAAAGCAAGTACCAATTTCATATCATGTAAGACTTGGGTATTACCCACATTTCCTACTTTCTGCCCTTCTTGAACACTCTTCGGCGCATCGGAGTACCGCAGACAGGGCATTCAAGGCCAGCCTTAGACGCTACTGACCTGTGGCCACAGGCCGGGCAGATTGAAACCCATTTAATGTCATCCTTGAACTTCCCGCTGGGATCCACAGTCTCAATACCCATATGGCGAGCTGTGTTCAAAACTGCGAGATCTGTAGATACAAGCACAATACTGCTTCCATCTTGCCTCTTTGAATGTGCCAACGCAATCAATTCAATGTCGGTTTCCGAGAGAATAGAATCATCGCCAGTTTCAGTCGCCGCTCTTCTTGCAGCATTGATTGAATCAGTCGGGGGCGCTTCTTCCCTAAGTCTATCGAGAACCTCCAGGAGGTCTGCTCGGAATTTGCTTGGTCGATTGCGAATCTCATCCACCACGTCGGTCGTCGTGGAAAACACACCCTCACCCACCCTTTTTGTCCAAGTGGAGAACAGCGCGCCTGCATCAACAACATAGGTACGTGGCATTCGGTTCACCTAGAGAGTCCTTGGAACAAGCCGTGTGTTCAGACGGTCGTAGTAGTTGTTATAGAGCCGGATGAAGCGTGTCACTTTCTCAGACTTCTTCAACCATACTCTCTCATTGGGTTCGATGTCCCATCGTGTCTGACCATCAATGACTGCAAGACCCGGAGCGCCGGGCTTCACTAATTCGAACTCCAATTTGGCGTAGTCAGGAATCACCATGGATTTCAGTTCAAACCTCGGAGGACACACTGGAACGAAGACAAAGCCGTTCACGTCAGGTGTCAATATGGAACCTCCGGCTGCAAGTGCATAGGCGGTGGACCCACAGGGTGTCGCGAGCATCGCACCATCTGCCCTTCCATAGTCAACTTGCACGCCATCCAGAAGGATCTGTAGTGTCAGAAGTCTTCCAGGTAATTTTGATACCACGTAGACCTCATTGAGAGCACTGGGAAAGACCCTCTCGCCAACGCCTGAACTTATGTTGAGGTTGGTTTCAATGATACAGTCGTTGGCAAGCACTCGCCCAAGAGAAGCCAATGCTGTGCTTGTTCCAATCTCTGTGAGAAATCCAACGGTCCCACGGTTGATACAAAAGAGTGGGGTTTCGCGATCCTTCAATTGAGACAATGTATAGAGAATCGTACCGTCTCCACCGATAGTGATGACAAAATCCGCATCTATCTCCTCTATGGGGGTTGGCTTCACTGTCATATCAGGAAGACTGAGAGATCCCGGGTCCACCTGAATCTCAATACCCTTGGAAAGAAGAAACTCAACTATGCGTTGCGCCAGAGGGGTTACCTCGGTGCGACCGGGCTTGCACACAAGTCCCACGGCTCGCTTCTCACTGAGTATCTGAGGGTTCTGTACGATCACTGATAGGCACATCCAAGATTGGCTCTAGCGATAACCATTTTACTCTTACTACTGCTGATTCGTTGCACGGGAACACGCCCCCAAATATATATAGACGAATCGAAAGGTGTGTATCAGTGGTCTGCACGACACAGTTGGTGAATAAAGGTGGATATTAGAAAAGCTGAAGCAAAGAGCTTGAAGCCCGGAGCGTATATGGTAATTGATGACGAACCATGTAGAGTTGTGTCTATGGATAAGTCCAAGCCTGGGAAACATGGTGCCGCAAAGGCAAATATCATTGCAGTTGGTTTCTTTGATAACAGGAAACGCAATGTCATCATGCCTGCAGACCGTATGGTAGATGTTCCAGTCATAAACAAGAGAGTTGCCACGGTGATTGCTGATACAGGAGAGAACTATAGCCTGATGGATACTGAGTCCTTCGAGACCTATGACCTCCCCAAACCAACAGATCAGGATCTTCTCTCGCAGATAAGCCTCAATAGTGAAGTAGAAGTCTGGGAATTAATGAATCGACGTGTTATTACCAGAGTCAAGACAGCATAGTCCAGAAACGACACATTGGGATGGTCGATATGGATTCAATGGATAGAGTTGATGACAAAGACCTGCAGATTATTGAGATTCTATCCAGCAATGCAAGGATTTCACTGAGGGACATCAAGAAGAAGGTGAACCTGAGTCCAAGCTCGATTCGAAACAGGATGGAGCACCTTGTTGAGATTGGCATAATCAGGCGGTACACCGTGGATATTGACTACAGAAAGATGGGATTCGATATTCAGGTTCTTGTCCAGATAACAGCCAGACCAGGAACGTCAAGAGACCTCTACGCCCAATTGTCAAAGTACAAGCAGGTATCAGAAGTACTGAGGACCGCTGGTCCCGCGAACTTCATACTCAGAGTGCGTGTCAAGGACATAGCTGAACTTACCCGTTTCATTACTGGGGAGCTCGAGAGGCTTGAAGGTGTGCAACGCATAGAAACCATGTTCATCCTTCCCGATGACGAAGAATGATGCAAGACTCCCTATTACCTAACTCTCTTTCCTACACCTATTGAGTCCGCCAACTCATACAGGAAGAAAGATAGTGGTGCGGAGGGCGAGATTTGTTCCGATTCAGAGTAGTCCTGAATCGCTTGAACTCGCGTACTCCTACGAGATAGGGACCTGAACCCTACGCCTTTGACCAGGCTTGGCAACCTCCGCTCAATCGCATTTTGACTTGTTCACACATTTAACCATATCGCAGTTTCAGGTCACTCCGCGATGCTCTCTAGTTCGCCGCCTCAACTCATGCCAGTCACTTTTGTCTGAACTGAAATTGACTTAACACAGTTCGTCTATGCTCATGACATGATTGTGGCGGTCTCTGACATTCATCTCGGTGACAAGGCATCGAATAGGGCAGGATTCATAGATTTCATCGAGAGATACCTGAAACCGAACTCAGAGAAGATCACTGAACTATACCTGCTTGGAGACATACTCGACTTCTGGAGGAGGGATGCCTCAACAGTCATTTCTGACAATCTAGAGATCCTGAATTCCATTTGCTCATTGGGGTTTCATATCTTCTACATCGTTGGTAACCATGATCTAATAATGGGAGATGTCAGCAGCGGCCATCCAGGGAGAGAGACACTTGCCGAACTGACTCACTATCCTAATAGTATGACTATCTGCATGAGCCGCCACTCGAGTGATGGAAACAGGAACTTCTGTTTCACTCACGGCCATCAGTTCGACTATTGGTATGCACTCCCATTTTATCAGGCGTTCTGCAGAGCGATGTGCCATGCTGATAAGACTTGGAAATCGGCAGTGAAAACCTGGGATTTGGTAGTATCATTCCTGAAAGGCGAGTCAGCTATTGCATCAACTAATGCCTCCCAATTGCCAATTGGTACTCGAAGCAAAATCGAACGCAGACTTGCGGGGCCCTTAGAAGGAAATTCAATGAGTAAGGATGAGTCTGCCGTAGCTGAACTGGACTTGCTTCGTCAATTCATTGACATAGGGTATCTATGCTCAGCCGCTTCACATACCCACTACTTTGAGGCAGCCAGAAAAGAGGCTACGAAGCTGGCAAGAATGCGCGGAAGCGGGCTCTCGGACATCGAGAGTGTACGAGATCTAAATCGACTAGTATCCAATGGTACACCCGAAGAACTTCTCAACCATTTCCTTACGGTCTGGTCTGATGTACATCGATGGGCAATTGGGTTCAGGGAAGGGGGCTCGATACACACAGAGCAAGTTTTGCACCGTCTTAGACGCATAACTGCCACGTTGACGTCTGGTCTTTCGCCTGATGAATTCTTGATGAGCGGTCATGAACATCTAGGATTTGTTGACAGGTCCAATAGTGTGGCTGACTCAGGATGCTGGCTAGGAAAGCAAGGATCATTCATCACTATCAATGAGGGTGCAGTCAGCCTCTCGAGATGGCCGAAAGTCTAAGGGTTCAGCAGAGTGACAACATGCTCGTCGTACAGAAGGCAGCCATAGCCAAGAATGCACTGCACCTCGTCATTTTGCAGCTGAATTGATTCTGATTCGTGAGATCTCTCCCTCCCATCATCGACTGCTTGGCAATAATATACTCAAAGTCCTTATTAGCGAGAGATTGCTCTGTATATCCTTCACAACGGGTGTTGTGATTTGGAGGAAAGAATACATGTCTAGTAAACCGACTGGAATTGTTATTCTAGCTATACTACAGCTGATTCAAGCTCTTGCGGCTCTAGCAATAGGTGTCCTTGCACTAATGGCAGGTGCACTATTGCTCCCAATATTCGGGTTGCTATTAGCGTTCTTCCCATTGCTCCTCGGAATCATAGGTCTGATCCTATTCTATGGGTTATGGACCTTGAAGGGTTGGGCGTGGTTATGGACTCTAATCATTAACCTACTGAGTATCATCGTGGGTGTATTTGGTAATCTGGCAGACCTGATGAACCTACTTTCACTCGCAATTAGCATCATAATTGTGATTTACCTGTTCACGCCAGGTGTAAGAGCAGCATTCAAGAAGTAGTGTTTTCCTGATGAAACAAGCGAAGTTCTGGAAAACGATCATCCAGGACTTCCTGTTCTTTTTTTTTCCCACTGCAACGGGCATCTTACTAGGGCGTGCTGTATCAAGCTGCTATCTTTCTTGAGTCACCTGCTGGCGGATAGCTATGAATGTCATCATACGCAGACCAAGCATGGTCGATGTCTATGTCTGCTGACAATCAGGACTATGCGGGGGATATTGGTACCGGAGGTTGTTTCATTATAGTCAGCTTCAGCTTGGCAATGGCTGCAGCTCTATACCTAGCGGCAGGAACCTTCTACAATTTCGTTGTGTTTCTGGTCATCGCCGCATTGGTGGGGTTTCTTGGATTCTTTGGTGCCTATAAAGCTCTCATGAAACAATCAAGAAGAAGTGAAACTAACTGAAGTTTCGAATACTAACGTCGAAAAGGGCGACAAGAAGAGATATCGCAGAGGACATGACATCATCCATCTGACGGCATGTTTTGCCTCTAGTCTGGAGAATGCTGTAACATGTGTCACCAGAGATGGGCACAAAACTCTTTTCTCACCCGTGACGCACAAGTTGTTGGTGAGATATCCTTGAAGATTGCCATGGCACAGATGAATCCCACTGTCGGCGACATAGATGCTAACGTCAGGAAGATTAGAGCCTTCATTCAGAGGGCCAGAGAAGGCGGTGCCAAGCTTGTGGCATTCCCAGAGCTTGCGGTGACAGGATATCCGCCTCATGACTTATTGTACGAGAAGGAGTTCGTGAAGGCAGACAAGTCAGCTATTGGTACTATTGCGAAATCATGTCGTGGGTTGACCGTGGTCGTTGGATTCGTCGACTATGACGAAGACTGGAAGCTGTACAATTGCGCCGCTGTTATCTCGAATGGCAAAATTGTTGGAACAGTCAAGAAGACATTGCTGCCGACATACGATGTGTTTGACGAAGAAAGGTATTTCGAACCGGGAAAAGCAAGCGAGATTATACCTCTGAATGTCACTATTGCTGGAAAGAAAGTGAATCTTGGTATCGAAATCTGTGAAGACCTTTGGGATGAGGAGTACGAAACAAAAGTGACAGACCTGCTCACAAAGCGAGGTGCAACACTCATCATCAACATCTCATCTTCCCCATTTCACATAGGTAAGGGATTCCTGAGAGAGCAAGTCGTAAGAACCAAGGCCGTCAGAAACAAGATCCCGATACTGCTATGCAATCTGGTTGGGGGGCAGGATGAACTAGTATTCGATGGCCAAAGTCTTGGCGTTGATGCTGAAGGTAAACTCATGGCCTTTGGCGAGGCGTTTAAAGAAGATCTCGTCTTTGTTGACCTGAATATCAGTAATGGAACAAGCAGGGAAATCGCTCCACCGTCATACAATCGCCAGAGAGAGATGTTCGATGCGCTCTCCCTTGGCATCCATGACTACTTCATGAAGACAGGCTTCAAGCGTGCAGTGCTCGGCCTAAGCGGTGGGATAGATTCCGCAGTGACTGCGTGTATAGCAGTCGAAGCGCTCGGTCCAGAAAACGTAATCGGAGTGTCAATGCCCTCCCGCTTCTCAAGTCGCCACAGCAAAGATGATGCTGAGCGGCTTGCGCACAATCTGGGAATTCACTTCGTGAGATTCCCGATACAAAGGATTGTGAATGCATACCATAGTGCTCTGAAGCAACCTCTTGAAGAGATCCGTGAACTCTTTGGATTGGACCCGGCCAATGATGATCCCGTGGCAGATGAGAATATACAGCCGAGAGTCAGAGGCAACTCGCTCATGGACTTTTCCAACCGATTGAGAGACCTTAGTATTCTTGTCCTAAACACTGGAAACAAGACTGAACTGGCACTTGGATACTGCACACTCTATGGGGATATGGCAGGCGGGATTGGAGCATTGGGAGACGTCAGCAAGCTGCAAGTCTATGAACTTGCAGAATATGTGAACTCAAGAGCAGACAAGAAGATCATACCAGAGAGTACTATCAAGAAGAGACCTTCAGCGGAGCTGCGGCCGGATCACTTCGATCCATTTGATTTTGATATTGTTAGCCCGATGGTCGATGAGATTATCGAATACAGATTGAGTAGGAAAGAACTGATTGCGAAGGGCTACCCTGCTGACGTCATCGATGATGTTTACACAAGAATTCGGAGCTCTGAGTACAAACGTTGGCAAGCACCGCCCTGTATTAGAATATCGCAGAAGGCTTTCGGTATGGGCTGGAAAATGCCGATTGTGAATCATTATGATGGATAACAAGTCTTGGCAATAATCACGTTCAGACGAGAATTGTAACAACAGGACAGTCAACATTGCGAATCACAGACTCAGTGACGCTCTTAGAGAAACTGCCAAGAATGCCTCGTTTCTTTCGTCGTTTCATCATGAAGACCAAGGAATATTCCGAGGAGCTTGCTTCCTCAGCTATAGCGTCTGGAACTCGTCGCGCCGTGACTATTTTAGTAGTCGCCACATAGCCCTGGTTGTTAAGCCAGTCCCGAAGTGGATTGAGCATATCTTCAGCCTTCTTGAATACGTCGCCCATCCCATCAGTATCTAATGGTGTAGAGATCGGGGTTTCGATGACATGAAGTAACATCATACGGTTTGTGTGGAATGGTAGCAAGAGAAGCATTGCAGCAGTCATATCAGAGTATTCTAGCTTGCCAGAGATGGGTATCAGGACGCAGGCATCATCGTCGCTCAAATGATTCAACCTCCTACTAATCTACACTCTTTCCATCTTTCTTGTGGGTATACATTATGACGCTGGACACTGTTGTTTTTATTCCATCAATCCTTAATATATCATTCTTGAGCATGTTTCTAAAGCCTATCACATCATCTGCACTGACTACTGCAACTAAATCGGATTCTCCTGTGACTTCATACACATCCGTGACTTCGGGCAACGACGCCAAAGCCTTGGAGACATCGTCTAGGTCTTTCGATTCAACCGTTATGTTTAGTATCACGCTGATTTTTGACATTATCTGCGCACCACCATGAGTTTCCCGGGGGCGATGGTCGATATGAGGGAAACCATGTCATCATAGCCCTCACGCTTGCCCTTCTTAAAGGCCTTTCCCCGGACAACTATCACAAAGTCATACTGATCAGATATGGCAGCCTCGGTCACTATCTTTTTCGGAGATCCAACATGTACTACTTCCTTGGTCTCAAATCCAGAGGATTTGAGTTCTGCGGAGATGCTTCTCAGATCGGAGCTGGCGAGTGTTTTGTATTCACTTGCCATTGCGAGCGGCAGCTTCCATTTGTCAGTCGAGATGATGCTCATGAGAGTGAAACGAAATCTGGTATCAAAACTGCTCTGCAATGAGTCCACGATTGTCTCCTTCTCTTCAGGTCGAATGAGAACGAGTGCATTCATCTTGTATGTCATGGCCTTGATGCTAGAGCCGATATCTCGACTGAAGAGTGGCTTCCCAATTCTGCGCCGATATAGAACATATATCAGAATGCCGATTCCAGTCCAACTGAGTCCCAAGAGACGCCCCATTGGATGAAAGATAATGACCAAAAGCCAAATGGATGAACATGCTATGATGCCAACAAGACTGGGAATTGGAATCTCGTATATCTTTTCATTGATGTTTAACCTGATGGCCAGTGGCACCTCCCAGGAGCGATGTGCCTCCGTATCTGTCTGCCGCAAGACTATCAGAGAGACATTGACCATCAGGTAAGAGAGAAGAGCTCCAAAGTTGTAGAGATCGGCTACCCAGTCAAGTTGACCAATGAGTGCCATCACCGCGCCGATAGAGCCAAACACAACAATGGTCCTGATGGGAGTTCTGGTCCTAGAATTGACCTTTGAGAACCATTTCGGCAACAGACCAAAGTTGCCCATTGAAAACACAACTCTCGAAACACCAATGACTCCCGTATTCGAAGATACAAGGCAAATCGCAAAACCCGTGAAGGCGACAATAGGAAGCAACGTAGTGCCTATCCCAGCAATGGATTGCACAAGTGCAGAAACCGGATCTTCAAGGTTTGCACCAAGTGTAGCCCAAGAGATCATTCCAAGACTTATGGCAGATAGCCCAACGGCAAACAGAAGAACAGATACAATGGACATCTTGGCGGCACGCGGTATGGTTCTGTCAGGTCTCTTTGTTTCTTCTGCAGCCTGAGCAATTGATTCGATACCAATGAAGGAACTCATAGCGAGAGTCACTGCATAGAGGAAATTCTGATCACCGTAATTGGTGCTCCAGATATAGGCGATATGCCCAAATGGATCAGGAGCGCCCCTAATTGAGATCTGCACACCAAATAGATCCAGATTGAAGGCAAGCAGCATCCCCAGAACCATAATCGATGAGAGCACTACGATATTCAATGCAACCATTGTCATATTGAGCGTGGATGCTTCCTTTATGCCCGCTATGTTGATCCCGATGAGGACAAGCACAATGGCAAAGGCGACAAGACCTATGGCATTCACAGCCACTTGTAGGCCCAAGATTGTGAAGGTAAATGTAGTCAAGGCGAGCACGGGAAAGAAGAAAGTGAGATAGCCAGTTGTGGCGATAGCAAAGAGCGCTGTGCACACCGTATAGTCCAGCATCACCAACCACCCTGCAAGAAAGCCTGCAAAGTCATTGAATGCCTTCATGGCATAGACATGTGCACCGCCTGCGTAGGGATAGGCGGTTGCTAGTTCAGCATAGGCTAAGCCTGTGGCTATGTACGTTACAGATGCGATGATGAAGGCCACAGGAGCCCATCCAGCAGCATAGGCAGCAACTAGACCCAGTGCAACATAGATGTCAGCACCTACATCCGCATATCCCATTGCAAAGGACCCGAACCAACCGATATCCCTCTTGAGAGAGACCTTAGTCGGCTTGCTCTCGGTTCCTTCAACAGAGGTCAAGAACAGCAACTCCAGTGCCGAAATAATAGTGCAGTCGCTGAGATTCCTGTTTATGTACTTACTGCTGTGAGTGTGACAATCGAATCAGCACAACTTCTGACAAGACAGGATCTGGCGAGGTTCAAAGTGCAAGGAAGAGAGGGCCCAGGGGGGGATATTCGAGCATCACAGGATTCGTAATGCCTATCGAACCCCCTTCAAGGGAGCCACAATCCCTTATGCTGCCGGTACACCACCTAGGCCATGGCTTATCCTTGTCAGGACTCACTCATCCGTTGATAAGGAATTTCTTATTAGCTTATCCATCATTTTGCTGTTTCTCTATGCCAAATCTTTATTCTCGCAATACTGCTAAGAATCAGACTGGACAAGATGAAGAATGAAAGCAACAGACTGCTTTTTGGACAGCAATATATAAAAAGCCACAATTGAATATTCGGGCAAAATAAACGAAATTCTAGGTGAGAGAACTGAGGGAAGTTAGAATCTTGCTCCCTAAGGAAGTATACAGTCACGGTGAAGTAATCACTGGAATTCTTGAAGTTATGACCGATAAGGAGTTTGATTCAAAGGTAACATCAATAACTTTCAATGGAAGAATAAAAGCAACTGCAAAAGGAGTGCCAATAGTTTCTGGAGGTGAGATGCACACACAGATTGGAGAACTAGATACTAATATAGTTGAGAGTACTATTGTACTCGCTGAGGATAAACACTATCCTGAGGGGAAGTACACATTCAATTTTTCGTTTGAATTACCTACCTCGAAACATACCTTCCTAGAAAACTTGTACATAAAATCCGGGTTGTTCCCCACCCATAAAGGTTCAGCTTCGTCTGTTGAATACATGCTTTATGCAGCTGTTGAAATATCAAGTTTAACGACACTTAAAGCACAGATTCCTATTACTATAATCGTTCCGCTGGACGAATACCCGAAGGTTGTGAAAAACGAGAAGTCGCTCAAAGATGTTGTATTCCTTGAAACCGATTCAGATCTGTTCTGTATTGGAAAACCATATGAAGTTCGATACCGAATCAAAGAAGGGGCAAAGGTCAAAAAAATTCAGTTTGAATTTGTTAACACCGAATTTGTTTCTTTGAATCGCCTTGGTGCAATATCATCACATTCGTTGTATGAAACAGAAATAATCCCTCAAGAACGTGTATCTGAGTGGCAAACAATTGTACTAGAGCCGGATGTTGTAATCCCGCAATCTTTCAAATGTGAGGTTTTAGAAAGCACCCTTCAATTGAACGTTACAGCGGAGTTAGGGAGATTCAACAAAGTCCAGGTCAAGTTGCATCTGCTTGCTCATCATTGCCCTGATACTGAATGACAATTAGGTTATCAGTGAGTAGTTGTTTTTTCACTTGCATCGTATCCACATGCTTTCCAAGCAGCCAACATTGCTGGGTTCTTTCTAAGATACTCCTTCTTAACATCTTCTGGAACTTTGTTCATCATACACGATAGATTGACACACCTCGCGCAGTGCGCTACGAACGGTCTTTGGTGAGATACCGATCTTCTAGGCTATCTCTGAAGTCGCATCAAAGGATTGGATTGCAGTACGCGAAGGACTTTGAGGTGAAGATGACTAAATTCTCCTGTGAGAGTTTCGTGGTTTGAAAGGACAACATACAAATCGACAGATGCAACTTCTTCTAGATTCCTAAGAAAAGTATTGACCTCATGTAACATCTCTGTACCGATGAATTCACGCCATAGAAGGTATGCCCCACCCTTCACAGTAACTATTGTGCCAATATGTCCGATGAGTGGATTGTATCCGATTTTTTTTTAACAACATCTGAGGAAAGTTCAGTACCATTTGTAAGAACAATTGCGTGATATGAGTCCGCACCAACTGCCCCAGGAGCATATGTGATGAGAAATTGGGAGAGGACATGGCTGTCAATCAAACTATGCAAACGGTTTTTCACTGCATTCGGAGTTAGATTCACAATACGAGCTAGCGCCTCGTAGCTAATCCGGCAATTTGCATAGGCCATTTGTATGATAGTCCGATCGATGGCATCCAATCTTACCACAACTTGTTTTTCTTATTCGTTGTTACTAGATGGCTTTTCCGCTCTGGGCTGTATTTGAAAACCTGAGGTTTAGTAACTTCCAAATAGCAGTGATTTGTTGAGTATGGTGAGGATATGTCACAATGGAGAAGATGATCTCAGCAGTTGACAAGAAAGCAAGTATGCGCAATCTGGCTGTATTCACCGCCATGAGTCTAGGTATCATGCTAGTCATGTTCTACGTGACACAGATACTGGTCTACGATGTCTATGGCGAATTCGTCATGCCAGACCTCCGGCTTTCATACAGCATCCTGGATATTCAGACAATCTTCTCACTAGTAGGTCAAGAGGGCATGATTGCTTGGGAACAGGTTCACCTGCTTGATTACATACTTCCACTGGCCTACTCACTTGCCATAGCCTTTGGAATCATGTACGAGTTGGGAAGAACGTATCCTGAGAGAAACGGTCTGAAGAAACTAGTATTGATCCCGCTTCTTGGATGTATCATGGACTACCTAGAGAACTTGCTCATTCTCTCTCAAATCCTTTCATACCCCAATCTCTCAGAGCCCATCATTATGCTTGCGAGCATTTTCACAACTATGAAATGGATTTCCATGGCCCTAGGTTTCGCTGCAATCTTGGGTTTCTTTGTGGTCATAGTATACAGGAGAATCTCATCTCGTCAGTAGTTGAACGAAAGAGCTCTCTCTGTAATGGAGCGACGGGGGACGCCATTTCAGCAGGGACATTGGCTTGTATACTGCTGAGAAGGAAGATTTCACTTCAGAGATGAGAGGAAGGGCCGTTTCAAAGTCCAGAAAGCATAACACAGGATGAACACTAATCACTACTTTCTTAATACGTAAACATTATACGCTGCAAGACACCGGCCTCGCCAGTCTGGAGCAGATGCAATGTTCGAGGAACAGGGAATGGACAGGGACAAGATTCTGGAGATCCTTGACACGCTTTTAGCGAATGATGCCACATATCAGACAGGACGTCCTGTCGCATCCATGTCAACAATACCCCATAGAATAGGTTCAGAGGTCTTCTCAAAGACACTTGAGAAGAATGCAGGTCGGCTTCATACTTTCAAGGGCTCTGGCAGAGTAGAACAGGAGGTCATTGCGATGATTGGAAACCTCCTCAACTTGAATACACCCTTTGGCACAACGACTTCGGGTGGGACAGAGTCGAATATACTGGCAATGTTAGCTGCCAGGGAGTCATCGAAGAAGATAACCAGACCAGAGATCATTGCACCAAGAACCATCCACTTCTCAGTAGACAAGGCTGCATGGTTGCTCGGAGTCAAGTTGATCAAGACATCTGTCGACAAAGAATATCGTGCGATACCGAGGGCAGTGGAGTCCAAAATCACGAAGAATACGGTCGGGATGTTTTGTACAGCGGGTACGACTTACCTCGGACAAGTAGATCCTATCGATGAACTGGGCAAAATTGCGCACGACCACGGACTCCCACTTCATGTTGATGCTGCCTTTGGAGCGTTTGTCTTGCCGTTCCTCAAAGATCTTCATGAAACAGATATCGAGTTCGATTTCAAAGTGAACGGAGTCACAAGCATCAGCTCTGACCCACACAAGATGGGTCTTGCACCCATTCCTGCAGGGTGTATCATCTTCAGGGAGCAGCAGTCTCTAAAGGCTATTACCCGGAAAGTGCCATACCTTCAGGGGGCGAGTTCAAAGCAAGCCACCATCCTCGGGACCAGACCAGCGGCATCCATTTTGGCAACCTGGGCCGTTATGAAACATCTAGGCAGAGAAGGATATCGAGAAACAGTGAAAGAGTGCATGAGAAGGACACGTATTGCAAAAGATCGCATCAACAGGAATCCTTTGCTCAGGAGTGCAATAGAGCCTGTCATCAACATCATTGGAATCAAGAGTAAGGAAGTAGCATTGGACACACTTGTGCTCAGATTAGAAGCCAAGGGTTGGAGTGTATCTACATCCCCATTTCCGCCAACTCTGAGACTTATCGTGATGCCACATGTGACTGAGGGGGCTCTCAACGCGTTTCTGAACGATCTCGATGAGGCGGCTACGACGATACCTGCGGAGTAGAATGATCGCTACGCGGACTTGATGGATTCCAACTCCTCTTCTAACCCGATAATGCGCTCATTGAGCTCGAGCATAGTGTTCAACAAAAGAGAAACAAGATAGCCATAGTTGACCACGTACTTGTTCTCCTTTCGGTCGATTATGTTTGCTTCCTCGAGTCTCCGTGCCGCGTTCGTTATGGACTGCTTCGAAACTTTTCGCTCATTAACAAGTTGGTCGACAGTCTTTCTGACTTCTCTGGGCTCAACAGGTTCGCCTTTCAGACTGTTGAGAAGGCTATGGAGAACCATTAGACCAGCACTCATCCGTGGATTGGCAAGTTTCACAAAGGCAACATCAAGATCAAGTACCATGCATTCGCTCCTACACGCAGGTTCGTGTGGATGTGGTAAACGCTTGGTCCGTGAAAAAGATTATCCTTAGCTATTGAAGCCCCTGAGGCCTCTTGGTACAAGTGAAAAAGAGTAAACGTTTACCATACTTGCGGATATTACAAAAGAAACATATGATGGTAGACAAGTCATTCTGTGAGTGTGACTCGTAGTGGTTGCTGACATGGATCGGATTGTCTTCGTTTCCGTGATTCATACGGATTTGGAGAGTGTTGAACACGCACGACAGGTTGTTCGCGATACAAGACCTGACGTCGTAGCAGTTGAGCTCGACCACGACCGATATCAACAACTCGTCAATCCTCCTGATATCCGGACTGGCAACCTTCCTCCTATGACAGGGAACAGCGCTCAAGACCTTATGCAGCAACTGGCAGTCCTAGAGAAGAGTCTTGGAGAGATGACTGGGTCGAATATTGGAGATGAGATGCTCGCAGCCATTGAAGAAGGTCGTGCTGTCGGAGCGAAGATTGCGCTGGTCGACAGGCCAATGCAGGTAACGATTCAGGCAATGATGAAAGTTCCACTTAGTGAGCTCTATGGACTGACAAATATCTTGCCAGAAGCAACAAAGGACATCGAGGGCAGTGGAGCCTCGCATATGTTGGAGATGCTCAAGGAGGAGGGAGCTGTCGAGGATATTATGAAGCAGTTCCAGATTGAATTTCCAGGTCTCGCCCGGGTCTTGATTGAAGAGAGGGACCTGTATGTTGCTAAGGCACTCCGCTTCATCCTCAATGATGTGAAAGGCAACATCGTGGTCGTACTTGGAGCGGGGCACGTACAAGGAGTCAAAGCAGCCTTGGATAGACTCTGCGCGTCCTAGAAACCCAGAGCCTTCAGGAGATTGTCGACACCGTCTCCTGTCTTCGAACTCACTCTGAATACCGGCAAATCAGCATCTACTTCGCGAATATCCCTTACAAGTGCATCTACATCGAACTCCAGAATGTCAGCTAGATCAATTTTGTTGATGACAACCATATCGGCTCGCTTGATAGTCAGAGGATGTTTTCTTACCATGTAAGGCCCTTCGGTCACACTGACAACGACTATCTTCTTGTCAGCACCGAGAGAGTATCCTGCTGGACAAATCAGATTGCCAACATTCTCAATGAATACGACATCGTACTTCGAGAGATCTACATCATCGAGGGCAACACGGATCATTCTTGCATCAAGATGACATGCAGTCCCGGTATTGATTTGGACTGTGTCGATTTCATGAGACCCGACCCGATCTGCATCAATAGTGGTTGCGAGGTCGCCGGCCACCATCAGGATTTGACGTCTTCCACGTAGACGGTCACAGAGAGCCTCTATTAGCTGAGTCTTCCCGGTTCCAACTGAGCCCATTATGTCGAGGACAACCAGCCCGTGCTCTCTGAACTTCTTCTTGTTCAATGCAGCAGCGTCCTCATTTGCGCCGAAAAGATCCTTTCGTATGTCTATTCCCACAGTCTTGTGCTTCTTAGGTGATCCAGTCATATTGAATTACGCCTCTTTTCTGTCTAATTCCTCAGTTTTCATTTCAGAGTAGATGTAAGGTCCCACAATGGGACGGATAATCTTCTTCTCCACTACAAGAGCCATGGCAGCCCAAAGGAAAGCCTGAATCATATCGATCGTAGCCGCTATCAGATTGACGACAAGAGAATCCACAAGTGACGAGAACACGGTCATGGTCGGGATGAAACCACCGATGATTCCACTACCCAGTAACACCAATGCGTAGTATCTCATGGTGTCACGCCTGACGAAATAAATGACACAACCAGATCCAACGCCAAGGCAGATGTTCCCGAACATAGGAAGAAGTGGTACTTCTGAACCAGATAGAGCGCCTGATGCTCCGACTATTGCTCCAACTGTGATACCTCCTGGTAGTCCACCAACAATGCCTCCTAAGAGTGAGAACATGAAACCAGGTGTCAGAACAACTGCATTGGGTATCACAGGTATCTGGACTGTATATCGAACGACAATGCCGAGAGCCGCTATGACAGCTAGGGTCGTGAGTGCCACAGTGTTTCGTCTAACAGGTAAGAAGGTCATGGGCTCTCTCCTCAATTGCCGGATTGACTAGAGCGTCTGCGTCCAGCTCTCCAACAAGAACCTTCTGGTTGCCTTGTACCAGTCCTCCAGTCGGGCAAGAATCTGTTCTTTGACTGCCTCTGCGGATGTTGCAGTATACTCGAAGAAATATCCACCGCGTTCTATTCGGTGTGATTCACGGTCTACGAGTCCCTTAGAGTGGAGTCTATTCAGAACTCTCTGGACAGAACTTCTATCCTTCCCAATCCTCTCTGCAATCTGCTCAACTGTCTTCGATCCAGATATTAGTGAGAAATAGACATCGAGTTCGCTATTCCTGAGACCAAATGCACAGCAAAGGAGGTCGGACGGCTTCTCAAAGCTCTTTTGAAACAGACCCACCAGAGGATTCGACGCGTTCATTGTAGTTCGAAAGGGGGAAATTTCAAGATAAGGGTTGTGCAAAGACTGTGCACAGACGGTCGTGATAATACTTCGGTTCAAAAGGTCTTGATTCATCTCCCAGATGGTGCACCTCACTTGGAATTCAATTCATATCGGGACGACCGCGAAGATGACCAGTGGACACGAAGAGAGATTCCTGAAAGGCGCATTCAACCAGTCAATCTTGCACCCTTGAAGGGTGCGATAGAGGCGGATCCCGTCAGGTCGAGAGTTCTGAAAGTCCTGGTTGAGGACGGATCGTGGGTCACCACAGCGGACCTACTCAGGGCAGCCAGGCAGGAGAGAGCCATTGTTGGGGCAGTCACAATCGGGACTATCCTCAACGGCCTCAATGAGCTCGTATCATCGAGGCTCATCATCAGTAGGACATCACTCACGTCTGGCATTGATTGGGCAGAGTGGCGAATCAATCCGGATTGGCTTGAGCCTACTCGAAAGCTGCTGCAGATGCTAAATCGTCCCAAGTTTCAATCAGCAAGCTCTGAAGACTTTGTAGGAAAGGCAGAGCGACTACTCAGTGACACAACCTAATATTCACTCATTATTGAGTAGTTAATAGAGAATGGGTATATTAATAAAGAAGGTATCAAGTCAGAGGCCTATGGTAGATGCCAAAGTCGATGAATTCTCAGATACTGGTGCGGAGAGGTCGGCAGCTGATTCCGAACTCGAACTCACTAAATCTGTAGAAACCAGTGAACGCACGAAGAAAATCGCTGTCGGAGCTGTGCTGGCGGCATTGTCCGTAGCTGTGGCACCATCAGTAGGATTCATAGCTCGAATGGCGGGATGGGGCATAGCACTTTTCGACCATGTCTCTTTGTTCTGGATGGTATCGTTTGTGATAGGAGGGCCGTTAGTTGGTGCAATCAGCCTAGTAGCCGGTGCAATGGCCTTGTTCCCCTTTGATCCGTTTGCTCCGTTTGGCCCGATTTTCAAACTGGTGGCTACATTTCCAATGATGGCGATTCCATGGTTCGGTGTTCATCGATTAAGGAAGGAGATAGGAGGAGAGGCGCTGTCCAAACGAAGGTTCTATGCTACACTCATGGTGATAGCATTTCTTGTTCGCATGGCATTGATGATACCTATCAATCTCGTCTATGCGTCCATATTTATTCCCGATTGGGAAGTCAGCTATATTCTAACATTCGTAATAATACTGAACTCATTTCAGAGTTTCTGGGATGCCACGATTCCGTTTATCATTGTACATTCAACGGGAGTGTTCAAGTATTTCAAAATGTGGTAGGTAGAACAGGTATAGAACAACCGGCATTCGCTTAAATAGACACAGGCAATATTGAGGGTCAGAGATAACCCGCTCTATGTTGGTGTTTGGGTTATGGTACGACGCTGTGAGTTCTGTGATAGCCCAGTTCCAGCTGATGCTACGGTATGCCCAGTCTGTAGAGAGAATATTGCTGAAGAATCAGTAGAAAGACTCCTTCCTCTACTGAAACGGCCAGAACGCAAAGAAGTCCGGTTCATGAGCATCCGTGAACGGTTGTGGGGTGTTTTACGAAGACCATCAGCAACATACCGTGATATTGGTCAGAGACCGGACGCAGCAGGACCATTCATCATCATCATAATGAATGCTGTTGTTATGATGGGACTGTTCCTGGGATTATCTTCCAAGGTAAATACCCTAGTCGTCTTGAATGGGACTTCTGGTGAGACTGCAGAGGTCAGTGTCTTGCTCAGTCAAAGCGGGTTATCATTCGGTCTAGCAGCGATAGTTGGAATAATGCCAGGGATAATGCTGGGCATTATCTATCTCATCATTGGGACAGCCTTTGCTCATTTCGCATTCAAGTTGACCGGTGGCTCGGGAGGAAGGATGAAGACACTATCAATTGTCGGATACAGCATATTTCCAGTTGTTCTCATTCGCCTCTTGTCAATTCTCATGATTTTCATTCTGGTTCCGTCCTATCCGACTCTTGTGGATCTCAGCAACCCATCTTCTATCTCGGCAATTGCGCAGAGCCTTGTGACTTGGGCGTATGATTTGAACATCTGGCGGATAATCGACGTGATGACGACAGGAGCAATGGTTTGGACAGGCTTTCTGCTGATTTTTGGCATTAGAGAGGCTCACAACACTTCAACGAAGTGGGCTGTCGTTGTTGCCATCATTTGCACGATTATCTTGGGATGGACATTTTGGCAGGTACACTAGGTGCTCAGAGATAGATCACAAAGAGCGGGATTATGACAAAGGCAATCAGACCAACGAGTGCCCCTACTTTGTCAAGAGTGCTGGCGAGTATCAGGCGCTTTCTATTCGCAGGACCTGTCAGTGGTAGGACTCCTGCGGCCATAACGATACTGTCACCTAAAAACAACAGCGGCCAGAGGGTAATGTCTGCATATCCCCATATCCAGATGAGTGTATAACTGAGGACCCCGAGGAAGTTAAGCACTCCTGCTACAACGGCAGCAGGCAAATAGCCATAGACTCTAGCTATTGTTCGGACGTTACGAACATTATCACCTTCGACATCCTCCGCTCCTTTGATGGTTTCCCGAGCCTGCAGGATCAGAAATGCGGTGAAGAAGAACAGCCATGCTGGTATTGGAATCGGATTGACGGTGAGCGTCCCAAGTACCTCTGCATATGCAACAGACCCGTAGATCACGCCGAAGGCGAATGAGAAAGCCACCATGAAGTTGCCGGCTATTCCCAGAATCTTCACTTTGGCAGCATAGGTATACCCAATGATCTCGAAACAGAGTACGATGACCGCACTAATGGGGCGACTTGGCAACCATGCAAAGACAACACCAAGGATGCTGAGCAGAGCAACAAACCTCCACGCCTGCCGAACAGTAAGTCGACCACTGGGTAGTGCTCTATGAGGTCTATTGATCTTGTCAACCTCGATATCGTAGATGTCGTTTACTACATTGCCTCCAGCTGCCACAACGAAATATGTAATGTATCCATAGACGAAGAGGTGTAGGAGAGAGGAAAGTCCAGGGCCCATGTTTCCCCATTGCGTACTATATGCTATGGCAATCCCAGCAATGACAGTGAGTCCACCGATAATGCAATTCTGCGGTCGAATAATCGACACAAAGGCGCCAAGGTCAATTCCGCGGGATTGTTCAGTTTCTGCCATTCTACTCTCCATCCAGTATCTATGACGGACGATGGTGCAGATTAAAGACTTGTGGGCAGTTGTATAAAGACCAAATCACTGATATTCTGGGCTGGAGTTCTGATAGGAGAAGATTCACGATGACTCGAAACTTACCGAGAGGCCAACTGCTCAAGTTGATCTGTATCTATACAAGGACTTGGCCGGCCATGGACTGTGCCTATCTCGTGGCTCTTGAGAAGAAGTATGGAATAGATGTCGCCATTGAAATGGACAAGGAGGAATGATGTCCTGCAAAAAGCTCTCTTTGGACCTGCAGGCTATCCTGACACCGCGCGGGGAAGCCTGAAGAGAGTCTTCAAGATACTTGTGGATGCAGGAGCAACCGCCTTGGAATATGCGGCAGTCTACGGATTGCAGGCATCGGAAGGCAAGGCAAAACAAATCGGCGACCTTGCCCGACAGAGCGGAATCATGATGAGTATGCACGAAGCATATTATATCAATTTCGCATCCAAGGACCCCAAAATACGGGAGAAATCAAGACAGCGGTTAATCCATGCCCTCAGGTTCTCACCGTTGATGAGTGTGAAACGAATTGTGTTTCATCCTGGCACACAGGGCGGCATGATCCCGGCAGAGGCACATATCGTTGTGAGGGATGCCTTGAGAAGTGTCTGGGAAGAAGCTGGACGACGAGGTAGAGGAGCATTTCTGGCACCCGAAATAGCCGGCAAGATAGTCATGTACGGTTCGGTCGACCAGATCATAGCACTCTGCCACGATGTGGAAGGGTGCATTCCTACGATTGACTGGGCGCACCTGTACGCACGAAGCCAGGGCAAGATAAACGATAGAGAGAGCTATCTGAAGATTCTGGCGCAGTTCGAGAACGCACTTGGTAGTCTGTTTGTGGACAATATGCACTTTCACATTAGCGGAATCACATTCACTGAGAAGGGAGAGGTATCTCATCAACCATGCGGCGAAGAGTGGGGCCCTGACCTCCACCCGATGATGGAGATCGTGCACGAGCTTGGTTACAAGCCTACTTTCATATGCGAATCGCCAAATCCTCTTCAAGGAGCTTTGTTTGCCAAGTTCTTATTCGAACAGATAGAGATGGGAAGAAATGAATGAATATGCCTTCGTACTGGGCTCGAACTGGTTGCTCAGCATAGCAGAACTCCTGGCACACGTACAGGACAGAGGCCTTGGAGTCACCCTCGTAGATCACTCGAGGCATATCGCTATCCTAGATGTGAAGGAGAAACTAGACAACAACCAAATCGTCGATATCCAGAGTTCACTAGGAGGGTGCTACAAGACTGGTCGAGTAATCTATAGATACGATATTGATGTTGTTAGGAACGCGTTTCCCGTTGATGGCAAACTCACAAAGGAAGACCGTGATGAACTCATAAAGATGCCATGGCTCCCCAGGGTGTGGCAGAATCCGAGGGCGAAGAAGATCAAGTTTGGAGTAAGCACATATCCTGAGTTCGATGGCAGGTCTGCCATTCAGTACAGAAGATTCACGCGAACGATGGATGAACAAATCAAGAGTGCCCTGATCGAAAAAGGAGCAAGGAAGGTCGATTATTTTGCCTATGACAAACCAGACAAGCGAGTGACCGAGAGAATGAACCTCGCACTCTGGCCAAAGTCAATTGCTGAGAACAATCTTCTCTTTCCCCCGAACAGCGAGATTCTTGCGGCATTCACCGCGAAGTACCTGTACTTTGCCAGAACGCTTGTCGTCTACGATTCTGCTCTCCAACAATATCGCGATGAATCACGACCATACATATCTTCTGAGATAAGTACAAGTCCAAAGATCTGCAGAACTCTGTTGAACCTGGCAGGAGCAAGACCAGGAGATACTGTACTTGACCCGTTCTGCGGAACAGGCACACTTCTCATGGAAGCTGCCATGCTTGGAATGAAGGTCATAGGTGTAGACATTGAAAGTAACCAGGTCCAAGGCACAAAATCGAACCTAATCTGGTTCGGAAAGGACGCTGGGCAGCGAGTGGATTTTGAGGTAATTCGAGGAGACGCTAGAGAGCTCTCAAAGCTCGTAAAGAAACGAGTTGATGCGATTGCATTCGAGCCTAGTCTAGGTCCAATCTACTCGAAGCCGCCTAAGAGAGGCGATGTAGAGGCCAGCGTAAGAGAACTGACGGAGTTGTATCGTACAGTGCTGACCCAGGCCGCAGAGATATTACATCCAGAAGGCCGTGTTGCCATGACCATTCCTGTCATTGTCACAGACGGGGGTACGACTTCGATAGAGGTCAGAGAGATGCTCAAAGGAACAGGATTCGAAGTCTATAAGCTACTTCCTTCGGGGTTGATTCAGAGCAGAAGTGAGGGTGACAAGAGACTGCGAATCAATCCAGATAGAGACCTTCTTCCAGAGCGTAAGAGAGGGCAGTTCGTTCAACGAGCTCTCATTGCACTAACGAAGTAATCAGAACAGATAGCGAACAACGTCATCAAGGATGGCATAGGTTTCCAGTCTTTGAATGTCCCCCTTGACATATGGCATGACATCATCAAAGATCATGTTTCGATACTCCTTAGGTGCGACAGTCTCCTGTGTCACTTTCCCTAGCAATCGCAGCAGTTCTTCCAAGGCGTCCCTCAAATGCTGATAGGACACATCATAGACATCAATCTGAAGGACTTCAATACCCGCAGTATCAATAGGCACAGAGCTGAGGAAAGGATATTGACTGAGAAGGTGTTCAACGTGTTCGGTCATTTTGGCAACAATCTGACTCTTCTTGGCTTTGGTCGCCTTCACCTGCATGACGCCTCTGAAGAGATGACTATAGACCTCAAGGCAGTCCATTGATTTACCAGCGACCAAGCTCTCATCTGTTTCTTCATACTGTGTAACAAGCACATCCACCCAGTCACCGAAGCCCTTGAAAGTATTGCGAGTTCCAGGCCAATTCTTCAATAGTGTAGCGACATCACTACCAGGAGGCACAACATTTGTCATGAATTCCTTCAGAGCATACTCCAGCATGAAGCGCATGTGTCCAAGCCGGGCGGCCTTGCTCACGACCATAACGAACAGAAGATAGTCGTTCGCCTCCCAGACATACCGGTTGGTTTCCGTGTCGATTGTCTTGAGGGTCTCGTTAGATGCCTTATCGATGAAGGTGTGGGTTGCAGAGAGAAAGGGGGCTATCAGATCCATATCTAGTTTCACAGCATCAGAATAGGCCTTGGCAACAATATTCCTGCCACTACCTCGCTCGATCACCCAGACTCCTAGAATGGACTTCTTGCTGGACATAGCATCATCTCTTGGGAGTATTGTTGAAATGAAGTATGATAAGCCTATATGTGACAGGAGGCATACACGAGAAGACGTACCTAGAAGAGAAGGCAAGACTTGCGTCCTGCCCCTTCATTCACGTTGTGGATATGCCTAGCTTCTCTACCATTTCCTTGTAGCGGTTCCTTACTGTCACCTCGGTGACCCTAGCAGTCCGTGCAATCTCCAGTTGTGTTCTTCGTGCACCTGTGAGTATGCTCGCAACGTAGATTGCTGCAGCAGCCATTCCCTTGGGATCTTTTCCGATGGTGAGCCGTTGTTCCCTTGCAAGGTTCAAGATGTCTATCGCCTTCTTCTTAGCTTCCCCTGGAAGATCCAGTTCGGTCCCGAATCGATGTACAAACTCGATTGGATTACTGAATGGTATCTTCAGGTTCAGATGGCGAATAATCAGACGAACACAGAGACTCAGCTCCTTGCGGGTGATATGTATCTGATCACAGACCTCCTCCAGCGGGCGAGGAACTTGATGTACTCGACAGGCTAGATATAGAGAGGCTGCTATCATCCCGAGAATAGTACGGCCCCGAGTCAGTCTCTTGCGAAGGGCCTTTCTGTAGATTACAGCAGCAGTCTCCCGAATCGAGTACGGGATACTCAACTGGGAACTTATCCTATGGAGTTCGGTCATTGCGACGGCAAGATTGCGTTTGTCTGAGGAGTGTACCTTGGTGCGTATCTGCCACTTGCGGAGGCGATGTATCTGCGCTCTCCGAGTAGAAGTCAGCTTTCTTCCTGATGCGTCGACATTCTGATTGCCAATTATCGTGGTAAGACCCTGATCGAATTTGCTCCAGTCTGTCGGACCTCCTACACGCTGTCGAGAGTTTTGCTCGTCAGCAGTGAAGGCACGCCACTCTGGACCCACATCAATTGAGTGGTCAGATAGAACGAGTCCGCAATTGCAGCAGATGACCTCACCACGAGTGTGGTCAATGTAGACTTCAATACAAGAACAAGCAGAACAACAATAGCTGGCCGCACCAATATGCTCCTTAGTTTGTTTTGTCCGAGTTTGTTTACTGGCCAGTCCAATCATCTCCGTACAGGCCCACCGAATGATGGCCCTGCGGTTCGAGCTATCAGTGTTTCATATGCATGTAGTCTCTCAGGCGCATGAGGGACTACTTCGGGCACGGCTGTGGACAACTGTCCCCGAGAGGACAAGTAGCCTTGCGCAGATAACAAATGATTATAAACCCTTTGCACTTTTATCAAACAAATCGTTGTATATACCAAGAATCATGCGTTTCTGTGCCACTTGGAAGATTGAAAGCATTCAATTCGAAGTATCCTCTTGGTTGATTTCGAACATTCTGCCTGTAACTCACGAGCCAAACTGAAAGGTAGTAGTTCTGATTCTGCTCATGCGCTTACTTTATGAAGATAAACAGGTGAGAGTGTATCATCAGAGAAGCGGACCACTATGAGCAGGAGAAAGCAAGTCAATCCATGGGATCATGCAAGACAGGTAGTAGTGAGCATTCTGTCTAAGGCGTCAGCAGCAGATCCTGAGGTTGTCAACAGCTCTATCGAGATCCCTCCTGATCCGACTCTTGGAGACGTAGCATCCACGATTGCATTTGCTCTCGCGAGGGAACGAAAGAAGAATCCGGCAGCGATTGCTGCGGATCTGCTTCCAAGACTGAGAGAGCTTGTTAGTGCTGAGCCTCTTGTCAAGTCAGTGGAAGCAAAGGGGCCCTACATCAATATCCTTCTCGACAGAGGTGCCTTCTCTAAAACGACGATCATGTCAGTTTCTGAAAGTGGTGATGACTATGGAAACAGTGCCGAGTTCGACGGGAAGAGAGCTCTGATTGAATTTCCTGCTGTGAATCCGTCAAAACCTTGGCATATAGGGCACACCAGAAACGCGGTCTTGGGCGACACGCTCTCGAATATCCTCGAGCGTGTCGGCTATGATGTCGTGCGCCTTGATTATATTAATGATCTGGGGCTGCAAATCGCTCAGCTTCTCTGGAAACTGAAGAATGTGGGCAATCAAGACGTCAGGGAGAAGTATGATCACTATCTAGGACATCTCTATGTAGAGGTCCAGAAAACCTTTGAATCCTCTCAGGATGTAGAGAAGGAAGTCAGAGAGATATCAAGAAACCTTGAGAATCTCAAGAGTGATGATGCCAGACTCAGTGGAGTAATGGTAGAGAGATGCGTGAAGGCACAGTATGAAACGTCCTATAGACTAGGCATCTTCCATGACTACCAGGTATGGGAGAGCGCAATCGCGCACAGTGGCTTGCTGGACCAGGCCCGGGAAATGATAGTGCAGAGTAAGAATATCATGAAACTCGAGGAAGGAGATAAAGCTGGATGCATCGTCGCAGACCTCTCCGTGATTGATGAGTTCAAGGACATGAATGAGCCCTACAAGATCCTATTCCGCTCTGATGGTACGAGAACATATACGGGGGCAGATGTCGCGCTGCAGCTTTGGAAGTTCGGAATTATCGAAGATCCTTTCCGCTACTCGTTATTCGAAACGCAGCCTAACAAGGTGGACCTTCTTAGAACCTCGCTAAAAGGGAGGAGAGCAAAACTTGGTAAATTCGATATTGTGCTCAATGTAATCGCATCCAGACAAGCGCATCCTCAGAAAATGGTCTACACTATTCTTGACCTCATGGGATACAAGAAGGAGAGCGAGAATTCTCATCATATAGCGTATGAGTTTGTGGGACTAGAGGGAGAAGACTTCTCGGGAAGGCAGGGTACATGGATTGGCTACTCAACAGACGACGTCTTGAGCAAGATGACAGAGTTGGCGGAAATAGAAGTCAACAAGCGCAATCCAGATGAAGGGGCAGAACTGAAAAAGAAGATAGCCAATCAGGTTGCCGTGGGTGCGATACGTTACTTCATGCTCAATGCCTCACCAGACAGGAAAATCACCTTTCGATGGAACGAGGTGCTTGATTTTCAGGGAGACGCCGCACCCTATCTTCAGTACTCGCTAGCGAGAGCATACAGAATCATGGAGAAGGCAGAAACAGGGCGGATAGAAGAACGTGACTTCCGCGCGCTCACCTCTGAGGCCGAGTTTGAATTGGTGAAGGCAATCTCGAAGTTCCCAGAAGAGGTACTCGACGTTGCGAGGTCATTGAAGAAGGATGTCTGGGGAACAAGTTTCGCTTCCAACAGACTTACTAGCTATGGATACGGGCTCGCCACTCTGTTCAGCAAATTCTATGATTCATGCCCTGTGCTCAAAGCAGAGCCAGATATCAAAGAGGCCAGGCTTGCGCTTGTCAAGGCATTCATGGTCACCATGACCAACTGCCTTAATCTCCTGGGCATCCCGATAGTTGAACGCATGTGATTTATCCTGAAGTGATGGTTGCACCTTCGATAACGATAGAAGGTGTGACCATCGAGAAGGTCGTTCGACTGTCACTTCCCACATGGCTTATCCGCCTCAAGAGATCACGCATATTGATTCCAATCAGAGTGTTCTTGAGCGCGTGCTGAATCTCGCCATTCTTGACGTAGTAGCCCTCACCAATCATGGCACTGAGGTCGCCAGTAGTCAGGTTGGGACTATCGCCAGTATTCCTGCATACCACGCCCTCATCAAGCTCTGAAATGAGTTCATTGAGGTCGCCCTTCCCTGGGGATACGATGAAGTTGGTCGTGGAGATGTCTGGCAGTCCAGAATAAGAGGGTCTACTGGCATTGCCAGTGTTGTCTACATTTTCTTTGTTCGCAGTGTAGGAGTTGTGAAGGAGGCTCCTGAGGACACCAGCTTTGATGACTGAGGTCCGCTGCGATGGAAATCCTTCTGCATCAAACGATCGTGTGCCAATCCCGCCTGGTAGCAGCCCATCGTCAACTATCTCTAGCTTTTCAGATGCAATGCCCTCGCCTAATGCATCTGTAATGTATGATCTGCCCATTTGGACCTCATCAGCGTTCACTGCATCGGCCAGCCCGCGTCCAAGAATGGCACTTGCTCCGAGCGGTGCAAACAAAACGGACATCTCTCCACCATCGATTGTCTTGGGTCGCAAGAATCCTCTTGCAAGTTCTGCAGCGTTCGTACCAACCCATTCAGGGTTGATTTCATTCAACCTTCGTGAAACCTGATATTCATAACTTGCAGTCTGATCCTTGCCATCCTTAATGATTGGGTATGTATAGATAGAGATACATGTTTTCCGCTCACTCTTGACTATGCCAAGAGAGTTTACAATTGCATTGACGCCTGAGGAACTCTGCACTGCTGCCTCAATCGCATGGCTCCATTTGTCGAGTGACCCCTTGCATGCATCAATTGCTCGAATTAGGAGGCCTGTAGTCTCCTCCGAGGTGAGCTCATCGAGTTCCTTGTCGAATATACCTCTCGCCGAGTGATGGGATGACTCCGAATTCGGAAGAGTCACAAAGTCAGGATCAGCGATGGATGCCCTTGCGAGGCTCATCGAGTTGGTAACGGCCTCCTCAATGTCTGAATCATTGAGCGTTGTCACATAGGCAAATCCTATCTTCTTGCCGACAATCGTCCGAATCCCTATGCCAGCATCTCTTGTTTCGCATGCGTTCTTGATTGAGTTGTTCTCAGCAGTAATTTCAAAAGATCTGCTCTGTGCCAGATAGGCTTCAGCTTGGCTGGCGCCCATTTTTTCAGCAAGCGTGATTGCTTTTTCACCAATCGCAAGCAGAGGACTGAGCATCTACATACCTCCTACAGGCACTTTCCTGATTCTTGCGTGAGGCCCGCCAGCCATTGTCGGTACTGCCTGACCTCCCTTGCTGCACGTTCCTGCATCAAGCAGGAAGTCTTTACAGACAGCATCCACTTTAGCAAGCACTTCCAGGATGTTACCCGCAAGGGACACATCTCTGACCATCTGACCTTTCTCACCATTCTCAATCACATAGCCGTAACTCGCTTGAAACATGAATTGCCCTTTTGCAGACTGTGTGTACCCATAGTTGGGACTACAGAGAATGATGCCATTCTTCGTGTCTTGGATGAGTTCATCGACCTGCCAGTCTCCAGTTTCCATGTAGGTGTTGCTCATCCTCGGTAGTGGCTCATGCATGAATGACTGGCTCCTAGCAGCACCATTTGGCTCCAAGTCGAGTCTTGTTGCGGTTTCGAGGCCATGAAGTAGCTCAGTCAGAATGCCATTCGTGACTAGATGCCTTCTTGTTGCTCTTGTCCCTTCCCAATCATACTCATAGGATCCTCGCATTCCCTCAAGAGTGGGATCATCCGTGATGCTCAGATTATCCGGTCCAACTTCGGTTCCAATCCTGTCTTCGAGTACAGTCGCATGTGCTGGCCAATTGTCTGCCTCAACAGCATGGCCAAAGGCTTCATGGACCATCACGCCATTTAGAATGGGGTCCATCACAACATCGTAGACTCCCCCCTTGGCACACACAGAAGATAGCAGGTCAATCACGAGTTCCCCAGCAGCGGTCCCGATATTCTGCGCCTCACTGGCGCTCATGACTTCGTATCCACCTCGCAGACTCAACGACTTGAATGTACTTTGTCGGTTTATGCCATCTTTGGCTGTCGGGGCAGAGATGATACGTGGAATAGCGTTTTCAGTATAGATACTTGTACCGAGAGAATTAGCAACATAGAGCTCAGTCCAGAGGTCTGTATAAACAGTTCGCGTCGAAGAGATGCGCCTGTCGTAGTCCCGTGTCTGATCGTCAATCATCTTGGCGAATGCCATCTTCTCATCAATAGAAATACTGCTGAAGGGTTTCCTCGCACTATAATGAAGACGGTCTTGAAATGATGGACCATCTATCGCGAATCGTTCAGTGGTCTTCTCTCTGGTTGCGAGAGCCATCTTTGCAACCGACCTGCCCATAGACCTCATACCATCTCCGGTCAGGTCAGTCGTCTGGGCAAATGCCCAGGCACCATCAACAAATGCTCGCATCCCTGCGCCCTTGATGCGGGATGATAATGACTGCTTGGAAACACCGTCATTGAGTTCTATGATTGTTGTTGCGCTGTTCTCTATTCTCACGTCTGAAAATCGGGCGCCGGTTTTTAGGGCAGATTCAATGGCAATCCGCGCAAGGTCTTCCATAGGTATCTCTTTTGCTCAATCTGAGCGTTTCACTGCGTGTTTTAACTTCTCTGGCATGGACAATGGCTTGCATGGTCTGGCGGGATTTCGGGAATGTTGCTTGAGTAATACACACGTCTTTCTTAGGTAATGCCTCTTCTAGATGTGACCACCGGAGGTACTCAGTTGACAGAAGAGGCAACATCTGAACTGTGTCGATCCTGCCAGAAGAACAGAGCAACCCACATGTGTGAAGACTGCGGAGCAGCACTTTGCTTAGAATGTCTAGATAGCAGAACCACTGAGTATAGTGTATGTGGAGACTGTCACCACTCTCTCGGAGAAGCCATACCTGGGGAGAAATTCGAGAGCTGTCCTGAGTGCAAATCTGAGAACCTCACCAAGGGAAAACGTACTATTGATATTTGCGCTAGGTGTCACTCGGTTCGGGTCGTTGTCCTTGAGGATAAGAGAAGGACACTAGCCCTTGAAATGCGCCATGCCGTCATGACAATTCAGTATGGACATACCAAGCTTCGCGAATTCAACAGCAAACTCAGTGTCACTAAGCGTCTATTGGTGTCGCTCAGGATGGCGAATTTTCTCCATTACAAGTGGCTCGAAGAAAAGATAGAGGCAATCCAAGAGGAACTGCCAGCAATCAAGAACCGAATCGGAAGTCAGGCAGAGATAGTAGCCAGAAGGATGTCTGCTGAAACCAAGAACTTCATAGACTATGCTCTTTGGAGCCCATCCCAATTTCCATTCATTGAGGGAATAACCAACAGAATCACAGAGCTCGGAATCTACTACAAACAAAACGTTGACGAGGCAATCGAGTCCCTCAGAACCACACTGAAGGATGTCAAGAGGCAATTGGATGGTCTCGATTACTATAGGAATCACTTCACAAACTTCTACGAACATAGCCAGCTCTCTGTCGGAGAGCTCCCAGTGTGCGCTCTACCAGACGTGAAAGTAGCAGGAAGTGATTTCCTCAAGAACGACAAGGCCCTAGGAACACTGTACCTGACAAATAAGAGGCTCTTATTCTTGGCTGAGACTGGAAGAGTCCGCAGAAAGATGGAAACAATCTTCGATTTTCCGCTTCTTTATCTGAAGTCGATAGAGGAGGACGGGCGGTTTCGAAAGAGGCTAGTCCTGAAGCTCAAGCAGGGCGATGTGAGAATATCTTGTTCGGACCAGACAAAGAAGGTCTTACCAGACTATGTGGAGATCGCTCGCAAGTTCGATAGGTATGTCCAGACGGACATGCAGAGAGTGCGCAAAATCGAGCAAGAAGAAGTCAGTATCAGCGATGTGAGGCTAAAGATCGAAGGGATGGTCTATTCACTACTATCACCGAACAAGAAACAAGACGATGCCACAGCAATCGGGTCAGACCTTCGGTACCGAACCCAACCTTGGTCCACGTCCCAAGTTCAACCAAGGGAGATTCCTTATGGCACAGGCTACACGTCCCCGGAATTCTTCAGAAGGGATTTGGAGAGAACAATTGGCCGGAGCAGCCAGCCGCAAAATGGTGACATGCAATACCGACCAAGCGAATCTATTGATACCCTTCAAAGAAACTCGGAGTCCATCTATGGAGCCATACGAGAAACTGTACACTTGTTGAGAGATGGTCGCTTAGTGACAGAAGACTTCATTCGAAGGTACAAAGATCTCATGAGAGATTCCTATCTCAACAGAAGAGAGATTCAGCGCCTCTCAAGAGAGTCCAGAGATCAATTCTGGTAGTACTCTACATCCCCAACTCACGTTCTAAGGATTTGATGTCATCCTCTAGAGACTCAATCTCGCCAAGGGGTTTCTTTACTGCAGCAGCGTCTGTAAGACCTGCTTCTATGTCAATCTCCTGCATTGCAGACGTGAGATCTTCAGACGAGATCTCCATAGTCGAGTCAAGAGCCTCATCGGATATGTCCGTTTCAATCTCGAATTCTTCAAGGCGTCGAGCAATCTCGTCAACGTTCGCGACGACCTTTGTCGAGTCAGTAGATTCGCCCAGCATGCCAAGAATCTTCGCCACTTCCTGAAGAGCTAGAGAGGTCTTTGCCGACGTCTGAGCACGATTCAGGTGTGCAAGGATTTTTAGAATCTGAAGTCGTGACTTGTCGACGGAGAGCGCGTAGCGTCTGAAGCGGATCATCTCGGTAGCATAGGTTCGATATGCGTCAACCTGCCCGCCCTTCCGCGCACGTACAGCCCTGGCGCGTGTATCCTGTTCCTCTTTCTCGAGTTTGTTTCTCTGTCGAGCAAGCTGTTTGCTCAGGATTCTTAGACGACTGGAAATCTCACCAACATCTGGTTTCTTCTTACCCCAGGCAAATGCCTTTCTTATTGAAGCCAAAGAATTCACCTTACTCCTGAATCAAGGATTTGAATCAATGATGATGGGCTATTCGTTTAAACCTTCGTAGCTACCTGCTCTCAACAACGCGCTCTCGTGCGTTGTTGTATAAACGACACAGAAAGTCTTAACATCCTACACACATTGTACACATGAACACGCATGGCCGGATCGGATAGTGATAGATTGGACCTGGGGCTCAAGACTCTGCTCGACAGAGCCATAGAACTCGATCAGAGAGGAATGAAGAACGAGGCGTGCCAATTATACCTCAAGGCAAGTAAGATATTGATCAAGCTTTCAAACTCAGCCGCTCTTCCAACCATAAGAAAACACTACTTCAATCGCGCCCAAGAGTGCGTTGATAGGGTTAGATTCCTCTCAGGCATTAAGAAGAAATCGGCAGGACCTGTTGATGGTCTTGCTGAACCGCCAAAGGCAGACTTTGGTCCTGCCAAGCCTACGCGAATCAAGCAAGCATCCAAGGTTGAGCAGGAGATTGACGAGGATGCGAAACGACTGCGAGAGATGATCTCGGACACAATCATCTCTGAGCGGCCCAAGATCAAACTGTCTGAAGTTGCTGGACTCGAAGACGCAAAACAGGCGATTAATGATGCAATAGTCACACCAATGAAACATCCGGAGCTATTCAAGGGCAAGGCAAGACAGCCATGGAGAGGAATCCTATTCTTTGGACCAGCAGGCTGTGGAAAGACACTCATTGCAAAAGCAGTGGCATCAGAGGTGAACGCGACATTCTTCAATGTCTCTGCCGCGAACATCGTCAGCAAGTGGTTGGGAGAGTCCGAACGCTTGGTCATGAGCCTCTTTGAACTGGCCAGAAAGAATCAGCCTGCAATCATTTTTGTTGATGAGCTCGACTCTATCGGTGTGTCGCGCTCTGGAGATGATGTTGGGGGAGAACGACGACTTAAGACCCAACTGCTTACAGAGCTTCAGGGTCTTGGAAGCAATCCAGAAGACAGAATCACTCTGATTGGAGCCACGAACCTACCGTGGGAGCTGGACTTTGCACTTCGGTCGAGATTTGAGAAGAAAATACATGTTCCACTTCCTGGACGAGAGGCAAGAACAGCAATCTTTGAAACCCATATGGAAGACATCGAGGTTTCTCCGACCATTGACTACGAAGAGATGGCAGATCTGACCGAAGGGTACAGTGGTCGAGACATAAGCATCGTCTGCCGAGAGGCAGCAATGGAACCAATCCGAGACCTTCAGCGCACTGGAAGAATGGACGATGAGAGAGAAATCTTGGACATCCGGCCCGTTTCAAGGGAAGACTTCTTGAGCGCCATCGAGAACATCAGACCTGCAACTCCCCCAGAGGATGTCAGGAAATACATTGACTGGGCGGAGGGTTCTTAGAGGTTGGGCATGAGAGAGAAGCGGAAAGAGAAACGAAGAGAAGAGGCCCAGGAAGAACCAGAAGATACTGAGGTGGTCAGGACAGTTCAGGAGGCAGAGACCTCCCCAGTAATAGAGGAAGACATTCACACACCCGAGGTCATCATTGGGAAGCCCGATGCGACTGAAGTAGTCTCTGAGAATGAAGCTGTCACAGACGAAACCGAAGCAGAGAAACTTCAGAGCGTACCAGTCGTTTCGATGCCCCCTTGGGGTAGCCCCGAGGAGAGCGAATGGATGTACGGTGTTCCTCCAAGAGAAGAGGATAGAATCTTGTGGGCAGAGGAGTGGTCAGATTATCTGCTTCAATGGGCAGAACTCAAACAGATCCATGTACTATCCCTTGCTGTGTTCATTAGTGAACCTCCTTTCAATGATTTGAGAAACAAGGTCGACTCCTTCAAGATGATTTCCGAGGTCCTCATCGATAAGGAGGTGGCGGAATGGAGTGATAGGCGAAGACGCCAACTCAGAATCTTTTGGAAACCACTTGAGGACTGGGCGGACCTGATATATGAGTGGTCCCTGAGAACAGGAAAGCTAAGACTAGATGTGAAGTCCATAGTGATACAGGAGTCAAAGGAGAGCTTTGCAAAGCTTCCTGAAAGAGACCTCCATGTTGTTATGGGGTTGATGGTAGAGAAAGGATTTGCTGAGTGGATTGATAAGAAGAAGGGCGCAGTCCTGGTATCGACTCAGTAGGCTCCTTGGTTTGAGGTTTCAGGTTTATCTCGTGCTCTGAGACCCGGAAAATAATACCTCCCGCCTGTTGAGAAACGGATATCTGCAACTGCCATTCCGGTTTCTACGAGGCTCGTGAGCACTTGACGTGCATGATCTTCGGACCATTTGAGCTGCATCATCACGTCTTCTACTGAAACATGACCTTTCGATGCTGCCAGGTTGACCACATCAGCTTGATCACGGCGGAGTTCGAGCGGCCTTAGCTCTACGACCTTCACTCCTCCACGAAGAGTCCGAATGCCAGGCAACAGACCGTTCTCTGACACCCGATTGACTGCCTCGATTACATCATTGTATGTAACGGATTTCATCTCAGGAAGACGGCGTACGACCTCGACAATGAGCTCCGCAAGCCCCATTAGTCCCTTCGAAGCGTGCTCAGTCGCAACATCAAGTATTGCTAAGCCAATATAATCATAGTACTGGTCAGCATTCATTCCCTGATAGGACGTTGCGGAAGCACTCTCGCGGAGCCTGAGAAGGTCAGCAGCATCTGGAAAGACCTCTGTTATCCGTTCGCCTGCAAAGAAGCCCCCGACATCCAGTCCGCTTCGCTTCAGATTATCAATATGGCTCCGCACCTCCTGAAGGAGTGCTTGTGATTCTCTCTGGAATGATCCAATATCAACAGCACCCAGGTCATACAGCTTCTTCAGCTGGTCAAGCGTGGCAATGGAGGCATAGAGTTCTGTTTCGAATCGCTCCTGCATCGGTGATAGTTCCTTCTCTATTCTGAAAGTCCGCACAATGCTGACAAGACTCATTAAATTGCTCATGCTTTAAGTGAGAGTATTATCTCGCTACTACTAGGGTGTGAGTCTGTCTCTGTCTCGCGGTAGAAGTGTGGCCTCACGGATATTATCAATGCCAAGAATCTGCATGGTAAGCCGCTCGACTCCAAGGCCTAGTCCACCATGTGGCGGAGCACCATACTTGAAGGGATCCAGATAGAAACTGAAGTCTGGAGGATTGAATCCCTTTGCTTTGAACCGCTCAATGAGAAGGTCATACAGGTGGATGCGTTGGCCTCCGGTCGTGATCTCCATTCCCTTATACGTGAGGTCAAAACTCTCGGTCATTCCTTCATCAGTTAGACTTGGCATGGTGTAGGCAGGTCTCAGTTCCAGAGGGTAGTGAGTAATGAAGACCATATCAGTGCCATATTTCTCTGGGAAGATTTGTCCAAGCAACTGCTCACATTCTGGGTCAAGATCGTCATTGATAGCGAGCTCTTTTCCGGCATTGTTGAGAAGTCCAATTGCTTCGACGTACTTCACTCTCTTGAAGGGCACTCGAGGTACCTTAAGGTCTATGCCAAGTTGTGCGAACTCGTGTGCAGCTGCCTTCTTTGTCTTCTCGAAGGAGTAGTTGAGCATTCGTTCTTCCATCTTCATGACATCCTCTACTCCGCTGATCCAAGCCATTTCAAAGTCAAACGATGTATACTCGTTGATGTGACGTCTTGTATTATGCTTCTCAGCCCTGAAGACAGGCGCTATCTCGAAGACTCTGCCGAATCCAGCAAGCAGCATGAGCTGTTTGTAGAACTGTGGGCTTTGTGCGAGGTATGCTTTCTTCTCGAAATACTTGACTTCGAATAGGTCTGCACCGCCCTCTGTGGCTTCTGCTACAAGCTTGGGGGTATGAATCTCTACGAAGTCATTCTTCTCAAGATACTCCCGGGCATAACGGACCAGGCTATGTTGAATCCTGAAGATTGCGTTGATAGTCGGTTTACGAAGGTCTAGAATACGATGATTGAGGCGTGTGTCTAAATCAATGTCTACCTTTCCCTCTACAATATCGATTGGAAGGCGGTCAGCAGTGTTCAGGACGCGTATCCTTGTCGGGACTATCTCGACACCGTTAGGAGCCTGCGGCGAGGCGACCACATCGCCATGGACGGCAACAACCGTTTCAGGTTTCAATTGTCCGGCAACCTCAAAGACCTCCGCGGGGACCTTCTTCTGGGGAATAGCGACTTGCACAGTGCCATGCTCGTCTCGTAGAACTAGGAATTTGATCTTCCCCTTGTCTCGCAGGATGTGGGTCCATCCCATGAGTATAACCTGAGTGCCTGCAAGTTCCGGTGTTATCTGATTGCTGAAGTGGGTGCGCTGCTCACTGCCGATTGGGACAACGCCCGCTGTCTTGTAGAAATCCATTGGTTACGCCTCAGTCTGATTAGTTCCATCCGGAGCGTTGCAGATTAAGAGGCTTTTGGAGTGAGTCAATCAGGGAGGTTGAAGATGGTCTGAGCGTATCTCAAGACCACCTTCTAGTACTCGCCTGTACTACATGGGCGTCTGCACCAGCTCGTAGACCCGCTCCCGCGCATCCTCTTTATGCCCTGCCTCTTGAATCAATCCCATGGCTTTCAGCCGACTGATGCCATAGTTGACCGTTCTGGGAGGCAGATATGTTGTGCTTATGAGGTCCTGCCGGGTCATCCGGCGCTGACTCTTAAGAAGCACATAGAGAAATTTCGCGGAAGGAGGCAAAGACATGAACGAGCGTCTGGCAAACGCTATCCCACCCAATGATTATTGCCATGACTTTAGTACCTCCGTGAAATTTGCGATTCTGAAGACCTGTTTGCTGATAAATCTTGGCATCATCTGGTGGCCTATCGCGGCTTTTCGAGAACTATTACCCATTCACCGAGCATTCTCTCTTTCCGAGGGATTCGAATGAAATGGCGAATCAACTTGGAGAAGAACACTCTGTCAAGCTGGAATCCTGTCCTTTCGGTCGCAATCTCCGTGAGAATCTCGTGCGATTTCACTAACACGCCACGGATGAGATTGCTACCTATCGCAATGCAGTAGTGACCTCCAGGCTTCAGGACTCTCATGGTCTCTGTCAACTGTGCTTCCATGTCGTCAAAGAACTTGTAGACAATGTATGAACGTCTTGGGTCTGTCTCGAATATTCGCGCAAGTATTGGATCAAGTGTTTCCAGATTGGTGACTCGAAGACCCTGATAGTCCGTCTTGTAGACTGCTTCTGTTCCAATGTAGCGTCGTTTCACGTTCGCGAGAGGGCCATCCTCGTCGAGCAAGTCCAACCAGTACATCTCCAGTTGATGAGTACGCGGGTAATCTACGGCATTGATGTAAGGGGGCGATGTTACTGCCAAGTCAATGCTCTCTGAATCTAGGCCCGTATGTATTGCAGTACTCTTGGGGAGCTGAACATCCCACCTCGCAGAAGACGAGTAGACCTCCCAGAGCTCGTTCATTGCAGCTACTTGCTTTGAAAGTGTGGTGAGAAATCTGGATATCGTGTCACCTGGGGCAATCTTCTTGATGATTCTCTTTCTGAGCACTGTCCGGGTGCAATGTGAATCTGCATTCGAAACGTCACGGATAATCGAAGACAAGACGACTCTCAGGAAGTCTCGAATATCAAAGAGCAGGTCCCGCTCCATGTCAGCGTACAGTCTGGGGACTTCGTCGATGCATTTCTTTAGCATGGCCAACTCCTTGAGCACAAATGGTCGAAACCAACTGTCACGGTAGTTGAACTCTGGGATAATGCCATCGAACTCGCCATCCTTGTCAATGGATTGGATACTCGTTGAGAGGGATGACACCACATTTTTGAGAAGACTCGGACAAACGGGAGTAGTCTTCACCTTTGTGAGGAGCTGTGCAATTGCATCCACATCAATTCCTACTCCTCTCCGGTTATTCAGTACTGCCTCAAGAACGGCGGTGCCACTTCCACACATTGGATCTAGCACCGTATCACGTTCATTGGAGAACCTGCGAATTAGATACCGAGGGAGTTCCGGAAAGAATTTTGCAGGGAACTTGTGAATTCCATGTGTAAGATAGGACTGGTCCTTGCTGACAATTAGGATGCTTGACCCATCAGGAATCACGGTTGTTGGGTCAATGTCTCCGATGAACTCCAAATGACTCTGGGAATCCCGAGCGACTTCTGTTGACTCCAGATTAGAAACTCGATTTACCAAGGAGGCACAGTCTTCCTTACTTTGTCTATTCCATCGAATGAAATCCTTAGAAGATAATAAGCTAGCCGCCCACTCCCAGCTGAGAGGCGATTACGGGGTCTTGATGCTAAAAAAGTCAATTCTTATCAGGATTTCGGGCAAATACGGTCCATCGATAGTCCTATATATAACCGCCATTCAAGCATACGTCGATTCTGAACGGCAGCAAACAGGGTGTTGCCCAATGGCATGTAAGTTCTGACGCGCCAGAAAACGCCAATTCGCATAGCGTAGTGAAGGGGCTGCGCATCACGACTTCTTGCCTGAAGGTGATTTCCCGTTAGCTTGTTTGTGAATCTCGAAAAAGAGGAGATAAAACAAAATGTCAGATCTGAAGAAAATCGGAGACCTACTGATACTCATCGGTGCTATTATTGGACTCATTGAGGGTATTCTGACCGCTCTGCGTATCACAACTTTGGCATTCCTACCGTACCCAGCCTTCGGACTCGATCCCCTGATAACGGGTATCCTAGGAATCATATTTGCGCTGATTGCCCTAGTGAACAGTGGTACAATTAAGATTAAGATACTTGAATTCAGCAACAAGTGGCTAATCGTCCTCATCATGGGTATTCTCATGTATGTGTTTGCTAGCGGACTGGGTGGAATCCTAGTTATCATTGGGTCTCTTCTACTACTAGTCAAATAGAGTATGATTGCTCAACATGATTGACGTTCAATCAGTGTTGAGCAATTGCTCTTTTTTTTCTTCCGAAAATCAGATTTCTTCAGAGATTGCTTTGTCAACTCTTCCAACAGCATCTTCGATGTTCTCTCTGGTGATGGTATAGCTGGGAGTGAAACGAATCACGTTCTGACCAGCTCCAAGCACCCAGAGGTGTTGCTTCTGAACCGCATTCTTGACGACAGCATCTCTCAGCTTCCGATTCTTCTCTCGGGTCTTCTTGTCCTTCACTAGTTCGACGCCGATCATAAGGCCCAAGCCACGAACGTCTCCGACGACTTCGTACTTGTCTTTCAATTCACCAAGTAGTCCTAATAGGTACTCTCCGTTCTCCTTGTTCTTCCTCAGGAAATTCCCATCCTCCATATGCTTGAAGATCCACAGCGACAAGAGAGACATCTTGGGTTCTGCAGAGAAAGTTTCAGAGTGCCGAGATGCACCAGTGTACATAGGAGCAGGACCGATTGATGCACCCATTGGGTATCCACCTCCGATTGCCTTGCCCATGGAGATATAGTCCGGAACCACGCCATGGTACTCAATCGCGCACCACTTCCCGGTTCTGCCCATGCCTGCCTGTACTTCATCTGACATGAAGTATGCTCCCACTTCCTTGCTCAGCTCATAGATACCCTTTACTGCCTTGGCAGGTGGAACAATGAGCCCGCCTTCACCGCAGAGAGGCTCCATCACCGTAGCCGCGATGTCGTTACCCTCAACTTCCAAGGCATATCTCAGGGCTTCAACACACTCAAGACTACAATCTTCCTCATCTGTGCCACAGGGACACCTGTAACAGTACGGATAGGGCACACGAACGACATCAACACCCTGGGGAAAACCTGACTTGTGCCTTGAGTTCGATGATGTAAGAGAGAGAGCGTAGCCTGTTCGACCATGAAATGCGGGTCGAAATGCAACGAATCTTCTACGACCAGATAAATCCATTGCGGACTTCATGCAACCTTCGACCGCCCGTCCCCCGGAAGTCGTGAACATTACTCGTTTCTTATGGTCCCCAGGAGTGATTGCAGCAACACGCTCAGCAAGAAGCGTCTGAGGAATCGCATCGAAATCCTGTCCTGGAAGCTCATTAATCACATCAATTAAACTCGCCTCAAAATCGAGGAATGGCTTGTAACGAAGCCCAAATGCACGAACGGCCACGCCACCTGTGACATCAAGGTATTCCGTGCCCTCGATGTCGAAGACACGCAGACCCTCGCCTGTGGTGTGGTCAAGACAGCCATACACATCTCTGTCTTGAGTAGTAAGCGCCAGAGCCTCTGCAGCGCGCCTCTTCCAATAGTCGTTTGTCAAATCCTGTCGACGAATATTGAATCCCAGATACTCGAGAGTCTTGATGTGTTTCTCTTCCATAATGCCACTGTCCTCTGATAGCTGGTTCGAGTGGAGATGCTCACCATTATCTAATTTCCTATACCGGAACGCCGATTCTGTATTCAGGACTTTGCTAGTAGAAGAATACCCCCGAGGAGTATCATGAACCCTGCAAGAGTGTCAAGACTTTGCAGCCAAGCGAATGGGTCAAGTGTGATTCCTGGCCAGGACACAATCAGAATGATAACGAAGCCAAGAAGTGCCAAGAGAAGCCCAGATCGGTGAAGCTTCCAATGAGTAAATCCGCATGCATCAAATGCTAATGCGACTAGGATTATGACTATAAAACCCAAGACTATCTGCATTAAGCCTTCGACTGTTCCGGGGCCTGGTGAGTTGATGTTATTGATGATTCTCTGCAGTGAATATAGGATGAGTACTATGCCACCTAAGACTGTGTAGCCTTGTGCCGCGCCTTCTGCTTTGCAGCCCATGATTATGATACCTCCATGGAACCTATTGATCCCATTGTCTGTGAATCTAGAACTCATTGAGATATTAAAGTGTCCCCTATTCATACGACCTCAGGTAATACATACCATTGTATTGTTCAGAGAGAATGCTCGTATGACAGCAAAATGGTCATCTAGTGGTGGTCATGACAACGTATCCTACTTACGATGGAAACAAGGTCACTGAGAGACCAGTGAGACTTGACAAGACTGAGGGGAATGTAATCATTGAAGGAAGGACATATCCAGCAAGAGAACTCATTGAGGCACTTGCTCAGAGCGGCTATGCTGAACTGAGAACTGTTGGTGACTCCATTGTGCTGGGCAACAAGAGAATCACGCCCATTTTCAAGTCTCGCCAGGAACGTGCCATGGCGGCTCTGTGTCACAGCAGCCTGGCCTATTGCTGCCCGCTCTCAAAGAGATGCGCTGAGCGAGATAGAGCCCTCGAGATAATGGGTCTGACACCCAATGAGTACGAAGACCTGAAGAAGAATGAGCATTTCAAATATGTTGAAACAGCAAAAGGAATCGGAGCCGAAGACCCCCAATGGACAAATCAGGCGCCTAGAGACCGAATTGCCAATCGACCTGCCGTTGATCCCGGATATGGCTCGGAAGACTACAGACGTGATTTCGAAACTCTAGAGAAAACAATGGTACCGGAAGAAAACCGCTTCGATGGAAGAGACACGACATGGCGAGATTCTCGAGATGATAGAAACACACAGCAATACCGGGAGAGAGAGAGCAGGGACATCTATTCAGATCTACAGGGAGCAGTCCCCACAGAAGACGAACGCAGTCGCAGTGTCTGTAGCATAAAGCGAGACGAGTCTGTCGACGGGATTGGCGCGCTCTTCACTCAGGGCGAACTCAGTCCGTTCCTTGACGACGCTCGAAAGGAGAACCAAGAACAGAAGTTTTGCTTCTCCTGTGGAAGGAATATCAGAGCTGGTAGCAGAGTGTGCCCATACTGCGGCTCACGTCTATGAAGAAACAAATCCCTAGAAGTTGCCAATCGCACTCTCTCGTCTGCGAGAATAGTCAGAGGGGTAGTGGAACGTTGTTACAATTCTATCAATTCCAACATCCTTACCCAATGCCTTGATCTCTTGGAGCTGTTCCAAGGTCGTTACGCCCCAACGGAAGAGGGATGCTCTTCCTCCTCTCCTCGTAAACTCATTCACAAAATAGAGTGCCTCTACGAGCTCGCTGTACTCAGAGGTTCCCTTGGCGGGGATATCCGGAGACCATGGGAAGAGGTTAATCAAGACGTTCTTCGTAATCTCTCCGATCCTAGTGTAATCATAGCCATACTCGTTCTTTGCACCCTCTGAGAGACCCGTTTCAGGATCAAGGAGTACTTCAACTGAGAGCCTCAGAGGTTTCTCTCTTCCAGTCGCATCATCTGCCTCCACAGCTGCATCCTGCAAGTAGGTAAGCCCCTGATGCACCTTTTCACTCCGAAACTTGTGCCATTTCTCGTGATATTCCTGATTCTCAGAAATGTACTGGTAGGTGAGCCGACCTGGCTCTTGATCGACCATGGGTGCGAACTCCTTTCGGCAACGGTCGCAGAAGCAAAACTGATCTCTGATATAACCCCCTCCAAAGAGAAGAATCTCATCGATTGGATATGACCCGATTTCCTTCACTATCTCAGCACCGTACTGCCAGAACTCCGGGCGATTGGGGCAGATCTGATGTTCCATCTTTATGCCCCTATCATTCATGGTCTGGTACTTCGGGTCTCGAGCGAACCATCCATCAGTATACATATCCAGCCCAACAACTGCATTAATGTCCAAAGCGTCCGTAAGGCGCACCCATTCCTCAAAGAATGGAACATGCTGTTCTCTGACTGGCGCTGTCTTGCTGGGGTATATTGCATATCCATCAGGACCCTTGCCGACTATTCCGACAGCATCCATGTAAGAAGCATATGTCGAGATGAAGTCCTTTGCTGACATCTCAATGTCTTCGGGTTTGAACATGATGAGCATTTTTTGCATGAAAAACTCGCGGTAATTCACTTTCATTGTCAAATACCCCGTCGAAAGCATAGTATGTCAGGCTCAAGGTCTCCTTGCGTGTATCACGCTTCGGCTATAAGAATTTCTTATTCAAACCCTCATACTGCTATGTCGTTAGAAAAACTTGTCTAGGGTGGTGAAACCAAGAAACTCGCTGAAGTCGAGGCCTAGAGAGTCTAGAACTTGATCGAAGACGCCCCTCAGTATATCAATGTAGACGTCTTTGTCCACCCAGTAGGACGTTTGCTTGGCGAGTTCAACAGGAAGTACACCACCAGGCCCTTTGGTCCGGATGAACTCAATGATTGTCCCGGGTAGCACTCGATTGGGGTCTTTCGTTTTCTCGACCAGCATCTTTGCCGCTCTGACGTGTGGCGTATCAGTTGGATACTCAGACAGACGCTTCGTTATCTGAATTCGAAAAGCCAGCTCCTCAGGAGAGTAGCCTTCAGTCTTCCCCTCAAGCCTATCGATGACATGATTCACAATCTGACGTATTCCAGCTTTTGCTGTTTCGAATCCCTCTGCGTCATCAACTCGACTCAGTACCTCAAGCATCTCTCTAAATGCCTGTTGGGCATAGTCCGGTGTGTTCCGCTTCTTCCCGCTTAATCCTTTGACTTCCACCTTCCCATCCGGATAGACACCAATGTAGTTCTTCTTTCTGTCTGAGAGCGCTACATACTTGTAGGTCTTATCAACTTCAAGATCAATACCAAGAGCTTTTCGCGACCATTGAACTAATTCCTTCTGCTGCTCCTTTGATGGATTGTCCAGGAAGACCGAGTCTGTATCACCATAGAGCACCCTGATTCCCATATCCTCTGCCTTCGCCTTGGCCCGCTGAATAGCATCACGCCCGAAGGCAGTGATACTCTCTGCAGCTGGCATGCAAAAGAGCTCGAAATGTCTGGCTCCTGTGACACCGTAGGATGCATTGACGAACACCTTCAATGCTTTCTCCACGACCGAGTACCAGTTCCTAGTACGTTCATCCACTGTTTTGTCCTTGCTCTTGGGTTTGAACCACTTCACACGGGTGTCCCGGAAGAAGCCTATCGTCTGACTGATCATCCCTCGTCGTTTCTTACAGACCCAGTGGTCGGTCTCCGGAACTCGATTATCATCCGCATTCTTACATTCCTCATGCGGGCAGTCAATCGTTTCGTAGCTGATATTGTGTGTTTTCATGATTGTTGGGTATAGACTGGCGAAGTCTAACACTGTCGCCTTGAAGTGCACGCCAGCCACAGGCTCAATCACAATGGCTCCCTTGAACGCTTTCCCGCCAATCAATGCTTCAGTCTGTGCGTCAGATTGCTTGACTGTATCAATATCGACACGTCGCGGAATAAGCTGGCTATGGGCTCTGTGTTCCTGCCTGAACAGTGATTGAATCCAAGAGGAGATGTAGAATCGAGTGACCTCACCCATTGACATCCTAGAGACACGCATGAGAAGGACGATGAGTCTGAGCAACAGGTTGTTCTCATACATTGTGAATCTGAGAACGAGATTCGAATCGAGCCAGCAGTAGTGAGCAAGTTCATGGTAGGATAATGCAGAGATGTTATCGCTCAGCTGGAGTTTTCGCTCACCGAGAATACCCTCTGCGATGGTGTCCAGATTCTCACGTTGATATGCACCTGAGAGTGCATAGATCTTTATTGAGGGATTGGTGAAGAACTTGTACATGTCAACATGTATTCCACGTTTCAGGTCAGCCTGCTCTCGTCGCGGGTCCTGATTGCCGCGAATCACGATTGGACAGTACTTGTCCATGTCCATATGCAGACTCTTCGCACGGTTGTAGAGGTATTTGAGGTCGAAAGTGTCCCCAACGAAGGTCAGTACAATTGGATACTTATCAATGATTTTGAAAGCCTCGACCAACATCTCAGTTTCGTCATCAAAGTATACTAATTCAAGCTCTTTGGGGAATTTCTTGCCCTTCTTTCCTTCGGATATTCCGGCTCGACGAAGCACAAGACACTGATTGAGCCCATCGCTATCGGACAGACCTATGGCTGTGACAGGATATTGGGACACCCGAGCATCAGGAACCCTATTGACGATGGGGGTATAGACCTCGATATCAACCGCGATTCTCCTGATGTCCGGAACTTCAGTGAAAAACATAGGGGAGTATGTAGATATGATAGACTCGAGACCCTCTTCATCAGCGATTGTCTTCTTGAACTCATTGAGGATCTTTGTGTCTACATCAGGCTGGCAGGCAATTAGCTTCCCCTTCTCTATCTTGTACATGAGGCCGGGTACGAAACCCCTATCATACGTATAACACAGATGATAGCGTATGGTGGCTTCCCATGCATGGCTCACATTGTTATCATCAATGAGCTTCTCCCTCATCGATGCAGCACCACCACCAATGCTGAGCGGATTATCACCGATGAGTTTTGTCATCGTCACATGCTTATCATGCAGGAGATCATGAAGCTTAATAGTTTCGGTTCTCACAAACCCAGGATTGCCGCGTACCTTTGACTCAACGACCTGTGGCGGCCAGTCAGTATAGAGGAATGGTTTATGCCCTGTATTATCAATCCAGAAGCAGACCCTCTTTGATTTTGGTTCATAGAGCCGAGCAACTGCCTTGTTTAGTGGGCCGGAGTAGTCAATAGACAAGAGAAAGGAGGGGGACAACTCCTTTGGTTTGTCCATTTCTCCGATATTGAAGTGAATTGATGGTTCTTCGACATCTTCCTCGGCTATTTCATCCTCCTCATCGTTTGTCGACTGAGTTTCTGGAAAGGGAGTTGAAGTAGGTGATTCCAGAGGGGCGCCTCGCCTAGATGCGGCTGCTTTCTTCTCCCGAGAGCCTTTTGCAGAAGGCACAGGAGGAGCCTCGGTTTCTTCTGCTCCGAGGAAGTCCTCTAATGAAGACTGATTAACATCTGTCGGTTTCTCATCCTTCATTAAGGTCATCCACAGAATTAGTGGAATGATGTTGACTGATAAGCACTTCCCATCGGCGCGGCGTCCTCCGTGACCTTCATTAGTGGAGCATGTCTAGCAGCACCCATGGTTCGCGTACACACTACGAAAGCGACGGGAAGAGTACTGGTCGCTCGACTCTTGCCTGGCGAGGATATTCTCAGCTCAATCGAGAAGATTGCAGATGAAAACAAGATTCAGTCAGCGCATTTCAGCATGATTGGTGCGGTTTCAAGAGTCCATTTGGGTTACTTTGACAGAGAGCTGAATAGCTACAAGGATTTCACTGTAGAAGAAGACCTTGAGGTTGTTTCGGGCATTGGCAATGTCTCAAGGCATGATGGGAAGTACGTAGTGCATGCACATATCGTCGTAGCAGACGAAATCGGCAGGTGCTATGGCGGTCATCTTCTGGGAGGATGTGAGGTTTCGGTCACCATCGAGCTCGTTATCACTGAGATTCCTGAGATGACGAGAACTCGTGATGAGAAGTCAGGACTCAACCTGCTCAACATCTAGAATGACTTTCTGATTCGTTTTGACATCCGATCCAACTCGTCTCGCGGAGCCATTGAGTCGTGATACCCTGGTGGAAACTTGAAACCAAATGGGTCGGCATTGTTTCTGGGAATCACGTGAAAATGCAGGTGTGGCACGTCTTGCCCAGCACCCTCACCATTTGCTATGACATTGATTACACCGTCTGCTCCCGTCGCTTTCGATACTGCCTTTGTCAGCTCTGACAGTTTCACAGACATATGAGAAAGAACATCATGGTCAACATCCATCATGTTGACAAAGTGCCTTTTCGGTATGAGTAGACAGTGTCCGGTTGTTATTGGAAAGACATCCATGAAGGCCATACAGATGTCATCCTGATATATCACGGAGGATGGCACATCACCTTGAACAATCTTGCAGAAGATACAATCCTTTGAACTCATGTCTCGGTACTTTGAATAAGTGCGAAATAAAGAATTCGAAGTGCTTGAGTGACGTGCGCACAAGTCTAATTAGCGTGATTGACCCGAATGAGAATAACAGGTTACTTGGGTGCATCCTCTTGAGCGGAAGAAGGCCAAAGGTTTACTTCGACCAGACACAAAATGAGCGCGGAAAGCTGGACAGTACATACTCTGAACTGGGTCAAATCCTGAGGGATAACGACTTTGACGTAGAACCCTATACAGAATTCATGCTTCTTGCCAAGAATCTGAGAGAAGCGGATGTCCTGGTATTCGGATGTCCTAATAGCTCCAAAGTACGACCTCCTGAGATAGATGTTTTGCAGAAGTACGTCAAGAATGGGGGCGGTCTGATGTTACTATCGCTCTCAGGTGGCGATAGAGGCCTCATGAATAATATGTCACAGATATCACAGGAGTTTGGAATCTCTTTCGACAATACAGCAGTCAAGGATGACAGGAACAACGCGGGGATTCCCACCATGCCAGTCATCAGCGACATTGTCGCTCATCCGACGACCGAGAACGTGGGAGAACTTCTCATCCCTTCTGCCTGCAGCCTTCATGTCAGTGGCAAGGCAGTCGCTCTGGCCCGGACATCACAGGTGGCAGAACCAAGTAGGGCGCCCATTGTTGCAGCCGCAGAGGTTGGAAAAGGCCGTATAATGTGCATTGGGAGCTATGAGATCTTCAGAAAGGGCGGGGGTCTGAAGCACGAAGGGAATACGACATTTGCAATTAATGCATTCAAGTGGTTGAGTAGAGAACTGCAGGCAACAAAGCCCAGCACTGCTGCCACGGAGCAAACAAAGACAGAGAGTGCCAAGGCAAGAGGGGAGCTAAGAGAGGCTGATACTGTGCCTACAGCGGAGATCGAAAAGACACTTAGAAGGCTGGTCAATGCTGTGGTTGACCTTCAGAAAGACATCTCCAAGATGAATGAACAGGTCGGGAATGTTGAATCCCATATTGAGCTTCTTAGAAGTCAGTTCCAAGAGTTTGCAGAGAAGACACAACAACAACTGGGTGTCATGATGCCAGCAAAGCAGTTCAAGACTCCCGAGGAGAATAGGGCTGCAGATATTGAGGCAGACATCAGATCCCTACTAAAAGAGACAGAATCAATTCAGCAGCTCTGCGAACATATCGAACAGAGGTATGCATCTGGAGCCATGGCAAAAGAAACCTATACCGAACAGATGGAGAGTCTAAACGCCAGAATCGTTAGTATAGGGAAGAAGATTGAGAAGAAAGAGAAGGAGCTTGAACAATTCAAGACGGAGGGCTAAATTCATCCTCTTGCACAGCAGTGACGGTGCATTCTCTGCTTCTTGATATCGACTGCCTGAGAGAAACGAGGCGGCATCGTAGCCATCACTCGCGACCTCCAGCACGACAGAGAACTGCCTATGACAGATGTATCCCAGAAGCATAAGGATTATGAATGCAATGTATACATAGCGATTGGGTGTCAGAATCAAAAGTCCAAACAGTATTGGATTCAATAACATGAATATCGATGGTTTCACTGTCTGCTTCTTCACTGAGATCATGCTTGACACAGACTGTATGGAGAAGAATGGGATAAGTGCGACACAGTAGTACTTGTACATTCCACGTGGTGAGAAGATGTGCACACATAGTATGAGAAGCAGTGAAAGGAAGAACATGCGGCGCCAGTATGCGGGAAGATTGTTGTCATCCTTGACCTGAAGCAACATCAATACTAGAAGCGTGAGTATAGAAATCGCCAAGAAGATGTTGTAGTATGTCGCCTTGTTCACAATGTCGACTAGCCAAGTTGGTGCGTCTAAGAAAATCAAAAGAACAGCCGGTGATATCGGCTGGGACACATCGGGAAGATTGGTGAGGTCCTCCAGTAGAAAGCCTCCTGGTCGCTGAAAGATGTAGTAGAGATAGTTCTGCAAGTCAAAGAGATATGGCAGAGACACTACTGCGATATATACCAGAACAGCCAGAGCTATCTTAGCAAATCCTCTCAAGTCAAGTTCGTCGCCGGGAGGTCTCTTGCCACCGACGACTTCAGGCTGTTTCGTCGGAGCCCTCTTCAGAATGTAGGCGATAAGTGGAAGGGCGAGAAAGAAGGCGGTCTGCTTGAAGAGTGCGGCTGTTACCATCGCCAGAGTTCCTGAAAGCCGTCTACCCTTCATCAATAGATAGAATGACAACATCACAAAGAACACGAAGGGTGCTGGATTGAGCCATTTGAATGTGGTGTAAAAGAGCACGAGTGGATTGAATAGATACGTGATGACGGATATTTCTCCGACCCTTCTGTTCTGTGCCAGATAGGCACTGATACCATAGATTGGAAATGCAGTCAGATATCCGAAGAGACTGATCATGAATCCAATTCCGAAGGGATCGATGGGCAAGACCAGACCGAATGCACACATGTAGACATAGAGCGGTGGATAGAAGTATGGTGTGTTCCACGAGGTTCCATCTACAAAGGTCTTGTCGAATGTGTCCGTGTAGGGAGCTATGCCGCTAAGAAATTGCTCACCCCAGGAGTAGTAGTAATAGTCATAGTCCACATAGCCCTCAAAGTCGTAATAGACGGTATATCCGAATAGGTCGAACTGACCCACGCCGCCCCAAGTCCCCCTGAATGGTCGGCTTCCATCTGCGATAAAATCGGAGGCGGCCCATGTAAAGATCAAGATCCATACGATAGCAGCCACCACAAGGATGAGTATCAGGACTATGTTCGTGCGTGCAAGTGCTCCGAGTCGAGCGATGCGGGATTCGTTCTCAGTGGACATGAACGCACCTCCTAGATTGGCATTGATTCAGTCGCTTTCGGGAGCACAGAGACTCCTGAAGATTCCACAGAAGCACTTTGAACAAAAACAGTGCCAATGGTCAGCAGGAGATGAATTACTAGTCCTGCGATACAGGTCCATCCGAGAAGCATGAGCAGGACATCGCCAAGCGAAGACCAGACCCACGCCCCGACTGCACACCCCAAGATGAGAAAGATGTCAGCTAATAGCCTGGATATGTTCGCAACACGTATCACAAGTCCCAAAGTCCACATAACTAGCAGCATACTAGAGACAACCATGAGCTGGCTTTCGAGAAGACCACCAACAGTCCAGCTGAGAACGTAAGTATCGATTCCAAAGATAATGAGAAGAGCTGCCAATGTGAATGACAGTGTCCTGACGACATAATCGAGATCACTCTGTCGGGCCTGTTCTGATAGAAGCCCGTTGCTTGCTATTGAGAGAATCTGCATACCCGCGAAGACCATCGCTCCCATCAGCAGCATGGACTGTATGATGACTGCAAGGGATGCAGTCAATCGGTCGAAACACACGGACATGCCCAGTACAAGAAGCGCAGAGCCACACACCATAGACACGACAATCGTGATCATCCGCAACACCTTGAATGATAGGGATTGAGTCTGCCCATGAAGCTGGACAGTGCCGAAACGTAGGCGGAGATGGCCTGCAAGGTGAGTCTTCAGGTACGAGAAGGGACGTTTGATGAGACCATAGAGTCGATCAAACAGGGGCGAGAGGCAGTAAGAAATGAAGATCAGAAGGACATATCCTAGGTAGTAGTTGCGGTCGGGAAGCAGAATCATGAGTGAGAATAGGATTGGCATCCATATCATCGAAGCCGAGAACGGCACATGTTCTCCTTTTCCACGAATCATCTGAGCCGACGAGAGAATCGCAAAGAAGGGACCGAACATCGCGAAGTAGTACTTGAAGACCCCTCGAGGACCGGCCAAATCGGTCCACAGCATGAGAAGCATTGTGAGGAAGAGTATTCGACGCAGATACACATGTTCTTCGCCCTTGTACTTGTCAAGGAGGACCATCAGCCCTGCGAATACGACGATTCCAAAGAAGAGTGGACCCTGTGTAGTGAGAGCAATATCAAGGAGCTCTGCAAACTGAGGCATGTCATACATTATAGGAAGCATAGGCAATCGCACAGGATTGCCATAGGGCACTGGTTCCACGTAATTAGCCAGGGGAAAATGACCTAGTGCCAATGACCAGAAATTGAGGAAGTCTGGTTGGGCTAGAATGAAGGGCAGCATGATTGCTCCTGCGTAGGAGAGTGCCACAATGATACTCATTCCGAAGCCTCGAAAATCAAAGTACTCGAACAAGAAGTCGAAACTTTTGGCCTGCGGCTTCATCTCCCCATCATCGCCGAGCACACCATTGTCATAGTTGTTCAGAACAGGTTCCTCTGTGACCTTTGTCTTCCTGTCGCGAGCTCGCACGAGTAGATAGATGACAAGGGGAATTCCAAGAAACCACGCAGTCTGCTTGAAGAGCGCAGCAGTCACTATCAGTATCGTTGCAGTATGCCGCCGTTTCTTCAAGAGAGCATAGAAGCCTGCAAAGAAGAAGAAGTAGAAGGGCGCAGGATTGAGCCAGATATAGTCAATATGATAGAGTACTAGGGGATTGATCGCGTACATTAGAGCTGCAATCTCCCCTACTCGCGGATTCTTCGATAGCTCTTTTGCAATTCCGTACACTGGAAGAATGGTGGCATAGCCAAATACTGCAAAGAGGAGTCCAATTCCCCAGTTTCCCGGCCCGATTATTCCTTCCAGAGCAATGCCAAGAGCATAGAGATAGGCTGTAAGAGGCGGGAACATGTAGGCGCCATTCTGGTTGACTATCCCATCCATGTCTAGATAGCCAAAGTCCCCTGAGTATGGCATGACTCCATTGAGCATGTTGTATCCCCAGTGGACATAGTAGTAGGAATAATCGCTGTAGCCCTCGAACTGGTACTCTATGATATAGCCGTAGAAGTTGAACTCACCAGGATCGGGGAGCGGACCTAGCCATGCAGACCGTCCACTCCAGAAACGAGTGTTAAGATAGTCAACTAGTGCAATATTGAAGACAACCGACCAGACCACGAAGCCGATTAATAGCACTGCGATGAGATAGCGATACTCACTGAGGAATCGCGACAGACGACGTCCACCCTGAAGAAGCGTGTGATCAATCCGGTGAACCGACCCTGTAATCCGAAACCTACTCGCAATCTCAGTGCCCATGATGCATTGTCAATCTGCGTTGCTCATTAATATTTGGCCCTAAGCGAAAAGAGCAGTATATCACAACTCCAAAGTTGCAGTGCTCCCCAGACCAGCCTTGGCCACTTCAACAATGGGAACACCTTCCCATCCCTGCACATCGGTGTGTGTGATCAACAGAATCTGTTCGAAATTGTTGTCATTCATCAGATTGGAAACAACGGACTCTCTACGAGCCTTATCAAGCCCTCCTAGCGGCTCATCAAGCATCACTGTCTTGACGCGAGGAGTGATGATGGGGCTGTTTTTCAGGGGACGAATTCTGCTCATGGTACGGCTAATTCCAAGTCTGAGCGCGAGGCTTATTGCAGTCCTGTCTCCAAAGCTGAGCTGTGAAGTCTTCTTCCACGCTTGGTCGCGTTCATCCCATATCTTGAGAAGCAGTCCAGCGCCGGAGCGTTTCGTGGCTGGAGTTGGTTCGAGGTCGATGCGTGTGTACTGACCGTTGGTGAAGGACTGAACATACTGATTCGTTGCACTCCTGATGATGCCAATCAGTCTCTTCTGAAAGACGTAATCTGCGACAAATCCGTTCACAAGATTCCGACGTACGTATTTTGCATGCACATTGAGGTTCTCCAGTTCCTTTATCTCAGCGCCCATCTGTCGCATCTGGACTTCCTTCCCTTCCAGTTCTGAGATGAGCGTCTGTTCCTTTCGAATGTTCTCTTCGATTTCAGAGGTTCCTCTCTTTGCCTCTCGAAGAACAGCTTCCAAGTTGCCAATCTTACTGTGGACTTCCTCAAGCGTTGATACTCCGAACTTCTTGAGGAGAGATTTCACATCAGGAATGCCTAAAGCCCTAAGCAGGTCCGACAGTTCCTGCTCGGATTTCTTAATGGATAGTCGTATGTTCTGCATATGTTCCTGAATTGACTTTATCTTCTCCAACGCATTGGTGGAGAGAGCGATGGCTGACAGCCTCTGCTCGAGCTTCTTGACTTCGATTATCTTCAGCTTCCGCTCTTTGTCAAGCTCTTTAGCACTTAATTCACCATCACGCAATGACTTCTTGTAATTGGATACAAGACTGTCACGCTCCTTCGCTGACAGAGGTTTCGAGCAGGTTGGGCATATCGCTTCATCCTTGCCATCACGAGTTCTAGTGAGCATGTCTATTTTCTCATTCAGATCTTCGTGCATCCCGGTGACCTTGCCCATCTTCTCAGAGATGCCTGTCACATCAGCATTCAGGCTCTCCCGCTCTGAGTCTACTCGCTCCTTCTCTCTCTTGAGTGATTCTGAACGTGCTTCGATGATTGCAGCTTCAGCATCGAGTATGCCTGCCTGCGGGAGGTTCGTGTCAATCTCTTTCTGACTGAGATCAAGTTCATGTTCTTTCTTCTCGATCTCATCAGATATTCTGCTGACTGTTTTCAGTGTGGCACTATCAGGAATACCCCTTAGCTGCTTCTCAACTGAGACTATCTCTTTACTCCGGCTCTTTATCGATGCCTCATAGTCCTTGATTCGTGCCCTATTTTGACCTATCTGCTCCTTGATATCCTCAGGTGACCGATAGTCATCACGGAGATTCTTGATTCTCGTATCAAGATTCGACTCGAAATTCTCAAGATGACTGGACATGCGATTGAGCAGCTCAATATCATAGATTTCAACCAAGAGATTTCGAAGCGCCACAGGACCTGCTGTAGATATCGTTGCAACCTCGCCCTGGCGGACCAAGAGCGTGTTCTGGGCCTGCTTCCACTCCAAGCCTAGAATCTCGTCTATCTTCGCTGCAACAGACTGAGTCTTGTCGGCAATTCTCTTCCAAGCACGCCCAGACTTTATGTAGAGTACTGCATTTGTCTTGTCTGCAGAACTGTATGACCTCTCTATCTTATACTGCGCTCCTACCACATCAAATGTCAGAGTGGCACTGCAGAATGTCGAACTGAAACTGACGAGTTCGTCATTATTCAGTCCCAGGGCGTCCGAGCCCCACAGAGCCCAGAGTATCGACTCAAGAAGAGATGACTTTCCAGTAGAGTTTGGCCCTCGTATGATTATGAGCCCATTTGGGAGATTAGATTCGTCACTCGGCAGAGTTAGCTCCCGAAATGGCTTGAAATTGTGGACCTCTATCTTCAAGAGCTTCATGGATCATCCCTCGTGAGCGACTCGGAAGTCATCTTCCCATCTCTAGTACCGACTGAGAACTCAAGAGAAGTAACTGCAATCTTGGTGAGTATATCGAGATCTAGACTCTTGTCGACATCCAGCGTACTGAGATAGTCACGAAAGTCCTTTTCTGGGTCCTCAATTAAATACTCGGACTCAATCTCAGGGTATGATGCTGCAGCGTACTCAGAATCGACTGATTCTTTGGTGGACCAGACAAACTGAGCTACATTGTACTCAGAGTCCTGCGATAGCACCCTCAACCTGAAGGTTTCAAGAGCCACGCCTAGATCAAAAGCACCCACTCGGCTTGAGCCGCCCTCTAGGACAATACGAACTCGTGCGGCAGTGTGCGGGTCCCAAGGAGCAATGAGACCCTCCTCAGAGAACCAAGCGCGTAGTTTCTCCGTGACGGACTCAGCTGTATCATCCTCAGCCAACACTATCTTCTCATTCAGTACAGGACGAACAAACTCCAAGATGTGTGGAGTGACAACCGGGTCTTCATTGACCTTGATATCGACGACTAGAAATCCCTTCTTATGCTCGGATTCGTCGAACCGCCATCTCTCAGGACAACCTGCATACCATGCCTTTTGCGACTGTTTCGCCTGTTTATGGTCGTGACCGAGAGCTATGTAGTCATAGTGCATGCTGAACACTACGTTGTAGAGAGTCTTGTCCAAATCCATACCGTGAGCAACGCCAACTGCTGGTCGCAGGCGCTCTCGCTTCTGCTGGGTAAGAATCCAATCATCAAACCTAGGAAGCATGCCTGACGACCGCAGCACTTCATGATCGATGAAGGGAAAGCAAAACACATCGAGCTTCTCATAGGAGTACGATAGTGGCTTATCCTCACGAATTGCGGCCTTGATGTCTTGTTGGGTTGCGACATCCAATCCCGGCACTGCCATCTTGAGGCTATCCAAGAGGGAAACCTCAAGCAGTCTATAGAGACCGTGATTGCCCTCGATTATTAGAACAGGAATGTGTGTCTTCTTGATGAAGCCTTGAAGCACCGATATTGCAGTTTCCTGAGCAACAACAGGGGGTTGCGACGGGTTACCCTCCCATGGGGAGTTGTAGAGGTCACCTGAGTGGACTACCAAGTCGACAGGGGGGTCGAGTGCAGCAATTCTCTCGAAGATCTCAGTAAATCGCTCATAGAAGTCATTCTCCAAGAGCTGAGTTCTCATCTCCTGGCCCCATACATTGGGGCGAACACCATCCCGAGGTCGGGCTCCCAGATGGGTGTCAGAGATGTGAGCGATTCGAGCGGACATTAGCAGGCCTCATATGATATGCTCTTCTGTCTTCTTTGGCTTAGCATCCTTGTATCTATGCTTATCCTTTTCATAGATATCATTGAAAAAGGGAATCCGAACTGGCAAGGGCAGTTCCCGATACGATGCTGTGAGAATGGCCTCACCACGAGCCATAACTCGAAATTCGCTCTCAAAGCCAGAGATGTTCACACTGGCATTATCAATGCACGCCTTTATCTCACGTTCATTTCCCAGCCTGAGATTGATCTCGGTGTTCATCTGACTTAGGATGACATTATCGAGAACGCTGACTTGCTGACTCACGACTAGGAGGCCAATGTTGAACTTACGTCCCTGACGAGATATGTCCTTGAACACAGACTGCCCCCGCATCAACTCAGGATTCAGAATGGTTGGCGCCTCCTCTACAGTGACCTGAATCACAGGAAGCGACCTAGGGTCACGGACCTCGGCACTATCCCTTCCGCCGCCCTTACTATAGAACGCGCGAGCCCGTTCTTTCACCCGGTTGAAGAAACTCCTTGGAAGCCGCATCTCACCCTGACGTTCAAAGTCACCAAGATTGCCACTGCTCTTTAGAGCTCGACGCATGTCCGACAGGGTGCGCGTGACTACTGTGGTGAGTAAGAACTGCTCTTGGTCGCCCATGAGGCTTGTGTTGACAACAAGAATGCGACCGGTTTCCATGGCGCAATAGATGTCCTCAAGTATGGAGCTGCCTTCTCTGATGAAAATCGGAGAGCGTTCCAAGAATCTCAACCTGCGTTTTACTGCTCTGAGGGTCCCCTGTGAGTCATCACTGCTTTCATCCATATCGATTATTGTAGCTATCCAATCCTCATTGGAACCACCATTATACTGTGCGTCAATGAACGACGACATCTGCGGAGAGAACTCCATGATTGAATAGAGGTCTCTTGGCTGAATCTCAGACCATAGAATGCGAATCTCACGAGCATACCTGCCAATTTCGCGGACAGTCGCGCTTCTGTGCGTCGTCAGATAGTAGAACTCGCCGATTACCTCGGAGCGCATTTTGTCGCTCATGTCCTCCACAATGTTTTGAATGCCAATATTGTCAACACCCTTTGCAAACTCATCATGGGGATCGATACAGAACGCCGAAACTCTGGTGCTTTTCCTATTTGGATTGCGGGCTGCATCAAGGTTCGTGTCGATCATTGACTTGATGAGAACCATCATGAGATTGCTCTTTCCTGAACCGGTCGACCCGAAGATGCCGACATGCATGGGCAAATACTTGCACGGGATTCTAACAGGCACATCCAGAGTGTCTTCTCCGACCTGCAGGTCGCCAACGACGATCTCTCCGTCCGTCTGACATTCAAGCATTTCACGTACAGACTCGTCAGAGAGGCCGGGCATCGGGCGGTACACCGAGGCCAGATGGTCCGGCATGCGCCGCGGGGCCTTGAAAGTCCACTCTCCCTTCTTGTCCTTTTCCGCAAATCCAAGCATTCTTCCGCCAACTGAGAGGAGCATGTTGCGTTCAATACCTGAGAGATAAGCATCTCCTTCAACCATGAGTGTGCTTGCGACTCGGGATATATCATCTACTTGTCGAAGGTAGTTTTCTAAGTCCAAGACTCTGAAGAAGAATACCCGCTCGTGGTCATCACGTTTGGAATAGATCATGAATATCTCGCCCACACTTATGTCGCGGTTATTCCCCATTATGCCGAGGGAAGTCTGATTTCCCACCCCGACCTTTCCATAGAGTTCACCCAGTTTTTCTCTATCCAAATCCATTACTATCATCTCACATTATCATAGGTTGTAGTCAGTCCTCAATGATTCCGTCTTACGATCATCGAATCCTAATTCCAGACGCACGTCTCGCGCTATCTCTTTGGCAAGACGAAGGTCCTCGAAGCTTAGTTTGCAGTTCTCATGAGCTAGAGCGAGAGCGACAGGATAACCGTACCACCGAGCGTCTCTAGACATGAACTCAAGCTCTCTGAAGAGTGCCAATTCATTCTCTCGCGTTGCCTGTGGGTCGCCATCAACGAAGATATTCTCTGACCACCAGACTCTATCAAAATCGATTCGCGATGGTCTGTTGTCCCTTGAGAAACTATAGAGATAGGGAACAGCTAGAATCGGAGGGATGTATGCTCTGTCCTCAATGATATGGAGACCGCCACCAGGATCTTCTTTGGAAGGAAGATGGCAGAACCATTTTGCACCCTCTCCCAGCTCTTCCTTCGCTACACTCGCAATACGATGAGCAAAGGGAATTGTGTGATTCTTGCTTACTGCACATAGAATCACTTCCTTTCGACGAGCAAGAGAACAGAGGTCTCTAAGCATGAATCCACTAGGCATTGAGGGATAATGCCTGACGAAGTGCATGAAGATCGACATGGCACCGTCCAGTAACAGGTACTTCGGGCACAGGTCACTCTCAAGAAGGCGACGTGCTGCCGCATATTCGCTGACTTTTCTCAGCTCCTCATGGACTGCTGCATTTGTCAGGGTCTGTGTGCGTGAGATGAGTGACCTCATCACTTGAAGACGCGATCCAAACGGCGCGAACTCAGTGTCTGAAATATCTGTGATTGAAGATATCTTGCCACCTGTATAGTCACAGAAGAAGGGGAGGATAAGGCTGACCATATCTTTCAAGGGGTAAATCTCAGCCAACGATTCAGCCATCTTTTCTCTGGCATCATTTCTCACACTGGAATGCCAGTGCACATCGATATGGGGTTGTTCTCCAATCTCGCTCTCAACAGTGGCACGGTCCACCATTGAAAATAATGACTCACGTTGAGTGTCGGTATTGAGCACTATAGTCGATGTACTCAATAGATGAACACGAATGTCATCAAGAGTAACAAGACTCTCTGTTCCTGAGCCATCGACAGCTGCGACCAGAAAATCTTCACTCAGAACAGTATCCGAGGGAAATGCGTGAATTCTGGCAAGCAACTTCTCCCGGATTCGTGCTTCATCCTTAACGAATTCAGCCTCATCTCTGCGATCCTGCTGATTATTGATGTCTGAAAACACAAGTTTCAGAGTGTTCCTGAACTTCTCAGCAAGTATCTTCTCAAGCATGGTATCGACACTCTCCGCCGAATGGCAAGAACGCAGAGTCCTATGATTCGTTGTCTTGACCGAGTCATAAAAAGCTAGCACTCGACCCTGAAGAGAGTCCTCTAGATGGAGAAAACCGCGCCGGATTACGGGGCAGATATGTATAGAGTCGCAATTTCCTTTTAAGGAACCATCACAACGGTTCAATGACAGAGGCAGTTCTGGCGCGACCGTGCTAGTGAAACTGACGGGAAGTGATCGTTTGCTGAACATCACCTACTTTGGACACACATCATTTGCATTAGAATCAAAGGGGACAGTAGTTCTACTTAATCCAGGAATCTGGAAGAAGGAACCAATAGTCCCGAATGATTTTAGCGCGAGAGTGGTGGTGGCAACAAACAAGGAAGATGATGCATTAGGAAACGCAAGCACAATATCTGTGAACTCAAAGGCGTGGTTCCTTGGCAACAAGGAGGCCGTAGAGAAGGCTACTGCACAGGGTGTTAAACCCTGGCTTCTTCATGTTCTTGAGAATGAGGTTCCCTATGAGATACCCAATGTCCGTTTCGTCCCCTATGCTCTCTCAAGGATTGACGAAACGAAAGGTGGACATATTGGTAATCTCGGTCTCATGATTCAGATTGGAGGCATGAAAGTTGGCTATCTGGGGGATACAGCAATTCGCGGCCCATTCGAGCATCTAGAAATGGATATCCTCATCACTCCTATCGGGGGAGGAGCCACATTTCCAGTGAAGGATGCGGTGAGTCTTTGCATAGACAGTAAGCCGCGTATCAGCATACCAATGCGATGGACTTCAGATGAACAGCCTGTCAAATTCTCAAAGTATCTTGAGCAGTTTGGACAGGGAATCAAGGCAGTAGTGATGATGCCAAACCAGAAACTCACAGCTCAGTGGGCAGCAGGTAACGAGTTTAGATACGAGCTAAACTGATATTCTCCGTTTGAGTCAGTACGGAAGGCAGAAGATTCCCTGAATCGGTGAGCATATGACAAAGGGTGTGCATTAGATGGGTGACAATGATAAGAAGAATGTGATTATTGACCTCGAAGAGTCCGAAAAAGCTCAACTTGGTAGACTTAGCGAACTCGAGAACGTTGAAACCTCAGGAGTTCTGAGCGTCATCAATACGTCAAAGAGGTGCCGTATTTGGAATGTGAAGGTACACCTTGGCAACTCTCGTGGTAACACTGATATCGGCAAAGAACCACTCGCAGCAGGAGAAATTGATATTGGTGGAAAATGGGAGAAGCGATACAAGGTAACAACGCGTGCACCAATGGTGACTCTCTCAGAGATTTATGATACCTGCGGAGACCTTGAGACTGAAGGACCTCACTGGGCATATGTCAGCGGCAAAGATAACCAGGTGAAAATCAAGATATCCATCAAGAATGAAACCGATGGAGAAATCGATAACATTATTCTCAACAAGACTATTCCACCGGAATTATCAGATATTGAAATCCTCTCAGCAAAGTCAGGTAAGGCAGAGTACGATGAAGGCACCAAACAGATTGTCTGGAAGGACTTTGTCATCTACCCACACGAAGACACAACCCTTGTCATCAAAGCGACAGGAAGAGTGGAGAGTACTGATTTAAGGAGTGGAGGCGAAATCGTCCTTACCTACAGGGGAGAAGGACAGCAGAGATCAGTCTTAGATCCCGCTCTCACAGCGCTCACTGAGTTTCTGATGGGAATTGAAACTGCTGAAACAAAACCGAATCAGTGGGAGTGCACGCTCGAATGCTCTAACGAGAGCGACCTGATAGTGCGACTTGACAAGGCTGTAGTCTTCGTGACACCTGAAGGCGGTGGCGAAAAGAAGAAGATGCTCAATGCATCACCCTCCGTAGAGATGGCACCAAATCAACAATGGAAAGCCTCCTTCAAGGTGGCGAGCCAGAATACTCCAAAATGCAAACAGGACCTCCTCTACACGCCCGTCAGTGTTGTTACCAAGAGAGTGCTTGGCACAATTGAGAAGTCGCCTCAGATGGTGTCGGTGTGTAAGATTGATTGCACAAAGACATTCGACCCGCCTTCTGTGAGCAGCTTCGACAAGACCCCGGTTGAAGTCACTATCGAGATGACCAATACTGGAACAGCTCGATTCAATGAGATTGTCATCACGGATAACCTCCCAGACGACGTCATGCCTCCTACGAGTGAGCATGTTACGGTTTGGATCAAGGGAAAGAAGTACACCGGGCCATATGAATTCATCATTGATCCCAAGAACCAAGACCCCGAAAAGCAACACAAAATCACATTCAAGGTCGAAGGTCTGAAGGACTCCGTAGGTGAACTAGAGCCTGGTGAGAGTGTCAAGATCAACTATGCAGTGATGGCATGGAGAAACAGACCTGAGAAGGAATATCCCTCACCGATTACCTGTGGCGCAAACACATACCCTGCTGGAATTCAGACCGAGATCAGCAGTCCCAAGGATGGCTACAAGCTTGGTGTCATCTACAAGAAACGTGCAATCTCGACGAAGAAGGCTATCAACAAGGGTTCGAGCGCAGGGCAATATGTCGTGGTACTCGTTGTGTCAAACAATGGAGAAGTGACAGCAGAGAATATCCAGATGACTGATTGGATACCTGCCGCATTCGAGTATGTTTCTACTGAACCTGAGGATGATCAGCCCGTTCTGGCAAAGGTGTCTGATGGGACCAACATGGTCTGGAACTGGGCACGCATGAATCCTGGCGACCAAAAGAAAATCAAGGTCTCTGTGCAGGGTGAGGGCGAGTATGAGCGCCGTGAGCCTGAAGTGACTTCAATCTAGTTTCTTCGCTATGATGAGTAGGCACTGGGTTTCAGCCCGGTGTCTATTCAGAGTCTACTCCTCTTACTCTCGCTCTATTTCTTCGAGCTCTTTTCTTGTTTCTGCAAGCGCAGCATCAATATCCTCTAGTGGTATGTAGTCCTCTTCTTCCTCAGGCTTGTGAGTGTCTAACCTGTACAGTACCTTGAAACCGTTCAGTGTCTTATGGATTGCATCTGCAATCTCCACGATTACAGTCCCAAGTTTTGACTCCTTGAGTTCTTCATCGGTATGTTCGTATACAAAATCATATGCTCCCTTGACCGGTTTGAAACCCAATTGGAGCAGTTTATGCACTACTCTTGATGGTGATGCACCTTCACTATAGAACCAGACTTGGACATGTGTAACATACCTAGACATGATTGACAACCTCATCTTGGCCGGATACAGGCCTCGCTCTGCACCTGACATATGACTTCTGCTATTAGTCTTTCGACTCAGGTATGAGTCTGCAGGGAGATATCCTCATGTTCAAGTACATGGAGCCATAGCAATCTGCAGTCACAGGCAAGACTCTCGAGTGACCTTACATCTTGGTCTAGAGAGAATCTACGAATTGCATCCAGAATTGGCGCGTCACACTTCCCACAGTTGTGCGCGCCTCTGCTTTTTCCTGCAGCTACTGGGTCACAGACAATATTGATTGTTCCCTCTGCAATCCTATGTGCATGACGCAAGACCTCGACCACACTCCACAACCATGGTGGTCTGAACTTCCCCTTTTCCCATAGGTCTTCAACAAGGGTGCTCCGCTGCACATTCACAGGATTCAGGGAGATTGTTGACACTCCGAGAGCCAAGGCATCGTTTATCGTGTTCTGAGCATCAAGAAGGGCTGACCTCTCAGTCAGGAATGGAGGTTTCAACAGAACATATGCGCGCGTTCCGATGCCGTATCGCTTGGCGGTGTTTACAGAGTCAGCGAATGAGCGGAAGTTGAAGTTCTTGTTGATACAGACAGACCTCACAATATCGCTACTGCTCTCCAGGCCTATACCAAGCTCTACCCGACGGTCTCCAAGGATTCTTCGAACCTCAGTAAGAACCGAATCTGTCACATACTCCGGTCTTGACTCCAAGACTACCTCCTTGATTCGATCATCATTCGAGATAGACTCTAGCATCTGATTTCGTGTAGAAGCGGGTATCTCATCTGAGTCCAAGAAACTGCCACTCGTGTATATCTTCACAGAGAGTGGCGCAGTATGTTTATCGAGCTTACTCATTGCTGATTGAAACTGAAGGAGAAACTCTTCCTCTGTCGGATTCTTGTCTGTGCCATCCAAGAGGTAGCTGCACATGGTGCACCCACCCTCGCTGCTTCGTGCATGGGCACATCCAATGGAGGAAAGCACAATCGAGAGAGCAGTCCCTTGGATTGAACCTATCCGACTAGGTGAAGTCCATGCAGCAGAGGGCCTAGTGAGGCTCTTCGACGGCCTCTCAACAATAGACTCACCGCGCGCTCGAATCGACGCCTGCTTCACAGCATTCCGAATCTGCTCAGATAGAGTGTCCATTAGCCGCCCTCCTCTTTGTGTCGTACACTCACGGCGCGACCACGCTCCAGTTCAGACATCTCTCTACCGGACATCTCACTCCGACCAACAGCGGTCACCTCATCATGACTGTTGATCACAATGACCTCGTCTCCCGGTCGAATAGATTGGTCTGCGTCTCTAACACCGACGGCAAAGATGGATCCGCCCTTGACAGATGGAGCGTCCAGGTGAACCCAGTAGCGATTCAGTGGTGCTAGGCGTCTTGCGCCACCAAGTGTCAATGATAACAGACCCGTATCAGCCACGTAAGAACAGACCTGCTCCTTCTGGACTTGACACAGTATTTGCCTGTAGGGCTTTCCCATGAGCTTGGCGCCTTCAGGGACCAAGGCATCACCAGCTCCTGGGCCAAACTGAAAGTCAGCAGTCGCCCGCACAATCTCCTCCAGCTCCTGCGGGCGTGAGCTCCTGATGGGCAAGATGCTCTTCAGATCAACCAAGGTCTCTTGCAGAGACTCCCGAGACTCCCAGCTTGTAGGTGAGGCTTCCGGACTAGTATAGATTATGCTCTGAGCTATTCTGTGCTCTGCAGTCTTCACAATACCAAGATAGCCGCCTGAAACATGAGCAACCACAACAACGTCCGAATCGAACTTCTCAAGATGCGTAGCAAGGGCTTCGGCTGCTAGGTTCGTTTCCTCTGTATCCCATTCACCAGTGACAGGAATATCATAGTTTGCGGCAGGGTATATGCGCTCCAGTTCACGGGGTACTAGTCCAAGCGGTGATGTCAGGATTATCTGTGCAATCTGGGACGTTGCGCCACTCAACGACGCTTCTATGGTTTCCAGGAAGCGCTTATGAGACTTTGAGTCAGAGTATGGTTTTCGAGCAGAACAAGGCAGTAGCAGAGCTACCTTCTTGCCACTAGGCGGACGATATCGATTGGCTATGTACTCCCTGAATCTCCTGACTGCAGGAGCATTATAGGACTCAGGGCCAATAAGAGGAACAACTGGGGCTCCGCTTGAAGGGGTGAATTCCTCCACGAACGAGTAGGCCTGCCTGTCAACTCTGCGAAGAATCGATGCGTGAGCTGGACTATAGTGAGTAGTGGATTCGACGAGCCAGCGAAGACGCCCCGAATTCATGGCATCAATAGCCTCAGAGAGCACGGAGGCATACACGTTCACATTATGCTGCAGAAGGACATCCGTCACCTCAGAGGGACCGATGTCCTCAAGATGCTGACAGCTTGTGCAGGCGCAATACCTATGATGCTCGTCAGCACGAATTGTTTCAGCTCCATTGTGCCAGAGACGCTGGTGTTTTGCTGCAGCCTCTTGAGCGTGGCCTATGTCAATCAGATCAAAGCCCATGTAGTAGAGAAGTGGTATCGTGCCGGGCGCTATCCTGCCGAGCGCAACAGCCAGCCAAGATAAGGGCAGATGGCTACGTGAGAGCAGAGCATTGAGGTCCGAGTTTCCTAGCATTCCATCAAAGGTAAAGGCACCTGCTCGAACGCCTCGCGAGTGAGAGTCCTTCAGGTAAGAGGCAAGCGCTTCTGGCCCGATTTCCTCAGGGACACGTAGAATGACACGTGAAGGAGCGATATGAGAACGAATCTCATCAATTACGCTCAACTGATGTTTCAGCATGAGAACTCCAGCATCATCTCCGAGAGCAGAGAACGCGGGCAGTGAAGGAAGAAGTAGTGAGTCTGAGTCCCCTACTTCTCCCTTGAGGGCATCTAGGGATGTTTCAAATGGCAGTGCTAGTAGGTGAGGCTCTGAAGAGTGCGACATGGCTCTTCCAATCGTCTTGTACGGTAGAAAGCGGTCATCCGACAGGCATGCACTGGTGAGGGCAGGGGTTTCGTAGACTTGAGTTCCCATGATGTATTCTCCAATTCTAGCTGGACCATCGTGTCCGCGACCAATTCTGAACTCGGTCAACTTCATTCATCTCCTGCTATACTAGGGGCTGGTATCCCACGTAACCCTCAGTGTCTACCTTGGTCTCTGCCCTTGACAGTATCTTCTCAACGCTCTCAAGAGCTCCTATCTTGAACAGCGGACTGTTATTGTTACCGCAATTGTATGAGTATGTGCACAGAGGACATCCATCGAGGGTGTTGCAATCGCAGCTCTCTAGTATCCTCTTTGCCCTTCTGAATGCCTCATCTAGTTTTCCAAAGAGGAGTTTTGATGCGCCATTTCCTCCTGGGCTTCCATCGTAGACAAAGATGATTCCTGAATCGCCCATTGAAACACCACCGATTTCCCGTGTGCCACCTCCTGTAAACATGTTACTAGATTCGATGAGAACGTGTTCGACAGCGTGGTAGGTGCCCCCATAGAGTTCAGCAGGTCCCATCACGGCTCTTTCAATGGACGCATACTTTCCTGCGATGTAGTCATTCACTGATTTGCTGGGCTCAGGTGCAGTAAACGCGAATCCACGTGTCTGATATGTATACAATAGGGGGGTCAGCAGATTCTGCTTGCCAATTATATGCCCACTCCTAGTCTCCTTTGTCACATAGCCAAACACGGTCTGAGTCATCTCAAGATTGCAGTAGACAGCATCGAGGCCGAGAATCTTGGTCCTCTCGACTATGTCTAGTATCTTGGGCATGGTATAGTATAGCGGTTTTGTGTGGGTGCTCCGGTCCCCATGCAACACCACTGTAGCCCTTCCCAACCCAGTCGTGTATTTGAAGTCGACAGACAGGTAGTTCTTGCCGCCGTGAAGGTAGATTGCTCCTGGGTGCAACTCTTGAGCGGCCATAGGCATCGAACGCTCACCCAGTCCTCTCTTATCAAGACGTATCTGAACGGTGTCGCCAATCCCTCTTATATTGTAGCTACGCCATGCCTTTCTTGCCCTCTCATCATCAGCAATACGGATTGTTCCGTCCCCAAGTTGCCTGACGAGACCGTCGTCTGACAGCTTTTGAAGAACCCGATGATGTCTTGAGAACTGAGCTGCATTGAGCCTACCACTCATGGCCGCTGCAATCAATTGATAGTAGCCGACCACTTCATTCTCGGGTTCTGTGTATGCAGCATCGATATCCGTGAAGTATTTGTCAGGTTCATGCCTGTAGAAGGAGGAGATGGGATCATTTTCACGGAGTGCAAGGACAGCCACACTCTCCTGTCCTTTTCTACCCGCCCGCCCGATTCGTTGTGTCAGTCGCGTTATTGAGACAATCATGCTCACGACGCTGTTCAGGTCGCCAATGTCTATCCCCAGTTCAAGGGTAGGTGTTGAAACAATGACTGGTAGCTGCCCGGAACGGAAGCTGTCCTCAACGTTACTTCTGTGTTTCTTTGAGAGGCCGGCTCTATGAACCATTGATTTCACGCCACTCTCGCCTAGGAGCATGTTCAAGACCTCAGCCTCAGAATGCGTATTTCCGAACACGAGTGTCTTGAACTGGCCAGACTGTAGCGAGGAGACAATGTCAACAATCATGCCGTACTTGCTTCTCGTCTCAGGATAGTAGATGAGAAAGTGTACAGGACCTCTCTTGGCGTTCTTTGACTCTATGAGCCTGACCTCTGAGTCAAAGAGAACTTCAGCAAACTCCTTCGGATTGGCTACTGTAGCTGAGGCTCCAATCTTCTGGAACTTCCCAGATTCCATTTCGAGCCGCTTCATGATGAAATACACATTTGCTCCCATCGATCCGGTATACAGATGAATCTCATCGAGAACGACAAACTTCACGGTTCGAAGAAGAGGCGTCAGGCGCGACTGAGACCACCCAAGGTGATAGTGCAGGACATCGGGGTTGGTCAGCAGGATATCAGGAGGGCTGGCATAGATCTTGGTTCTGGCATCTTCAGAGATGTCACCATCAAAGAGGGACACTGTAAAACCAGATGCCTTACCAAGTTCCTTGATCTTGTCAAACTGGTCCCTCGCCAGAGCTTTTGTTGGATAGATGAGAAGTGCTCTCACTCCAGGATTCTTGAATGACTCCTGAACCGAGATGAGAATCTGCCTGATGATGGGTAAGATGAATCCTTCAGTCTTCCCCTGTGCCGTGGGCGCGACGATGACAACATCCTCACCATTGTTGATGGCATTGTAGGACTCCTCTTGGAACTTGTAGAGAGTGGCAATCCCTCTGGAGTGCAGAAGCTCCTTGAGTCGTGTGGGTACACTAAGATCATCCGTCTTGATGCCATATTCGGCATCTGTTGAGGGCATGTATTTGTACTTGACAAGATAATCGCGACCGGACAGCACAAGTGAGCGTAGTGCCTCAGGAAGGGCATCCAGGGTGCCACCACCTTGTTCTACGATTCTCCTCACCGCCACTTCAGACTGGACTCTCGTAGAAACGCCTTTCTTGCGGCGTTTCGTCTTGGGAGTATCGGCTCCGCTGCCCAGATACTCTCTCCTCTGCAGGTCAGATTTTGCAGTGTCATCAGAGAGTCCTTCTCGCTTGATGACCTCGGTATATGCCTCATAGGCATCAAAGAGGTCTTTCCTGCTTCCGTCTACCATGACTTCGACGGCACAAGAGGAACACCGTACATACCAGCCCCCTGCCTCTTTCGTGAAGTCAAGACGCGAACCACACTTAGAGCAGTGAAGGACCGGCACAGTACTCACCAGATTCTATGAGGAGGGGTGCCTATGGCTTATCAAACTTTAGCATAGCTGTAATAGCCTTGACTAAGAATCTCTCCACAAGTTTATGAATTCATAATGCACGACACACGTGAGAGAGGAGTACTTTAATGTCCAGTGCATACAAGGCAAACTTACTCACAGCTGCTAGAGCAACTCATCTTGCCAGATTGACTCTTCTTTTGAATGGAAGCAGCACCTCTATGGCACCAGTTGTATACTATGGATGGCCCGTTACGGCGTTGTATTTCACATTCTTTCTTATCGATGTGATTCCCTTCTTATTGTTCTGGTTCTTGAAACCGAACCTGGAACTTGCAGTACGACTTATTGGTATTGCATGGGCAATTCTATTGTTTGCAGTCCTACTCCATATTGGGATGGAAATTGGGCTGGCTCTTCTGTTTTTTATTCAGCTAATTGTTCTGGCTTGGCCAAGAATGTATATGACCACTGCGGTGAAGGAAGGGGGTCAGAAAGCCGCGACTGCATCTAGAATCAAATGTTTCCACTGTGGAGCAACCTATGCATACAACCTCGACACCATTGTGAATGGAGACGTCGTCTGCCAGAACTGTGGAAGGTCGTTCAGAATCTGATTGGCTATAGCGCAATCCTTTTAACGGTTGTGTAAGGAGAACGCACAACCGATTCGCACCAGCGATGGAGTTTGAATATAATGGTAGAAGACATCAGCTCATCGGAGCTAGATCAAGTAATCGCAAGTAATAGAGTGGTTTTCGTGGACTGTCATGCTGTCTGGTGCGGGCCTTGCAGGACGCTCGGCCCAATCCTCGAAGAGGTCCATGAAAAGTATCAGGGCAGAGGACTCAAGGTCGTCAAGATAGACGTTGACCATAATCGAGAATTCAGTATGAAGAACCAGATAACCGGAGTTCCGAGTGTTTTGATCTATGCCGATGGCAAGAGGGTAGTCTTCGACGATGGCGCTGGCAGAAAGACCGACAAGCTCGTTGGCGTCATGCCACCTGAAGTATATGCACAGATAGCAGACGACCTCCTCGCTGAGGAAGCAACATAGGCGAATTTCTGTGGGTTGACAACAGTTGCAGGAAACTTGGACAAAGTCGGACAGGTGCTTATATAGTCCAGTCTGAAAAACTCCTGTGAGGATAATCTGTCACGAACTCTGTCCTCACGGAGTCCGGCCCAGTGCCGTTCTCTGGGCGGACAACACTTCGGTGTCCAAGTTTGTCCAACAAACAATGAACGGTACTACGGGGAAGGATTAGTCTTCCCCGTGAGACCTCCTCACTCTTCTTTGATTCACACAATGACAACGTTCAATACCTCGTGAGCGGGAGTCACTATAGGTGTAGGCAGCGTTTGGTGAGAGATGTGACCTCCGAAGAAGTGGACGCTGAGAAGAAGAAGACCAAGCTTCTCTTTGTTGATTGTTGGGCAGAATGGTGCGGACCATGCAAAGCACTCAGTCCAATACTGGATGAGCTAGAAGAAAAGTACAGAAACAATCAGGATATTCGATTCCTGAAGTTGAACACAGACGAGCACCAAGCATTTGCTATCAGGAACAAAATCAGGGGAATCCCATGTGTGCTCATCTTTTTCAATGGAGAGCCAGCAAGACTCAAGATAAGGAACAAAGATACGGGAGTCACAACCGTTGTTGATAGGTTGATTGGATTGAGACCTGCAGAGCACTTTGAGTCTGCTATCGAGTCCCTGCTCAAGGGAAAGTGACCGTTCCATTGAGCATATGATGTTTTATTAGATATCAAAACCTGTATGCGTCAGTTCAAGTGAAGAGGTGTCAGAAGTGCCAGTACTACCCTTTGGAAAGAACAATCCAAGAATAGATTCGAAGGCATACGTGAGTGTCCAGGCAACAATCGTTGGCGATGTTGAAGTAGGACCTAGAGCAAGCGTGTGGCCAGGCGCAGTAGTTCGCGGAGACCTTGCTTCAGTGAAAATCGGCGAGAACACATGCATTCAGGACAGTGCCGTGATTCATGCGCACAGTGAACATAATCCTGCAATGATCGGCAACAACGTGATTGTTAGCACGGCCGCAGTACTTCATGGCGTATATATTGGTGATAGCGTCTATATCGGAGAGGGGTGCGTTATCTTCGACGGCGCCACACTAGGAGAAGGAGTAGTGCTGACACCGGGAAGCATTATTCCTGCCAATGTTGTGATTGCGCCGCGTACTCTCAACTCAGGAGTTCCAGCAGCTCAGATTCGCGAGATCTCAAGAGAAGAAGTGGATAAGCACGTGACGAGGGCAGAGGCAATGGCCCAAGTCTTCCAGAAACTGAAGCACTGGCAGCAGAGTGCATGATCACATGGTTTCCCTAGCCAAGGTCCCCAAGTCCTCTACGCCGTCATGAGTCACGAGGACAACATCTGCCACCTTGGCAGATCCCGCTTCAGGTAGATAACCCGTGGGATGAAGTGTGAAGGTCATACCCTCTCTCAGGGAGTACTGGCTCTCCGGGGAGATATAGGGCGGCTCATGAAGGTCTAGCCCAATGGAGCTTCCAAGTGGTTGCACAAAGGTACCATGAGGGATGCCTCTCCCTGATTTCTTCAGTACCTGGGCAGCAACATCTTCAAGACTCACCTCTGGCTTCATCACTTTCTCTGCCGTCTTGATGGCGTTCAGAACGGACTCATAGAGTGCCCTCTGTCTGCTGCTTGGAGTCCCCAGATGGATTGTTCGTGCGACCTCTGCGAAGTATCCTGAGTGACTCACAGTGATATCCAAGACCACGAAGTCCTCTTTCCTGATACGATCCGGACCAGGCTGCGATAGTGGAAAACGGGCATGAGTTCCTGAAAGAACAGCAGCTTGTATTCCCCGCTGTTGACCTCCTGCTCCTCTCATTGCCGCTTCTATTTCTAGGGAGGCTTCATCTTCAGACTTACCTGGGGCTACAATCTCCAAAGCGGTGCGAACGCCTATCTCAGCCACATTCACGGCCTGGCGAATCGCATCGATTTCAGCGGGATCCTTTATGTGTCGCAACTTCCACAGGGACTGCGAGAAATCCCGAAATCCAGCCTCAGGAAGACTGGTCTTGATCTTCTCAAACTCTCTTACAGACAGCCATTCATGTTGAAGGCCTATCATTCCTTTTGCCCAACCTATTTCATTCAGGACATGCAGTGCTTCATCCCAGAAGGCGTTGCCATGGGCTCGAAACCAGTCTTCAGAGGCATCTGTGTTGAAAGAATGAAATGTGCCTATAATAGGCTCGCCAACTGCAGCGGCCTGAAGAGTGTCTGAGAGAATGAGGTGTGGCTGACTGCCTTCAGCGATTACGCAGCCAATGGGCAAGTTTTGGCCTCTGCTTTGAAAGCCAGTCAAGTACTGCACGTCTTGCCTTCTAGTGACTACCAAGGCATCAATCTCATCACGTCGCATGGCTCGATACACTCGGTCCAATCGCTGTGGTGTATGCTGCATCTAGTCTGCATCACTCTTAGCAGGTTACAGAGCCAGGTGAGCTGTTCTGCTTGCCCTCTGCCGGTCTTGTTACAGCATTTAAGCTTCGTGTCGAGGATTACAGAAGGACTGACCGAGGAAAAGCAGTGGCGGGACCGCCCGGATTCGAACCGGGGACTACCAACTCCGCAGGCTGGCGCCTTATCCAGGCTAGACTACGGCCCCATCTTAGGGGAGGCAGAAGTCGACTCATAAAGTCTTCGCTGCAAAATCGAGCGCCGGGGCTACAGAGTATCCTGCAGCTGGAGAGAACTCAAACGAGGGGTAACTTCATCACCGTAACAATGGCATGTCCTCTTCGCTTTGTTACCCTAAGAGTGTGCTCAGCGGTCTGGAGCACAAAATTCTCTCCTTCATCCAAGTTTTGGAGAACACTTTTCCCCAAAGGGCCGTTCAGGTATTTTGTGAAACGAGTCACTACTTTCTCTTCGTCTGTGACTTGGTTTCCGACTGTGGTCATGATTCGAACCTCAATTCGTAATCCAGTGCCAGAAAGACGCATATAAAGTCCGATTTTCTTGTGCGAAGAATGAAGTGGCGGGACCGCCCGGATTTGAACCGGGGACTACCAACTCCGGAGGCTGGCGCCTTATCCAGGCTAGACTACGGCCCCAGAAGGGTTAGGATGTGGGGTTTCTTAAAGAATTCGCTCCAATCACGCGAGAATCAGATCTGAGTCCACGAGCCACCAAGCTCCCCGCTTGTTCTTGACATACCCTTTCCTGTACTCCAGAACTGGCGAACCGACTATTGCAGTTGCTCGATTGTTGAGCCTGTCAATCCTGTCCAAGATCGTGCGTCGCTTATGAGTGTCACCAAGCAGATGTTCTGCCAGCTCTGGAGTCGTTCCTCCCTCATTTCTGACAAAGAACGCCAGCAGTTTTCTATCAAAATCATCGGTGCATATCTTTTCCTTTGCCGCGGTGTTGAGCTCGCTCAGAAAGACACTCGTTGTCTGTGAACGTTCTAGATGCTCCACGCGGCTCTTGAGCTGAGTTAGCTCTTCAGAGAGCTCAAGGACCATGGGAGGTAGCTCCTGATCAAGTCGCCACTCGATAGATTCCTGAATGTACCTCTGACGATTTCCTGTGCCCGCCACAGCATCTATCCTGTCCAATAGCGACCTCTCAAGACGCACACGAATGCTTACTGATTCGTTCGCTTTTTTCTTTCTCACTTCGTCTACTCCTATTGCATCCGGCGTCATGAGCCAATCGTAGTTCAACATACCAAGAACAAAAGCGTTGCCTTCGCTCTCTTTCGACACAGTTATAAAACAAATCATATAACCCGCTAAAACGCGATGGTGACTGTCAATGGTGGACAGGAAGAAGCTCGAGCGTGAACGTGTAAAGATTAGAAAGGATCAAAATCCTAAGCAGGTGGATTTCAGAAAAATGGACAAGAAGAGAACCGTGAAGACTGAGTACTGGAAGGAGAAAAAGCGAGCCGCCAAGGCTCCAGCTGCAAAAGTGCCCTCAGAGAAGCCCGAAAAGAAACCTAAACCTGAGAAGGGAAAGAAGAAGCCTGAGAAGGAAAAGAAACCTGAGAGAGAGCCAGAACTAGAGGTCATTGAAGAAGAACCTGAGATCGAAGAGATCGATGAAGAAGCCGAAGACTTATTCACCCTCGATGAAGACCTGGATGATGAGCTCGGCGACGAGGATGACGCCGAAGATCTCGACTAGGCTCAATGCACTCTGTCTTGCTGCTTATCCAAAAGCATAAGACGGACAGCAATCACTGGACACTCTGAAACCCTTCCAGGAGAAAAGAAGGCATGACCAGTCTTCTCCAGATTGTCAAACGTCTACAAGAGCTCTCCCCTAGGGAGATGACAATTCAGGGTCTAGAGGATAGGGTTGAGATAGGTCCCCAGAGCCCCTCCGAACAGGCCAACACTACCATAAACAGAGCCTTGATTGCCACTTATCCCTCTGCAAGGGTCATCACGAAAGCGTCGCAGGACAAGTCGAACCTTCTCATTACTTACAGACCATTGTTTCCGTTTGCGATTGACAGACTTACCGGCCTCGATCTTGTAAGAGTACGTCTTCTCACCAAGAATTACATATCATCGTACGTCATTGGAAGCGGCTGGCTCTGTGCTAGGGACGGCTTGAATGATGCTCTCTCAGAGGCACTTGGCTTGAAGAAGGTCGGCGATTTCCTTTCGGAGAGCGATTATGGCCAGTTTGTGCCATTTGGCAGAATCTGCAGACTAGAAGACGTCAAGAACCATTCCGGTTTCGTCAACTATGTTGCATCTAGAATGAATCTCAACACGGTCTTGTTCTCAGGGGACCTGGATGACGAGGTTGGAGAGTGCCTGCTGGTCGCTGGAAGTCATGTTGATATGCCACACGTCATCAATGCAAAGAAACAGGACATTGAAACCTTGGTCACTGGAGAGCTGAATCCAGAGATTAGACTCCTTGCACACGAAGAGGGAATGAACACTCTTGAACTGGGAGCCTTTGTGACTGAAGATCTTGGAATGAAGAGGCTCAGAGACAGCATCAGCATCGAGTATCCTGACCTCAAGATAGATTTCATGGCCTCAACTCCTGTTGCGCAGGCACTTAGGCCGTACAAAGAGGACATGGCATGATGGAACTCAAGCCCTAGTCAGCAGCGGGTCTTCGAATCATTATTACATTCTTATTCCTTGGAACTCCGACTTGCCGAGCCACAGGATTGCACTTTGTTCTCATGATATGCACGGTTGGACAGTGCGGATCAAACTCAGTCATCGACTCAAAGTTGCCCATACCTTTGGCGACGATGAGTTCTGAGGACGTGAAGAGGTTTCTGAACTCATCCGAGCTACGTTCAATATTGACACCTATGGCGGGAGTTCCCGTATCCACAACCCGGTCCGCATAGTCGTTCAGATGCACTTCATCAGCATCAATCATGGTTGCATCGTTTAGGACCGGTCCTCCTTTCACCACGGCAGTGACCTCGGCTCCAAGGCGTTTCATCTCCCTAATCAGAATCACATCAAGAACAAGTTCGCCGGCATTGTCCATGATGTAGAGAACAGTCTTTGCACTCTGACATAATCGTCTGAATTCCTCAATCTGGTCAATTGCTAGGTCGTCCTCCACATGGTCTATTGTGGTTTTGAGTTCATTGAGAGAGAAATCACGTCCGGAAACATCGAATTCAATGGAATTAGCAGCAGCAGCAATGAGAACAGAGGTCCTGAACCTAGCTTTTGCATTCGACTTTCCATCGACAAGCTGCAGCAACTCTGGAAGAATCCTGAGAGCCATCGCATTTGACTGATGCTTGAGGCCTTCGTAGGGATCACACCCGGTCATACGTTGGACAAGCAGGTCCCGTTCAGTGCCTATGTGACTTGGCACAGCATCACTATTGAAGTTCTCTCCAAGGAACCTCGTCATCGCCTCGATGATCTTCATCTGGAGCTCTGGGTCATCAGTTGCTAGTTTTACCTGATTGCCTGCTCGCTCTAGAAGACAGTGTGCACACTCAAGGGAAACTTTCACATGAATCGCCTACTGACAGTCCTGCCCAATCGGTGAAAAACGAACCGGATTGTGCTATTTCTTCAGCGGCGAAACAAGATCTGAGAGAACTTCCTCTGGCTTGTCAGAATTGGCAACAGCAGACGCCAAAAGCACACCCTGAGCACCAAGTCTGATGGCTGATGCCACATCATCGCCAGTGCCAATTCCTGCTCCGCACAGAATCACAACGGTCTTGTTCACTTTCCGTATCTTCTCCACAGTACCCTTGATTATTTCGGGCTGTGCCTGAGAGACCGATATACCCGACCCGATCAGTTCCGGGGGCTCAACTGCCACTGACCATGGATTCAGGCATGCCGCAGCGACGCTCACCTGTATGTTGTTCGTACAGACCACTGTAAGGAGGTCAGTCTTGTGTGATTTCGAGATGGACTCTTCAATATCCGCCAGTTGCATCCTCTTCTCAGAGTGGTTGAGAAGCGTGCCAGCGCATCCTGATTCGACCAAGGCATCAGCCAAGATATGACCAGTGAATCGACCGGGTTCACCGGGATCCATATGCTGTGAGAAGACGGGAATCTTCACAGCCTTTGCTACACGATACAGGTCCGGTATTTGAGGTGCCACGAGTATTGGAACATCGTATTTGTTTGAGACCCTTTCGCAGGTACGAGCTAATAGCACAGCCTTCTCGCCTGTAGCTTTAGTATATGTCTTGAAATTGATGATGACCACGGGAGTTTCAATCTTATTCAATCATATCCCACCTGGATGCCTTCAGCAATCTAGTGCCTGATTAATACTTTGCCAGACACTTCGGGAGGAGAGGGTTGTACGCGAACTACCTTGCTGAGCCAATGAGTAGTTTCATGATTGGCACACGGGCGTAACCTCGTCGATTCAGGTCTGTTATTGGCTTGCGGACCTCAATCTTGATGAACTTGCCAGGTTCAGGAGTCTTGTAGTAGTGCATGAAGACCTTTGAGAACTCAGAGAAATTCGCCGCAGAGAGAAGGATTGCCGCAACATCATTGGAAATACGCACATGGGCGTCCTGATCAGTCATCGCGCCAACTTTGATTGACACCTTTCCAAGAGGAGCCTTGCCAATCCAGAATCGCTCTCCCATTGCCATGAACTCGATATAGAACTCATCTGTCCCCTCAATCCCAGAACCAATGGTTGAATCATTGAACATGTACATTAAGCGATCCTGAATTGATGCATGGTACGGAATTGTTGGCTGTCGACTTACTGGCGCTTTTTCTGTGACAGTGACTTCCGGAGCTTCAGTGGTTTCTTCCGCACTGGGCTCTGGAGCCTCAACTGTTTCTTTTACACTGGACTCTGGAACTTCGACTTGGACTTCCTCTACTGGTTCTTCCTCAGCAGTCTTAGCTTCTTCTTTAACTGACTTCTTGCGTTTAAAGAATCGTGACATATTCAGAATTGCTCCTAATTGCAGGGTGAGCAATATGCTCAGCATCGGGTAAGAGATGAACTGCTCTTCTGACTCTAATGCCTAGGCAGAAAATCTACTCAGTCACAGAAAAAGATAGCTCAGTTGTATCCATCACGCGGGAGGGCGTGGCTTCTGTATCTCCGGAATAAGCGCCAGTTTCTCGAGTTGGGTCACTAAAGGAACACCGCCAGACACCTTTCGTTCTCCCCAGAGTTCATCAACAAGAAGGTCTCTGATAGCTATCCTAATGACCTCTGAGCGATTCGGGTATTTGTTCTGGCCGATGAGTTTGTCCACGCCATCAACATAAGACTCAGGTAAACAGATAGTGACGACTCGCATTATAATCAGTGTCAATCACAACATAGTCTGTAATGAACCGGTGTCTGACTGTAGTGCGTATCAGGGTATTACTCACCATTATGGCAGGAGAAGGATCTTCCCGAACTGCTCTCCTCGTTCCAAGAGCTCATGGGCCTCTCTCGCCTTTGAGAGCGGATAGACACGGTCGACGACAGGTCGGACTTTTCCTGTCCATGCAAGCTTCAGAGCAGTACGTAACTCATCCCTGCTGCCCATAGTGGAGCCTAGTATCTCAAGTTGCTTCCAGAATAGAAGGCTGACATTTGTTTCAGCATTAGGACCAGAGGTGGCTCCACATGTGACTAGTTTTCCGCCCTTTCTCAGACTCTTCAGGCTTTTGGCCCATGTAGCCTGTCCCACTGAGTCAAGTACCACATCAACACCACGATTTTTTGTCACACGATAGATCTCCTTATGATAATCAGGAGTCGTATTGTGATTGATTCCAACATCTGCACCCAGCGCACTTGCCTTCTCCAGCTTTGCATCCGAAGAACTTGTGACTATGACTCTTGCTCCTGCGGCCTTGGCAATCTGAAGAGCTGCAACTGCGACTCCGCCTCCAATTCCAATAATCAGGAGATCATCTCCTGGCCTTAACTGAGCCTTAGTAATGAGCATCCTCCAAGCAGTCATCAACGTAAGGGGAAGCGCAGCAGCCTCAGCAAGGTCAAGTCCCGCATCCTTTGGGATTGGCACCACATTTTGCGGTTCTAGTGCAATATACTGTGCATAACCGCCTCGATAGTGCTCACCTATGATTCCATAGGATGGACAGAGAGATTCTTGACCACGCATACAGAACTCGCAAGTTCCGCATGAGATGCCCGGGTCTATAATGACGTGCTGACCGACTTCGAGCGTAGTCCCCACTTTGCTACCCAGTTCTACGATCTCGCCACTGATGTCACTTCCAAGGATATGGGGCATTTCCAACTTCAGGCCAGGAATGCCGCTCCGAACGAATAGATCCAGATGGTTCAATGCAGCAGCCTTGACTCTAATCAGTACTTGACTCGTACGAATCTTGGGATCCTTGAAATCCTCGTAAGAGAGAACTTCAGGAGAACCATGTTTGTGAAATACGGTAGCCTTCATATCGACCACTCTTTAGAGGGGAACTGACTGCAAACGTAGACATAAAGACTCTCCTTTCAGGGGCGCACTGCATCTGGGTGGACAAGTTTAAGACGGTCTGAACTCTGGGCTCCCCGTCAGGTTTTCTGAAACAGGTGATTCAATGTCAAAAGCAAAAGCCGGAAAAGTCCGAGCAAGTCATATTCTGGTTGAAAAGCATAGCCAGGCCCTAGCTCTCATTGGTAGAATATCATCGGGGGAGGACTTCGCAAAGATCGCAAGAGAGTACAGCACATGCCCCTCAAAGAAGAAAGGCGGTGACCTGGGTTGGTTCACCAAGGGCCAGATGGTACCCGAGTTCGAGAAGGCGGCATTCGGTCTCAATGTCGGGGCAATGACCGTAGAGCCAGTGAAGACAAAATTCGGCTACCATATTATCAAGCGGATGGGGTAGCCTGAGGATATCTGACTGGTATAGCATGGCAAATAGCGGGGTTGACCGGCCCCGCACATATGTCTACTCTACCGAGCTTGATTTCTTCTTCTTCTCCGTCTCTTTGCCCTTTGGCACTATCTCTTCATTCACGAACCTGTTCTCACAGCGAGCCATAACCTTTGGAAGTGTCGTGTACTCCATTTCTTCTTCGCTGAGCCTGTGAGGCTGGAATGGTCCCTGTCTGCGCAGATAGTCAGCTACCTTCATACCGCGTTGGCGGCTGATGTCAAATGCAACATCATCAAAGAGGTCTACAGGCCCGACAAGCATTCCATTTGATACTTGGAAACCGAGTGCGACAACCCGTGGTGGCCCATCAAATCGCGTACATCGAGAGTCCTTCAATCCAACAGGCAATAGCGGACCAGTGTGAGAACCCCTCATCCAACCAGCAACCAGGTGTGGGAGAGTGAAAGCCTCTAGAACCTCGCCCATTGCAGGTAGGCCAGAGTGTGCTCGCACAATGGCAACAGGATCATCTTTCCCAACATACTTACCTGCAATAGCATGTAGCTTGTCGGTGCTTACTGATGCTGTCACCATTCCATCTCTACGATAGACCTTCTTGATAGTGTATCTTCCTGTGCTTCCCAGAAGTGCGAGAAGATCGTACGATTCCTCTGGCGTCTTCATCGAGATGAAACAGGGCACTTGTTTTATGACGTCCTGGATGACGAATATGAATCCATCATGCAGGTTTGGATCGATGACAAGCCCCGCAGTGTTGAATGGATCAGCATAGATCTTGTAGAGAGGCAGATTATAGGCACCAGGTTCGGTCTTATCGGCCATGAAGACGACAACTGGCTCTGACGGACGTTCTTCGAATGTCATCTCCGCAGAACCCGGACCCATACCCTTCACATTCCCGCTGAAGGTGTCAGCAAGCATGTCCTGACCTGCTGCATAGATCTTGTTCTTTCGCGCAAGCTCTGTACCCTTGATGAAAGTATCCCAGGCAAGTCTGTGGACTTCCGGATTACCCTCTCCCTTATTGTGAGTCATAATCAGCTCGAGATCATCGCCTGCATGGGAAACATGAAAGTCGTTGATGATCTTCTTCTCAACGCCTTCCTTCAATGACTTCCTTGCCAGCTCGAGCAGGAAGTCAGGAACAATAACATGACCGGCTAATGACCCGATATCTGCTTTGATCACGCTAATGGTGGTCTCAACCATTTGCATTCTTCTCCTTCTTTACCCGACTACGATTCTCTTGTGTGGGAACCAAGAAAAAAGATGCGGTTCCTACGGAACTCTGACTATTCTCTGAGCATATAATAGTTCTCATTCCAGAGTATGGTCAGAAAGTGGTGTATTAGCCACTTTGGAGGCTCTTAATCATGTCTTTGAGTCTCTTTGTCATTGTCAAAGCATCAGTCCACTCTCTCTGCCAGAGATTCCGACCAAATATGATGCCCGTTGCGCCTTGCTCAAGGCACACCTTTGCTCTGCGAACCACTTCATCATCATTCATCTTTCCGCCGCCAGAGAACAACACCAAGGTCTTTCCCGCCGACATCACGACCTTGTGCACCATCTCCTCATAGCTCAACTCGAGTTTGTCATAGGGACTAGGCTGCTGAGACCTGGTCTTGGCATCATCCACAGGAACATTCAGCTTGACAATATCTGCACCTACCTCATTGGCAACCCTTGCTGCATAGTCAATAGCATAGAGAGAGTCCTTTCCACCTTTGCTGTCAACTGCTTTTCCCCGAGGATATGCCCAGATGATGATAGGCATACCATAACGCTCGGCATCTGCCTTCACGTGTCTGAACTGGTTCAAGTCTGCAACTTGGTTCGGACTTCCAACATACAACGTGTATCCGATTGCGTCAGCTCCAATCCGGACTGCATCTTCAACAGAGCCAGTCATTGCGGAGATCGGGTCGTCTGCTGCGGGGATGCGTGTCTTACCATTAATCTTCAATACAATGGGTATCTTCCCAGCGTGTTTTGGTGCATACTTCTCGGCTAGACCAAGATGCAGAGCGATACCGGAATATCCACCCTTCACTGCCAGTTTGAACTGAAACTCAGGGTCTGCAGATGGCGGATTGGGGAAGAAGTCAACAGGACCATGTTCCAGACCCTGATCAATTGGAAGAATCATAAGCCGACCGTTCCCAGGTCCGTGCTCGTATAACATGTGGTGAAGTCTGATTCGTTTTCCCAGACTTAGGTGGTCGAGTTCATCGATTGTTGTCATGATGTCTTGCCTCGGAGTTACAGACTTCTAGATACTACCTTCTTCCTATATGCTTAGCGAGAGTGCCATTCGCTGGATACAAAAGGGAGTTCGGACTCAGTCGCAGCACAGCGAGAGATGAACAGATGACAGACAAGAAGGTTTCAGCGAGAAAACCGGTGACTGAAGACAGAAGGCAGTATCATCTTGAGGTCAAGGAGGGCGATGTCGCAAAGACTGTCCTTCTCCCAGGAGACCCGCAACGGGTCGAACGCATAAGTTCTCTCTGGGACTCCTTCAGAGAGGTCGCATCACATCGCCAGTTCGTGACTCACACAGGTAAGTACAAGGGAGCAGACATCTCTGCATGCTCCACAGGAATAGGGGGTCCAGGCATGGCAATTGTGGTAGAGGAACTTGCAAATGTCAATGTGGAATCATTCATTCGTGTAGGATCGTGTGCTACCCTGAAGAAGGACATCAGGATTGGAGACCTCATCATCTCAACTGCAGCCGTCCGTCTTGATGGGACAAGTCAGCAATACGTGCGACCGGAATATCCTGCATCAGCATCTCACGAGGTAGTTCTTGCTCTCATTGAAGCAGCTGAGAACCTTGGGCTCACGTATCACCTAGGAATATCAGCATCAACTGATTCATTCTACCCGGGTCAGTCACGTCCGGGATATAGGGGATACTTCCAGAGCTTCAGTGCCACTCTCATTGATGACCTCCAGAGAGCAAACGTTGCCAACATCGAGATGGAAGCAGCGACCCTCTTCACTCTTGGGAATATCTATGGCTTTAGAACAGGTGCAGTGTGTGCGGTCTATGCCAACAGAGTGCTTGATGAGTTCGCGGTCAAGGGAGAGATGGATGTCATCAGGTGTGGGAACGAGGCCGTGAAAGTCCTCGGAGAGATTGATGATGAAAAGAGCGCAGCAGGCAGAGACCACTGGAGCCGTAGAGTCTTGTCATAGGGTCTCGTCAGTCGCATTCTAAGCGTTACCCGTGGCTAGGTACTCCTATCTTCCCTTTCCTACGTAGTAATAGTCGCCGGATGCCTTCTGTTGTGAGTCAAGCTGGGATCCGTCTTTGTTGACACGTGGACGTCCAGTCTGGGGGTCTCGCCGGAAGGTCACACCCATCTGCTTCAAGAAGCTATTCATTCCAATACGCAGAGTAGTGACTGGTGACGCCATACCTGACTTCCCAGGAATGCCGCTGAAGATAACGAGGCTGTCACTTAGATAGTCAGCCATGAGGATGGAGTGTTCAACAACAAAAGCCGTCTTCATATTGTTCCGAACATGTCTTCTTATCGCACGAGAACTTGCGAGCCGTTGTTCAATGTCAAGGAATGCCGATGGCTCATCCAGTAGATAGATGTCAGCATCCCGCGCAAGGCATGCCGCGATAGCTGCTCTCTGCAGCTCTCCACCGCTCAGCTCCTGAAAGTTATGGTCCATTAGATGTTCAAGTTGGAGCTTCTTGATGACCCCCGTTTGAAAGTCAGCGGAATCGATATTGTGCCCACCTGCTTCGCGCAGGTACAGTCGCAAGTTACCCTCAAAGTCGTTGGGAATGTACTGCGGTTTATAGCTGATTTTGAGGTCAAGTCCTGTGACAGTCTTCTTCGGTGCCTCTCCCTGTTCGGGCTCGATTTCTCTGGCGAGCATACGCACAAAAGTCGTCTTTCCAATTCCGTTAGGTCCTAGAATGCCAATGACCTGGCCTTTTGACACACGGCCGCCCTTGACATCGAGAGTGAAGTTCTCAAACTCCTTATGCATATCCCCATACTCTATCAAGGTCTCGGAGAATGTGAATTCCAAGTCTTCTGTGGACATGCCTTTGAAGGAGATAGATGTGTCCCTGAATCGCATGTTCTCATCAGGAATGAAGCCATCCAAGAACTGATTCACTCCAACGCGAGTCCCATGTGGATGGGAGATAATACCATAGACCCCCGGCTCACCATAGAACATGCACACATTGTCTGATACATAGTCCAGGATTGAGAGGTCGTGTTCCACTACGACCACTGTCTTTCCAAGTTCAGCCAGATGCCGAATTGCCCGTCCGATCCGAAGTCGCTCTCGAACGTCGAGATATGCGGTTGGTTCGTCGAAGAAGTATATATCGCCCTCACGGACAATGGCGGCAGTGACTGCGACACGTTGAAGTTCCCCTCCACTGAGAATCTTGACTGGACGGTCCCAAATATCATTGAGGCTCATGTCCGCCTTCAGGTCCTTCAGACGACCCGAAGAGTCTGATGACTCTAGGAGCTCGCTGATCGGACGGTCTGCTATGTTCTTGACTTTTGGAAGATCGGTGATGTTCTGTGGCTTAAGAATTGGAACTACCGTGCCAGCCATGACTCTCTCAAAGAAGGGCTGAAGCTCGGACCCACGATATGCCCTGATGATCTCCTCCCAGTCAGGAGGGTTTTCGACGCGACCAAGGTTTGGCTGCAACTCGCCAGCAAGTATCCTCACTGCAGTGGTCTTTCCAACCCCATTTGGTCCGATCAGACCGAGTACCTGTCCTTGCTTTGGTATGGGAAGTCGAAACAACTTGAATCCATTGATACTGTACCTATGACTGGTATCAGATTCAAGCTCTTCAGGAAGATTGACTATACTGATGACATGATACGGGCATTTCTTCACACAGATTGCTTCTCCAGAACAGAGCGATTCAACTATGACTGGAGGCTTGTCCTGTCCATCAGGAAACACCACCGTCTCGTCTCCTATACGAACACGGGGGCAGAACCTCCGGCACTCATGAGTACAGTCCTTGGGCCTGCACCTCTGTCTGTCTACAATGGCGATACGCATCTATTCTGTCACACTCGCTGAAGAGCTGTCCGAGATTGGCTCCGGTCACTATTTAGCGCTTTGGCTTAGTGAAGAAACCAGCCTTATGTTCTCCAAACCAAGATCGACACATGATGTGTCGCCTTGGAAAGCCTTTTGTGCAGTCCCGTTGTCATTGCCGCGGGATAGAGTAAGATGACCATACTGGACCGATTGTTCGACATGTTTGGGAGAAGACGCGCACTGAGGATGGGAGCAGTATCACCACCTACTGACCTCGTTGCATACCTGTACAGAGTACGTGCTGCAACCTACTTCAAGATTACTGGCAAGACTCTGCCCAACCAAAGCCTGCCTGCGGAGAATGGCGTGGAGGACATGACTCGTGACTTGTCACCCTCTCGCAGACTTGCCAGAAGAGGGCTCTAGAACTATCGAGCCTTTGGGGACTCATGGGACTCGATTCCGCATTTCAGACCCATTACAGGGAAGGCAAGCCAACCTATCACCGAAAGAATCCTGCAGACCGCAAAACATCTGATGCAAGAGATACACACATATCGATAGAGGAGTGCCAAGAGACTGTGTCACCATTTGTCTGCAACCATGATGGTTCATGCGAAGAGGTTCGGCTCTGCTGCACCGAAACAGAGATGACCCTGACTCGCGAAGATGCCAAGAGAATCGAAACGTTAGGTTACAGAAAAGAGGACTTCCTCGTCAGAGTGATGGCGGGGTATTGCGAACTCAAGAATGTTGATGGACATTGTTATTTCTACGACCCAGATACAAAGGTGTGCCGCATATATGAGAACAGGCCGGAGGGCTGTAAGTACTACCCGATTATCTACGATGCAAGAAAGAGGAAATGCATTCTTGATACGGACTGCCCCTCTTCGGTGACTGTCACTCGAGAAGAGATTAAGAAGGTCTGCCATAGAGTGAGGCAACTGGTAGAGACCCTTCAACAGGAGGCAGCGCACGGTGAGAGCCCTTGCTGACCTGCATGTACACTCGAACCACTCTGACGGTATCTTCTCTCCAATGCAGCTGGTCGAGATGGCTCTGAAGACGGGGCTCGGTGGCATTGCACTAACAGACCATGATACCATTGGAGGAAACAGGGAGTTCATTTCTGCGGGCAAAGGAAAGGACATTGTCTGTGTTCCTGGCGTCGAGATCAGCACAGAATATCATGGCTATGAGCTGCACCTCCTAGGCTATTTCGTTCCAATGGACAATCCTGAACTCGAAGAGGAACTGGCTGCCTTCAGAGATGAGAGACATACAAGGTTTCCAAAGATGGTGCAGAAACTCAGAAACCTTGGATTTGATATACCTGAGTCAGACGTTCAGAGAGTCTTGCGGACTGTGGCATCTCCTGGAAGACCGCATCTAGCACGGATACTCGTTGAGATGGGCGCTGTCACAGACATTGATGAGGCCTTTGCCAAGTACTTGGCAGAGGGTAAGCCCGCCTACGTAGGACGAGAGAGACCGGACATAATCAAGGGCATAAGGAGACTAAGAGATGTCGAAGCAGTCCCTGTTTTGGCGCACCCCCTCTACTACCATGCAAACGATCTCAGGAGTCTCTTGAGGAGCCTCAAGAAGGCTGGTCTAGCTGGAGTGGAGATCGTCTATGACTACGAGAGAGGTACAGACCCGGCAGAGGATACAAGACAGGTTCAGACTGCTGCCCACGGACTTGGACTCATTGAAACAGGCGGCACTGATTTCCACGGGGACAGCACACACAACGACCTCGGCAGTATGACGGTCTCAGTCGATGTCATCGATCAGCTCAGGAAGGCTGCAGAGGAAATCAGGACTGCATGATCGAACAGAGAGCGCAGAAACCTTAATCGGTTCTGCGAGTTGTACACTGTTGGGATACCATTGAGAGTTATCGATGCACATGCTCACACGTGGACAAGGGACATCATCAGCGAGCAGGACCGGCAGGCAAGGAAGATTGCAGCAGAACGAGCAGGCGTAGAACCCCAACTTGATTCTCCTGTTCAGAAACTCAAGGCTGCGATGAATAAGAGCGGCGTTGAGCGAGCGGTTGTCCTGCCAATAGACAGCGGCTTCACGCAGACCATGCCGCTGAGCCTCCAGGAGAAGACAGACTGGCACGCTGATGAGGTGGCCGACTTCCCTGACATCATCACATTTGTTGGGGTTGATCCGAGAAGAGGAGAAGAGGGTCTTCGAGAGCTTGAACGTGCTGTCACAGAGAAGGGATGCCGCGGTTGGAAGATGTACCCACCGAATGGTTTCTACCCTGATGATGACTCGTTCTACCCATACTACGAGAAATGCGTGGACCTAGACATTCCAATCGTGATTCATACAGGGTTCACTTCGAGATTCAAACACGTGAAGTATGGACAGCCAGTCTATGTCGATAAGATAGCCACTGACTTCCCTACGCTGAAGATTGTCCTAGCACATGTCGGAGCCCCGTGGGTAAATGAGGCACTAATGGTTGCATCCAAGAATCCAAATGTGTCAGTCGATGTTTCTGGGTGGCAAATCTTCGCCTCGAAAGTGCCAATCAGAGTCTGCCAGATGATTGCAGAGGCCAAACTGAATCGTGTGTTCCCTAATAGGATGTTATTCGGAAGTGACTTTCCGCTCTTTGAATATGCCTTGCCTCTTGAAAAATGGGTTCGATTCTTCGCGAAACTCCAGCTGCCGAATGACATGGTGGACCAAGGATATGCACAGATAAGTGAGGATGAGATTGAAACGGTGATGTGGAAAAACGCTGAACGCTTGTTCTTTGGTGATAGACATTGACGACATTCATCGTAGATGCCATGCTTGGAAAGCTCGCAACATGGCTCCGTCTCACAGGTCATGATACATTCTATTCCACGGTGATGCCTGATGAAGAGATGGTGCGCATAGCACACGAGCAGAATAGGGTCTTGCTCACTTCGGACGCCACTCTCTTCGGCCAGGCACAGGAGGCAGGGGTTGAAGCGATGCTTGTGAGAGGGTCTGTGGATGAGGGCGTTGCTAGCGTCTTCTCAAAATACGGAATCAATGCCGCGGCGGATCCTGCTACATCAAGATGCACAAAATGCAATGGTGACCTTGTTCACATCATGGGGGATGAAAAAGTGCAGATCAAGGACCTTGTCCATGAGAAGACCTACAACTACTATGATGAGTTCTGGTACTGCAGATACTGCAAGAGTGTCTTCTTTCGAGGTGGACAGTGGATCAACATCGATGCATACATGGAGAGGATATCAGAGCTCATGCGAGATCTTGAGAGCTAGACTAACCCTCTCGAATCGAGATGTCATACTGGAACGGTATACAATCCTTGATAGACCTAGTGAGATGGCAATACTCCTTCATGAGAGAGATACACCGCTCCCCAGTCTCAAGCTCATCCTCCCCAACAACGACCTCGCCTGAGATAGTGACACCGGTAATGCGATAGCCAGTACCATCGAAGGCCGACGTGGCAGTGCCTCGAAGCACAAGTGACTTGAGTTCCATCTCAAAGCGGCGCTGGAAGTCAAGAAATGTATTGTTCAAGCATCCAAGAATCGTGGACACGAATAACTCATCTGGACAGATGCCAGTGCCTTTTCCACCATATGCCTCCGGGGTGTCGTAGATAATCTTGCGCCCGGCACTCACTGTTGCAGTACCGCCAGTCTGACCGTCCCACTCTGAGGTGGAGTGATACACTATCTTCTTGGGGTATTTTGACTTCAGTCGCATATTGGAGCCCCTTGCCTACTGCCAAGGAAGCTAGGATTAAGCGTTCCGGTAGGTCTAGTCAGTAATTCATTTAAACGGGGATTGTGACCTAGCATCGGGATTATTCATGCCTCGAAGGATGAAAGCAGCCATGTACTATGGCATAGGCGATGTGCGGTACGAGGAAACAGATATTCCGAAGATAGGACCAGGAGAGCTCTTAATCAAGATTGGAACTGCCCTTACCTGTGGCACCGATGTCAAGACATACAAGAGAGGGCATCCGATCCTGCTAAAGCACATTCCTTCACTCTTTGGACATGAGTACGCGGGGACCGTAGAGGAAGTGGGAAAGGGTGTGCAGAAGTTCAAGGAGGGAATGCGTGTTGTAGCCACGAACTCCGCCCCGTGTGGTGAGTGCTTCTTCTGCAAGAGGGACGCGCCCAATCTGTGTGCCAAACTCAAGGATAGTCTTGTCAATGGAGCCTTTGCTGAGTATATCCGAGTTCCTGAAGCAGTCGTCAGGTGGAACACCCATCCGATACCGGACTCGCTCTCTTTCAGAGATGCTGCTCTCACTGAACCATTGGCATGCGTGGTCCATGGTATCGAAGAATCGAACATCAGACCGGGCGACACTGCAGTCGTCATCGGAGCAGGACCGATAGGTCAGATGATGGCCATGCAGGCCAAGAAGAGGGGTGCGTCCACGGTCATTGTTTCAGACCTAGTGGACCTCAGGCGAGAGATAGCGAGAAAGGCAGGAGCAGATGTTGTTATAGATCCCTCCAAGGAAGACCCTGTGGAACGGGTGAAGCAGGAGACCTCAGGGAGGGGGGCAGATGTCGTCATTGAGGCTGTGGGAATTCCCAAACTATGGGAACAGGCAGTGAGCATGACCCGTGATGCCGGCACCACTGTGCTCTTCGGCGGAGCAGCATCAGGTACGAAGTTCGAGGTTGACACTGCGAGGTTTCACTATGGAGAACTCACATTGAAAGGTATATTCCACCTCAAGCCACGACACGTGGAGCAGGCACTGCAAATCATCATCGCGGGCGACATCAAGTCAGATCTGCTCATTTCGCACAAGATGCCTCTAGAGAGGACAAGTGAAGCATTACAGATGATGGGCGAGGGCAAGTCCATGAAGGTCGAGATTACGCCGTAGTCAGAGTATGGTGAGTCTATGACGAGAGATAATGATGACGGCTCACTGCGAGGAAAGGCTGACATCTATAGGACCATAGCAATAGAGAGAAGACGCTCCATGAAGCTGCGGGACAACGAACGAGTGCTCATTGAGGTAATCCGAAATCTTGACACCAAGCATAAGGGACTGGTTGTCATTGTGGAGGGAAAACGGGATGCCGCAGTCCTGCAGAACCTAGGTCTGAAGGCGCCAATAGTGAGAACACAGTCGAAACTGCTAAGGTACCAGTTGATTGAGCAGATTGTTGCAAGAGCAGGAGCGAAGGGGCAGGTGCTTATCCTGACTGACTACGACCAAGCGGGGGAGGATATCTGTAGCTACATTGAGAAAGCACTTGAAACAACGGGCGTCAGGACCCTGAAGGGTGTCAGAATCAAGATCCGAAAACTGATGGGCAACTGGAGATTCATAGAAGAATTGGTCGCTCTGTTCAAGAGAAGGGACTCGCCAGAGAACGTGTCAGTGTAGGCAGGGTCCTACACAGTGACCTGACTTCCACAATTCGGGCAGATGAACTTGCCACCTGGAATCTCGGCTCCGCATACCCTGCAGATCCTAGCCCTCTTTGCCCGCATCGTGTCAACTACCTCAGTAGACTGTGGCACAAGCACGAACTTGTTGTCAACGTACGAGAGCCGAAACTCCCGCGGACTCCCAGCAAGGTTCAAGAGATCAGTGGGCATGGGCAATCGGCACTTGTCATCCAGGCGTACAATTCTCGTTGTGTCAAGCATGTCAAGGTCAATGCCAGTCTGATGGAAACCAGAGATGACACCATCGCGGAGCTCGACCGTCATATCAGCTTTCGATGCAACCTGCTGACTGTGAGTCACAATAAAGAAGGATGTACCAATGGTTTCGTTCAGCTCTTGGAACAGATCCAGAATCCTCTCACCGGTTTCCGGGTCCAGATCGCCCGTCGGTTCATCACAGAGGACAAGTCCTTTCCCTTCGGTATCAAGCAGATTGACGAGCGCACTTGCAATGGCCACACGCGACTTCTCACCGCCGCTCAGAGTTGTTGCCTTGTTGCGCTTTCTCTCCTCGAGTCCCACCATCTTGATGAGTCTATCCACACGCTCCTTTCGGATAGCACGAGGTACTCCAGCAATCCTTGCAGCGAGCTCCACATTTTGCCATGCGTTGAGATGAGGCAGGAGATTGTTCAGCTGAAAATGGAATCCGATGAAGTTGCGTCGAGCCTCTGTCAAGACCCTTTCGCTGAGCTTGGTGATGTCAGTCCTCAGATTGGCCCAGTAGACGCGACCAACAGTCGCCTTTGTGATTCCCCCAATGACGTTGATGAGGGTTGTCTTACCTGATCCGGAGGGACCGACTACTGCCATGATCTTGCCCTCTAGAATCTGCAACGATACACCACTGAGGGCGACGACCTCTAACTCCTCAGCCTTATAGATCTTGTAGCACTCGTTCACACTGACTACAACGTCGTCAGGCAAGTCACTGTAGAGGTCCAGTTCTTCCTCCGTTTCGGTTATATTCATTCTTTCTCCCTCACATGTTTCTCAATACTTCGGCAGGATTTGTGTTCGCTGCTCTACGAGCTGGATAATAGCACGCCGCTATCATCACTGTACACTCCAATAGGATTGTGAATAGCATAACAAGAAGTGGATACGTCAACGCCTTTGGCAGAATAGGCCAGACTGAAGATATCCCAAAGGTGAGTAGTGTCTGTGTGTAGCCGAATAGGACACCCAGGCCAAGACTAATCAGAACTGCCGCAAGAACGCTCCCTGCGAACTCGCCGAACACAAGACTGATGATTTGTCGTTTCGTACCACCGATCGCACGAAAGAGCGCATACTCGGGTTCGCGTTCCAGCACAGCAGAACCCAAGAATAGTGCTATTGATGAGATACCCATTGCGGCACACATGATGAAGCTGATCATTGTCAGTCCTTCCAAGCCAGCCACGAACAACCCTGTGACAGTATCAGGGCCAAACTCAATTGTTCCTGCTGTGTAGACAGTGGTGTACTGCAGGGATTCAAGGTGTGCGATCAGTTCTACAACATCGTCGAGTGAGGATGCACCCACAAAGAAGGTCCCAGTGGTCGTGGCGCTGGTTTCATATGCGAGATCTTGGAGATTGACTAGTGCAAATCCGCCGAGACCCGGCTGGAACCCAAAGAATGCGCCAAAGGGGATGCCCTCAAGGTCCCTTGTTGATGCCATTCCAAAGCCAGGTGCACTGATCATCATTCCTACCACTTGAAAGTTCACTATCTTATGACTCGTTGTTGTTGTCACATCGATGGACAGAGTGGCTCCCACTGTGAGGTTCCAAGCCGTGGCATAGTCCTCGCTTATGATGATGCCATTTTCCGTGTTGTCGAGGGCCGTAAGAATGATATCAGAGCTGCTCCCGACGAAACTCGTGGATTTGAAATTCCCTATGTCCCTGTAGTGCGCCGCATCAATTCCTTCTAGATAGAATCCTTCTTCGCCAACATGGGACAAAGCCTCAATCACAGGGGTCCCACCATCAGCCTCGGAGTATCCTGGAAGACCGTCAAGCCAGTCGAGAGAGTTGCGAGTAGTTTCGATTCTCAATGTTGACCCAACCGCATAGTCTGCCTCGTTCGCGAGCGTGTCTTCGAAACTTGCAGTCTGAATCAGCATCATCGTGGTTGTCGTCAGAGTCAGTGTCAAAATCACAAGAAGCGGGATGAACTGCCCTTTACGTCTGCGCAGACTCTGAGTGAGATAGAGCCTCTTCTCACCCATGATTCGAGCCACTCTTTCTGATGCCTCCGCTGTGATCAGTCTCATCGCCCGTGAACCCAAGTATGCTGCTGCAAACAGGAGAAACGTCGATATCAGAATCTCAAGGATGGCAGTCTGACCTGTCGGATTGAGCAGAATTGGCATCACGAGCAGCATGACGAGCGCCGCACCCAATCCAATAGCGTAGTGCGAGAAGCGAACGGTCTCAGGAACCTCATAGGTCAATCGAGTCGTGGGCTGTCCAATCTCAGTGACATCAATCCGTCTTGAAACATGGAATAGGTATGTTGCAGGAAGGAAAAGTGCGATGATTGTAGCAAGAATCAACGCATGTGATGGGATTGCAAGTTCATTCAGGAACACATAGTAGCTGGGGAGATCAAAAGACAGGAGCCCCGTTGAGGACCCCATGAGTGGTGCCATCAGAGAAGTGAAGCCTAGCCCGATGAGCAAGCCGGTGGCGGCAAGGATTAGAGACTCCCAGATGAGTGTGCCGAAAACTTGATTGAAGGAGGCACCCTTGGACCGAAGGGCACTGATTTCGCCCTTCTTCTGTGAAATCGAGGTTTCTGAGGTGAAGATGGTCAACATCAGGCTCATGACCATGATTGGCAGAGCTAGGAGAATCAAGACCTGACTTGCCACATATGTGTCGATGTGGGTCTGAAGAATCTTGATGTTGTTCAGACCCCGAACAGAGAGAGTCTCATCGCTCTCCTCTATTTGTGTTTTCAGTGCCAGCATGTTCACTGCTGCCTCAGTTGGTCCAGCTGCAATGAGGCCATCTGCCGACCCCCTTACAAAACCCACCGGCGAGAAGAAACCATTGTAAGTAATCATCTCAACCGATTCATCGCCAATCTCGTCAGCCAACATGAGAACTGAATCACTGATTCCCATGACACTCTCCGTGGGGCCAAATGAGTCCCAGTTTTTACGGGATACATCAGAAAATGAAATGCTCACTGTTGAAGACTGAAGAACCTCATAGATTCCAGCAACCGTCAGATTCCGCACTACCTGCCGGTGCAGAAGCAGAGGGTCAAACGGATGACTCTGGGAGGGCGCATAGTTGGTACGGAGCACGTCGATGCCAATTTCAGATCCGATTTGGATATTGACATTGTTGTTAGTGACCTCCTGAGCAGTTTCCACGAATCTGCGAGAGACCAATATCTCTCCGGGGCTGAGCGAGAAATTGCCTTCCCAATCAAGCTCCTTAGACCAAACCGCAAGAATCTCAGGGGTCACAATAATGACTCTTCCATCTTTGATTCCATGTGCATAGTTGACATCTGTTGTGTAGTAAGACTCCCATTCGGTGGTAATCCCGTCAACTCTAAGGATGCCCACGGTAGTAGGGGTAATATGAGCGTACTCGGCAAACGGGCTCTTCAGAATTAGCTCTTGGGCATCAAAGAGCCGAGTATAGACGGGAGCCTCTGGTTCGTTTTGAACGCTGAACTGGTAGGCATTATCATCAAAATACTCCCTAATGGCGAGCCTCGTACCGGTGTTGGTCCATGTGAAGACTGTGGTCGGAAGTGCTATACTGATTGCGAGGACGAACGCAATTCCCATGTTCCGTGTTCTACTATTCTTCAGAGAGGTGAACGCATAACCCAATGACCACAGACGATTACCTCGCAGCAGTCTTGGGTTGTTGCTTTTCTCGGACATCTTTTCACCTCACATATTTCGTAGTACGACAGCTGGCTCAGTTCTAGATGCTTCCCGAGCTGGCAGAAAGGCTCCAATCACCATGGTCACAATCTCGAGGAATAGCACGATCGATAGGAATTGTAGTGGAAACGAGACTGTAGTGGCAAGGGTTCTTGAGAACGGACTCATGTTGTTAAGCAGGATTCCCATGACATAGGCGAAGACCGCACCAAGAAGCAGACTGAGAACAAGAGAAGCGATGACGACGCCTGTAAACTCGGAGAAGACCATTACTACAACCTGTCTACGTGAACCTCCAATTGCTCGGATTACAGCATATTCCTTCCTACGTTCTCTCACCACCGAACCCAGAGAAACTGATAATGCGAATATGCTGAGGATGAGGGACATCACGAATCCAATCGAGAACAGACCTTCCACCGTGTTCAGGAATAGAGCAGTACTGAGAGACCGGCTTTTGAGGTCGAATTCTTGAGGAGTGTTCGGATAGACTCCCGGTAGCAGCCGCAGTTCAGTGGTCAGAAGTGTACGATTGACATCATCCTGAAGGTCTACAAGAAACAGGTCTGTTGTGTGACTATCGATTTCGGTTTCGATGTAGCCCAGATTGGCTACTGCAAACCCAGCATATTTCGCCTGATAGCCAAATCCAGCTCCAAGAGAGGATGGTGGTATGTCCGTGACCGATGCATATCCAAATCCAGGTGCGCTGTAGACTATTCCAACGACGATGAACTCGACAATCTGTGTTGCTCCAGGACCACTCATCTCAAGATTCAGAGTGTCTCCTTCAGTCTTGTTCCACATCGTTGCATAATACTTGCTGATGATGATACCATTGGGTACTGCAGCCAATGTTGAGAGGACCTCTGATGGTTCCTCGCCGTAAAAACTCGATTGATCAAAGTCGCCTATCAGAGCATACTGCTCTGGGTATAGAGCCTCAATTGTGAATAAGTCGGGGCCCAATCGTGCCCAAGTTCTCAGGACAGGCATAGCGCTCTCTATCCCGCTGTAATTGCCGAGTGTGTTATTGAAGCCGAACTCTCTGATTGTACAGTCTATGCGCAGGTCTGCACCGACTGCATATTCGACCTCTCTTGTCAGGTCCACGCGAAGGCTTTCCGACTGGACTGCAAATGCAATTGTTGTAGACATCGTGAGAGCGAGAACTACCATCAGTGGTATGATTCGTCCCTTTCTCATCTTGAGGTAGCCTGCTGAGATGAGGTTCTTTTGTCCCAATAGGAAGGATAGTCTCTCAGAGACCTTGGCAAGCCCGACTCTTGAAACCTTGGAACCATTGTATGCTATGAAGAACCAAGCCGCAGTCCCGAGAGCAAGTTCCATCATGAAGAAGATAGGACTCCTAGGCAGAATCAGCATCATCACGATGGCGATAATCAGGAGGACAATGGACGCTCCAATTGTGAATCCGTGAGACTCTGTCTGTTCAGCGGAGTCTGCTGTTGCTTCCATGAGTGTAAGTCCAATCTCTGCCTGAGCATCTCTTCGGGCACGATAGAGAATGAATAACATGCTCGGCAGAACTGTCAGACCGACTGCTCGTAGAATCGTACCCGATGTCAATACAGTATTGGAGAGATAGTAGGCATAGACACTCCAATCGAAAGTCATGAAATTGATAGAGGCAGGAATCAGCGGGGCAAACAGAATACTAAACACTACACCCATAAAGACAGCAATAGATGAAATGAACAAGGTTTCCCAGAGGAATACTGAGGACACTTGAGAATAACTGGCACCCTTTGAACGGATAATTCCAATCTCTACAGTCCTCGGTGCCATAAAGGTGTCAGCCGCAAAGACCGAGAAGAAGAGGGCAAGAAGTATGACAGGGAGCGCAAGGATGGAGAGCGAGAGAGTCGACACATAGGTATTGACTGAACTCTGCATCTCGTTAATCTTATCAGAGCCAAGCCAACTGACGCGAAATCTCTCTTCAGTGCGGTATATCATGCCGAATAGATTCATTGCCACATTCTCAGGGCCGGCAGCCGCTAGGGCCGTTGCAGACACACGAACGAGAGTTGATGACTCAAAGAATCCGTTCTCCGAGAGTATGTCAGGGGAAATAGAGTCCTTCAGGATGAAGACACTATCCCGGATGCCCAGAACAGGGTATCGCATGTTGGTGATATTCAGGTTCTCTCGGTATATGGAAGGCATTGCTTGCTCGAGCATAGAATTGCCTGTTGTTGGATCGTAGATGCCAACAATCGTCAATGAGGTCAGACTGACTCTGCCAAGGGTTCCAATCTGTACTGGTATGGCTGTTCCCTCACCCGTGAGGAGTTCAATATCAATCTCATCTCCGAGTTCGAGATTGGTCTTGAAGACATAATCAACATAGGAGATGAACTGGGATGAAACAAGTATCTCACCAGCCTGTAGCTCGGATAAGCCCTGATACAGGAACTCATTGGCAGTCAGAGCGAGAAAATCATTGTCCACAAAAACGACTCTGGTATCCTTTAGTCCCTCCGTATAGACCGAACCATCAAAATCATACAGAGTTGTATTCGGCAGCTCTGTCCCCCAGACCAGGCCAATCGTGGAGTTCAAACGGTAAGTGCTCTCAACAAAAGGGTCCTGCATCATATAGGACTGGGCCAACACAAGATCTTCAGGATAACCGGCCTCTGCGCTCACATCAAGCTGGTATGAGTTTGCCTCAAGGTACTCATAGATGCTCACGTATACCCCCGTGTCTCCCCACACCATTGTCGAAGCAAAGAGGCTGATACCTAGACTGAGTGTCAGCGCCAGACTGACTGCCCTGAAGGGATTCGCACGAATCGTACTGAGTGCATAAGACAGTCCATACCTGGTATTTCCCTTGGACTTCAGTCCTGTTGATCTCCTTGTTGCAGCCAATAGTATCACTCCTACGAAACCCTTTCTCTACTGTCTGACTTCTTGTACTCCTTCTTCGTTGCTACATCGACTCTGCTGGTCTTGAAGAAGTCACCAACAAGTTCGTCTACAAGAACACCGTCACGTAGGAGAAGAATTCTATCTGCCATGCGAGCAGTCTCAGGATCGTGGGTTGCAGCGATGACTGCGCGATTCTGATTCTTTGCAAGGTCTCTCATCAGTTGAATGATCTCACCGCCAGTCCTGTGGTCAAGATCCCCCGTGGGTTCATCACAAAGCAGAACAGCAGGATTATTGGCCAGAGCTCTTGCCAGAGCCACCCGAGAACGCATACCACCCGACAACTCATGGGGCATATGTTGGAAACGGTGACTAACTAGGACTGACTCCAGGAGTTTCATTGCCCTCTCTCTGCGTTCCTCAGCGGGAATATCATCGAGAAGCATTGGAACCTCAACATTCTCAAGTGCTGTGAAAATGGGTAGCAGATGTTGATCTTGAAAGAGAACACCAATCTTGTGCCGTCGTACTTCTGACATGGCATCGTCATCGAGCTTGGTGATGTCTTGTCCATCGACAATAATGGATCCAGAAGTGGGAGTATCAAGACCACCAATCAAGTTCAGGAGAGTTGTCTTCCCAGAGCCACTCGCACCTACGATTGCGACAAACTCCCCGCGGTTCACAGTGAGGTTAGTCCCCTGAAGGACTCTGATGACCCGCGAGCCATCCTGGAACTCCTTACGTACATCGATGCATTCTACGGCGGCTTGCTTCTCGATGGCCATGAGTGATTCACTGGCCTCTCGAAGAATTGCACTCCGTTTTAAGGAAACTGCTTTGAGCACTTCATTCACAGTCATCAACAGGCAATCCCGAACGAAACGCCCATATGCACTATCAACACCTCTCAGAGATGCCATGCGAGCCTTTGCAGTGTCCGGATATTCAGGAACAGGAAAGACCACACTAGTGGAACAGATTGTTAAGCGACTGGTCAAGCAAGGGCATGTCGTGGTGACAGCAAAGAGTTCCATGCATGAGATTCATGATACAGAGGGCACAGACTCCTGGAGGCATAAGCGAGCAGGCGCGGCAGTCACGGTCATTCTTGGCCCCCACAGCTCGGCCGTCACACACAATGATAGAAAGAGCCTGCGTGAATTACTCTCTGGAGTCACAGCAGACTTCCTTATTATTGAGGGACTGAAGGAGATTGAAGTACCAAAGCTCTGGTGCGTTGGCAATGCGGAGAGTGAAGTCGGCAAATTACCTGAATCTGTGAAAGCGGTAGTCACTTGGTCTTCGAACACATTCGAGAGCGACCAACGTATTCCAGTCGTATCATCAAGTGAGATTGAAAAGATTGTCGAACTCATCAGACAAGAGGCAGTCGATCTCGAGTCATTGACTGTCTAGTGACTGATGAAGGTGCGGCTCAGATACCCCTAAGGTCGATCATGTGTTCACAATCTCGCAAATAAGGAGCTCATCACTGCCGCCATCATACTACTGATGACTTTCAGGTATTAGTGTTGCTCTTTAGCCATATGGGCAGAGGATGCGCATATGCTGAGCATCTCTTGTTGGCTTGGTCGGAGGACAATCCTCATTTCAATGGGAAACAGGATAAGTACTGATGAAACACCTCAAACTTGAACGATTCAATCTGGTCGACACCGTCGAATGCGGACAGACATTTACCTGGGTGCGAGAGGGTGAGGGATATATCAATGCTGACCTCGGACAGGCAGTGTACGTCGAGCAGAGAGGAAACGCTTTGTTCTACGAGACTTCGTCGTCAGACGCTGTTCCGCTGAGGAGTGTTTTCCGTCTCGAGGACCCACTCGACGAAATTCAGAGGAGTATCACGCAGGACGGTATCATGCAGCAGAGCATCGCTTTCGCACCAGACCTCAGAATAATCCATGATCCCTTCTTTCCCTGCCTCATCTCGTTCATGTGCTCGACGTGTAAGAATATCCCGGCAATCCATAGAATGATGAGCAATAT
>PRDH01000045.1 GCA_003345545.1 Candidatus Thorarchaeota archaeon
CCGTGTATTGCCCGCAAATTGTGTAAGCGCCTCCCTCTCTTACTAACTCGATACCCTCAGGGATTGCACGGGCGGCTCCTGTTGCCTCATACACTATGTCGGGACCATGTCCACCCCCAATGTCCATCAGGGCATGTTTTCTTTCTTCTAGAGTGGTTTCTCCGATGTTGAGAGTGTGTGTGATTCCAAATCTCTTCGCGAGCTCCAATCGATTCTTTGCCTGATCCAGCACTGTAATAGTCGAGGCGCCACTGATTTTGGCGAGAACAGCAATCATCAGACCTACTGGACCCGATCCTTGGATAGCGACATTCATTCCCCACTGGAGCGGGCTTCGGAGCACTGTGTGAACTGCAGTTGGCATTGCGCAGCCCACCGCACTCGCTCCGTCAAAGCTCACATGGTCAGGTATCTTGATGATGTGAGTCCCAGGCGAGAGATACACAAACTCACTGTAACCGCCTATGAGATAGGGAGGCTTCTGAGAGTCCATAGTAATTCCGTAGACTCTTCTATTCGTACACTTAGTTGGTGCCTTGGCAATCAAGCAGTTCCAACACTTATAGCAAGTATCGTAGACATCGTGGAAGGTGACTCTGTCTCCAACATTTAGCTCATTTCCATCAAGATCCTTTACCGCCTTTGGGCCGATGGCTTCGATTGTTCCAACAACCTCATGGCCAAGGATGAGAGGATACGGTACACCTGCTAGCCTTCCATGCCACAGGTGGACATCTGTTCCGCAGACTCCAGCATTGGCAACTTTCAGAAGCACTGCACCCCCAGTGAGTTTAGGAATCTCGAATTCTTCTATAGCTATTGGGGCACCTGGCTTAGGAACCACCGCAACCCGACTTGTCTTGACCATCTTTTCATCAACTCTGTAGAGAGTGGTGAGAGGGCCATAAACCCAGATAAAAAGAAGCTCAAATGTCACAAGTCCATGCTGAATCTATGAATAGTTTTATAAGTGGAATTAACAATAGTGCACTCGCTTAAGGCAGGTGATGTCGGTGTCAGAAGTAAAACCAGATGAAACTCTGGACTGTGTGGGGCTCTTTTGTCCTCAACCACTCTTCCAGACAAAGCAAGCGATTGAGAGTATCAAGCCGGGCCAAGTCCTCGAAGTCCTCGCAGATGATCCAGCTGCAGAGGAAGACATCAAGAGATTCTGCAGGAGAACCGGCCACGAACTCATCAGTATTCGTAGACTCCCAGATGGAGTCCAGAGAATACTCGTGCGACGAAAGAAAGGGTAAGCAGGGTTTTTCGAACAACCCTGTCTGAGGTTGGGGTCACATGAAGCAGGTGTATCTTGATTACCAGAGCGCAAAACCGGTAGACCCTCGTGTGGTCGAGGGTATGTTCCCATACTTCAATGAGAAGTATGGAAATCCATCAGCACTACACAGTATCGGAGATGAAGGAACAGAGGCGCTCGAAGAAAGCAGGGGAAAGATAGCACAATTCATCAATGCAGATGAAGATGAAATAATCTTCACCTCGGGCGCCACCGAAGCAATCAATATGGGAATCATTGGGTATGCTCTCAGGAACCAAAAAAAAGGCAACCATATTATCATCTCAGAGGTTGAACACATCTCGATACATAACATCGCCAAGCATCTTGAACGCTCTGGATTCGAGGTGTCAAGGGTTCCAGTAGATCAGTACGGTCAGGTGAATATAAGAAAGCTTGAGCAGAGGATTACTGACAAGACGATTCTCATCTCGGTGGGCTATGCGAGTAACGAGATAGGGACCATTCAACCTATTCGAGAGATAGGCAAACTCGCAGAGGATAGAGGGATTGCGTTTCACTCAGATGCTGTGGCTGCCGAGGGTCTGATTCCCATTGACGTGAAGCGCGACGGTGTCCATCTGATGGCGCTCTCTTCAAATGATCTCTATGGTCCGAAAGGTGTTGGCGTTCTGTACATGCGAAAGAAATACAGAATCAATCCCATCATCATTGGCGGCGGACAGGAACAGGGACTTAGGTCCGGGAGCGAAGATGTGCCCGGAATCGTGGGCATGAAGATTGCAGCTGAAATCATGAGGAAAGAGATGCCCAAAGAGGTGAAACGCTTCGCAGCGTACCGCGACAGAATGATAAAACATATTCTTCAGGAGGTCCCTGACAGTCATCTCAATGGTCATCCAACTGAGCGCCTTGCAAGCAACACGCATGTCAGATTCGATGGAGTTGAAGGAGAATCAATTCTCCTGTCTTTCAAGGACAGGGGTATAGCAATCTCTACGGGCTCAGCATGCACGTCGAAGACACTCGAGCCCTCTCATACCCTCATCGCAACAGGTCTTGTGCATGAGGAGGCACATGGCTCATTACAGATTACCACTGGAAGGTTCAATACCGATCTAGACATAGATAGCGTTCTTGAGGCAGTGCCAGAAATAATCGCACGGCTTCGAAGGCTATCTCCAATTTACAAACCTAAGTAGGAGATGAAATAGATGAAATCAACAAAGTACAGCGAGAAGGTTCTGGATCACTTTCGGAATCCAAGGAATGTAGGAACGCTTGAAGGCCCTGATGTTGCTGTCGGAAAGGTTGGCAATCCCACATGTGGAGACATCATGGAGGTCTTCATCCGTATTGATGGCGACAAGATTACAGACGCCAAGTTCAGAACCTTTGGGTGCGGCTCAGCCATTGCAACTACGAGCATGACGACTGAGATGGTCAAAGGCATGACGCTGGACGAGGCGATGGAGCTGACCCGTCAGGACGTCGCTGATGAACTGGATGGACTTCCACCAATCAAAATGCACTGCTCGAATCTTGCTGCAGACGCGCTTCATGTAGCAATCAAGAACTACAGAAAAGCTAGAGGAGAGGCAGTACCGGATGAACACGAGAAGGTCGAAGAAGAAATCGAATGTCTCATTGGAAAAGATGAGTTTCTCAACAAGGGTGTCTATCTAAACGCCGACAGGCCAGAGGAGTTCGAGAACCGGAGAACCCTGGTTCTTTATTCTGGTGATAAGTCAGTCGAAACCGCAATCAAACTAACAGAGGTCTCTGGACGGGTCATTCTTCTCACGCCAGATGAGACTCTTGTTCTTAATCCAGAGCTCGCAGAGAAGCTTGCAGCCTCTACTGTCAAGGTCTTGTATCAATCAAGGCTTCTCGAGATACGCGGACATGTCGAAGTCGAAAAGGCACTCATTCGAAACCTCGATGAGAATGAGGACTACGAGCTATTCGTGGATGCTGTCATCATTCTCGAGTAAGCCCAGCCAGCAAGTACAAATCATGGTGACTCTGCAATCTGCCTCGCAATGTTAGAGATCAGACCAACAGCACATGCAGACATCGACAGTCTGAAGCAGATGTATGTATCTGAAGTGGAGGACCATGCAGAACGTGCTGAAGCCTTCGCAGAACAACTGACCACGAAATTCAGGACATTGCTGGCCCTGCACGACGGGCGTCTGTGTGGAACGCTCTCCTGGGACACTAGAGGGGGGTACGACGATGGTGTCGTGGAGCTTGTTGGTCTTGGTGTCAGCTCAGCATATCAGAGAAGGGGTATAGCGACCAAGCTTGTTGAGAGGATGATCGTAGACGCTTCGCAGTTCTATTCTGATAGTGGCTACGCACTCAGAACCATCATCTTGTTTATGGAGAGAAAGAACGAACGTGCAAGGAAGTTCTATTCCCAAACTGGATTCTCAGAGGTTGCCAAGATACCTCGTCTCTATCCTCACGATGACGCAGTAATCTGGGTGCGTCATCTGTAGATTACAATGTATTGGCCACATGATAGAGCCATCAATAAGCAAAGAAGAAGGATTCTACTCATGGAGAACGGAGGCGGCATCGGGACACTGCAGGAACGGTCACTCCACGCCGCACTTAAACAGCTCTACGAGGGCTCTGGAGCTCAGGCAGAAGTGGCAATAGATGGGTATTTTGTCGATGTGGTCAGAGATGGTCTTTTCATAGAGATTCAGACAAGGAACTTCGCGGCAATCAAAGACAAGCTCTTTGCACTCATGAAGAATCACGCAATAAGACTCGTGTATCCAATAGCAGTCGAGAAGTGGATTGTTCGCCAGAGCCCCGATGGCGAGAGTGAGCTGAGTAGAAGGCGCTCTCCAAGACGATTAGGATATGCCGACGTTTTTGGAGAACTTGTGAGTATTCCAACCTTCTTCCTTCACAAGAACTTCTCTCTTGAAGTCATCCTTATCTACGAGGAAGAGATACGAAGACAGGATGACAAGGGGAGCTGGAGAAGAAAGGGTTGGAGTAGTGTAGATCGAAGGCTTCTTGATGTGATAGATCGACATCTGTACAGACAACCTTCTGACTTTCTCCACTTCATTCCAGACACCCTGCACAGACCCTTCACAACAAGTGAACTCGCCGAAGCATCAGGAATCTCCAGACGAATAGCTCAGAAGATGGCATATTGCCTACGGAAAATGGAAGTGTTGCATGTTGTCGGAAAAGAGAGGAATGCACTGCTTCTTACAACATGATGCGGCATGGTATTTACTCTATTGACAATCCTTATTATCACCCTCGATACAGATTAGAGGGAGCTCTGTAAGCTGGCAAGTGGTGATTGTGACACTGCCTACTTACGTATGCGCACAGTACCGGTGATCAGAATGAGTCTGCCAATCAATCTCACAAAGAGCACTTTGATAGTGCTGGACAAGTTGGCAAAGGATGGTCCAATGTGTCCTCAGGAGATTGCTGACCGCAGCGGACTCGCCATGAGGACAGTCACGCTTGCTCTCAAGACTCTACAGTCTGGCAATTTCTGCAGAAAGGTTCCGAATCTCAGGGACATGAGAAAGCCTCTCTATCATGCAGACTATGAGAGGATTCTGGAACTCCAGAGAAACCATGAGATTTGGAGAAGCCTAGCGAACCTTCGGGTTACAAGATAGAGGGAGTCCTTTCTCAAGAGGGCAGAATGGTCGACCAGTCCGTACAGTTCACCATCAATGGAGCTCAATCGGAGAAACAGCCTCTAAGAACAGCATGCATCACAGCTCCTCGGACCGCGTCCATGTCAGGTAATCCGGTCAGTACCTCTTGACAGATTCTCATCGCCGGCAGACCGACTGGCAACGGATCGATGCCGCCATCATCATCGCTGGTGATATTCACCTTGCGAACAACATCTGGCGATATTCCGAAATCAGTAATGACAGAGTACAGAATCTCAAGAGCAGCATCACACAGAATGCAGTGTTCACTGCTGTAGTGAGTGACGCAGCTGCATCTGCCGCAGTCGCATCTTCTCTCCTGAATCCCGAGAATTGCTGTCTGAGTCCGTATGGTCATTTCCTATCAGGGAATATACAGCAAATATCGAATATAACCGGTATCAGGAAGTACTTCTCATCCAGAATGCTTCAAATCGGGGCAAGCACCCATTCTGCGGGGGGCAGAACAGACTGGCAACCAAATTCGATGAGCAGTCATGTGTAAGGCGACTACTCACAGCAACATGAGAGTGAGCGACCTTAACAAATGGCCATATGACCTGTGTATCACCCTACCACATCAAGAGCAGTCATCAGATCGTCGAGTAGGTCTGCCGCATCTTCAATTCCGACTGAGAGCCGAACAGTCGAGTTGCAGATTCCTGCTTCTTTGAGCATGCCTTCTGGAATCCCATAGTGTGTTGTCAGAGCGGGAATGCTTGCTAGGCTCTCCACTCCGCCAAGTGAAACAGCATTCAGGAATATGTCAAGAGAATCTACGAACCTACGAGTACCTATCAAATCAGTATCGAGGTCGACTGAGAGCATGCCTCCAAAGCTGTCCATCTGTTGCCTTGCAACATCATACTGTGGGTGACTTGGAAGACCGGGATAGTGAACTCGCTTGATTCGATTATCGCGGGAGAGTCTTTCAGCCAAGAACTCTGCATTGGAGTTATGTCGTTCCATTCTGACGCTGAGCGTCTTGATACCACGGTCCAGCAAGAATGATGCGAACGGATCCATAGTTCCTCCAAGAAGCTTCGCTGCGCTCCGAACTTTCGCCACTGTTTCCTTTGAACCAGAGATAGTGCCAGCAATTATGTCGCTGTGGCCGCCCAAGTACTTGGTAGCGCTATGCATCACAAGGTCCACGCCAAGCAGGTGGGGGCGCTGATTGATTGGCGACCCGAAGGTGCTATCAATCATACTGATTGTCCCTGTCGCTCGGGCAGCATCAGCCACTTTCTTGATATCAACAATCTTCAGGGTTGGATTCGTTGGGGTCTCGAAGAAACAGAGTCTGTACTTGCCTCTAGAGTCAGACAGTCTGTCAGCAACTTCATTGGTATCTGCATAATCGACCTGAATTCCATTCTGGGGCAGTATCTCGTTGAAGAAATGAAGCGTACCACCATAGATAGAATCGCTCGAAAGGATTCTCTCGCCGCCTTTCACAAGACCCAGCACTGCAGATGTAATCGCAGCCATCCCAGATGCCACCACATGAGTGTCTTCTGTACCCTCAAGGGAACTGATCTTCTCTTCGACGCTCTTGGTAGTAGGATTGCTCCACCGTGTATACACATGATCACCTGTCTTCCCTTGTACAGAGTCCAACATGTGCTGTTGGTCCTCGAAAACGAAAGTAGATGTCTGCACGATGGGGACTACTACGGGGCCCGATGTCTGTGAACGCGCCCCTTGAACACAGAGAGTGGAAGGCTTTCTTGTCTTGACCATCTGTTTCTTCACTCCGAACAGACTCAATCGTACAAGACGAGCACACTCATCTGGAGTTTATAGATAGATGCAAATAGGCACTGCTGCATCTTCGATGTGACTTCCGCCGCAGACTCCCCACATTATTGCAGACTGGCTAAGAAACGAATCTCCGATACTATGATTGCCAGCCAGTCATTTCAATCCGGATTACACTATCAAGAGATGCGCCACTTGCAGTGACGAGCTTGAGAGGCCATTCCGGCGGCAATAGTAGTATCTCATCAGCCCATCCAGCAATGACTATGTCGTTGTTGAAGGCAATCTCATAGGACGTGAAGTTGAGATAAGAACCAGTTTCGGACCAAACGGTGATTGTGTAATTCGTGGGAACCAGGCTATTGTTGAAGCTGTAGTGAATGTCGTTTCCACCATCCATTGATGATACAATCGTCCAGAGAGCAACACCTGCATAGAGAGTCCCGTTCAGGGTGATGCTCTTCCGATGATGAGTACATGAACCCAGTGAGTAGTAGACATCATGTGTCATGTTCCATTCAAGTACTCCTTTCAGCTCCAAGGACCAAGGCTGCGTCCTATCGACGACTGAAATCTCTCTGATGTATTTTGCGAAAGTGTGTCCTGCAGACATGTAGTCACCATCAGGTCGCATTATGAGGCGAAGCGGACCACCGGTCTCATTTGAAATCGATTCGCCATTCTGTCTGTAGGCAAGAACCATCGTGAAGTTCTGAATTCCAATCGGTTCTGCTGTGGAGGAGTTGTATGCCTCTAATGAGCCCTCACACTCACTCACTGTGAAATATGTATCATAGCCATCACTACTCAGGATTCGAAGGCTGTAGTTTTCAGGCAAACTTCCAGTTCGTGAAAGCAGCTGTGCAAGAGGAATGCCAGTCCAATTAGAAGGATTCACAATTGTATAGGGGCTGGTACCAGTCTTGACGAATCCTGCAGAACATGTTATGCTTGGAAGGGAATACAGATCACTCATGGTGTAGTTATCAGAAGAATCACCCACATTGATGGTGAGGACCAACTCTGTATCAATCGGTGTCTGTGGCTGCAGAAAGAAGACAACTGTCAGCGAGGCAACCGCAACTATGGCGATGATTGAAACGGCCAGTCCCGTACCTCTACTCAGACCGATAGGCATTGCGTTCACCGATGTGTTCGGATGTGCATCTCGGACTACATAAATACCTTCGGATATACCAAGAACTGAGTGAGGTGTGCGCCTAGCCTAAGGGCTCCTCCGGAATGACTAATGCAGCGATGAGATAGCCAAGCAGTCCAACACCAACTGTAACCAGAGTGAGCAGGATCCAAATTATTCGTACGATTGTGGGATCAGTATTGAAGTATTTACCCAAGCCCCCGCACACACCAAGGAGGATCTTGTTATCACGCGAGCGATAGAGTCTTCCACCGCTGCCGCCAGATGGAGTCGGAATTTCTGCCATTACACCGCCACCCCACAATCCACTGGGGGGATTTTAAACATTCCCAATTCTGATGCTTGTCATCTCCAATCTAACTGCTCTTCATGGTCAATGCCATACCCATTGCCACTCCCCCGACCGTGGAGAACAGTGTCAGAATGATTATGTCTTCCAAACTCACGGCGAGTGGGACGTGTACCAGTGCCCAATATGCATACCAAAGAAATCCTGTGAGAACTAATGTCATACCAATCAGTGCAACACCCCACCTAAGTAGGCGGATTCTTCTTGCGAGGTCGTTTTTCTCCTTGAAACCGAGGACGATCAGTAGGGTCGCAATGATGGCAAGCATTCCCAGAATCACTGGAAGGCTTACGGAGTACATGACTGTCTGCAAATTCAATCAATCCTCCTATGTATAGCTAGTGTGCCGAGTCCAGATATAGATTACGAACGATTGAACAGTATTTCTGCCAGATCTTGAGCGCCCCTCGACTAGGGTATGTTCTATTGAAGATCACTCGAAGCTGGCGCGGCAGGTTGGGCTGTTTCGCCCTTTTTCTTCAAGCTATCGCGCAGGACTCTTCCAAGTACGCCTCCCACTGCTGCGAAGACAAACGATAGGGCATAGACAATCGGCGTGATGACTAGCATGACGACGAGATAGAGAAGACCCACGAGTAGGACTTCTACAATATTCCCTTCGTACGTGAAAGAGAACATGCCTCGTATTGAGTAGATAAACACGAATACAAACAGACTGAAGAAAGTCTGTTCAGTCCCGATCAAATCGACCATGACGAATGGGCCAATTAGAGCACCGATCAGGATGCCTATTACCCAAGAAGCAAGCGTACTCAGGAGCGCTAGGCCAAGCCCACCGGCAATGAGGCCGATGATGATAGCTATTGTGAATATGACCGGGACGGGACCCGAGATCATCGTTAACCATCCAAAGACCAAATCAGAAACAAATAGGATTACACCTACGATAGTCGCGAGTATGAATTCCCATTTAGCCATGTCTTCAATCTCCACGCACTAGCATACGACGCAGATGCAGACTGCTAGTGGTTCGATAGTGTCACACTTTCTTATCAATTAGTTGTTTTTCCTGTTCGTGCCCAAGTTTCCAAGGATTTATAGCAGGGGCTACCATCCTATAGCGACCATAACTCGAGCATGCACAAGTCTTCAAGGTGTGGTACATGACTAAGGTTCTGGCCATAAATGGCAGTGCACGCATGGAAAAGGGATACACGAAGAGACTGCTGAATGCATTTCTTGAGGGAATGAAGGAAGCAGGCGCCGCAATCGAGCTCGTCTATGCAAAACGGCTCAAGATCAGACCGTGCTTGGGTGATTTTCAATGCTGGTTTGAGAAGGTCGGCGAATGTATCCAGGCTGATGACATGCAAGACCTCTATGTCAAGCTACGCGAATCAGATATTTTTGTTCTTGCTATTCCAGTCTACCTACCCCTTCCCGGAGAGATACAGAACCTGTTGAATCGGCTGATGCCAATTGTAGAACCTGTGCTTGAATTCCGAGATGGAAGAACGCGAGCACGGTTCCATGATGATGTGCGGATATCCAAGATTGTACTTGTATCAGTCGGAGGGTGGTGGGAAAAGGAGAACATGGATAGTGTGGTTCGAATTGTTGAGGGAATCGCAAAGGACGTTGGAGTTGAGTTCTCAGGTCCCGTCATTAGACCTCATGCATTTGTGATGGACAGGGAGAAGGATAAGTCTGAAGAGATACTAGACGCCGCGAGAAGAGCTGGTGCTCAACTGGTCAGAGAAGGCAGGATGTCAGCAGAAACGTTGGACATAATTAGCCAGCCGCTCGTTTCTGAGGAAGACCTCAGAGATGAATACAACAAGATGTATCGTAAGGCAAAGGGTACCACACACTGAAGAACATCTCCTCTTCTCATGAATGTCGCGTCCAGAGCGTATCCTGAAGACTCAACTGCGCATCCCGTCAGAGAGAATAAAAGCAAGAAACGAACGTGGCGTGTTATGGAACCAGTGCTGCGTTTAGGCGACTCTGTATTCTCAAGGATCAATACCTCTGCCGATTTCACACGCCTCCTCAAGGATAACTTGCCGGACTCGGATTCACTCATCGTCAAAGCAGACTGGGTCGGAATCGAAGAGGGCTCCGCGATGAACCTTGAAACCCTGCGATGTATCGTAGACGCCGCCCAGGGCAGGGTCATCGTCACAGAAGGACACCTCCTTCATCGGTCGATGGAGCTGGAGCCGAAAGGCCTGAAATTCATCGCGGACGGAGAGGAGGTAGACTGGGACTGGCTCATCAACAACAACATGGGTTGGAGATGGCTCATTAGAAATCCTGACTGGGGCTGGTTCATAGAAGGGCCTCATTGGAAGCACATAATGAAGGAGGAGAAGCACTTCCTAGGGAAGTACGGCTACCTCGACTTCTTCAAGGAGAACGGTGTTGAATACGTGAATGCGACCGACGAGGTCTGGGCGGGGAAAGTCGCAGATGAACGGATTGTAAGAGAGACCGTCGAGTCCAGATTCCCACCTGTTTTTACTGACAAGCTGTACGGCATCGTTCCGGCGAGGCTATTCAAATACCGTGGCGCCCCCCTCATCAGCCAGAGCAAGCGCAAGGACTACCAGAGCTTCACGATGAAGAATCTATTTGGTCTCATACCTGATCCTGTAAGGGCATGGTGGCACGGCGGTCGCACGCGCCAAGGGACTGAGGCGAGGCTGGACAAGAGCATACTCGACATGAACAAGATCTACGGGGCTCTCTTTGAAGTCGTAGGAGTATTCGAGGCACCTCATAGCGATGGATCAAATCCTTTCACTCGGGATGTGGGGATAAGCGCAGGTATTGCCCAGCTGGATGCAATACTGAGTCGCGTGACGGGGTACGAGCAAGAAAAAACAGCCTATATCTCATCAGGGAACAGCATGTTCGGGTTTTTTGACAACGGGCTGCTCAAGAAGGCAGAATCGCAACTAAGCGGCTGGTTCCCAGCCCCCAAAGAGAAGGCTTTTTTTAGCAAGGCATAGGTAGTTTAATTGGAGGAGTCAGCCAATCAGATGAATGGCGCTTTTTCGGAGCAGGCCATGAATTCATTCAATGCGGTTATCAAGATATGCAGCAATCTCTTGACCAGATCAGTATAACTGGCAAAGAACGTAGAAATGATTAGGAGTCGTTCCGATGACACACAAGAATCTCAAATCCCTCCCCATGATAGTCTTCTCTCTCGCCTGTTTGGGTGTGGCGATGTGGGTGGTCAACATCATCCTCACTAATTTCGTGCGCGCAATTGGAACTGACGCGTCAACCTATAGTATCTTGCCATTCAGACTTGGTTCAGTCGATGCTGATGTCACTTGGCTCATTACGTACATGGTGCCTTTAGCTGGAGGTGTCTATCTCCTCACATCATTGCCACTGGCAGCAATCATGCTCATAGCAACCAGGGTCATGAAGAGTCCTGCATATGATATCGACATAGTGAGAATAGGGACTGAATTTGGGTCCCTTCGCATGATTAGGAGAGCCTTCATTCCGGCGCTCTTCTCACTATCAATGGGCGGAGCAATTTCAGGACTCGTGAAAGACCTCCTCTATACTGAGCCAGCATCAATAATGGATTCGGTGAGACCGACCTATCTGCCTCTTACATCAGTGGTAGGCGCTCTCGTACTCCTACCCGTTGTCCTAGCCTTCTTTGCCCCGACATGGATCCTGAATGACTCGGGAATCGTGATGCATCTAAAAGACAAGGAACTGAAAATCAGAAAGTGCCCTGATACGATAGGCGTTGGACGCTGGTGGAGCAATCTACTCGGGGGATTCACTCTATTCATGGTTCCAGTGGTCACCTTTGTTCAGTACTTCTATAATCCAGTAGTCATCCACAACCAGCTGCTCAATTCCGATTTCGTATTCAGGGCTCTGCTCAACGCAGTTGGCATCCCACTACTTGCGTTGGCGTTTGTGCTTCCTCTCATAGTCTTCCATGAGATTCTGGTTGGAGGTATGAAACATGGCATCCTGAGCGTAGCAAGAAGGCTCGGAGCAAGAGAGATGGAGCTGGAAGAAGTCCTGGTCCCAGCCGAGAATCAAGAGGATGAAGAAGATTCAACCATTTCCCCAACGGGTTAGACTTCAGTAGCACAAATTCAATGCACCTTATATGCAGACGACTGCTAATCAAGGAAGGGTTCTAGTCAAGGACACAAACGAACAATACGGTTGTTAGAAGCATGCCCGATACGAACGCAACGAGACTCGTTGCTTCAACATATGGTGTTCTTGTTGGATTGGCGGGCATAGAACACGGCTACTTCGAACTACTACAGGGGGATATTGCGACGGGTGGAATAGTCATTAACGCCATAGGTCCAGCCTACCAGATGTGGCCTGGCGCAAGTGAACGCGCCCTGACAGTTCTGCCCACCTTTCTTTTGACAGGTTTCTTTGCAGTTCTCTTTGGTCTGCTGGTCACGATATGGGCAGCTGCGTTCATTAGCAGGAAGTACGGTGCTTCGATTCTATTCACTCTCGCGGTTATTTTGTTCCTGGTTGGTGGAGGCTTTGCGCCAATCTTCCTCACAATCTTAGGCAGTGCCACTGCAACAAGAATCAACAAACAGCTGACATGGTGGCGCACGCGTCTCCCTGAGAGTATTCAGGGCGTCCTAGCAAAAGTATGGCCGTGGATTCTCATCGCTTTCGTGGTAGTCTTCTGGAGCACGGTCGTCATGCAAATCTTCGGGTTGGGCCTTGATGTGGCAACCACAACAAGCCTTGTGACAGCCCTCAGTGTTATTATGATTGCTCTTATGCCACTCACTGTCATCTCCGGACTTGCGTATGATAGTCGGAACCAAGCAGACTCATAATAATCTAT
>PRDH01000046.1 GCA_003345545.1 Candidatus Thorarchaeota archaeon
GACTACGAAGACCAAGCGCAGGATTGAGGTAATCACTCAAGGAACTCTGTTCCTTCAGTGATTACCTCAATCCTGCGCTTGGTCTTCGTAATCTGACCTACATGGATGAGTCCATTGATTTCAAGTTGGAGGAGGGCTGCGTTTAGTTCTGCCTCGCTTGGCTCTACTCCAAGTTCCTTCTTCAACGCCCGAATCAATTCATCATCGAGGATGACCCCGTGGCGTTTCTGTATGATTGAAACGACTAGGTTCGTCATGGGTAGTGCATTCCATGGTGCCATACATTATCACTTTCCATTATCATCCGTACATAGATTGTGTTCCTGGTTCCGCCTCAATACTCCTTCGAAGAACCTGGTCAAGTTTCCTGAATCGTTCCAGCATCTCTTTGGTTGTTGAGGCATGAACATCCTTCATAGCGGCCTCAAAATGCTTCCAGCTCACTTTCTTAGTTTCCATGTCATCTCGAAGAGCCCGCATCCCCGCCTCTCTACAAATGGCCTCAATGTCGCCCCCGACGAAGTACTCGGTGAGTTCCACGAGCTTCGTGATGGAAACATCTTCGTCAAGTGGCATATTGGCGGTGTAAATATCGAAGATTGCCTTCCTACTCTTTGCATCCGGCGCATCGACATTCACGAATCTATCGAACCTACCAGTTCGAAGAAGCGCCTTGTCAATCAACTCTGGGCGATTTGTTGCCGCAATGACCACGACGTCTTTCATTGACTCAAGGCCATCCATCTCAGTGAGAAGTTGGCTGATGACTCTCTCAGAATGGTGGAAGTCTCCTGAATTGCCACCACCCCGTGAGGGTGCAATTGCATCAATCTCATCGAAGAATATGATGGACGGCGAAGCAGTTCTTGCCTTACGGAAAATCTCTCTGACGGCTTTCTCGCTCTCGCCCACCCATTTTGAGATGAGTTCTGGTCCCTTCACACTGATGAAGTTCGCTTCACTCTCTGTGGCAACAGCTCTGGCAAGTAGAGTCTTTCCACAGCCGGGAGGACCATAGATTAACACGCCCTTTGGGGGACTGATGCCCAACCGACGAAATGCATCAGGTCTCTTGAGCGGCCACTCAACGACCTCTATGAGTTCTTGAATTACGCCCTCCAGGCCACCAATATCGCTCCAGAGAACATTTGGTACCTCTATGAACACCTCTCTTACTGCTGTGGGCTGGATTTCTTTCAAAGCCCCAAGGAAGTCTCCATTGTTGACCTCCAGTTGATCGAGAACCTCTTGTGGTATTTCATCGTCCTCTAGATTCATCTGAGGAAGATATCTTCTCAGTGCTTTCATTGCTGCCTCTCTGCACAAGGCCTGCAGATCCGCGCCTACAAAACCATGTGTAACCTTTGCAAGCTTTTCTAGGTCGACTGTGCCATCGCCCTCTGTCGTCAGCGGCATTCCCCTTGAATGAATATGAAGGACTTCCAGTCGTCCTGTTTCGTCTGGAACTCCAATCTCAATCTCTCTGTCAAATCGACCCGGTCTTCTCAGGGCTGGATCTAGAGCATTCACTCGGTTAGTTGCACCAATCACTACTACCTGTCCGCGGGACTTGAGTCCGTCCATTGTAGCCAGTAGCTGTGCCACGACTCTCCGTTCGACCTCGCCCTGAACCTCCTCTCTCTTGGGAGCAATCGCGTCGAGTTCATCAATGAATATGATGCTTGGAGCATTCTCTTCTGCCTCTTCAAAGAGTTTCCTGAGTTTCTGCTCCGATTCACCATAGAACTTCGACATGATCTCTGGTCCGTTAATATGCACGAAGTTGGCTTCAGATTCACTTGCTACCGCCTTTGCAAGCAGCGTTTTGCCTGTTCCTGGTGGTCCATGGAGGATTAGACCACGGGGCGGATCGATTCCCAGTCTCTTGAAAATCTCTGGGTGTTTCATTGGCAGCTCGACCATCTCTCTGATTCTCTGGATTGCATCAGAGAGTCCACCAATCTCTTCGTATGTTACTGCGGAAGCACCAACCACATCCCCAGTTGGTTTTTCGGCAATTGCCAATACTGTAGAATGCTGCACGACAACTGTGCCTGGGGGTTTAATCGATGTGACCTTGAAGGGTATTGCTCTTCCGAGAATTGGAATGAATACAGTATCCTGCATGGTCACAGGGCAGTTGAGAAGCTTCCTCTTCACAAACTCCTCAAATCGTGGTTCGGGTCTAATTGGGACCGATGTTGGTGCGAGCGTGATACTCTTCGCCGGTTCCTCATTTGCACGCGACACACTCACCTTTTCGCTCAGACTGACGCCTGCGTTCCTTCGAATTCTCCCGTCCATACGAATAATCTCATGTCCCTTGTCACCTTGGTATGCAGGCCACGCAATAGCGGCAGTCATTCTCTTGCCCTTGATCTGGATGATGTCTCCGGTTCTCACTCCAAGCTTCTCCATGGACATAGCATCAATTCGCACTATGAACCTGCCAATGTCTCTATGCTCGGCCTCTGCAACCTTGAGTATGATTTCGACCACTGTCTAGAAGCAACCTCCAAGACTATCATAATCCTGGAAATGGGACGGAAGTTGTTAATCATTGAACTCCGCTTTCTATGCGCTATTCAATCTTTCTTTCCCTACCAATATTACCTACTACACAAAAGACATAGCTAGGAACTATGCAGATATGTACAATCTCCACTGCAGAATCAAGAGCTGGGCGAATCTTTCCTATCTACATTCGTGATACTCTTTCGACTTCGACCTGTGACACGCCTTCAATGGCGCTAATGGCCTGTTCGATGTCATCAGTGCCACCCTTGGACTCCTCCCGAACAAGATTCATCCTAAGCGCCTTCAGACCAAATGCCACTGGTTGCTTTTCCACAGCTCCAACATCGGTCCCCTGCGGAATCGCTTTCTTGATTCGCTTGAGAAGATTATCTAGGTCTATCTCTACACCATCTGGCATGACCCTGATTGTCATCACTACTCTTGCCATTAGTCTTCATCTCCAATCCGTGTCTATGGGCCCTCAAACCCACAATTGGGACAGGTGTATCTGTTTGAGAATCGTCTACATGATTCACAGCGCCAAATTGTGAATTCCCCACAGGCTGGGCACTGGAACTTGACGTTGTCCTCTCGCGGGGAAACTGAGGAATGACAAGAAGTACACCTAGTAGCTTTCGTACTTGCCAATTGTATCACCAGAACGGTTCTGACTAGCACTGGGAGGTACCAGTTTTGGCCTCGATTTGACTGATTGTTATAAAGTTGTCGAAGTGTAGGCGTCTGGAAAGGATAAAATGCAGTCACATCATTGTCATTGTAGACCTTTCGGAGTGGATTGGATGGGAACAAAGCTTGCTGACATTGTTGAGGCAGAAACCCTCACACTTGCGGACTTGTCTGGCAAGGAGATTGCTGTTGATGCCTTCAATACAATCTACTCTTTTCTCGCAACTATACGTCAACCTGATGGCACTCCTCTCACAGACAGAAAAGGACGTGTGACCAGTCATCTCAGCGGGCTCTTTTATCGTAACGTAAACCTGCTTGAGAATGGTATTAGTCCGGTCTATGTCTTTGATGGTGTGGCTCCAGAGCTAAAGGCTCCTGAAGTGCAACGCAGACGCGAGATACGTGATGCTGCTTATGAAGAGTGGAAACTGGCGAAGGAAGAGGGCAGGATCGAGGATGCCCGAAAGGCTGGGCAGGCAAGTTCGAAGCTCTCAGGTCCCATGATTGATGAATCCAAGAAACTACTGGAAGTTCTCGGAATCCCTGTGATCCAGGCGCCATCGGAAGGAGAAGCCTTGGCTGCTCAGATGGCACGAGCTGGTCTAGTATGGGCTAGTGCAAGTCAGGACAATGATTCTCTCCTGTACAACTGCCCGCGCATGGTTCGCAATCTCTCCATCTCCGGGCGTCGTAGAGTAGCCCGTTCAAAGACCTACAAGAGCATTGATCCGGAACTCATCCTTCTCGATAAGAATCTCAAGGTACTTGGCATAACGAGAGAACAGCTCATTGACATTGCCATTCTCGTTGGTACTGACTACAATGACAGTGTCAAAGGAGTTGGTCAGAAGACAGCTCTGAAGCTCATCAAGAAGCACGGGACCCTTGAAGCTGTTGAGAGAGAGCGTGGCGAGAAGTTCGATTTTCCATATGCGGAGATACGTGAAATCTTCTTGAATCCGCCGAAGATGGAACTGACCACTCCCAAATGGACCAGCCCGCGACCTGATGTGGTCTTGAAAATTCTCTGTGCAGAACACGACTTCAGTGAGTCACGCGTTCAAAAGTCTCTGGAACGACTTGAAGAGGCTCTCGGAGAGATCAAAGGCTCTACTCATCAGAGTTCCCTATCCGACTTCTTCTGATGGACCAAGAAAAGCAGCCATAAGCTATGAGAACTGGGACATCTCAGTCTCCGTGACTCATAAATAGTGACTTATTCATCTAGTAATAGGCGACAAGGTGAATCACCCCATGCGAGAAAGAATGACCGCAGTCAGAGCCTCCATCTCAGACATCATCCAAGGCGAATTCAGTGAAGAAAATGGATCCCATGTGATATCTCCATTTGATGTCGAATTGAGAAGAGTGGCACTAGTAGGGTTCGTGGTCGACAAGTTTCATAAGGACGCAGGCTCGGATGCGAAGCGGTTTGAGAGCATCACTCTTGATGATGGCAGTGAAACTATTAGGGTAAAGGTGTGGGGCGATGAAGATGCCTCATTGCTTGAGGGCGTCAAAGAGAACATCCTGGCTCTTGTCATTGGCAAGATTCGAAAGTATGAAGATGAGGTCTATCTTGTTCCTGAGATAGTCAGAGAGTTGAAGGACCCCAACTTCATGGGTCTTCACCTCATGCAGCGCTATCATGCTGTCCTCACGCGCAGCGGTGTGACGATGCCAGTCACTGCTGAGGATGACCAACAGCGCTTGACGCCATCAAAGACAGGTGCAAAGGCACCATCACTCGCTGGTGTCACAAAACAGATTCTAAGCTATATTGAACTGAATGCGACTCCTGAAGGAGTTCAAATGAAGGACATCGTGACGTTCTTTGAAGGCAGAGGGCACCAGTCAATGGACATTCAGATGAAGGTCTTTGACTTAGTGGCTGATGGGCTCATCAGTGAGGTTGACCCTGGGAGATACATCCCAGCCGAAATGTGAGTTTCAATGCCTTCCTGAACAATACCTTCAATAGTACGGAATGAGGAAACTCGGGTATGGACGATTACGACAAACTCCTGGAACGAGCGCGAACCCAGATTCCCGAGGACGCGTTCAAACGATCAGGTGAGCGGTTCAAGGTGCCCGCTGTACAGCTGATGGTTCAGGGTAACCGAAGCATGTGGCAAAACTTCCAGGATGTCATCAGTGTCCTGAACAGGTCAGGAAGGGAGGTCCTCAAGTACATCTCGGGCCAACTTGGAACTGCAGGAAGTATCGAAGGAGGTACTGCTATCTTCAACGGCAAGTTCACTGCGGAAGCCGTGAATGCTGTTCTTAACAACTATGTCCTGTCCTATGTAATCTGTCCTGTCTGTACGCGCCCTGACACTGAGATTGTAAAGGAAAAAATGGCGTACTATTTACACTGCTCTGCTTGTGGAGCTCGAACCGCTATTAGACCAGTTTAAGAACGAAACAGGATTGTTTTTATCGCGCCCTACGGAGTCATCTTTGGTGAGTAGGATTGACTGAGGATATCATAGTCGTCACAATGCCGAGTATTCCTGGCTACAAAATCACAAAGATATTCGGACCAATTAGCGGCCTTACAGTACGAACAAGAGGCGTTGGTGGAAAGATTGTTGCAGGGATTGAGGGGTTCTTTGGTGGCGAGGTCACAGCGTACTCCGAAGAGTGTGAACGGGCAAGACGGGAGTCTCTGAGCAGGCTTGTTGAGAGATCTCGAGGAATAGGTGC
>PRDH01000047.1 GCA_003345545.1 Candidatus Thorarchaeota archaeon
AACATCTTACTCATTTCCATTCACTCCTGATTGGACCCAGTTCTTTTACTTGTTTTATAATCGCCTTTACGCCATCAGCGAAGACTTGTGCCTCAGAGGCTGAGGCCCACTGCAAGCGAACCCTACGCGGGTCTACTCCAGCTTGTTCAATCGCCGTCTCCATTAGTGCCCACCGAGCGCGAGCCTTCAGATTGCCGCTTGTATAGTGACAATCTCCGGGGTGGCACCCAGAAACAAGAACGCCGTCAGCGCCCATGTCCAGAGCGGCAAGAACAAACTCCGGGCTCAGCCTGCCAGTGCAGTTCACCCTGACGATTCTTGCGTTCGTTGGATACTGTATTCGACTTGTTCCAGCCAAGTCTGCCCCTGCGTAGCTGCACCAGTTGCAGCAGTATGCAACGATGCGGGGCTCCCACTCTTTTTCTGCTGTTGTAGGGATGGTTGTTTCAGCGGTCATGCTGAACCACCTCCCTGAGCTTCTGGTGTTGTGCATAGATATGCCTCAACCATAGCCATGATTTGGTCATCTGTGGAATGATACATGATAATTGCACTGCTAGGACAGGCAGCAGCACATGTCCCGCAGCCCTTGCATTTCGCCTCTGTAACAAATGCGATGGGTGGGTCGTGCTCCTCATCCATTGCAATCGCGCCGTATGGGCAGGCAGTGACACAGGTGTGGCAAGATGAGCACAGGTCTGAAATCACGTGCGAAACAGTTGACTCAATCTCAACCTTTCCCTGAGCCATGAGGCTTACAGCCTTTGCTGCAGCGCCACTCGCATCAATCACTGATTCAGACGCATTCTTTGCGGCCTGGGAAGCACCAGCAATCATCACACCAGCTGTATGGGTCGTCAGCGGTGCAAGTTTGATGTGCTCCGGGTTGAAGAATCCGTCGCCGCTCCTTGTGAGGCTAAACATCTTTGCAGTCTCGTCCATGTCAGCCGGTGGAATCATGGCTGATGCTAGCACCAGCAAATCGGGTTCAAATTCGAGCTCGACGCCGCCAAGCACATCGAACCACCTCAGATGTATCTTGCCTCTCTTGATTGTGACCTCTGGTTTTGCGTCCTGTGGAAACTTGCTGTAGATCACATGCTTTTGCCGCGCAAGCCTTTGAAACTCCTCGTGACCCTTTCCATAGGTTCTGATGTCTTGATAGAGGATGAGTGCCTCATCAACGCGGTCTCTGAGGTCTCCTGCAGCCTTAGCTGTGGCGGAGCAGCAGTGTCTTGAGCAATGCTCATGACCCTTCTTGCCGGGTTCACGAGAGCCAACACAACCGATGAAGACGAGATTCTTCACAGGTTTGCCATCACTTGGCTTGAGCAGCATCTCATTCGGTTTAATCTCCTGGAGCTCTGCAAGCGTAATGATATCGGGATGAGTCCCGTAGCCGTAATAGCCTACAGGCTTGAAGGGTTCGAACCCTGTGGCGACTATGACAGCGCCCACCTCATATCGACGCTTCTTCTCAGTGTCTAGATTCTTAATCGTGACACCAAAGTTCCCAATGAATCCATCAAAGTCAGATACCTTGCTTCGCACATGGACCTTGATGCGCTTATGCTTCCTCACATCACTGATGAGAGGTCCGATGATCTGAGCACCTGACTCATCTGAGGGAAAGAGATGGGTCCATTTGGCTACGTGGCCGCCAAGCTGGCTATCCTTCTCTACAAGTATCACATCAAAGCCACGCTCTGCAATGTCCAGAGATGCCCTGAGACCGGCAATTCCGCCTCCAACGACAAGTGTCTTCGGAATGACTTCCACTGACTTGATGGGCAGACTCTCTAGTTTTGCAGCTCTGGCAACTGACATACGAACCAGGTCCTTTGCCTTCTCTGTCGCCTTCTCAGGTTCCCTAGAATGACACCAGCTGACATGCTCCCTGAGGTTCACTTGGTCGAACAAATATCTATTCACACCAGCCTCCTCAACAACACGGCGGAAGGTCGGTTCATGCATTCTTGGTGAACAGCTAGCGACAACTACTCTGTTGAGGTCGAGTTCCTTGATCTTATTTTTGATGAGCGTCTGTCCTGCATCTGAACACATGAACATCTCATCTGTTGCAAATGCAACGTTTGGTAGTTTCCTGGCCATTGCTGCAACTGAGGCCACATCAACGGTACCCGCTATATTATGGCCACAATGGCAGACGAACACGCCGATTCGTGGTTCTTCTTTAATGTCTGACAAACTCTATGCTCCTCCTTTACTGAGGATAATCGTAGCCTTCATCGCAGCTGAACTTCCAGCGCTCACAGAGTCAGGAATATCTTTGGGTCCATCCGCACATCCGCATACAAATACACCCGGAACCTTAGTTAAGGTGGGTCCGAAGAAGGAGTGTGCAATTTGGACATAACCGTCGTCGCTCTTGGCAATTCCCATCTTTGTGGCTAAGGTATCCATTCCTTCAGGAGGGATGATACCAGGACTGATTACAACCATGTCATGCTCAACAAGACGGATTGTTGAGCTCTCAGTATCCTCGACCTTTACAACTAGATTACCTGTATTCTTGCCCTCCATCACCTCTGCAACACGACCTCTCACGAACCTCACGCCAAACCGTTTCTTGGCCATTTCATAGAATTCCTCGAATCCCTTGCCAAATGCTCTAATGTCAGCATAATACACCGATACTTCGGCGTCGGGATAGTGTTCGAGTGCCATTACAGCGTTTTTTATCGAGTACATACAGCACACACGACTACAGTAGGGAACACCTTTCTGAACATCCCTAGCACCAACACACTGCACAAATCCAATGCTATGGGGTTTCCTGCCATCGCTCAGACGAACAAGATGACCATGGGTTGGTCCTGCTGCATTAATGAGCCGTTCAAACTCCATCGCGTGGATGACATTTGGATAGTGACCATAGCCCAGTCGTGGATATTGACTTACATCGAATAGCTCGAACCCAGTGGCAATAATGATTGCACCGACGTGAATGTCCAGGGTCCTATCGGTCATTTCCATATCGATAGCATTCCTTTGGCATGCCTTCACGCACCTCCCGCAGTTGATGCAGTTCTCCTTGTCAACAGTATAGACATTGGGAGTTGCCTGCGGGAATCCAATATAGATGGCTTTCCTGAATCCGATGTTCATATCGAACTCATTGGGGACTTCAGTAGGACATTCAGCGGCGCAGTCCCCACAACCAGAACAGAGGTCTTCCTTCACGAAGCGGGCCTTGCGTCTTATACGCACATGAAAGTCGCCAGATTTCCCAGTCACACTCCCGACTTCGGAGTAGGTCAGCAGGTTGATGTGCTTATGGTGAGAAACCTCACTGAGTTTGGGTGTCAAGATACATGCGCTACAGTCGAGGGTCGGAAATGTCTTGTCAATCTGAGCCATTCTACCACCTATTGAAGGTGTCCTCTCAACTAGGTAGACCTTGAATCCTTGGTTTGCTATGTCAAGCGCGGCTTGCATGCCTGCAACACCTCCGCCGATGACGAGTGCTGCTTGTGCTTTCCTTTCCGTCATTCTCTATTCCTCTAAGTTACTTGCAGAATCGCCTCTGGGCTGATCTTATTCAGTTGAATGCCTAGTTTGTCGAAGTTGATACCTAGTGCAGGACCCAGGAACTGCGGGAGAGTCAACACAGGTATCTTTGGTTCGCTTCCAGCCGTGTCCCCGAATTGCACTTGAGTCAACTGTATATCACAGAAGACACAGGCGGTAACAATACCTTGTGCTCTCTCATTTCGAATATTCTTGATCTTGTCAAGGCCGATCTTGTTCGCAACTTCTTGATCCATTGCTAGCATGGGTCCTCCACAGCAACGAGTCTTTCCGGTGTAGTCCACCGGCGTTGCCCCAGCAATCTCAATGATCTTATCGATAATGACTGGAGTTTCGGGATTGTCAACCTGGACAATCTCCGGAGGGCGTGTGACGTGACAACCGTAGTGTGCAGCAAGACGCACACCATTGTAGGGCTTCACAATGGCAGCCTTTATCGCATCATAGCCAATGTCCTCATTGAAAATCTGCAGAAGATGCTTCACCTCTACAGTACCTGTATACTTCAGGCCCTCTTCAGCAAGAAGATCATTGACCTCCGCACGTAGGTCGGGGTTATGATCGAGATCATGCTTGACTATCTTGAGTGAGCCAGAGCATGCCCCACAGACTGCAAGGATATCGCGGTCCATACTCTCAGCAATAGCAAGGATTCTCCCACTCATCGCTGCAAAGGCAGTGTGGCTTACTGACTCAACATACTGTGCACCACAGCAATTGGCATCCTTCATTGGAATCAGACGAACGCCTAGTTTCTCAAGGACAATGGTGATTGCGGCTTCATAGGCTGGCAATCTAACAGGTGTCGTGCATCCTGTGTAGAGAACGAATTCTTTCATTTCTTATTGCCTCCATTGAAGTAACGCTTCTTTACCTTCTTCACGAAATCATCGTTCCAGTCAAGTTTGGGATCCAATCCCAGGTCAGATCGGTCATCCTCAACAAAATCAGTGTAGGCATCTTTGAGCAACCAGCCATCTTCTAGAACCTTATTGATCGTGTTCTGAAAGATCTTGGGAACGTAGCCTTCACGTGCAGCAATCTCGCGCACCGCATGGAAGATCTCTGCAAGGTTGACATCCTCCTGGCATCGCTCTTCACACAGCCTGCAGGTCATGCAGAGCCATGGGAGCTCGCTTGAGAGAACCTCTTCGCGTTTGCCAAGAAGGATTTTCTGGATGAGTTTTCGAGGACGATAACGGTCAGCCATGCTCGCAACCATGCACGAAGCTGTACACATACCACACTGGATACATTTCATTATCCCTTCCCCACCAAATTCCTTCTCGACCTCTTTAGCAAAATCTGAGCTTGGGACGTTGTTGACCACTGACTTCTGCGGGACACCATCATTTGACATAGCTATTGCTCCTCTCTGTCCACCTTCGACAGAATGATAGTTGCTCTCATCGCTGCTGCGCTGCCAGCAGAAACCGAGTCGGGAATGTCTTTCGGTCCGTCTGCACATCCTGCAACGAACACACCAGGCACATCAGTATCGACAGGTGTGAGGACAGCATCTTGAACTTGGACATAGCCTTCTTCACTGAGTTCCATATTGAGCTCCACTGCCAAGTCTTCAAGTCCCTCCGGAGGCTGAATTCCAGGACTAAGAATGACAAGGTCATGAGAGACATCGTGCAGCTCACCCGTTTCAGTATCCTCAAAGCGCACAATGAGCTTCTCATTCTTCTTATCCTCCATGACCTCTGCAACACGCCCTCGAACGAAGTTCACGCCGAAGCGTGTACGCGCCATCTCGTAGAACTCTTCAAATCCTTTTCCGAAGGCGCGAATATCTGCATAGTACACATTCACCTTTGCGTCGTGATGGTGGTCTTTCGCCATGACGGCGTTCTTTATACCATACATGCAACACACTCTGGAACAGAACGGGACACCCTTCTGAACATCTCTCGCACCGACACACTGGACAAAACCAATACTCTCAGGTATCCTGCCGTCTGTGAGTCGAATCAGATGCCCATGTGTGGGGCCAGCCGCATTGATCAGCCTCTCGAACTCCATTGCTGTTATGACGTTCGGCAACTTGCCATACCCATACTGTGGGTATTTTGCAACATCGAAAAGCCTGTACCCTGTAGCCAGAATAATGGCACCGACATGCAGGTCCACGACCTCATCAGTCATGTGATGATTGATAGCCTCCCGAGTGCATGCCTCAACGCATCTCTCGCACTCACAGCAGACTGCGCAGTTGAGACACCGTTCAGCTTCCTGAATAGATTGGGCTTCACTGAATCCGAGCTCGACTTCAGAGAAGTCAGGTTTTCTGCTCTCAAGGATGTGCTTGGGCATTAGAGCACGAGACTCAACAGGAATATAGCTCTTATCCACCTCATAGGACTGTACTCTGTGGAGCTCGTTTGCGCGACCCTCCATCAAGTCAGTCCCGCGAATGTACTTGTCAATTGAGATGGCAGCCTGCTTTCCAGCACCAACGGCCTTGACGACTGTGTTTGGCCCGGTGAAAATATCTCCACCCGCAAAAACCCCAGGCACACTTGTTGCCAGGGTGATCGGATCACACTTGACAGTCCCCCATTCGGTGCACTCCAGCTCACTCTGTACACCTTTCGGGTCTGTTGACTGACCAACTGCAACAATTATCTCATCCACAGCCATCGTGAATTCAGAATTTTGAATCGGAACAGGTCGACGCCGTCCGGAGTGGTCAGGCTCACCCAGACGCATCTTGATGCATCGAACTCCAGTGATATGACCCTTTGAAGACAAAATCTCAATAGGATTTGTCAGAAGCATGAACCTGACGCCCTCAGCCTTGGCGTCATCTACTTCACTTGGGATAGCAGGAATCTCCACGTGAGACCGTCTGTAGACAAGAGTGACTTCCTTTGCTCCGAGACGTCTTGCAACACGGGCGGAGTCGACAGCAGCATCTCCACCACCAACAACGACAACACGCTCTCCGACGGTTACCTTCTCGCCAGCATTAACATCTTGGAGAAACTTGATAGCATGGACAACGCCGTCAACATCTTCACCAGCAATTCCTAGCCTGTTGCTCTCCCAAGCCCCAGTAGCAACGAAGACAGCCTTGAAGCCCTTGTTAAGTAGATCATGGAGGGATTTGACATCTGTTCCTGTCTTGATTTTCACTCCCATGTCAACAACACGCTGAATTTCCTCATCCAGAATATCACGTGGTAGTCTATACTCAGGAATGCAGTATCGTAGCATCCCGCCAGCCTTCTGCTGTCGCTCAAAGACTGTGACTGGATAGCCCATGCGAGCAAGATGATAGGCACAACTGATACCACCAGGCCCGCCACCTACAACGGCCACCCGCTCTTTCTTATCGATAGCTGCAACTACAGGAGCAGCTCCATGAGAACGTTCGTAGTCGGCAAGGAATCTGTGAAGATTCCTGATACTTATGCTCTGGTCAAGCATTCCGCGCTCGCATTCCGCTTCACAAAAGCTAATGCAGACCCTTCCGAGGACTCCAGCAAAAGGAATAGACCGCCTGACAATCTCCAGAGCTTCATCATACTTGCCATGGCGCATCATTGTCACGAAGCCCTGCGCATTTACTTCAGCAGGACATGTTGATCTGCAGGCCGGCTCACCCCTCTTATCAACAGTAACGACATTAGGAGTTGCCTGCGGGAAAGGCGTATAGATAGCCTTCCGAAATCCTAGTCTGCCATCGAACTCATTTGGCACCTCAACAGGACAGACTGCAATACAATCCCCGCAACCATTGCATTTGCCCTCATCAACATAACGCGCGTGTCTGTGAACTCTGACTCGAAAATCCCCAGGCTCTCCACTTACTGATTTGATCTCAGAGTATGTGAGAAGATCAATATTGGGATGACGTGAAACCTCACTAAGCCGTGGAGTCAGAATACATGCACTACAGTCAAGAGTTGGAAAGGTCTTATCTATTTTCGCCATAACTCCGCCGACCGAAGAGGACCTCTCGAGGAGAGTTACTTTAAAGCCCTGGTTAGCAATATCAATCGCGGCCTGCATTCCTGCAACGCCACCGCCGACAACGAGTGCTTCATTCGATTTGATAGCGGTGCTGCCTCTGCCGCCTTTGGATTCGTGCTGTTTCTCTGCGGTCATAAATCGACCTCCGTTGCTATGCAAGAAAAGGATTTGGGATGGTGAAAGAAAAAGGCCACATGTTGGTTGGATGATGTACTCCGGTCCCCTATGACTGGAGTCTCCATCTTATTAGTTACTAAGGTCTTCTCGTTCAAGTACATCAAATCGGCCATGTGGTATCTCTTGTTACAATCTTGACGACAATATACTTGTCGTGTCTGATAGCGTCACTCACGGCATGTATCTGCTTTTTATCTCTTACATATGGACACCACAGATGATAGAAACCGTACATCTTGGAGCACAGACATGAAGTAGGGGCTTATTGATTAGCATAACATGGTTAAAAATTGTAACCACGAACTTATGGGGAGAAAATGGACCTATTGAAGAAGAGACTCAAATGCGTGTTTTCCCCAAATGTCCTCCATCCTTTTCAGCCCATATGCATAGTCGCGCACGTCAGCTAAGGCAAGACTCATATGTAAGACTCGTTTGGAGCCCATATCCTGCTATTGCATAACGTAAGCACATTGCCAACGGGAATGGTGAACATTCTTGACATTGAAGGAGTTCAAGTACACAGTTCCAATGATTAAGAGAGGATATGCAAGTCAGACTCTGTATATCAATCTCTCAGATCATACGATCAGAATCAAACCAGTTGACCAAAGGATGAAGGACACCTTCACTGGCGGCAAGGGGTTTGACCTCTGGCTGATGTGGAACAGCCTTCCAAAGGATAGAATCGTGAAGTGGGATGACCCGGAGAACGAGATCTGCATTGCCACTGGCCCTCTGGGAGGAGTGACTCAGTACCCAGGAGCAGGCAAATCAATCGTCACCTCGATTTCTCCAATGACCGGCATTCCAATCGATAGCAATGTTGGCGGCTATGTAGGACCTAATCTGAAGTTCTCTGGATTTGATGCTTTGGAGATACAGGGCAAGGCGGAGAATGATGTCTACATCCTCATTGATGGAGATAGTGGTAGAGTTGAGATAAATGATGCTAAGGGCCTCCCGAGTACTGCTTATGAGATCACTAGAGTCCTCAGTGAACGTCATACAGCATCGGAAGGCAAGGACATGGCAGTTGTAACCGCAGGTCCTGGCGCAGAGCATGCATGGATGGGGTGCCTGAACTTCTCGTGGTGGGATATGCGGAGAAACGTGCCGAGATACAAGCAAGCAGGACGAGGTGGAATAGGCACTGTCTTCCGAAATAAGAGAATCAAGGCAATTGCTGTCAAGCTAGAAAAAATCACACTCGAAATGAACAATCCTGCAGACCCAGACGGGATCAAGACCATTGGCCGTGAACACTCTGGCGAGATTCTGGAATTGGATGGCAAACAGAACAGAATGAGAACCATCGGGACAGGGCACCTTCCCTCAATCATGGATGAGTTCGACTTGCTCCCAACCCGAAATTTCAGGACAGGTGGGGATCCAGCTGCAAAGGCGTTATTCGGGACAGAGTGGGAGAAGATCTTTACTAATACGGGGAAAGGCTGGGATGGCTGTTGGAGACCCTGCGCTATCAACTGCAGTCACTGCATAGAAGGCTTCGTGCCAAAGACAGGCCCCTTCAAAGGGAAACAGGTGGTTGTCGACGGGCCAGAGTATGAAACAATTGCAGGATGCGGGTCAAACATAGGTGTCTTCGACCCGTATTGGATTGCGGAGCTGAACTTCTACTGCGATGCCTACGGTATCGATACCATCTCCTTCGGTACCACTATGGCATTTGTTATGGAGCTCTTCGAGGGAGGCTTCATCGATGAGAAAGCCACTGGAGATCACAAGCTCAAGTGGGGTGCTGCTGATGAGGCACTCTCAGTTCTTCATGAGATTGCCGATGGCAAGGGATTCGGTGGGCAGCATCTTGGAAAAGGCATTCACTACCTAAAGGGCTATTTCGGTGACAAGCATGGTGTCGACCATGATCTGATGCAGGACATCGGCATGGAGCACAAAGGTCTGGAGTACTCGGAGTACGTCACCAAGGAGAGCCTTGCACAGCAGGGAGGTTACGGCCTCACACTAAAGGGCCCACAACACGACGAGGCATGGCTCATCTTCATGGATATGGTTCACAAGTACATGCCTACATTTGACCAGAAAGCTGAGGCATTGTACTACTTCCCAATGTGGCGTACTTGGTTCGGACTCAACGGGCTGTGCAAACTGCCGTGGAATGATGTTGTCCCTGCTGACAACAAACAGACATCTGAGCCGGCAAAGGTACCAAAACACGTGGAGTTCTATGTTAAATTCTACTCGGCAATGAGTGGCAAGAAGGTCGGGGGCGATGACCTTATTGTAATGAGCGAGAAAGTGTACAACTTCCAGAGAGTCTTCAACATCAGACAAGGTAAGGGTCTTCGAATCAACGACTCCTTCATTCCGTATAGAAGCGCAGGGCCGGTCACTGACTGGGAATACGAGTCGAGAGCAGACCGTTATGATGGTCAGTTGAAGGAGCTTGGCATCGACATCTCAGGCATGAGCACGACTGAAAAGAACAAGAAACTCCGTGAGTACAGGGAGGAACGTTACAGGCTTCTCACAGATGCAGCCTACAAGAGGCGGGGTTGGACGCGGAATGGCGTTCCGACCATGGAGAAGATCAAGAAGCTTGGACTGGATTGGATCCCTGACGTCGTCGATATTGTGAAGAAGCATGGAAGAACTGCTCCTCCCAGAAACACGCTCCCGGCTTCTGATGAAGCATGGAAGTAGAAGATGATTGTTCCGCTGAGCAATCTTCAGGAAGAAGCAGGAGAGATCCTCATGTGCCGAATCCTTTTCCTACTTCAGGAATATCAAGGGGCGTCGAAGTCTTTACAGTGATTCGTGCTATTCTTCTCAAACGTACCTCTAAAGACAGTGCATATTGACTCGACTTCTTTGAGGCATCGGTCAAGGACATAGTGGCCACTAGTCCTTGCCCAAGAATGTCATACTTGTGACTGTGATATTCTGGAGGGATTGATGCATTGGAGTGCCAAATGTTCTCTCAAATGTAAATGCAGAGAATAGAAGTTGCAGACCGTTATCGAGAGAGACCGGGATGTGAGTAGAGCTGAATCCAAAAGTAGAAGCTTTTTCTGCTTCTATGATATTGTTCTAAAGCAGAGTCACCCGAAATGTGACAGGAGTGGAGCTCCTATCCTCCAAGATTACGTAGCAGCGTCTGTCGGCATAATAGGGCTCACATTCACCATATTAGTATGCTGTGTACTACTTCGTGAAGTGGCTCCAAAAAAGCAGAAAGAAGACTCACTAGAAGTCGAATGGGGTGATAGGCATTCACTGCCTCCGTATCTGCAGAAAGAGATTGAGAGGACTGCAAGCCCAACAGGTGGCTTAATGGATCTCCCGGCATGGCGGCCCGTTGATCAGTGGAGGACGCGCTCAACAGAAACCCTCACGCCCGAGAAACGACCAATACCTGGTGTTGCTCGTTCGCTAGCGGCCTATGGTTCATATTCACGGGATGAACAGCAGTCTGTGAAGGCGGTACGTGGAGGGGAATTCGTTGGCAACCGGATGCGATTCAAGGTCAAGGTGTTGAATGAATCCAAGTACACAATAACGGATGTGAGAGTCTTTCTCATCTCATACCCATCAGAATCGCTAAGACTAGTTGATGAGGATGACCACGCATATTACTCAAAGATCGAACCGAGCGGTTTTCGAAGTCCCTCGTTCGATTTTTTGCCCACCCACGACTGTGTTAAAGGAGAAATCAGTGCAGGAGTGTCGTACGTTGACATGAAGGGGCAGCCTCACACATTGACCACCAAACCGTTCGTCATTCGCTCAGTCTGCGACCTACTCATACCAGATCAGATAGATCCGAAGGAGTTCGCACTCAGGCTCAAGCAACTCGAGTGCGGTGAGATTGTCGTAAAGGTCACTGATTGGACACCTGAAGAGATGTATGAGAAGGCATTGCATATCGTTGAAGATGCGAACTTCTTTGAGGTGATCAGCAATATTGAAACGAAAGATGGCATCATTCATGCGAGAATCAGCGGACTTGCTAAAGGGAAATTCACAGGCAAGAGCGTTGCAGCGGAGTTGCATATCAAAGGGCCCTCGGGCAAGAAGGGAGCCAGCTGTAAGGTAAAGGTCTCAGGTGAAGACCAAGCAATGATCTTGCCTGCAATAGATGATCTACGGGAGCGCCTGAACGCTTGGTTATGTCCCATGTGTTCAAGTCCGTTGACGCTCGAGAACGTGGAACAACTCAAGGATGGGAAAACGGTAGTCTGTCAGTTCTGCAGGGTCTCAATTGGACGCTAGAAGTATTGGCAAGCTCATAGAATAGCAGAAACTACATATGAGTGCTGGAGTTGATCCAGTGATTTGTCTTTTCGTGCCCGAGAACGGCATCCCCGAATACCTAGTGCATAGACTCAGCTTCTCTGAGGCATTGGTGAAGGACATAGTAGCCGCTAGTTGTAGCCCATCTAAAGTCGTCAGAACTTGTGAAGCCTGAGAGAAATAGGTTCCACCCAGCCATGTAGAAGTCTTGGTAGCGGCGGGCAATCTCATTGTAGCCTTGCGCACATAGCTCCTGTGCAATATGAGTCCGATTCCAAGACCAGACATCTAGTGGGTCGTCTGCAGTTTGTGTGAGCAGTCGAACCGGACCAGGGGATACTCTCCAAGTCATTTCACGGATGATTGCCCAGAAATCCAATCCAGACCTGTCCGCCACCCTAGATGGTATCTTGGCCACAAATTCTGAAAGAGAGAGAAGATTCTCTAGATCGATACTTCGTATCCTATCAGTCGATGGGAATACAGGTTCAGAGAGCCGACCAATCAGGACTCTTACATCACGCTTGCGAGGTGGAACATATTCCAGATCCTCAATCAACTTGTCGACCAAACTAAGCTGGCTTCGAGGGATGTGAAGATGGTCAGGTTTCAGCTCTGTGAATCTGTCTTCGTAATGTTTGGACAGGCACATGGAATCTTGAAAAGGATCCTCCGAGTACGGGAACAGATCTGCTTCACCATCGAGCTTGATGTGGATATCGACGTCACTAATTGTTGGCACGTAGTCAATAGGGGATTCCCATGGTTTCACCGCGGAACCCTTCGCATACGCGCACTTCACGTGGTCACCTAGTGTTTCGACCAATACGGATACCCAAGAATCGAGACATACCTTGATGTCATCCCTTGCCTTCTCTGCTAACGTATCCCAGTCAAACACGGATACCAAAACTCCCAGATTGAAGAAAACCGTTCCGGTCGCTTTTTGTGGATTTTGGTCATGCACCACAAGAACAATTAGGGGGCTATCTGCCAATTGAGAGAACTTCCAGCATAGTCCGCTGACTATAGACCGTGTGATGATGCGCTAGATGACACCGACTGCTATCTTCCGTGAACCAGCTACTGCAAAGACACCCGGTCCGTACAGAGTAGTAGGTGCAACAAGCTTCGGGGTCTTCCTCGGCGCGCTAGACGCTTCCATTGTCAATGTATCGCTTGTGACCATGATGGATAGCTTCGGAACAACAATTGACGCAATTCAGTGGGTCGTCGTCGCGTATCTCTTGGCCTTAACATCCACGATGCCTCTCATGGGCAAATTTGGAGACCGCTATGGAAAGAAGAGAATCTTCCAAATGGGCATGCTCGTGTTTACATTGGGATCGTTTGGTTGTGCCATATCTATCGGACTAGCGATGCTTGTCATAGCTCGCATTTTTCAGGCACTTGGCGCAGCAATGATTACCGCAAACGGACTGGCACTAGTAACATATTTCACCACACCTCAAAATAGAGGCAGAGCAATTGGACTCAACTCAGTTGTTCTCGCTGCAGCCCTCGGTAGCGGACCAGTTCTTGGCGGAATTCTAACACAGCTGTTTGGCTGGCCAAGCATATTCTTGGTGAATGTTCCAGTAGGAATCATGGGGCTCTTCATAGTTCAAGTAGCAGTTCCTCGGACCGAGAAGGTCCAAGAAACTCGCTTTGATGTGATTGGCGCAGGGCTATTCTTCAGTTTCCTGTTCTTGGTCATCTACTACGTCACGGTAGCCACTACATCACAGGTAGCCACTCGCTTCGTCCTTATCGCTGGAGCACTCATCACCTTTGTCGGATTCATAATCAGAGAAAAGACCTTTGAGTCACCAGTAATCTCGATAGATGTCCTCACAGACAAGAGAATCTCAGTCAGCATCTTCTCTGCTCTCCTAGCTTACATGTCGATGGTCCCTGTTTCATTCTTGCTTCCGTTCTATCTTCAAGAGGCATTGGGTTTCAGCCAAATAATCACTGGCGTCTTTCTTGTCATCCAGCCCATTATGATCTCAGTCACAGGGCCGTTTGCTGGTCTTGTATCAGAGAGGGTCAATGCTCAGGTCCAGACAACTGTCGGGCTCATTGTTCAGTTGAGCGGGCTTGTGATTCTCGCGCTGACGATTCCGAATGTTTTTGGGATGGGCGTCGGAGTGGCAATCATGGGGACAGGCCTCTCATTCTTCAGTGTGGCAAATGGAAACTTCATCATGACGTCAGCACCAAAGAAGTACATGGGTGTCGTTAGCGCACTCACAAACTTGGCAAGAACGACGGGCTTTTCGATTGCCACTGCACTAGTCACAACCGTCTTCGGAGTCTTTTTCCTGACCTACAACCCATGGGGATTCGAGTCAGGTCCACTCTTTGTGGCAGGCTACAGTCGAGCCCTCCAATCCAGTATCTGGATCTTCTCTGCGCTGACATTGATTGCAGCAGTCATCTCAACGATTAGGGGATTGAACAAGGCCGAAGAGGAGCGGGTCGAAACAAGAGCCGTCTAGATCGTACTCCTTCAGAGCCCAAACTCATCTGCAATGAACAGGACTCTTCTGCGAAAGTCGGGATGGTCTGAGTTCAGCATATTGACGCCAACCTCACTGTCAAATAGCATTTTCTTCGGCTGAGCCCGCAGCAACTTCAGTAGTTCTGCCAACTCCTCTGAAGAGAGGCGTCGGTCTTGGTCGTAATCGACCTTCCTCCAGTCAACAACATTCATGTCCCTTGTTGTTTTTGATACAGGTTTGGTGTCATTTCGAATCTTGAGGAGGGGCTGAATAGTGGGCTCCACAGCATCTTTGACCTGCTCATCACTCAGCTGAACACCATACACCTCTCTCAAATGCCTGAGCTTGGTCGATAGGAAAACCCATGGCGAAATCTCGCGAGCATTTCGCTCGTCGATACCATCCAGAGGGTACTGACTAATCATCCTCATGAGCTCAGCATTGGATATCGGGCCAACTCTCTCAGGATTGAGAGACTCAAGCCAGCGAATTTCATCAACAAGAACAGTTATAGCTTCAACGCGTTGTCCTAGTCGTATCAGAGAGTTGATGGTAGCCTCATGACCAAGCACTGTGGCGGCATGATGGTCAGACATAAGCTCTGCAGCTCTTGATGCTCTCTGCATGAAGTAGTTCGAGAGCAGGGTAAGTATTCTAGAGAGAATGAAGAATGCTAGTAGTACGACTGCCCTGACTGCCGTGGAAAACAGGTCACCATCAACTAGGAGAGAATCCGCGATAGCCAAGACAAGCCGGACATAGATATACAGGTAGATGAGGTCAATGAAAATGGAAGGCATTCGCACAAAGATCGTGACAATCGAGTCCCGATTCTTTATGTGACCGAGCTCATGAGCTATTACAGCTTGCATCTCTTCTTCATTCAAAATCTCCAGAGTATTGCTGTGAACAACCACAGTGGAGCCCAGAAGAGGAAGACTGAATGTGTAAGCATTTGGAATAGGCGACGCCATTAGATAGACCTTATCGACTGAAACCTCGCTCTTCTTCGCCAAATCGAGCGTCCACTTGACTATGCTATCGCGGCTGTACTTGCGCCTCCAGGGAACCTCCTTGTTGAATCGTGGATAGAGCTCTATCAAATTGGAGCTTCGCATCATCTGAGCAACAGAGGAATACAGTAGTACAAGCTGCATTAGTGCAATGCTGAAGAACAATGCTGCCGAAGCAAGGGGGTTTGTTCGGGCGAAGTTAATGCCTACGACGAAGAGTGTATCATCATCAAGGTAAAGCAAAGATACAATGAGTATTTGTATGAAGTCCATAATCAGGAAAGCATAGATAGCATTCCACTTATCACGCGAGACTTCTTCAATCATGGACAACACCAAAATTCATCAGCATCGCACTGACAACTCTCGGAACCAGATTATTTGAATTCTGCGGTGGGTCCCATAGTCTTTATCATCAGGCGTAACTAGTGGAAGTTTGGCGTCTACAATGAGAGATGGGATGGATTTAGCGGAATACTGTATCGAGTTCGGACAAGGCCTCGGATGCAGCTATGTTGAAGCCAGATATGTCAGAGATCTGGCACGAGGGATGGCATTCAGGAACGGAGAACCAGTGTCAGGAGGTTACTCCCCCTCCTCTGGTATTGGAGTGCGCGTCCTTGTGAACGGAAACATGGGCTTTGCATCATTTGACAGATTCGAGAAGAGCCTAGCAGAGGAGTCTATCACAACTGCCTTCAGAATCGCAAAGAATGCCAAGAGGAAGATACCTATTGATCTTGGAAAGCCGATCTCCAACAAAGCAAAATGGAAGATGAAGGCAAAAGAACCACTCACTGATGTTGATTCGGATACAATGATGCAGTTCACTACTGATACGAACAAACAGATGGAGGGGCTTGCAGCCTACGTATTCATGTTCAACCCCAAGGTGATTGACAAGTATTTTGTTACAAATGAAGGCGCTCAGATCGAGAGCCAATTATCCTACATCCTCATGTCCTCGACCCTAACCGCTCAGGCGCCAGGAGGTTCAGAGCAGAAATATCTTGACCTGACACTTGCCGGAGGATGGGAACGAATCCGAGAGTCTGATTGTCTTGAGCATCTCAAGGACGAGGTTGCGCGGTTGAGGAGGGCGGCTGAAACAGCTGTTAGGGTTGATGAGCTATTGAGCCAGCCGATTGACATGATTGTTGGGCCTCAGGTATCAGGCATCATGGCACATGAGAATGTCGGTCATCCAAGCGAGGGGGATCGTATCATGGGCAGAGAGGGAGCGCAGGCAGGAGAGAGCTTCTGGAGGGACCTCAAAATTGGGGAATCGCGCGTGGGGTCTAGTGCGGTGAATGTCTGCGAGAATCCGACAATCGAGAAGACATCCGGCTACTACCTCTATGATGATGAGGGAGTGAAGTCGCGAAAGCGGCAACTCATCAAAAAGGGAATAATCAATGAACCACTCTTGAATAGAGAATTTGGTACGAGATTCGGAAGAGGCTCAAACGCAGCGGCACGTGCTTCAGCGTACAATAGAGAGCCAATAATCCGGATGGCGAACACCTATTTCGAACCAGGCGATTACTCCTTCGAAGAGCTCGTTGAGGACGTCAAGTTGGGAGTCTATATGAGAAGTTTCCAAGAGTGGAATATCGACGACAGACGATACCAAGCCAAGTATACAGGCTCCGAAGCCTATCTTATCAGAAATGGTGAGATAACGAACACGATGGTCAAGAGGCCTATCATGGAAACAACGAGCGTTGGAATGTTGAGTGCAGTTGATGCAGTCTCAAAGAATCTAGTCTTTGATTTCCCAGGAACATGCGGAAAGAGCGACCCCATGCAAGGAATTCCTGTCTATGCGGGAGGCGGAGAGATTAGATTCAGAGGCATCAGACTTGGAGGTGTTGGCTGATGAAGAACACCGACCAACTGAAGACATTCGTTGACGAAGCTGTCGACTATGGTGCACGAAAGACTGACGCAATCATAGCACGCGTCACTAGGAAGAAGGACTCACAGATCCGATTCTCGCAGAGTGATATAGACATCAGCAATCGATGGAACAGCTTGCAGCTGGAGCTTTTCGTTTTGGTGAAGGGTAAGAAGACAGGTTCCACAGAGCGCCCCGTGGCTTCGATTGACGATGTCAGAAAGACTGTCGATGATGCAGTCACCTTCACAGGAATTCTGCCCGATTCAATGTTCTTTGCAGGACTAGAAGATAAGATAGGGTCTTATCCTAGATTGAAGGAGCAGTATGACAGTCGAATCGACGAATTTGTTGAAGAAGCCCCAGAAATCGTCAACTCTGTTGTGGACCAGGCCCTACAAGAGGGCGCGAAAAGAGTGGCAGGTGCCCTCATGGTCACAGACCAGACATTCCTCTTTCGGTCGAGTCATGGACCAGAAGGCTCAGGCAAAAGGACTACTTTCGACCTCAATGTCAGAGCGCTCCAGGATGAGCTGGACTACTCCGGACAGGGACTGGAGTGCGGAACCATGCCCACGAAATCGAAGAAGAAGATGCTCGCTGCAGGTGCTAAAGCGGGAAGACTATCGAAGCAGGCCATTGGAGCGGCGCAAGGCACTCCAGGCAAATACGACCTCGTACTGTCGCCAACTGTGGCAGCCAGTGTAATCGGCCTAATTCCAGCTCAAGCGAATCCGTTTCTGATCATGACGGGTATGTCACCACTGAAAGACCGCATGGGTGAGCAGATTGCACCCGAGTTCGTTACTGCCTATGAGGACCCCTTGTTCGAGGGAGGTCTTGGAAGTACTCCATTCGACTGGGAAGGCACTCCGAGCAAGACACTGGCTATCACCGATAGAGGAGTACTCAAGGCATTGGTTCACAACACAACAACAGCGAAACTCTTTGAGTCTGAGAGCACTGGGAGCTCAAGAATGGTAGTTCTAGGAATGGGAATGAAGATGCTTCTTCCGGGGCCGTCAAACGTCGTATTCGAGAACGGAGACCATAACCTAGAAGAGATTCTTGATGTCAGTAGACCAACAATCTATGTGACATGCAACTGGTACTCACGATTCCAGAACCATCAGACAGGCGACTTCTCAACTATTCCGAGAGATGCCATGTTCCTCGTCAAGAGGGGCGAGATGAAGCCCATCAAGAACATGCGTATTAGTGACAACACAATGAGGATGTTGGCAAATATCGATGCTCTCGGTAGCGACCGTACACAGGTCTTCTGGTGGGAGGTTCAGACGCCAACGGTCATACCTACAATGAGGATTCGTGACTGCAAAATGACAGCAGCAACACAATAGATCGCAATCAGATGTTGTGGCGGAGCCTCCGTGGCTCCGCTCCTGTATTCAAGAGCAGTTTCGAAGCAGTTTGCCCTGTTCGATGTGTTTCGCATGATTTGATAGAATCTCCGAACATCGAGTCTGAGAGACACAAGCAGCAAGAAATCCTACAGTTTCTTCAGCTTACTTTTGATAATGGGATATAGAAACAGCTTCTGGCACTTCACTGGTTGTCGATTAAGATTTATTAGCCAGTTCGCCCTCATGTGACATGATTCGCATATGGTATCGGTGATGACTAATGACAAGAATAATAGATATTGAAGGAATAGGTACATCAAATGCTCAGAAACTCAAAGCAGCCGGTATAGAGAGTACCGAGAAGCTATTGGATGTAGGCGGTTCTCCTCATGGTAGGGACGAACTGAGTAAGAAGATAGGCATAACGAGTAGCCAGATTTTGGAATGGGTCAATCGAGCCGATTTGTACAGGATCAAAGGGGTTGGCAAGCAGTATTCTGATCTTCTTGAACAGGCAGGAGTCGATACTGTAGTTGAACTCGCGCAAAGAGTTCCAGAGAACTTACACGCAAAGATGTTAGAAGTGAATAAGGCTAAGAAATTCGTTCAAAGACCGCCCTCCCTCAATGCCGTGAAGAAATGGGTAGGCCAGGCCAAGGCTCTACCTCGAAAAATCCAATGAAGCTCCTTGAGTGTAAGAGCACGATAGTTCAATAATGGCAGGTTTGGGCCTGGAATGAAAACGTTTCTCCCAGGTCCAGCTCATATTGCCTTGAAGAGCTTATACTATTGCATCAAGAAACTGCTAGATGTAATCAGACCAACCATATGTACGATATGCAACTGGTATTTGCCTTTCTAAAGGAGGTCAGGTTCCTCTTCAAGAAGATGCACCTCAGTGATAATACGATGAAGACGCTTCCGAGCTAGATGCATTTACGGATGACTTTGGACAGGTGTTTCGGTAGGAAGCAAGGGCGATTATTGTCTTGCTAATAATAAGAATGGGAATCTGCAGAATGACTGCAGCAACGCAGTGAGCAGTCATCATTCACTACTATATGACTTGATGAATGTGGGTACTGTCTCACCATGGTTCTGAACTGCCCAGCCAACCGAATAGGAAAGCTGAAGCAACTTGGATTCCAATCAGGAGGTTCACCAAGAGAATAGTCGCCCCAAGAGAGGTGTTGTGAGGTTTACAAAAGCCTACCACATAGAGATACCCCACCCAGAGACCAGATATGAGCCCAAAATACGGAATCCATCCGAACAGCAGAACTGGTGAAGCCGAGAAAACGCCAATCTTCAAAGAGTCGAGAACAGTCCCAGTTCCGCGCAATCCCTTCGCAAAGATATGGAATAGCAGACCCAGAAGGGGCAACTTCAGTACATTGCCAAAATACGTCAGGATGCCAACCCAAAAGTAGCGACTAATCCCTGTAGATGCTTCAAGGAGAGGAGCCTGTAGGTATGCTCCCATTTGTGCATTCGTACCTGCATGAACTATATCACAAGGAATGTGGAACCAGTTTACAATGGGAGTTAGCAATGCCAAGATTACACTCAGACTAGGAAGAAACGCAGCACGGGCCAGAATCCTTGGATCTCTCGTTCCCTTCGAACACTACATCAGGGTGCAACACCAGACTGAGAGCCTTCCGAAAATCCCCAGTAAGTTACATGCTGGCACCTCAAGTCTATACCTTGGCGGCATGACGAACTCGTCGTGACTCTGCTGCTGCATGCAGGAACATCTCCGATACGTTGTAACCCGTCCGTGCGGAGGTTTCAAAGTACTCAAGCTGAAGCAGATTTGCAAGTGAGTGGCCTTCCTGTTCAGAGATGACAGCTTCGTTCTTGAGGTCAGCTTTGTTGGCTACAAGTGAACCACTGAGGAATTTGTCCCTCTGGATGCAGATCTTCTCTGTGAGAGCCTCATAGAGAGGGGTGATTCGTTTGAAGGTCTCCTTATTGGTCATATCATAGACCATGATTAGGTGATGAGCGCCTTCATAGAACCTATTCCGCAAGCCTGCAAAGGTCTCCTGACCACCAACATCGACGATGGTCAGAACGACTTTTCCTTCTGGGAAATTGAACACTATGGCGCTGAGGTCAGCAGCGACAGTTGCAGTATGGTCTTCCCTGAACTCGTTGGTCTGATAGCGTCTGACAAGACTCGATTTGCCCACACTTGGTGCGCCGACAATGATTGTCTTGTATAGCTCTGCTGCCAAGTAGTCCACCTATTGACTAATCCCTAAGAGAAAATGTGAGTACATCACTTATCAGTATTACTAATATCCTGCAGAAACACCAATCGAAGAGTTTTAGAAGACTCGCCGGCTCACCTTGGAAGTATGATTGACTTCAAAGACATCAGGAAAAGGACGACAAGTGTTAGAGGATACGTTGACGCCTTATCCGAGAAAGACAAAGATATCATAATACAAGCATACAAGGAATACAGACTCAATGAGGTCGCGCTGAGGGAGTTGAAGGTCCTGGCAAAGGGTCTCAAGGTCGTCGTGTTTAGTGCGGCCTGGTGCGGTGACTGCAAGAGAGCTATGCCAGTCATGCTCCATCTCGAAGAGCAGACAGGGATTGATGTCATGGTATTTGGAAACATCAAGACGGATCCTCTGAACAAGGCTGCCAAGTGGAGAGTGCCACCTTCGCCTCCAGAGATGAACAAGTGGGGAGTGACTGCAATCCCCTGGTTCGAGTTCTTTGATGCCAAGGGAAACAAGATAGGCACTCTTATCGAGAAACCAACAGTAAAAGATACGCTCGAAGAAGAGATTGTGCACGTGCTCAAGAATAAATAGTGATGCACCTCGTATTAGTTCATTCACACGGAGGAAAGGACTTTGGAGATTCCGATGCTGTCTAAATTCGTTGAAGGTCTGAAGCTCTTCTTTTCATCGAAGAGACTGAAGTGGTTGACACTCGTATTCGTTCTTGGAGCTGGCCTAATCGCTCTAATGGAACGTATTGTACTTCTGGTGCCTTCATCAGTGACGAATCTGCTAGCCTTGTTCGCTGGTGGCGTATTCCCGACATTCTTCATGCTCACTGCGTTCTTCTCATTGATCGGACTTGCAAGATTCGTAGCGAGTGACGAGTCGTACGCTAGATCAGTCATCTTTACGATTATGTGGATGGTAGTTAGCATTGTAGTCTTGCTACTGCTAGTCTTCGTAGTGCGAGATTTCTTCAACATCATGTTCATCGGCGTTGCTTTTCTTGGCTGGATTGGCTTCCAGTCATATTTCTCTACGCGATCCTCACTGGGGTATGCAGAGAGTGCTGCAATTCAAAGCAAATCAAAGCTGGTGGGTATCCTCTATGGATTCCTGTACATTCTGAACTATGGTTTGATTGCTGGCTCTTTCATTGTCACATCATTCATTAATCCTTCAATCCTCTTAACGGCAGCATGGTTTCTAGCCATCCTAGGAGCACTGCTTGCAGCGGGCTTCAATTTCCTGAATGGCTGGGTCCTACTAGCTGAGCGTAACAAATCAACAGCAAGCAGCATAGCATTCCTAGGTCTGTTCATTTCGTCGTACTCAGCCTATTTCATATACAATGTTTTGAAAGGATTTGATGCAGGCTTCGACCTCGTAGGAGCGGCAATCTCAATCTTCTTCCTAGTGTATACGATGAGCAGTATTGGCCGGACACTGGCCAGCCGCGCAGAGTTAGATACAAGATGGAAACTAAGCAAGGAATTGGCTGCCACGTCCACCTTCTTCCTCGCGTCAGGCTATATGTTCACAGATGCATTGTTTACTGTGATTCTCTCTGGCACTAATCCAGCGCTAGCGGGGGTAGTCGGAGATATCGTCAAACTCATCATCTTCCCGTTCGTTGCATTCATCATGGAGTTGAACTTCATTAGGAAGTCGAGGAAGATGCCCAAGGAAGCACCTATGCCTGAGGTTCTGCCTGCTACCCCAGTTGAAGGAGAGGAGCAGCTTGAAGAGGAACCAGAGATTCCTCAACCCCAAGTTGGCAGTTCTCAAGAGATGTTACCCGAGGACTCAGAGTCCCCAGAGGATTCGGAGGCGTCATCAGCAGAGGTGCTGGAAGAGGATACAACAGAGGCATCTGAAGAGGATTCCAAGTAGTTGAGTGAAGATGAACACTAGCATCCATTTCTCTCCGCATATCTAAGCGAAGTTTTTTAACCCGTGAGGTTTAGTTACTGGCAATACGCGGTACACTTGACGGTACCCGAGTTCAACAGAACATTAGCGGAGAAACTAAAATGGCAAAGTATGAATGCATGGTCTGTGGCTGGATATATGACGAGGACGTGGGTGACCCCGACAGTGGGATTGAGGCGGGGACCAAGTTTGCTGACCTGCCGGATGACTGGGTCTGCCCTATGTGTGGCGCGGCCCGTGACGACTTCCAGTTACTAGAAGAGTGATTCTATCGGTAATTCAGGCAAGGGTTTCGTTTTGAAGCTCCTTGTCATCGTTTCCTTTTTCTGAGAAGTGGTTGTCTAGTCTAGCTCGTTTTCTCACATCATTTGGAGGAGCCTTTCTCCACCACATTTCTACATCCTTTTGCGAACGAGTGTGAGCCTCCCAATGTGCAGAAACACGACCAGATGTGCTGTAGTATCTGACGTAACACAAATGCCGTCCTGTGTTGATTCCCAGATTACTGCACAATCTCTGTTCATCGAGTTGGAGTGCGTTCTTATGGGATCTAGCAATGGTATCTAGTTTCGAGGCGAGGTGTGCTACTGACGAGTCCTTCGATTTCTTGCTGAGAACTGCAATGTTATTATAATGTAAGAAAGTACTTGCAGCGACTCATATGAGGATTCATGACTGTTTCCCCAGGACCAGAATTGTGGCTCTATTTGTCTTCCTGTTATCATTCTCTTTGGTTCTTGCCATACCTAATGTTGGCAGAGCTGTGCCGGAAACGTTAGCTGATTCGGATCTGCATAATGTCAATGTCGCCATATACTTTGGTGATGGGTCTCTTGGATCTTCTGTCATGGCTCTTAAGTACATGTTTCTGTGGATGAATGCGACAGTTGAACTCATCGACGGAGCTCAAATCAGAAATGGTACATTGGACACCTATGATATCCTTGCGTTTCCAGGAGGCTCAGCGACTTCCTATGTAGGTGACCTAGAGGCTGAGGGCCTCGATATTGTTCGCGAGTTTGTCAGAGATGGCGGTTCTTACTTTGGAATCTGCGGAGGGGCGATGTTCGCCACAAATGCTGCCCTTGGCTTGTTCAATGGGTCATATAGCAGTCCAATCAGTGGAATAGATACATACCTCACTGAGATGTTCGTGAATCGCAACTCTACAGGACCGGATTTGTCGTCAGAACCTGATTCGTATCAGACAATGTACTGGGGCTCAGCGTATTTCTATAGTGATGATATGTCTGGTGTTATTCCAATTGCGAACTACTCTCTCAATAATAGACCCGGCATGATAGCTCTCACTTACGGTCAAGGCACCGTGTTCCTCTCCAGCCCTCATCCTGAATATGAAGAGGGTGACAACAGAGATGGCACCAATTACTGCGATTACCTGAGTGATCCTGACTCGGAATGGCCCTTGCTCTTGAGAGTATCTTGTTGGTTGGTCAATGCTTCGAGTAACGAGAATACAGATTCAGGAATCGCGTTTCCAGAATACATCACGTTGCTCGTTCTTGGAAGCGCAGGACTTCTTGGCCTTGGTCTTGTCATTTATCTCACTAGATTCAGAAAATCGTAGTCAACATCTGACTAGAAACAGGAGCCATTTGCCCGGCTTACAAGCTCAAGACATATGTTCACTTACGTTTTCTGAAGGCGTATATGTGGCCTATTCCTAGCGTGACTGCAGAGTATACTGCAAAGGCTATTGCTGAGAGGAGGATGAAGAAATACATCAGTGGCACAGTGACATCCTGTGCATGCCAGGGCAATCCATTTCCATTGAAGACGATGATAAGCGAGACGCTCAATAGATAGAGAATGGCTGTGGAAGCAATGAATCCCTTGGCAGAAGTCATCACCTCAGATTGATCCTGCTTTTTAGCAACGTACCTCTGTATAAGAAGGAGAACAGCCACAGCGGTCACGAACGGGACGAGTACAATAGCAAACAGGCGGAGGAAGAGCTCGTCAAAATAGGCGGCCAGATAGCTTGCTGAGAACTGCCATCCAGAGAGCACTGTTGTTATTGGCAATATGATAAGGTAGACAGACATCGGTAGAGCAATCATGACCGCTCTCTGTCGTACGGGAACTGCTTCGACTAACACACGCCTTGCTCTTCTAGATACGATGATCACACCGCCTATCATACAGCCTGAAAGAAGTAGGACGGCAAGACGAATAGCCGTTTCTTCACTAATCTTGGAATACAATGAGAACTGAAGAATCATGATAGAGGATTCCTCCGCTGCCATAGCAGCATCAATCGCCTGCTCATAGAGTCCGGCTGAGAAATTGCTCTCTGCCTGTGACAGCAGGCTACCTGCAGCGTCAATGTCTGATGCCAGCATTTCGGCATGGCCCATCACCTGCGCACGTGCCTTGCCCTGTTCAAGACGCAGCGACGCCTGATTGATTCTATAGATAGATTCTTCCCGCAAGGATAGATTGAGGCTATCAAAAAGGACACTTCCGGACGCATCATAGGGTATCTCCCAGCCCATGACAACAGCGGCTGTAGGAGCAATGGAGTTCTGATGATGAGAGTCGGAGTAGATACCAGGAACGACGCGTGGGCCTCTCATGAGAAGTGGAGTGTGTAGAACCTCTGGTTCTATTCCTCCATGCTCGCCTCCCTTGCCAGGGAAGTCCGTCTGCCCATGGTCTGATGTCACCATGACAAGGGTTGAATTGAGGATTCCCAGGGCATCGTAGGCAGAGAGTATCTCACCGATATAAGCGTCCTGTCGTTCTATAGCCGCTCTGTAGGAATCAGATAGCGATCCATTCTCATGTCCGATTTCATCAGTTTCGCAGAAGTGTACGACAGTGAATGTTGGCAAATGAGTAGTGACCAGCTCGACGGCGTAGGCCGATATGAGCCCATCGCTATAGGCTGGCAGTTCCTGCTCGATTGGAGCGTAGCCCGAAGTTGTGTTCACGACGAGGGTTTCTTCTCCCGGGACACTTTCGGAGAATGTAATTGAGTAGTTCATCCACTCTCCAAAGAGCTCGTGCCATGTTTCGCTGCCCACAAATGCGGTTGTCCCGTCATGTCGAAGTGTGGACCTCCACAGAGAATCTGCTGTGAACGGACCAGTATGCTCATTGGCGATAACCTGACTCTCGGAAGTGTTCACACCTGAGGGAATCACTCCATAGCCAGCTCTGCTGACACTGATAAGAGTAGAGCATTGTATATCTGTCAGATTCGCCCAGCTGCCAAAGTAGTCTAGACTTGGTTTATCAATTGCGTAGAATACATCAGCTCTCACTCCGTCTAGGACAATGATCAGAGTGTGGTTAGCCTTGGGGCTGATGTCGGCATCTATCAGGGTAATTGGTCCGGTTGGGACATACGTGTAGGGATTGGAGTAGTTGAAGTAGTTGAGTAGTCCGACGACTAGGAGTCCGGTGCTAGCAAGCGAGAGAATGACGAGAGCAGCTGCTGCAGAACGTGCCGACGACATGATGTTGGGCATCACCGCGTTTTCCCGTGATACAACTCTTGGAGATTTGCTGGGCTTCACTCAGCAGCATTCGGAGTATTGACCTTTACGGAATCTCAGAAGGGGCCCACTAGGATGATATTATTTAATGACGAAACCCCTCATCTCTCTAGGATACTATTGATTCGCTTGCGAATAGGAATGAAATTACTATCGACTGATATTCATTCGTTGGATATGAAAAGAACACCAAGAAATACCATTTCTCAATCCTTATGTGCGAATTCGCCAAGTCTGACTGATGTGCGGCCGTTTCTCCATGTTCTCTGACATCAAGGCACTTAGGGACAGGTTCAAGATAGAGGAGATACTCAAGGCTCCAGAGCCAAGATACAACATTGCACCGGCTCAGAAGATAAGTGTCATAGTTCAGCAAGAAAAAAGGAAACTCACAGAGATGAAGTGGGGACTGGTCCCCTCCTGGGCGAAGGACTCTAGGATGGGCAATAGTCTAATCAATGCTCGGGCGGAAACAGTCGCCACGAAGCCCGCGTTCAGGAACGCGTTCAAGAGACGCAGATGTCTCATTCTTGCAGACAGCTTCTTCGAGTGGCAGAAGAGTGGAGAAATCAAGACTCCAATTCTCATTCGACTAAAGTCCGAGCAGCCCTTTGCAATGGCAGGGCTCTATGAGTACTGGAAGATGAAGTCCGGCAAGACCCTAGAGAGCTGTGCTATAGTGACAACAGCGGCGAATACCTTCATGAAGCCTATTCATGATAGGATGCCTGTCATCCTCAGACCGGAGAATGAGGATAGATGGCTCGACCCTGAGCTACAGGAAACCGCACAGATTGCTGCCCTGCTGGAACCAGTTGAATCTGGCCTCCTTGAGTCATTTGAAGTATCCACGTATGTGAACTCCCCAAAGAATCGTGACTCTGTGGTCATTCGACCAATACATTGACGAATTAAGCAGACTGTCCCAGTTCCTCTTCCAGCCTTTTTCTTGCGATCCTTCTTCATGCTATGGCAGAAGTGAGTCGGGGTTAGGAATTTAAGCGGCCTAGATGTCACTATTCTTTATGCAACCGAAATGGGCATCCCTTCTCGAATATGACCCATTGGCGCACCTGCAATCCGTCAGCAATCCCGCGATTCAATTCTTCGTCCAGAGAGACTTGTTGGACAATCGAGACCTGTCAGTCGAAAAGCTCTGGACCCTTCCCGGTGCGGAGAAGGTCCTGCGAAGGCAGCAACCGAACGGCTCATGGCCGGACAAGAACAAGAAGAAGCACGCTAACTCGCCCACGAATTATGCAGTACTCGAGACCTACAGGTCGCTCCGCGTCTTGGTCGAGTGTTATGGGCTGAACAAAAAGCATCCCGCAATCCAGAAGGCGGCTGAATTCTTGTTCAGTACTCAGACGTCCTATGGCGACTTTCGAGGCATTTATGGCACACAGTTCACAACGAACTACTCGGGAGGGATACTGGAGTTCCTCGTGAAGGCGGGTTATGACAGCGACGCCCGCATAGATAGGGCCTTCAAGTGGTTCATGTCAGTCCAGCAAGATGACGGCGGCTGGCTGCTCCCGGTCCAGGTGGCGGGCCTAAGTAGTCTAGCGAGTGATGATTGGATGCAGCAACCCACCGAGGTCGCATTCGACCCCACGCTGCCTTCTTCCCACATGGTGGCAGGCATCGTAATTCGGGCCTTTGCGAACCATCCCAAGTACCGGCAGACACCCGAAGCGCGCAAGGCTGCAGATTTCTTGGTTTCTCGCATCTTCAAATCAGACAAATACACTTTTCGTCAGCACAAGAGCTACTGGACCAAGTATACCTTCCCTTTTTGGTGGAATGACCTCATTGGGTGCCTGGATGCGCTTTCCCTGATGCATTATCCTGTGGACACACCCGGTGTGCAAGGTGCATTGCACCATTTCAGGACAACCCAGCTCCCAAACGGATCATGGCGACTCGACCTGCTCGCCGCGAAGACGATTCCGGACATCACCTCGTGGTTTGACCTCATGATTAGCCGAATCTTCAAGCGGTTCTATGGGAACTAGAGTATCATGCAGCACACTTGGACAGAAAAGGTCCGCGACATGTTCAACATTCATCATCAGAGAACTACCAATGTAATGCACAGCATGAAGCCATGCGAAAGCTAATCCAAACTGGGCCGGGCTAATCTACGATCATCAGGCCAGAAACTATCGTCTATGAGGGCTGTACTTCAACTCCATGCCACCATCGATTAGACGCATGTTGTAGGGAAACAGTCCGACTCTGTCTCCGTCCCTCATGTACTCGGACTGACGGACTACTGTGCCATTGATGAAGCAGTCTCCAATGTCTGACATCTTAAGTCCTAGTCTACCAATGAGCTGACGGAAATCCTCACCTTCTCTGAAATCAAGACATAGAATTGTATCCTCGTCCACTCGACTTCCTGGAACCATTTCCCTCAGAATTCCATAGAGGTGGATCTCAATCATAACCTGCAAATGCTATCAATCTCAAATAAACATTGTAGAACCTCTTCAGATTTCTCAATAGGGCTAATCACACCCTACATTCACCATGTTTCATTGAGCGGCAATTCGAAGCCTTCATTAGCGGACGACCTCACGCTCGCCTTGTGACTGTCTATGTCAAAGGAAAGAAACCGCCAGTCTTGGGACACCCTCAGCAAGTGCTACCAGTCCGAACACATCATATCCCTCGAGGATGTGCACTACGGGCCGCATGCTCCTGGAGAGAGGAGCTTAGGTCTGATTGGAAATGTGAGAGGTCTGGATGTGCTCGAGATTGGCTGCGGGGGAGGCCAGAACTCCATAGTCTTGATGAAGTGGGGGGCAAAAAGCGCAACGGGCATTGACCAGTCAGAAGCCCAGCTAGAGTACGCCAGGAAGTTGGCTCAGAAGGAAAAAGTCGTTGTTAGTTTTCTGCAAGCAGACATGGAGGATTTGCATGTCTTTCGAAACTCGACATTTGATTTAGTTGTGTCCTCACATGCATTTGACTACGCTGAGAATCTGGACCGAGTCTTTCAAGAAACTGCGCGAGTGCTTCGGAAAGGAGGCCGATTCGTCTTCTGCATGCTCAACCCAATCTGGAGAGTGGTTGGGACAGCATTGGAGAGCGAAGACCTTGCGAAGGTTCAAGCATACTTCGGGGAAGAAGCAGAGAAATGGTCATGGGCAACGTCGGATGGACAATCCATAGGTGCGTTTGAAACAGTTCCTTGGCGCTTCGAACAAATCATCAATGGTGTCATCCAATCAGGCCTGCGTATTGATCGCGTTGTTGAACCTCGTGGATACAACGGGAATGAGGCAGAGGAGATTGGCGTGGAATCAATACCATATCGGGATGCATATCCTAGTGAGAAGTTCCTCGCTCTCATACGACGAATACCATTCACAATAATCATTTCCGCCAAGAAGAGCTAGAGTGCTGACACTGAGAAAGGAATCTACAAAAGAAGAACCTACGAAGAGTTTGAGGGGCTATGTAAGTCGTTGATGACATATGCAGTCCAATCCATGCGCAAAGGAACAGCTCAGACAAAATTCATCGACCGGTTTTCAATGACCCGGATAGAAGGCGTTATACGCAATTGAGCTGCCGCCAATGTCTCAAGTATTGAGTAAAGAAACTGGTTTCTCAGAGGCGGGCCAATGTTGGATTACAAAGTGCGTCGAGTTGTTGAGTCTGATAGAGTAGACATACTTGAGATGGCGAGAAGAACATGGGGGGGTCATGACTACATGCCAGCCCAGCTTCACGGCTGGATGAGGAGCCGTAAGTGCCGTCTTGTTGGCATAGAAGTGAAAGACCACCTCGTAGGAATGGCGAACCTGCACTTGATCGACTTAGGAAAGACGGGCTGGATGGAAGGACTTCGAGTACATCCCAAGTACCGAAAGAAGGGACTAGCTCGAGTATTGACGCAGGCGCTCGTGAACGAAGGCATCGAGGCAGGTGTTGAAAGACTGAGATACACCACTGATTCATCAAACTCAGCCTCGATCAGCCTTGCACACGGAATAGGGATGAACGTCAAGACCAAGATGGGCGTCTTTTGGAAAGGGAGCCTGAAGAGAGTAAAACGCGGAGGTGTGAGAGAGCCTCCTGTGCCTGTTAGGCCAGCGTCTGCAAGGGCTCTGCTCAAGGAAGCAGGGACGCTATTCTCGGATCGTCTGATTGTCCATGATTGGAAGGCATATGATTTCAGCGCGGAAGGAATCGCCCAAGTTGTCAAGCAATCAGAAGTCTACATAGGCAGGAAGGAAGGCAAGATTGATTCGGTGACATTTGGGACCGAGAGGGTTGAAGGAGGCGAGGGTGGATGGTCAATCACGATATACGCAGAATCTCAGCAAGCCTTCCTCCAGGCAGTCTACTCACAGATACTGCTGGCCAAAGAGAAGGTCAGCCCCTTCGTGATGGGAATCTACCCGATGCAATTCCGGGACATATTGCTTGAGCAGCGATGGATTCCAAAGTGGACACAGGATTTCGCAATCCTCCTCTTTGAAAAGGACATGAGACCAAGATAGATCTGAGTCATGAGCCGCGCAGAGAAGACAAACCAGTCTATTCAGTGATGTCAAGTCAGACTTATTAGAAAGCTCGGAACTTGAAGGTGTATGCGTCCCAGATGCATAGCACTGCTATTGATTGTTATTCTCGGAGCTGGAGTTCTTATTGGTCTCTATGGACTGCAAAACAACCTATTCACAACCTTCGACCCCGGAGATCGTTACCAATCAGAGCGACTGGACTACATGGGTGTGATCTATGCGAACAGGTCGAACCAGTATGGCTTCTTCGAGGGATACAGTGAAACAAGCAGCTGTCCGTGGGGATTCATCCACAGAGGCATCGATTACTTCTTCATAAACAACACTGAGGTCATTGCCGCTGCTCCAGGTTGTGTCGAACAAGTTTTCTGGCGTGTCAATCCAAATGCAACATTGAACATGTACAATATCTACGTGTGGATTCGGTTCAATGCATCCATTATTCTGTATTATACTTTCGAGCCATTCACCCATGTTGAAGGAGACCAAGATAGACAGCTGGCAATGCTGAGTGTTCAGGTTGGCGACTGGGTGATGAAGGGAAGTGTCATCGGTCGATTTCTATATGTGGAAGACGCAGCACACATTGATTTTAGCGTCCGAAACGGTGAGGTAGCGTACGATCCTGAGCCCTTCTTTGGCTCTAGCGACCATGATGAAATCATGGGACTCATTAATGACTACCACCCAGGGTGGAATCTATCATATACTGCGCCCTAGTTGCCTTTCGAGTCAACAAAGGCTCGGTTTATTGATTTGCCATGGTCCATGTGTCAGGGCTCGCACAAAGGACACCATAAGGCTCCTGCTTATATAGGTGAGAGGAACTACAAGGAGCTACTTCTTGAATTTGCGATTCATTCGCTTTGCAAGGAGGAGGACTATTACCGATGAATAAGAATCAGACTATCGCGATAGCTCTCATCGTCATCATCGTAGTTGGCGCCGCTGGTGTGTATCTAATCATGTTCCCACCAGGACCGACTGTACCTACGATTGTCATAGGTACTACAGACTCTGTTGAGTCTAATCTGGACATGGCGCTGGCTTACGACTACTTTGGATGGGAGATGATCATTGCACTGAGCTCAGGCTTAGTGGAAATAGAACCCGGCTCTGAAGCTGGGGCGGAAGATATAGAACCTGCATTGGCTACGGACTGGATAGCGACTGGAGGAGGAACAATCTGGGACTTCGAACTTAGAGAGAACGTCACATTCCCTGATGGTCGTGAGTTCAACGCAACGGATGTGAAGTACACATTCGATAGGAACTGCAACCTGACAGGAGTAGGTCTCTTTGAGCTTGATGGGCCACAACTCAATATGGAGTACAATGCTGTAATCAAGAACGTGACCATCATTAGCGAGTTCGTTGTTCGCTTCTATCTGTGGATACCATTCGCACCATTCCTGCAACTCATGTCCTGTGCTGCATCCTACATGGTAGACAGGGCAGTTGCACCAATGGATGCTCTTCTCGGATACGCAAACACTACACAGACCCCCTGTGCATTAGGTCCGTACCTGCTCGACGAGTGGGTCAGGATAGGCGGTAGTGATGACCACGTCACTCTCGTCAAGAACCCTGACTACTGGAATGCCGCTGCAGGATATCCCAAGACTGACAGAATCATCATCAAGATGTACGCCAGCGATACCGCACTTGCGTCAGCAATGACAGCAAAAGAGATTGATATTGCATATAGGCAGCTCACAGCAAGCCAGATCAATGCCTTCAAGGCAGACGCTTCAGTTAAGGTCTGGGAAGGTATTGGTGCTCAGATTCAATACCTCTGTTTCAACCAGGATGTACATCCATACGATGAAACAGCTGTCAGGCAAGCACTCGCTGCTGGCATCAACAGAACTCATGTCTGTGCGAGCGTGTTCCTAGGAACATTCGATCCACTCTACAGCATGATTCCGCAGGGAATGGCATACGCAAACACTGCATTCAACAAGTGGGAGTACAACAAGACGTTGGTTGCTCAGCTCCTAGCACCTTTTGGCTACAACAACGTGACCAAGCTAAAGCTCAATATGACCTATGAGAGCTCTGGACACTACCCACAGAGTGCACAACAAGCGCTTGTATACGAGCAGGACTGGGAAGACACTGGCGTGATTGATGTCACACTCTATGGTCTTGACTGGCCAAGCTACAAGGTCGCCAGAGATGCGGGATCTTTGAATGTCTTCATGTACGGATGGTATCCAGACTTCATCGACCCAGACAACTATGAGTTCCTGCCATTCGCAGCTTGGCTGAACATGGGCTACAACAGCACTTATCCTGCTGGCGGTATAGCTCAGTACAACCTTTGGGTTCAGGGAAGAAGTGCGACAAATGATACTGCACGACAGGCTGCGTATGTTGCACTCCAGAATCTCCAAGCAGATGAATGCTCAGTTGTTCCACTCTGGCAGAGCAGCACTGTTGCAGTGTCTAAGTTAAGCATCAAGGGTGTTGTTCTGGACATTACAGTCAACTGGCGTAATTGGCTGCTCTACATTGAAACACCCACAACATAAGCGCATACGAATCCAGGAAGAGCAGGCTTCTCCGCCTGCTCCCTTGTTTTTTTTTTCTCCCCGTGGTTTAGTTCAATTGAAGTCTGTCTTTTTGTGATATTCGAATTCTTTCGTCATTCGAAGAGCTTAAGTCTTTGAATAAAGCAGATTTCTGTGCTCTGTGCCTAGCATTTGGGTGATTGAGTTGACTCTAAAGACGTATGTGACTAGCAGAATCCTTCTCACCATTCCAATGATTCTCCTTCTGTTCACGTTTGTGTTCATAATTGTGAGAATCCTGCCTGGGGATCCTGCTGCAGCCCACTTTGAGAAATCTGTTGATCCATTGGTTCTACAAGAATTCAGACATCGTCTTGGGCTGGATGCGGATCCGTTTACTCAGTATTTCGCCTACCTCGGAGGCATTCCATTTGGCAACTTCGGGCTGTCCATGCAGGACTTCTCACCTATTAGCAGCCACATAGCAATTAGATTTCCAGCAACCCTTGAACTGACGATTTACGCTATGCTCTTTGCTGTCCTCTTTGGAGTGGCTCTTGGTGTCCAATCAGCAAAGAAATACGACACAGTGCAAGATCATGGCATCAGATTCTTTGGAATAGTCACCTATGCAATCCCTGTCTTCTTTCTCGGTATGATTCTTCAGTTCATATTCTCAATCTGGCTTGGTTTCCTGCCAACAGGAACTCGCTTTGACCCCCGCTACGATGCGCCTACAACAATCACAGGCCTGTATACGATCGACAGTCTCTTAACGGGCAATATTCAGGCGTTCGTCATCTCCATCAGGTATCTTCTACTACCATCTATCACTTTGGGCCTTATCCTTTGCGGGATATTCATTCGGCTCACGAGAACTAACATGCTCGAGACTCTAAGAATGGACTTCGTCGTGGCAGCAGAGGCGCGCGGATTATCGGAAGCGAAGGTCACATATGGCTATGCATTGAAGAATGCGTTCCTTCCAATTCTTACAATGATAGGACTGCAATTTGCTGCACTACTAGCAGGCGCTATTCTCACAGAAACTACATTCAGCTGGCCAGGGCTTGGTACGTACCTTGTACAACGCATCAACCATAGAGACTATACGGCGATTCAGGGAGTTGTCGTGTTCTTTGGTATTCTTGTCAGTCTGGTCACGCTGTTTGTTGACATTCTATACGCGTATTTGGATCCACGAATTAGACTGTAGGTGAATGCTAGATGACTCAGAAGAACATCATGGGTGGCATTTTCATTCACCTAAGACCGTCAAAGGAGACTTTTCAAGAACGCTCAATGAAATGGTGGATCACATTTGTCGTGATCGTGGCAGGAACAGCAGTAGTTCTCGCAGGACTAGTATTCCTGGCCGCTATTTCGAGAAGCGGGATAGGCCTGCAAGTGGTCAGCTGTACTTTCATCTTCGGGGTCATCATCCTGATAACAGGTGCAGCACGTAGAGGGATGATACACGAACAAAGGCTCACGATTCGTCAAGGCAACATCCTGCTTGTGTTAGTGTCTGCGATTCTTGTTGCTATCATGGCAGAGGTTGGATACATCACAATTGCGGACCCCGTTTTGAGAGCAAGTCTACCTGAAGCTATGAGGGGTTCGAGTCTCTCGACCTCTCTGGTATTGGGGGGAGTACTATTCTCTCTCATTATCCTACTACTCTATGAGGGATATCCAATACTCAGTCACAGGGGTTCTCCGGGTTTTGTCGCCATGTCTGGGCTGTTGATAGTATTCGCGATTGTATACATGACCGCTGTCTCTTGGTGGATTGTTCCCTATGACCCGACTAGGCTCGATGTGGGCCCATATGGAGGCGCTCCATCGCTTCAATTTCCGCTAGGGACCACGGCTCTTGGACAGGACCTTTTGAGCAGAGTGATCTCAGGAGGGGGAATAATGCTCCAAGTAGCGATAATTTCGGTGGCTGTGTGTTTCTCAATCGGCGTGCCTATGGGTCTTGCCGCATCATACAGAGGAGGTCTTCCCGATAGAGCAGTATCCCTCGTCATGGATAGTATCTTCGCATTTCCGGGCCTTGTTTTAGCTATTGCGATTGCAGCCATATTGGGTCCGGGCGTCACGAATATGGCAATGGCAATTGCTGTAGTCTATATACCATCGTACTTCAGAGTAGTCCGGAGTCAGGTGCTAACAATCAAGGAGCTTCCCTACATTGAAGCAGCTATTGTCATGGGAGCAAGGAATCGAGACATCATCTTCCGGTATATCTTGCCTAATATCCTACCATCTGCAGTAGTAGTCATGTCGATCAATTTTGCTGATGCAGTTCTTACTGCGGCAGGCCTGACTTTTGTGGGTCTTGGTCTTCCAGTCGATGTGCCAGATTGGGGATGGGACTTAACCTTTGGTTCCCACGAATACGTTACAGGCAAGTGGTGGAGCATCACTTTTCCAGGACTCATGATAGTCGTATTAGCACTGGGCTTCACACTGGCTGGAGAAGGGCTTAATGAAGTGCTGACTCCCAAGCTCAAGGAGTGATCAACTGTGTTAGAGAGTGAGAATAACCTTCTTGAGATCAGAGATTTGTCAGTGGAATACAAAACGCGAAGGGGTGTAGCTAAAGGCGTCGATGCAATATCGTTGAATGTTCCAGAGAATAAGACTCTCGGTGTTGCCGGAGAGAGCGGTTGTGGCAAAAGCACCCTTGGCAGGGCAATCATGCGGCTTGTGGCTTATCCAGGGCGAATCATCAGTGGCGACATCATATTCAACATAGAGGAGGATATCGTGACAAGTAATGCCACCATCAAAAGAGGACAGGTTAACCTTCTGAAGTTGAACGAGAAAGAGATGAGGGCTATCCGTGGAAAGGAGATTTCGTACATTTTCCAAGATCCCATGACTTCCTTGAATCCGATGGCCACTGTTGGCACGCATTTCATCGAGATTATGAAAGCCCATGACCCTACAATCGAGGATGAGAAGGCCATTGATAGAGCGAAAAAGATACTCATCGGCTTAGGTATCAATCCTGAAAGAGTGACCGACTATCCCCATCAATTCAGTGGGGGAATGAGACAGCGAGTCATGATCGGTCTTGCTCTTGCCCTAAAACCCAAGCTACTAATCGCTGATGAGCCTACGACCTCTCTCGATGTAATAGTCGAAGCGCAAATACTTGAGGAAATTGCTGCTCTCAAGGACAAGTTCAATCTCACGATGATTCTCATAACGCACAATCTGGGGGTCCTTGCCCAGACAGCCGATAATATCGCCATCATGTACACAAGCAGAGTGGTGGAATTGTCGCCAACACTGGACTTATTCGAGAAACCCCTCCATCCATATGCGCAAGCCCTGCTTCAATCCGTTCCCGACGTCACGCATCCCGAGAAGCAACTTGCCTGGATTCCTGGTGCTCCTCCAGACCTAGTCAATCCACTCCCAGGATGTATGTATCATCCAAGATGCCCCCATGCGATGGATATCTGCACACAGATTGTACCGCCACTGGTCGAAGTAGAGCCTGGAAGACTCGTGGCATGCCATCTCTACCTGGAGGGATAATGTATGGCACTCATTGAGTTTAGAAAAGTAAAGAAGTTCTTCCCTGTACAGATGGGCTTCATTAGCTCTCTGATATCAAAGAATCAAGAGTATGTTAGAGCTGTAGATGGAATCTCATTCGAAATCAGGAAGGGAGAGGTTTTGGGGCTCGCTGGAGAGAGCGGCTCCGGAAAGACAACTACTGGCAGACTGGCGGTAAGGCTTCTGCAACCCACAGAGGGTGAGATCATCTATGATGGACAGGATATTGCCTTTCTCAAGGGACAACAACTACGCCTGCTCAGAAGGCGTCTGCAGTTCACATTCCAGGATCCCACTTCGTCGCTCAACCCAAGGATGAAGGTAGGAGACGCTATTGCTGATGCTTTGAGACTTCAGGGCATTGGAACGAAGACAGAGAGAAAGGAGAGAGCTGAGGAAACGCTGGATAAAGTAGGTCTCTCTCCACCTAGCTCATTCTATGAACGACTTCCTCATCAGCTGAGCGGCGGCCAAAAACAACGCGTGGTCTTTGGCAGGGCAATCATCCTCAAACCTGAATTCATCGTGACAGACGAGCCAGTAGCAATGGTGGATGTTTCAATTAAGGCACAGATTCTGAACCTGATGACAGAATTGAAGAAAGAACTCAACTTGACCTACCTATTCATCAGTCACGACCTAGCGACAGCCAGGCATGTCTGCGATAGGATTGCAATCATGTATCTTGGGCAAATCATCGAGGTTGCGGACAGGGACAGCATCTATGAAGATCCTCTTCATCCCTATTCAGTTGGTCTAATGAGCGCGATACCAGTGCCGAATCCGAGAGCTCAGAAGAACGAGGCAGTCCCGCGTGGAGAGATACCCAGTCCCATCAACCCGCCAAGTGGATGTAGATTTCATCCTAGATGCCCAAGGGCTTTTGAGAAGTGTCCGCTTGAAGTGCCAGAACTGAAAGAAGTGTCCGATGGCCGAATGGTCGCATGTCATCTCTACTGAGTCATAGTCAGTGCAGATAATCAGTACGAGCCACCCCGGACTTGCTGCCCACTTCATTATTCTGCCCCTCGCACTGAAAGAATAAATGGACCTGTGTACACCAAACGGGCGGGATAAATGCAGTGACAGAACTAGAAACAAGGATATCCAAGGTATCTATCTTTCGAGATGGCGCGAGAGTCACGCGTGTAGGCAAGGCACACCTTGGAAAAGGTGCGCAGAGAGTCACGGTCGGCAAGATTACTGAGCTTGCACAAAGGGATAGCTTTCGAGTAAAAGGCAGAGGACCCGCGAAGCTCTCCAGTATTGATGTGCAGCAAGTGTCGCAGGTCTATGAGCCATCCGAGGACGTGAAACCTCTGCATGAGGAACTGAAGCAGCTCCAAAAACAATATGATGAAACCAAGGATGAGATCGAGTTTCATAACGCGAAACTAGCGAATCTCAAGAGTATGACCACGGAGTTTTCCAATCACTTTGGACTAGTATATGCTGCAAATGAGGGAGAAATAACACAGCTCACGGAGATGGACAAGAAATCCTCCAAGCTGATGCTCGACACTCAGAGGACAATGAGAGAACTGGAGGATAAGCTGCAAGAGATAACCAAGAAGATTGAAGTGGTGAGAGCGAACATAGGAAGAATCGGTTCTGTGCGAAGAACAGAGATGACAAACACTGTTGAGGTCGCTCTTGAGGTGTCTGAGGAAGCAGACATTGAACTGGACATCACTTATCAAACGCAGAATGCTCATTGGCTACCAATCTACGATGTAGATCTTCGTCCAGGAGATTCCAAATTACGCAGAATGGCGCTTCTCTACAATCGGACCGGGGAGGACTGGAATAAGGTCGATATTGTAGTGTCGACAGCCACAGCAAGGCCAATTGAGGCCATCGAACCAACTCCATACTATGTTGGGGTATATGATCCGGCAGAAGAACGCGCGAGAATCGACTCACGTAAAATGAAGAGGGCGCTCGCTATGCCATCAGCTGCACCAATGGCTGCAAAGGCGGTGGCTCCGCCAGCTCCGCCTCCAGAAATCGAAGAAGAATTCGCAGAGCCAACAGAGACCATCTCCGGGATTGCTACCTACGAACTCCCGAAGCCTGTCAGTATTCCCTCAGATAATGAGAAACATCCAGTGACGCTGTTTGAAGAGAGTCTAAGCTCTGAAACTGTACACTATTGGTACGCTGAGGGAATGGCCGAGGTGGTTGCACAAGACAAGGTTACAAACGCCGACAATGTGATCCTGCCAGGAACGGTCAGGGTCTATGCTGAGGGAGATTACATAGGAGAAACTACTCTTCCTCAGATATCGCCCAGAGAGTCGTTCAAGATTGGAACCCGTATTGCACAGGATGTCAAGGCAGAGAAGAAACTCACTCATCGAGAAGTTGAGAAAGCTGGCGTGACGCACGGGAAACTGAAACGCTCGTACGGCTATCGTCTTGAGATACAGAGCTTCTCAAAGCATGCAATAGAGATTGACATCTTTGACAGGATCCCCCACAGTCTCAATCCTGTCATTGAAGTCAAAGTCGACTGGGAGAAGACTGGAACAAAGAGTCAGAACCTGGGTGTTGCTGAGTGGCATAGGACAATCCAGCCGAATCAGAAAGCAATGGTCGAGTATGAGTACGATGTATCTTGGGAGAAAGGAGTCACAATTCATCCGCCGCTACCATAGGAGGCTAATCAATGAAGGATATGGAAACAAGAATCACGAGCGCAACAGTATTCCGCGATGGCGCCAGAATAACAAGAATCGGTAAGACTGAACTGACCAGGGGAGAGCAAATCGTGCGAGTCGGGGGGATTACCGAGTATGCACTGCAAGACAGCTTCCGAGTAAGAGGTCATGGCAAAGCCATTCTCCGAGGCATTGACGTAAAGAAGACGACTCAGACCTATGAACCACAGAGTGACATCAAGGAAGACCTGATGAAACTGAAAAATCTTGAGAAAGAGAAGAGAGGCATTCAGGACCAGGTCGAACTTCAGAAAGCCAGAATCAGTCATCTTACGACGATGATGGCCCAATTCAGTTCCGAGTTCGGCAAGTGGTTCAGCGTGGGTGAAACGGGGATGGACCATCTGACCAAGATGGATAAAATGAATCAGGATCTGGTTTCAGACGCCAAAAAGAACCTCCGCACACTATCCACTGAACTCGAACGAATCGATGCTGAAATAGCTGCTCTTCGGAATAATATCCAACGGATTCAGGGCGAGAGACGGACTCAGACATTCACTGAGGTTTATGTGACTCTTGATGTAAAGGAGAGCACGCCCCTTGAACTCGAGGTGATCTACCAACTATCAGTTGCGAGTTGGTACTCCACATATGACGTAGACATTGGACAGGGCGAGGCATCTCTGAAGCGCATCGCCATGGTATACAACAACACCATGGAGAACTGGGAAGACATCGATCTAATTGTATCAACAGCCTCTGCACGACCAGTCGAGGCAGTGAAACCCCAACCATACTACGTCGACGTATATCGACCAGCTCCACAGGGAGTTGCGTATGCTAGCGGAGGTCGCTATGCAGAGGCAGCACCAGCGATGGCGATGGACTCTGAGAAACTCATGGAAAAAGAGGAAGCAGAGCCCATGCCAGAGATGGTTGAAGAGTATGCTGAGGCGTCTGAGAGCCTGAGTGGAATCACAACATACGATGTGCCTGGCAAGGTCACAATTGAAGCCAATAGAGACCCGCAGCCGATCACACTGACATTGGACAACTTTGAGTCAAAGAGGCTTCATTATTGGAATGCTTCAGCAATGACCGAGGTTGTTGCTCAAGATGAGATTACTAATGGAGACCTCGTGATACTCCCAGGAAATGTGAAAGTGTACGCAGATGGCGATTTCATAGGCGAAACAGGCATCAGTACCATTGCTCCTCGTGAGAAATTCAGATTGGGAACAAGAGCTGCCTATGATATGAAGGCCGAGAAGAAACTCAAGGAGAAAGACACAGAGAAGGCCGGACTGACCCGGGGCAAACAGAAGAGGGGCTACAAGTATCTCCTCGAATTGAAGAACTTCTCGAAGAGTGAAATCGAGATACGTATTGTAGATCGAATTCCATATAGCACGTCAGAGAAGATCATCATTCAGATGAGCCAACCGACGTTGGCGTACAAGACCTTGGAACTTGGGATTGTTACCTGGGAAACCAAGCTCGAGAGCGGCAAGGAACTTAAGATTGAATACGGTTTTGAGGTCGAATGGGAGAAGGACCTCATTGTGAGACCCCCACTTCCGTGAATGCTCTGAGTAGGCCGAGCGCAATCTCTTACCAGCGGCTCATCTCATCAATGATAGCTACTATTCTATGCTGCGCCCTGCGAAAGTTCTCTAGCGAAATGCTCTCATTAGGTGAGTGCGCGTTTCCGAGATGGTCACTACAACCCACAGATACCATTGGAACGTACCTGTTGAATAGATAGAGCGGGCCAGAACCAGGGCTTGTAGGATGGATGATGAGATCACCGAAGACTCGTCTGTTAGCAGCCTTAACGATCTTGACGAACGGATGGCTTATGGGAGTCTTCGCCGGTGGATAGCCCTCGATATAGCCAATCTTGATATCGTTGAAACCATGGCTATCAAGATGCCTGCGGAGTTTCCTATGAATTTCGTCTGGGTGCATGCCCTCTATTAGACGGAAATCGATCTTCACAGAGGCCTTCGCAGGAAGGACCGTCATCGATCCTCTTCCCTGGTACCCACTAGTGATTCCGCAGATGTTGCATGTTGGGGCTCCATAGTATGCCTTCTTGAGCTCCATACCACTGAGTCCATTCAGGTACTCATCTACAGCATATATCTCTTTGAAGTCAGCCTCGTGAAGATCAATCTTCTCAATAGCCTTAATCTCAGCCTTCGTCAATGGTTTCATACCATCATAGAATCCGTCGATCAATATCCTGCTATTCCCGTCTCTGAGCGTACTGAGCGCCCATACAAGTCGATAGGCTGCAGATGGCAGAATGCAGGCAAGGCTCGAATGAACATTCTTGGATAGTCGCTCAACTTCCAGCTCTACATAGTAGATGCCCTTGAGGCCTAACCATGCTTCCTGTATCCCATCAATATCTGCCCCACCAAACTCCCAAATCCCTCCATCTGCAGTGATGAAGTCCTTGTTCTTCTTGGTATACTCGGGAAGATGTGGACTGCCTATTTCCTCTTCACCTTCGATTACAAACTTGATGTTCACTGGAAGATCTGTACCAGTTTCTTTGAATGCCTTGATGACCTGAATTCGCGATGTTGTGTCGCCCTTGTTATCAGCCACGCCTCGTCCCCATAGACGGCCTTCTCTTACCTCTGGCTCGAAAGGCGGCGAAGCCCATAAGTCCATTGGCTCGGCAGGTTGAACATCGTAGTGGTCATAGAACAAGAGCGTTCGCTTAGCGCCCACATCCAGCCAACCTGTCACGACAGGAGCACCACTCGTTGGATGGATTTGGGTTTCCAGTCCCGCATCCCGAAGCATTCTCTCAACCAACTCCGAGGTCTCTGGTATCCCCTCGCCCTTGGCAGCGACTGTTGGTATCTCTACAAGTTTCTTCAGAGCATCAACAGAACTATGAAGGTCATCATCGATAGACCGGCTGACTTCTTCATACATATATCACACCGGCCATCACTCAATCAACGCGGGTGATATATCCTCTCCTTTAGGCGAAGAGGAGAAGTGAAGGGCGAACAGCGAAGGAGAATGGTCTTGCTCGACAGAATCCCGACATCAAATGATTTTCCAGCTGGTCATGGTTTCAAGCCAAGATGCCAAGAAAGCGGAAACATGTGCAAAACAGATGAGTCCCAACTGGCTGAGGTGTTCGATGGACATTAAGCAGCCTGCCGGACATGGAGATGAAGCTCTGGAGGCCACCCAACTCCGGGGCATCCTCCAGAGGAACTGCTTCTGAACGAGATTCACTAGAGATCTACTGGTCGGCAGAGGTAGTCTTTGCTGTTAGCTGCTCGCCCGCAGACTTCACAGATGTACTTTGGATTCTTTACTCGTTCTCGCATCTTTGCCACGTTATTGTGCTTTGCGAACTCACACATGTGTTCTTTATGTTCACTCAACTCTAATACCTCCATGAGTGTCCAAAGGGGGATTGAGGTCTTTAATAAGGATTAGGACTCGCTCAAGCATCATAGAACCCATGTCTGTGTTTCTAGCTGTTTTGAAGACATGAAGAAGCACCAACATGCAACGGATGAAATCAGCTCGAGAGACAGAAACGTTCTATGAGCAAAGATATATCAAAGAGCAGTTTCTCAATTCTACGCAGTCACACAGGAGAGTTGGCTTAATCATGACAGTTCGTGTAGCAATTAATGGATTTGGAAGGATAGGTCGCGGTTTTCTTCGCGCGGTCCTAACGAAGAAAGGGTTCGATATTGTGGCAACAAATGATCTCACTACTGAATCAACCCTTGCTCACTTGATGAAATATGATACAGTGATGGGGCGTTTCGACGGTACCGTTGAGGCAGGTAAGGGTTCAATCACAGTCAATGGTGATGAAATCAAGGTACTCTCTGAGAAAGACCCCGCGAAGCTTCCATGGAAGGAACTCGATATTGACATCGTCATTGAGTCGACCGGGCTCTTCACCAAACGGGAAGATGCTGAGAAGCACATTACGGCGGGTGCAAAGAAGGTTATTGTGAGTGCACCCGGCAAGGGAGAGATGCTTACAATCGTGCCAGGAGTTAACGAGCATGACTATGATCCTGCAAAACACAACGTTATATCCAATGCATCCTGCACAACCAACTGTTTGGCTCCAATGGTCAAGGTCGTCGATGAGGCCTTCGGGATCGTGCAAGGTTTCATGACCACAGTCCACGCAGTGACGAATGACCAGGTCATGTTGGATGGGCCTCATAAAGATCTTAGAAGAGCAAGAGCTGCCTGCTGGAATATAGTTCCGACTAGCACCGGAGCTGCAAAAGCGATTGGTCTTGTCTATCCTAAGGCTGCAGGAAAGCTCAACGGAATAGCTCTCCGGGTTCCTGTGATGGATGCATCCATCGTTGATTTGAACGTCGTTGTGGAGAAACCTGTGGACATTGATACTGTCAATGGTGCGTTCAAGAAGGCATCGAAGCAGGGCAGTCTTGCTCCGTACTTGGCTTATGTCGACGAACCACTCGTTTCGTCAGACTTCATCAATGACCCTCATTCATGTTCATTCGACTCGTTGCTCACGATGACTCAGGGCAACATGATTAAGGTTCTCGGATGGTATGATAACGAAGCGGGCTACAGTCACCGACTTGCCGATCTTGCCCACGTGATTGGCAAGAAGATGTAGAACCCAGTGAATAGGACCCCTCGAGAGAAGAGGGGTCATCTCTTGCTGTTATCCACAGAGAGTAGCGTGATGATTCGTCCCATGGAACCAATCAGCAGTATCGACACCTCAAGCAATCAGCTCTACTTCAGGGGACTGAATGCTGTCAGACTGGCAAAAGAGCAGGATTACGAATCGGTGTTGTTTCTTCTAGTCCATGGACAACTTCCAACAGCAAGGCAACACGACTCAGAAAGACAACGACTAATCGAGCTGAGAGCCCTCTACAGCTCGAACATGAATTCGATTGAAAATCTGGTGAGGGCCCTCCAGTCAATACGTGACGAGGATGACCTCCAATCAGAGGACCTACTTCTTGCGTTTGTCGCACTCGCCCCTCTCGCTCTCAGCAGTCAATTAGCTGGACCGAAAAGCAGGAGAATGAACACCCAGAATGAAAAACTGGGACACGCTGCAAACTTGCTATGGATGATTAGCGGCGAGATGCCATCAGAGGAAGATATCAAGGAGTTCGATACGTGCTTGATTCTCCATATGGATGACCCTGACAATCCCTCGCTCACAGCCCTCTTTACCTCACTCATCTCAGGAGCTTCTGTTACCACCGCACTTGAATCAGCACTCTCAGAGCATGTCAGACCAAGCCATCACGGAGCAGGTCTCGAAACAATGAGAATGATTCTCGCTATCGGCAAGAAGGACAACGCCTCGGACTATCTCAGAACGCGATTGAACTCGGGTCAGAAGATATCCGGCCTTGGTCATAGAATATACCGAGGAGTTGATCCTCGTGCTGTTGTACTTCGTGAGATCTTAGGTCGAAGAACAAAAGGAACCGAGGAAGAGGAGCTCTTCAGAATAGCAGAAGAAGTGGCAGACCAAGGTAGCTCTCTTCTTCATGAGTACAAAGGAATCGACGCCTATCCCAATGTTGATCTGTATAATGCATTGACCTACTTCACTTTCGGGTTTCCACCAGAATTGAACACAGAGCTGTTCGCAGTATCAAGAGCAGCGGGTTGGATGGCACACATCCTAGAGTGGAAGCAACACCCGTAGTCAAGGACAACAACACTTTTCATCCACGGCATTGAGAATACGTGAATGAAGGTTATCTTGTGAGAGCTACTATCAATGCCACAATTCAGTATTCAGAGAATGAACACATCAAGGTTGGAATTGGCTCATCTGACGAATTGAGTAGGAAGTGACGATGGTTGAGAAAGGGGTCTTTGGCAGTTGGAATTGTGATGTTAGCAATAGGAGGCTATTCATTCACTATGTCTATGCTCATGATCACTAATATGACACTCCCCTTCGATTGGATCATATGGGCTGTTTTCCTCGCAATTGGTATTATCCTTGTTTCTCTTGGTCCAAGCATTATAGCTTGGTCCTTCGTCAGCAAGCATCAGGCAGCTAACGAACTGGCGCAATGGCAGGTTGTCCAGCTTCCAAGAATATGCCCCGAATGCAACCATAGCCTTGAGATTCATAGCTTGGAATGGATAGGGCCTGAGGAAGCCCGATGCCCATTTTGTTCGAGTCAAGTCCAAATCCGCAAGAGTGTTGTTTAGGTTCATCAAAACTGCCAATCCTTGATTGCGTCAACCACCGACTGGCGTTCTGAATCACTCAACCTGTGAATCGGAGGACGACAGAGTCCGCCAACAAGTCCAACGTGGTCCATTGCAGCCTTCACGACTGGCACATTGTTTGCAGTTCCATGTCCTTCGCGCAAGAACTCGAGATCGCTTATCTTCTCTTGTATGGCCATTGCAGTTTGGTAGTCACCCTTGCTCAGGGCTACATACATTTGCTTCGTTATCCTAGGTGCGAAATTCCCCAGTCCACTTGTGAATGCTCTCGCACCTGCCAACCAGAAAAATGGGGCAAAACGTTCAGCCGTGCCGCATGACCAGACTACCTTGTGTCCCAGTTTTTGAACTGACTGAGAGAAGTCCACAATGCGGCCGAATGCATATTTCACACCAACAAGATTCTCGTATTCAAACAGCTTTGCCAATACAGCATCCGAGAGTAGTGGTCCCTTCTTGTAGAGGACGACGTTCATCTTCCCGGAGGCATCAAGAAGGGCTCTATAGTAGGCAAGCACTCCTTCTTCTGACGCAAACACGTGCTGAGGATACATAACCATGACAGCGGAAATCCCGAGGTCTCTTGCCTTCTCTATCTGGGAGATAGCAGTCTTGGTTGAATGACCAATACCCGACATCACAGCTATCTTGTCTCCTGAGGCCTCAACTGCGGCCCTCAAGACCTCAAACCACTCAGTCTCTGAGAGTGAATAGAACTCTCCTGTGTTGCCATTGGGAATTATCATTGGCACCCCTTGTTTAACCAAGAACTCGATGTTACTAGAGATTCCATCCGCATCGACCTGTGATAGGTCTTTACTGAATGGAGTAACGGTAGTCACTGAGAACCCACTGAGAATCTTCTTGAATTTCTGAGAGTCCATGCTGTCACCTCGTTCCATGCATAACTACAAGTCTGACACATATATGCGACGTTTGAGGCCAGGTCCTAGGGAAATCTCATAACGAGTTGTTCCTTCTTCTCATCTGAAGCGTCAAAATCAACCACGAATTCTTTGAAGACACCGCTGCACGGATTGCCAGGAGTGACACTGATTCTGAATTCCATATCCCTCGATCCAAGTCCGGAAACCTCAGCAATATAGCTATACACTGTTTCTCCTAGATAGGGATTCGATACTTTGCCTGTTTTTCGATGTCTGCATATAGAATCGAATCCTCTGCCAGAAGCGTGAGTCCCCATGAGCTTGACAATGTCCATCGTTGAAGCTGCATCTCTCAGAAGTTGGGCTGCCTGCTGCCTGCGACTCTGACTGGTGGCAAGAGGACCTCCTGCTTCACGTTCCGCAGCTGAAGCCTTCTTGAGTATCTCAGCAGTCGGCAGCACTAGATGATGATTAGTTCTTATAATCATTGAACTGTCCCGCTCAAGGACACACACTCCATCACCAATCTCAATCGCTCCGGCGCCCTGCGGTGATGCAAGAACGAAATTGCACCATTGATACCTTGAGCCGCTGCTCAAGTCATCTCTAACAAGGTCATATGCCTCTTCGATTGTCTTGCATTCACGAAGCACACATTCAAGGAGTGTGTCATAAGGGGGGTCATCAGTGACAAGGACAGTAGTGTTGCATGCAGAGAGACCCCATCTGTTCATACCGAAGGATGCGCCACATGGTTTTGCATCACTCACATCAACACCACGGACGAGAAGAACGTCTTTCTCAAATACGATACTGTCAGTGAAGTCAGTCCAAATCAGGTCGCGATTCTTAGCTAGCATATATCTATTGCCAACCAGCTTTGCTAATGCAGTACATCCTTCTGACATGGCTCAATGCATTCATTCTGTTCATTTCAACATTGCTCAGCTCTACTCTAATTCAGCAGTGCCAGTCGAGGTCTCGGATCCCATAGCAGGAGTGTTCTCGGTTTGACTTCTTGGTCTTTGCATCCCGAGAAGTGACACAGCCAGAAGCAAAGCGATGACATTGAATAACATATTAATGAATGAAAGAGGTTGCACAGTAAGGAACACGTACTCAGCGAATATACCTCCAATGAGAGGGCCAATCCACCCGCCTGCATTCTGCGCGCCATAGATTAGAGACATCGCACGACCGCGTTCATCCTCTCCCGAGATATGAGCAGCTAGAGTAGTGGTCGCGGTTGCAGAGAGTGGATAGATGGGTAATGCCCACAGCAATACTGCAATGACGGGGTCTGTCACAATCCCAAATAGAAAAGCAAATGCGACGTAGGAGGCATATGCGAGGATCAGAACTTTGATAGGTCCGCTCTTGTCGACGATCTTCCCAACCTGTCCAGTAATGGCAACTGCAATCAGAGTTGCACCTGCATTTGCATAACCAACGAATGCAGTGCTGCCGCCCAGCTCATCAACAATCATGATTGCTAGGAATGCAGAAACCGTATTCATTCCAATCTGACTGAAAGCCACTGCCGCCGTAAGTCTGCTCATTCCTCCTTTTCTCAGAAGACCTCGAAAACCTCTTCTGACAGATTTGTCGACGTCATTGAAGGCAATATCATGAATCAATGCAGCGGAACTTACTATTGCTCCCAAAGACAGAACAGCTGCCACAATGAAGAGTACTCTCATCCCAATAATATCATAGAGTACTCCGCTAATGAATGAGCCAGAGAAATAGCCTGCAGACTGTGCCGCTACGAAATATCCAAGGCGCTCACCCTTATTGGGGGCATTAGTTGTCAAATGGGCTTGCCCCATTGGCAAGGCAGCTGAAGAAAACATGGCTCCTAACCCGGCAACAGCCATGTATTGTATAATGTCGACAACTAATGCGTAGAAGAGGAAAGTAATGGCGTATCCAGCAAAGCCAATCATCATGAACATCTTTCTTTTCTTCCAACGGTCAGACAAGGACCCCCAGACATTCGTCATGATCATTATCACAATGGCTGGAAGCGCGAGTGCTACTGATTGTTCGAGAAATGAAGAGGTAGCGAGGTCATGCTTGATGAAGTAAGTCACGTATTGCCAGCTTATCGCTTGTGCTGTTGCTTGTAGCGCGTATGCAATATAGACTGATGCGATAGACCGGTTCAGAAATGCCATACAGCGGAGGCCTCGATTGTTGAGGCCATGCACCAAACTGACTCCTTATGGATGTGACGGAGGAGGAAACACAACAAGCCACAACAGTGGTTTGAGAGGCAGATGCGCAAGTAGGATGGTATATCTATCCAGACCCTCTCGTCGTCAGTGAACTCGGATGACGTTATCAGGAGAATCGCCAGCTCATGAACAGACAGGTGGCGAACTCGGACAGGTCAGTGAGAAGAAGAGGCCTTACTACTTCCAGCTAGATGTTTTGAAGGCCATTGCTATCGTCCTTGTAGTCATGGACCATAGCTTGACTTGGGAGGTCAAGGGATCAATTGGCAGCCTCTTCTGGGAGAGACTTTCCATTCCGTTCTTCCTGATGGTCATGGGCTTCAATATGGCAATCTCATTCAAATACAGTGGAAGTACAAATCTTGGAGAATTGTACAACTGGGCATACTTCAGACGCAAAATCGTGCGATATGTTCTCCCGTTCGCTATTCTCTACATGGGCTCTATACTCTTGGGGCTCTATATCGGATATCTAAGCTTCAATGAGTACACCCTACTGGGCTCTCTTCCCTTCTGGGGACCTGGTGACTGGTTCATCCCACTTCTCTTTGGCTCCATTGTTGTGTTTCCACTTGTTTACTGGGCATTCAAAAAGCAGCCAATCCTTACAATGTTGCTGTGCTTCATGAGCGAAATCGTCCTTCAACTAGTCATGTACATCTGGTTCCCTCTTCCATTTGAGACTGCATTGGAAGGATTCATAGTATCAGCCATACGAATGAACATCCTATTCTTCATGCCAGCTGTAGCTCTTGGCCTTTGGTTCTCCGAAGACTACAACCTATTCAAGAAACACAACTGGTTCCTTGCAATATATGCACCGGTCTGTTTCATCCTCATGATAGACTATACTACACACCTCGTAAGATCTATCGGAGGCGATGTCGGTTACGCCTTTACGTTAATTGACAATATCTTCAGAGGAGACTATACGCTCCTCTTCTATGGATGGGCCGCTGTTTTCATGCTAGTAGCTCTGTCAGTAATCCCCCAGACTGCAGAGGGGAGAATCCAGGTGTTCATTCAAAAGATAGGGAGAGCCTCGTATCACATTCTCTTGTTCCAGATTCTCTGGATGTCAATAGTCTACTGGTCGGTCTCGCACGAAGCGGTCTACTACCACATAATTCCGGATTTCGCAACCATACTGGACTGGTCAACACCTCTCCTCTACGTACCATTCTATCTCATGAATCTCACAGTTTCGCTTGCAGGCGGACTCGCGTGGTATGAAGCAGAGAAACGAGCCAGTACAAAAGGAAGGCCTTGGTGGCAGCATGCTTGGTTCAGGAGGATATACTACCTGTTTGGTGCAGTCATGTCGCTGGTATTGATGGGAGCAGCTATTGAATTCATCAGCGACATCACCGGGCTGACTGAATGGAGCCGGACACATGGAGGAAACTTCATTCTGAATGAGATCACGGGACCCGGGATGATGGCCAGCTTGCTGGCTATTCTATTCTTCATTGGTTTTTGTATGGTGTTGATGTACAGAGCGTTCACCCTGCATGATGATAGCGAGGTTCCAGTCTAGGCAGATTCACACTGCGCTAGCCGTAGGGTATTTGAGTCCTGCCTTCATCGGGAATTCATGGCTGCCGAAGATAATGAGGTTGTTCTTCGAGTCGAGCGACTCAAGGCCTTCTACACGTCCAGTAGGGGTCTTGTCAGAGCAGTGAACAATATCACATTTGAGATCCGCAGGGGAGAATCGGTCGGCCTCTTTGGCGAATCAGGCGCTGGCAAGACAACTGTTGCACTTGCGATTCTTGGTCTCTTCGAGAGCCTCTCTAGACGTTATGCATCGATTGCGGCCAATGAGGACAGCAAACGGCTCTGGGAGCTGAGGGACAATGCAAGGAAAAGAGGGCTCACTTCGGATCAGATTGGGCAAGAACTACCTGGCATTGAAGGGCACATCTGGTTTGGAGGAAGAGACCTTCTTACACTCAATGAGAAAGACTATCGCCAAATCAGAGGAAATGAGATAACGTACGTCCCACAGGGCTCAACGAAATCGCTCAATCCCTACTCGAATATTGCAGAACAGACTGCAGAAAGCCTCTGGGCTCACGATATAGATAACACATTGAATGAACGTGTCGTGATGAAGAGAGTTCTTCAAGCCCTTGACCTTATCGAACTGGGGGATGTAGACCTTCGAAAGACGATGAAACCATCCCAGTTCAGCGTCGGAGAGGACCAGCGGGTTCTGATTGCCATGGCGCTCATTCCCGATCCTGTCCTCATGATAGCCGATGAACCGACAACGGCTGTTGATATGGCGATACAGCAGCGTATCCTTGAGGCTATTCAGATTGTCAGGAGAGAAATGCATCTCTCGATGCTCATAATCAGCAACAATCAGGGAACAATCTCTCAAACCTGTGATAAGGTAGGAGTCATGACAGCTGGTCACATCATGGAATTCGGACCTGCAGCCACAGTCATGAATTCCCCGGGGCATCCATTCACTCGAGCATTCATCATGAGCAATCCGACAATGCAAGTCATTCGCAAAATCAAAGAGAAGAAACTGAGAATCCGTGGGATCCCAGGTAAGCCGCCGGACCTAGCAGAGACAATCGCTGGGTGTCCATTCAAAGAGAGGTGCGAGTACGCTCAGGATATCTGCAGAGAACTGAAGCCGGAATACAGAGAGGTTGAAGCAGGTCACTGGATAATGTGCCATCGATATGAGGAACTTCCAGCGTGGTAGCAGCCTGACTCCTCCCTTCATGTGATGATTTATATCTCAAATCACGATAGGGAATTCAGTGCGTTCATTATTGTGGGGAGCACTAATGGCCGAAATTGATGTGCCAAAATCACCGCCGCCTCCGAGAAGCGGAACAAGAGATGACAGTGTGGAAACACTATGCAAGCTGGCAGGAGGCTGTTGTCTGGCTGTATTCGGATGCACATTCGGGCCCCTCTTGCTTGTCTCCTCACTGACCCTAGTAACCTATGGCTTCGGGTGGCTCGCAATCATATCCTTATTCGTCATTGTGCTTGGTTGTTACTCTGCCAAGTACACGTGGGATGGAATAAAGAAGAATTCTGCATAGCATATTGTGAACAATCACTTAGACGTAAATCACCAGAGTTTGACGAAATCCCAGGAATGTAATTCATTCTGTTATTTGCCCTAGTTTCTCGTCATGTAGTTTCTTCACAATCTCAATGACAGAATCGACTGCAGTGCTCCAGGTGTCTTCCTGAGAACTCAGCGGCGGAATTCCTCCGATCATATGCCGAATCTTGGAAATCTGTGCCGCATGATAGAGGCCATGCTGGTATGTTCTCAGTATACACCACGCAACGCTCGGACCACCCTCTGTGGTAGGCGGGACAATCCGAATCTGTCTTCCATCACACTGGCTGACCACACGCCTGATTCCGTCGGTGTTCGCCCTCAGCTTTGCCTGGATGTCGTCAAACGTTTCAATACTGAACTTGGGTCCAATATCGTGCTTCGCCCGATGGAACCAGTAGGTTTCGGCGCCCCCAATATGCCAAATGAGCGAGAGCATGTGGGGGAACTGCTTCTCATCAGAGATCTGTTTCATCAGAATCTCCTGTGTCAATCCGTCAATAACACGGTATAGATGTGTACGCATATTCAGATGGGCCTGAATCAGCTCTTTCCTCATCAATTCTTCGGCCATGATTTTCACCGTTAAAAAACACGGATATTAATCTTCACTCAGGTGAGAGGAAGCCGGCAGATAGGCCCGCGAGAGTACCGCCATGTGCCTCTCCGTTGTGTATTTGCCTGCAGGCAGATCCTCAGTAATGCTCCTTTGACACGGTTTATTAGCGCCATATTCAATGCCCGCCTTGATGCACAATGGCCAAGGGTGATCCACTACTCATAGTTCAAAACCTGAGGGCTTATTATCCATCAAAAAAGGGACTTGTCCGCGCTGTTGATGATGTCTCATTCATTGTACGTGAGGGTGAGTGCGTTGGTCTCCTTGGAGAGAGCGGGTCAGGCAAGAGTAGCATGGCCCTCGCTATTCTGGGGCTTTTTGAGAAGGTCGCACGGTTTGCTGCAGGCGCATCAAATGACCCTGAACTAAAACAGGCTTTTGACCGAGGAACCTCTGGAAGTAACGAGAGACCCGGTCTTAGGGGGAGGGTTGTTTTCAGAGATAGGGAATTGACAGGCTTGCCTCAAGAGGAACTCGTCAAAATCAGGGGAAAAGAACTGAGCCTGATACCTCAGGGTCTCGGACATGCTCTGAATCCGCAACATAGTATAGGGCACCAGACTGCAGAACCTATTGAAGTCCATGAGGATGAGGTGCGGCTTCTTGAATTGAAGAAGAAAGTTCTCGAATACCTCGGTATCGTTCAATTGGCAGATGCAGGCCTTAGGTATGTGATGGATCCTGGTTGTTTTTCCGGGGGCGAGAGTCAACGCATTCTCATCGCCATGGCGCTCATAGCGGGACCATACATGGTCATTGCGGACGAACCAACCTCAGCTTTGGATGTGACCATGCAACGTCAGATCATGAACGTTCTCAGAATGATTAAGGAGGAGTTCGATGTATCCCTTCTCTTGATAAGCCATGACGCTGGTGTGATTGCTGAGTTGGCAGATCGAGTTGCTGTAATGTATGCAGGCAAGATAGTCGAATCAGGACCCGCGGTTCAGATATTTCACAATCCTCAACATCCTTACACAATGGGCTTAATGACCTCATTTCCAACAATCGCAATGATGCAGATGAAAGCGGGAAAGAAACCAAGACTGCGAGGCATCCCGGGAGACCCTCCAGACCTCGCCAATATTCCCTCGGGTTGCCCTTTTCATCCGAGATGTAGGTATGTCATCGATATCTGTAGAGAAATCATTCCAGAAGACAGAGAAGTAGAGCCAGATCACCACATACGGTGTCACCGCTGGGGCGAGATATCTGACGAATAAGGTGTGAGCGCCAAGAGGCGCCCACGTGAGCTAACCATTCCCAAGTCTTGACCCTCTGGGCCGTGATTCTCTCTCTAGAAATCACGCAATACATCCCATCAGTTGTGATTGGTTTCTCCCGGCTCGACAACCTTGTCCGTGTGCGGTTCTCATATATACGCCTTGCTTAAGAGCTCCATTTGAGCAAAGACAGGCATACAAGTCATCTGCAGGCTGAGAGAGAATTTTCAGGAGGGGCACCTATTCTACTGCTTGCCCATTGTCAGAGCCAACACTGCCTTCTGAACATGAAGTCGATTCTCTGCGACATCATATACGATGGATCGTGGACCATCACAGACCTCATCAGTCACCTCTGCATTTCGATCCACGGGGCCGCAATGAGTGAAGAACGCATCATTTGTCTTGGCCATCCAGTCTTTGGTTGTAATCCAATCATCGTACTTAGCTGCAAGTTCAATCTCTTTCTTCTTGGCTTCAGCTTCTCCGCGCTTCGCCATATCATCATAGAAGTTCGATGTCATCCAATTTCGGGAGTATACAATGTTAGCGCCGTTGTAACCCTCCTCTAGGTCATGAACAATCTCGAAGTTGCTTCCTGAGGCAGCTGCGTTCTCCTCGCACATCTTGATGACTTCAGGGTCAAGATCATATCCCTGAGGATATGCTAGCGTCACATCCATGCCGAGTCTCGAATTGAGCAGAATGCTCTCTTGGACACTGCACCAAGAACGCACAAGAGCTCCCTTCCCCCAGACTTGGAGAATCTTCTTGCCTTTGAGTCGCTTGCCAATATGCTGCCTATATCCCATGACATCAGCTAGACCTTGGAATGGGTGATACTTATCATGGGCCATGCTGACAATCGGTATGCTTGCGTGCGTGGCATACTGCCTGAGCAGCTCTTCGCCCTGACCGTAGTAATCGATGGCAGTTTCCAGAATTCTGATGCCCATACCGACTGCATACCGGCTCATAACTTGGGCCGCATCTTCGACTGTCTCACCGGCCGACTTTGACGACTTCAGGCGCATCGACTTTGGTTCGAGGAATTGAGCATGTCCCCCGAGCTCTGTTGCAGCGGCTTCAAAGGACTGCCTTGTTCTCACCGATGGATTGTAAAAGAACATGAAGAAAGTACGCCTATCAAGACAATTGTTCAATGGATGATCATAGCGGTTTGCCTTGAACTCAAACGCAAGGGACAGAGCTTTCTCTATCTCCTTGACACTCCAATCTTGTGTCGTAATCAGGTCTCTTCCATATAGGTCGCTCATCGTGCTCACCGCTACAATCGAAGCTGCATTTGGGTTTTAGGTCTATCGTATTATTCCTCGGTTTCTTTCCTTCTACGACAAGCCCTTTCTCAATCGCCACAGCACGCCTTCGGAGCAGGAAATTGTGCGCAAAAGAAACGCTTTTCAAAGCATTAAGTTCCACGCATCTCTGCCATGAGGAGCACGTATCCTGCCAAAGCATATGCGGAGGTTATTGACAAACACAACCTGGCCTTGGACTTGTCCCCGGAGCAGTCTGCAGCCATAGCTGAAGGGAGAGAAATCAGTCTATCGGAAAAACAGATTGAGAGTATAACTGACCAATTGACTGCTCAAGCTGGGATAGACTCATTTCTCAATGCAACCTGCAAAGAACTGCTACCATTCTCGTCTTCCCTTTTTGTCATTAATGACCGTCTTTGGAAGATGATGGATAGGAAAATCTGGGATTGTAGGAAGATGCTCGCAATGACCACAATCCCCTTGTGCACTTGGGACCATGATTGTGAAACAACACGCAATCCGAAGGGAGCAAGAAGATGGCCAATTAAATCCAATAGCATGGACATCGACTTGGGGCCCAAACCTGTACTGAAGATTCAAGGAGAGGGAGGGGATTTCTCAGGATTCATTGAGCAGAGTCATTTGACTGCGAGAAAGTGGGGAATTCCTGACACGAGAAGGCTCTTGCCGAACTATGTTTTCGAGTCACTCCGAATTGAAGCGAACTTGGATCGAGCAGTTCTGGAAATCCATCCAAGCCCAAGAGACGAGCTTGATTATGACTTCTCAGATAATGCGAGAGTCTTCTTTGAGCACGGTTTCTTGGTTCATGTTCCTGGAGAAGATGTTACTCTTCAGGTTGGCAAAAGGAAGCCAACACAAATGGCAGGCGATGTGCTGCTACTTGTCGGAAAACGTTTTGATGGGGATGATGATTCGAACCTAGAACTTCTTGTAGATATTTGGCTGAAGGCTTTTGAAAAGAGAATGGCATCGGTGAAATAAGAGATGTTCATGATAGGTGGGTTGTTGGTACTGGGACTCCTTTCGCTGGGCGCAGCCCTCCATTGGTTCAGAAAGGTCCATCAGCTCGATCGCTTCCTTGCACCCCTTGCAGAAAGCATAGGGGAACCAGACATCTCGGGAAAGACGAAATACACGGACTGCGGCTCTCATCAGTGGCTGATTAAAAATGTCATTCACGGAGATTACCTGAAGTCTGCTGAGGGTTTCAGGAACTTCATGATGAATCGAACTCTCACTGGTACTCTAGTATTGGGCATGGTTCTCGGCCTCATCCCTGTGATTGCCGTATACCTCCTCTTTCAGAGCTACCAGCTCATTGGCACTTCGCTCATTCTAGTCGTTCTCTCTGTGTTCATTGTCCTAGGACCTGGCGACCTTGAGGTCTCAGAGCAATTGGTTCAGTGGCAAACTGAACAGGAATACAGTGCTCTAGACATGGGTGACCTTGCCTATGCAAGAATATCCCAAAAGGCCATGAAGAACTGGATTATGAAACTGTCAGTAATAGGTGTCATTTGCTTCATTCTTTCTCCCTGGGGAGAGTCAATAATGCCTGTGCTCGCCTTCGTATTCACCGTGTTCGTCGGATTCGTCTACGCAAACATCTTTCTCCCGGTCTCAATGTACTCGATGCCACTTGCCCTAATGATCTTCTTCACTATCATACCCCTTGTCCTCTCGATGATTATCGTCGGAGTAAGGGTGGCACGGAAGAAGGCGCAGACCGACTCGGATGAGCTCAAGGTTTAGAAGAGAGATAGAAACGAAGCAAGAGCTACGATAGCAGCATATAGAAACAGAATGAGGGCAGTCAACAGCATCTGCCTTCCGATGAGAGCCATTTTCCATGCCGTCGTAACATTGCCATCTTCAGTGTATCTGCCCTTATTCTCAAGGGGTTGCCTAGACATCATACATCCTCCCACAATCAGAAGAAGGCCTAATTCGAGAAACGCTCCTCCTCCTGCAACAGTCGAAGCCAATACAGGCGGTGCAAAGGTTGCAGCGGCAAACCCTACAGCGAAATTCAATGCCATCAAGGCCGTGGCAAAGAGCAAGCCACGCTCGAGGTCCCTGTCTAGCATATCATTAGCTCCATCATAGAAATGTGCCGACCAGTAGACCGATTACGATGAGAAAAACTGCAAGTATAACAAGAGGAAGGAAGATGGTCTGAAGCGATGCAATGAATAATGCGATTATGTCCTTTCCCTCAAGATTCGTCGTTGCTTGGTCATGATCACCATAGACAGACCAATCGAATTCATTGCTTTTCTCCTCGTGCTCCCTCGAATCTACGTCATCATCAAACGACAATTCATTTCCTCTCCTTTAGGATGAATGGTGGGAACGCAGCCATATAGACATTGTCAGGCTTCGCTCTCACACGCTTCAACATATCATGCCTCTGCAGCAGCATTAGATTCCACATTCAGGCCTTCCTTGTATCTGAGGTCGAGCTCTCCAGCATAGTGACAGGCTACCATATGCCCATTGCCCATGTCACGCAGCTCAGGAATCTCTTCACTGCAGCGCTCAGTAGCAAATCTGCATCTCGGATGGAAGCGGCAACCACTTGGGGGATTGATTGGACTTGGCACTTCTCCAGCAAGAATCTCGGCGCGCCCCCTCAGAGACGGGTCCGGGACGGGCACTGCAGAAACAAGAGCTGCAGAGTACGGATGCATAGCATCTTCGAAGATATCAGTAGGAGTGAGTTCAACAATCTTGCCCAAGTACATCACTGCAACTCTGTCAGACATGTGTTTCACAACACTGAGGTTATGACTGATGAAGAGGTATGTGAGGTCGAACTCCTGCTGCAGATCCTTCATAAGATTAAGGGTCTGAGCCTGAACAGACACGTCTGTGCTTGATGTTGGCTCGTCCATAACAACGAATTTCGGTCGCAACGCAAGCGCTCTTGCGATACATACTCTCTGTCTTTGACCACCCGAGAACTCATGAGGGAATCTATTTAGATGGTCTTCACTAAGACCAACCTTCTCTAGCAACTCGAGCACCATGTTTCGCAAACGGTGACCACGGGCGATTCCGTTTACCAGAAGAGGCTCGCCAACTGCGTTCTTGATCGTCAAGCGGGGGTCAAGTGATGCCATTGGGTCTTGAAAGATGATACTCATGTTTCGACGAAGTCTGTGAAGGTCTCCTCGAGACATCTTATTGATGTCCTCGCCTTCAAAGAAAATCTCGCCGGCAGTTGCAGGGACAAGCCTAAGAATGGTGCGTCCCGCTGTAGTCTTGCCACAGCCCGACTCGCCTACCAATCCAAGAGTTTCACCCTTGTAGATGTCAAAAGAGATATCATCGACTGCTCGTACATAGCCAACTACCTTTCTGAATACTCCTCCACTTAGCGGGTAGTACTTCTTGAGATTCTTGACTTCTATCAGTATATTTGCGCTTGCCATTGAATCACTTCCTCCCAGCAAGTGAGCCTTGGGGATGCCAGCATTCCACCCAGTGCCCAGGCTTCATTTCCTCTCTTGGAGGTCGTTCGTTACTGCATTGCTCTGTCGCAAACTCACAGCGAGGGTGAAATCTGCAGCCTGTCGGCGGATTGATTAAGTTGGGGACTGTACCCATAATCTGCGTCAGTTTGGCAACCTTCTCGGTTAGCTTCGGAATGGCACGAAGAAGCCCAGATGTATAGGGATGAATGGGGTCCGAAAAAAGCTCCCTCGTATTCGTGTATTCTACCACAACCCCTGCGTACATCACTGCAACCTGAGTACAGGTTTCAGCGACCACACCGAGGTCGTGAGTGATGATAATGATGGAAGCATCCAATACGGCCTTGAGATCGTTCAGGAGTTTGAGTACCTGTGCTTGAACAGTGACGTCCAGAGCAGTCGTAGCTTCATCGGCTATCAGAATCTTTGGGTTGCAGGAGAGAGACATTGCAATAAGGGCTCTCTGTCGCATTCCTCCAGATAGTTCGTGCGGATACTGATTGGCTATCTCTGCTGCAGAAGGCATTCGTACCATATTGAGCATTTCTACAGCCTTCCGCTTTGCAGCTTTCTTGATTTCAGCATCAGTTGGTTTCGGAGGATTGGAAAGTTGTCCTCGCAGCTCCGCAAGACGTGAAGATATTTGATCAGCGGTTCTTCCTTCTGCCAATTTCAAAGCGTCTTCCATTGCTGCAATCTTCTCCTCAAGTATATCGAGTGATAGATCCTGATGTAGCCTAATTACTTCAGCAATTTGATCGCCGATTCTGAACACAGGATTCGGATAGGTTGCTGGATCTTGGAAAACAATCGAGATGTGATTGCCCCGGATCTTCCGCATCTCATCCTCTGAAATCTTCAGAAGGTCTTTGACAACACGTGTGCCATCTTTTTCCTCATCCATGAAGAGAATCTCGCCAGCCTCGACTCTCCCAGGAGAATCCACGAGCCGCATGATGGACTTTGCTGTCACGCTCTTGCCACACCCAGTCTCACCAACTAGCGCAAGAGTGTCACCTCGCCTCAGCTGAACTGTGACACCATCAAGCGCCTTGACGACACCCTCGTACGTGTAGAAGTTCGTTTTCAGTTCCCTTATGTCAAGGATCAGGTTGGGATCCATCTCAAGCTCGGGCTCTGAGTTACTATCAGTATGCGACGTTTCATCTAAAGCCATGGTCTAGCGCCTCCTCAGTTTGGGATCCAATATGTCTCGCACTCCATCACCTACAAGGTTGAACGAGAGCGCGCAGAGAAGAATCGCCATTCCTGGATAGAATGTCACCCAGTAGTTCATGAAGTGTTGCTGTCCCTGAGATATCATCAAGCCCCATTCCGCTGTCCCTGCCTCTGCACCAAACCCGATGAAACTCAGACCAGCTGCAGTGAGGAGTACACCACCCATGTCAAGTGTCGCCTGAACAATGACCGGTTGAATTGTGTTCGGGAGAATGTGGAAAACAAGTATTCTCACATCAGAGGCACCGACAGAACGTGCAGCTTCAACGTAGAGCTTCTCACGCTCAATCAGCACCTGTCCTCTGACCAATCTAGCATATGTCGGCCACCACACTACCATCAGAGCTATGCTGATGTTGTCAAGGTTCTTCTCACCGAGCGCTGCAACAATTGCCATCGCCAGTATAAGACCTGGGAAGGCAAAGAAGACATCAGTGATTCTCATGACTACCTCATCAACGGCACCGCCAAAGTAGCCAGCAGCCGCGCCAATAAACGAACCCAAGACAAGAGCAATTGCCACGACTGCAATTGCAATCTTTAGATCGATTTGAGTGGCCCAAATGACCATGCTATAGATATCACCGCCATTTTGGTCAGTTCCCCAGATATGTGTTCCCCCGGGAGGCCGCATTGTTTCATACCAATTCCGCTCTGTCGGTCCATAGGGTGTGATGTAGGGAGCAAAGACTGCAAGAAGGATATACACGGCAATAATGAGGATGCCAGCAATGACAAGAGGGCTCCTTCGAATGAGATGGAGCATATACCTCGATTCCTTGGCTCTTGGACCCATATCTTCCTTGAAGAGGTCCCACCAGTACTTCTTGATGGCAGGAACAAATAACAATGCAATTGCTAGAAGATTGAACAGAATTGCTAGAATAAAGACAGCGCCAGCAAGCAGTATCATTAGGCCCATAAGTAGGTTTCCATAGATTACCCATGAGAAGGCATAGGTTTCGAGTTTTCGCAAATCCAGTCCGACACGAATAAGAAGAAAGCCAATCACGATCGTCGGTATTGCTATAGTGAAGAATGATCCCAGCACTCCGACCAAGGGAATGTCCCCTCCGTCGAAGAGATGATAGGCGTTGATGAACACCATAGAACCCGTTATCATGCCAATGATGGCAACGACAATCTGAAAGCCAGAGAATGCTGTGATCGATGATGGTGCCTCTTCGGTCTGTAAATCCCCTGTGATTGCAGCACTCCATGTGTCTTCTTGTGTCATTGTTCTCTCTCTCCTATCCATATCTAATTCTCGGATCCAGTGTTCCATAGATCAGGTCGACTACTAGATTTGCCGCAACAAAGATGAAAGCTACGAGCAGCGTGAATGCATTGATGCTCGGAATATCTGACTGCAGAATCGCACGTACGGACCATCGACCTAGACCGGGCCAGCTAAAGATGGTCTCAGTAAGGACTGCTCCTGTCATCAACCCACCAAATGCCAGACCAATGACTGTTACAGTTGGTATCATAGCATTTCTCAGGGCATGCTTATAGATGACCACTCTGTCTCGAAGACCCTTTGAGCGTGCGAGTGTTATGTAGTCTTCTTTGAGTACCTCCAACATGCTAGAACGCATCATCCTAGTGATGATAGCCAATGTAAGATAGCCCAAAGCGAAACCGGGCAGTATGAGATGGATTGCTGTATCAAAGAACAAGACAGGATTAAGAGTCAGAATAGAATCCAACAGCATGAAGTTGGTAATAGGAGTGTAGGAAACATACTCGTATGAATATCGACCTCCTTCCGGAAGGAAGGGTAGACCCCAGACGTAGAACTGATAGAAGAAGAGATACTTCAGAATCAATGCAAACCAAAAGATGGGCATAGACACTCCTGCAAGGGCGACCACACGAGTAACATGGTCGGGCACTCTGTCCTTCTTGGTTGCGGACAGGATGCCAAGTGGAATACCGGCTATAACTGCGAAAACCAGCGCGACCATAGCGAGCTCAATGGTCGCTGGGAATCTCTGGGCAATTGTCGCTGTTACGTCCATCCTTGCTGATCGGGAATATCCCCAATTACCCATCATCAAATCTCTCAGATAGAAGAAGAATTGAATATAGAGAGGTTGATTCAGGCCGTGCTCAGCCCTGATTCCAGGAATAGCCTCAATGGGTGTTCTTTCAGTCGTATATAGTGTAATCGGATCTCCGACCATATATGAAAGAACAAAAGTAATTGCGAGAACCCCGATCACTACAGGAATTGCGAGCAAGAGTCGCCGTATTATATAATCTCTAAGTTTCATGGTGAAACTAGCACCCGCGGTACACGAGTCAGTATGCCATTCTGCTATTGCATTGAAGAGGGCGAACCTTTTGTGCGTTATTTAAGGCTATGGTTCTCGGAATAAACCGTAACCTCATTTACGTAGGATATTCCGCCTAATAACTGGGTATTGATGTGCGCAATAACCATCCAAAAAATGGAGAGTTCCGATTGAATGACATGACTCTTCGCTAAAAAAGATGGAGAAACCCTGCACTGTGGGCAGGGTCCTAATCAAAGATGTTGCCTACACGAAGACATGTGGGAAGAAGAATCCCTTGGGATGGTCACATGCAGGGCATTTCTCAGGAGGATTGACTCCTTCATGGATGTAGCCGCAGTTTGCACAGCGCCACTTGATCTTCTCTTTTTTCTTCAGAATAGAACCATCAGCTATTTTCTCGGCTAGTCCGATGTATCGCTCATGGTGCCATGTTTCAGCTCGAGCAATCATTCTCCAGACAGCTGCAATCTTGGGAAAACCCTCCTTGTCAGCTATGTCTGCATAGCCAGGATACATGTTTGAGAACTCAAATTTCTCTCCTGCTGCTGCTGAGCGAAGGTTCTCCTCAGTGGTACCTATATGGCCTGTCGGGAAGTTCCACTCGACTTTGACCTCGGGTGTGCACTCACTCTCATTCATCAACTTGAAGAACCTTGATGCATGTTCGTACTCCTGTCTGGCAGTTTCCTCGAATACTTGGGATACATATTCGTAACCATCATCGATGGCTGCCTTTGCGAATCTCTGATACCTATTTCTTGCCTGAGATTCACCGGCAAAAGATGTCAGTAGGTTCTTCTCAGTCTTTGTTCCAGTTAGCTTCATTATTCTCAACTCTCTCAATGGAGTCTATGCTCCATCTCTTTCTTCTCTAAGGCGAGAATGATACAACACGCGAGTTCTCGCTAATAAGACTGTCTTTGGGTCAGACTGACAGTTCATGGGTTGCTTCTCGCAACTATCAACTGAGCTTTGAGGCGATTGCCTCTGCAAGTCTCTTGACCATCTCAGTTTCCTCTTTAGATGGTCTGCCTCTGACCTTAACGATGGGTTCTAGTACTTCCCACTTCATCTCCTCTGCCATCTTTTGGAGCTTCTCAAGAGCTCCGCCACCCCAGCCGAATGTTCCAAAGAAACCAACTGGCCTGGGTGCAAACCGCTTGCCCTGCAATTCATTGACATATGTCCATACTCTGGGAAACGGGAAAGCATCATATGTAGGGGCACCAATAACAATGACTCCGGCTCGGACTGTATTTGTAATGATGTCACCTATGTCAGAGTATGAAACATTGTCTATCTTCACCTCAACGCCAAGGTTTAGCAACTCCTTCTTGAGTTTCATTGCTAGACGATGAGTATAGCCATACATTGTTCCATACACTATCGCGCAGTATTTGTCTAGCTTCGGGCTGCTCCACTCATCGTACTTGGAAACTATCCAGTTGGGATTCTTTCGATAGATAATTCCGTGACTCGGTGCTATGATCTTGATGTTGAGTCCCAGATCCTTGACCTTCTTGATGGCATTCTGGACGAACTTGAAATACGAGGTGATAATGACTGAAACATACCGTCTACTCTCACGTTCTACAAGTTCCATATTTGCCTCATCGTCAAAATGCTTACCATTCAGAGCACCGAACGCTCCAAAGGCATCACAGCCAAATAGGATGCCGTCCTCCGCAATCCAGGTGGCCATGGTCTCCGGCCAATGAACGAACGGGATGTGCACGAACTTCAGAGTCTTCTTGCCCAGTGAGAGCTCCTCAAGGTCTTCTACTTTCTTTTCGTTGAGGTCCACATCATAGAAGGACTTGCGCATATCTGATGCCCGCGGCGTATAGATCAGAGTTGCATTCTTGGCAATTCTGGCAATGTCGGGCAGAGCGCCAGTATGGTCGGGCTCCATATGATTCAAGATAATGTAGTCGATCTTCGCAGGATTCACTAGCTCACGGATATTGTCAAGCCACTCATCAGCCCATGGACCCTTTACGGTTTCAACAAGAGCTATCTTCTCATCCACTATCAGATAGCTGTTGTAGGACACCCCATAGGGCAGCTTCCATAGGTTCTCAAATAGCTCCGTGTGATGGTCATCAACACCAACATAGTATACGTCACTGGCGAGTTTCCTGTACAATTGCTTCACCTGTTTCTCTTATGTCAGAGTATAGACCTAGATATCTAAGTTAAAAACCTTCTACTCATTTGGCATTCTCTAGTCAGTGCAACGCCTTCAGAAGATCCTGTAGGCATGAATTATAAGCCCATTTCAGATACTACTAGCAACAGAACAGATTAGAGTACCACACCAAGAAACGGAGAGTCGGCTATGAGGACGCATTTCTATCTACTCATCATGATTATCACATTACTCTCTTTTTTTGGTTCGGGGGCGGCAATAAACGAAGCAACTTCCGTAAGAACACCGCTATCAACTGACGACTTGGTTCTGAATCGGATTTCATCAACGGTCTATGATGTTGTCTGTACTCAGGGAGATACTCTCACTGGTGAATTCAGGATTGTTTCCGATGGCGACCGCTTTCCCGGGGACCAAACAAAATATGATAATTGGTTGCTGGGTGGAATAGATTTTCTGATTCTAGATGAGTTGAATTATGGTTTCTGGAAGCAGTTGGAGCCAATATCCCCGCATTACGAAAGGAGCAATGTTGTCCAGCTCAAATGGCAATTCAGTGTACCCAGTTCAGGTACATGGTATCTGATCTACATCAACAACACAATTTACATGAAACAAATCGAGAGTAGTATTACTCACCGAGGAGCCACGGATCTCTCCTTACCCATGGTTCTGGGACTGCTAGGTTTGCTTGTCGTTCTCGGTCTCGGTCTAGTACAGAGAACAAGAAAGAGATAGCTGTGGCATCTGGTGCCACAGCATTCCAACACTATTCTTTGCTAGGCCCTTCTGAGGATTTTGACGCAGCTGCAGAGCTCTGCGCTGCTTCTCCTCTTCTTGATGAGATGATCTCATCAATCAACTCATAGAGAGCACGCCCGAGGATGCCACCGAATCCTCCAAGAAGTGCTCCAATGAGCACACTAATTATGATGACCACTGCACCTAGACCCTCAAGGCCAAGAAGGGCGATGAAGAAGTTGGCAACATCCATGGCCTGAGCTGTCAGCACGAGGTAGACAAAGAGCAAACCCCATGCGATGCCGACACCGAGGAATCCGACAAGGAATGCTTTTCGAATTCTTCTGACGAACAAAGCTCCGAGAGCTCCAGCAATGAGCATCATCTTCCAGTCTCCTGTGAGTTGGAAAACAATACCAAAGACAATGGTGATTATGAGCGCAGGTAGAAACCCTAGACTGGGCATTATTTCATCTATCTTTTTCATCTCAAGGCCTCCTATGGTGCAAAGATGATAGTCCGTTCTATCAACGTGTCATCAGTGTCTGCGGTTCTAAACGCAGCGGCTGTCGCGTAGAAATAGAGTATATGATATCCGTAATACTTGGTGACCGGGTCAAAGGCATACCATAGATTGAAATTGTCATCCCAATGAGGACTGAACATATTACCGCTCTGCCCACCAGGATATGCCATGTACGACATTCCAATATTGCTCAAGTCAGCAACTAGTCTTGTTGAGGGGCCGTGTGTGACTGTCCAGCCGGGAGCCACATTCAATGTGTTGCCGCCCCGATGAGGACCGCCACCGATGTAGGTCAGTCCGGCAAGATGTTCAATATAGACTATGTGCCGGTTTCCATACTTGTAATCAGGTTCATCTGCCCACTCACGTGCGAGCTTGTCGAGTGCCGTAAACAGCGATCGAACTAGGACATCATCTCGCGTTTCGGTAGTTCCAGTAGTTGTGTGATCATCAAAGTAGTAGCTATTGTTCTCAGTGATCAGTTTTTCGAGGATTGGAGTACGTGACAGAGGCAGAAGAGGATCTAGGGTTCTGAGCTCATCGAATGTTTCATAGTGGATCGCATCAAGAAGGTACAACCATATAGTAGGTGCCTCCAGTTCTGGCTCCATATCATATTCCCAGGAACGAAGGAGGTCAACAGCATCTGCAATCGTTGTATTGCTATTGCCAGCATCGTCCCAAGCAGAAATGAGGTAGGGAAGAATCACTTCAGCTCGGACTTCGACTACATCTGCCTGGAATCGTTTCATGTCTGCCACAGTGACACTGCTGTCATTTTGGAGGAGGTAGAAGATACGTCTGCCGCGATAACCGTTGTCTTGTGGACCCAGGATAGTATATCCATACTGGCTTGGAGCAATCGTTCGCTGGTTTGCTGACTGAACAAATCCACGAGCCGGATTAATCTCCCGAGGATTATATGCGTATGGTATGTTGCTCACCATTCCGACTGAGTCATTGAGAGATGTCACTGGATATTCGCCAGTATATCCTGAACGGACTGGAAATCGGCCAACAACTAACATAGCGATGTTGCCGGAATCATCTCCATAGACACAGTTCTGTGGCGGACTATCCCACCAGTACATTCCATCGATGAACTGCGTCAGGTTGTCAGCCTTCATGAACTTGCCAGCAGCAATTAACTCATGTGTGACTCCAGAACCTGTCCAAGTCATTGCGAGATTGGCCTCGCTCTCCTCATCTGAATCATACGACTCTTCTGCGGAATCGATGAGTGGACCATGAACCGATTCTTTGACGAAGAATGGGATTATGTTTCCTTCTCTGGTATAGATGGATTCATCATGGACCACAAAGGCGTGATAGGTGCCATTGTACATGTACTCGCTCGAGTTTGAAGGGTTGAGCTGCTCCACAAAGATATCCAGAACATCTGCGCCGACGTTGGTGAAGCTGTACGCAAGGTGGTCATTATGGCCGATGAGCACAGCAGGCAGTCCCGGAAAAGTAGTGCCGGTTACATCCAATCCATCCACGCCCGGCACAACAATGTGTGCTTCATACCAGACTGATGGAGCCTGTAGGGTCAGGTGCGGATCTCCCGCCAGAATTGGCATGCCTGTGGAAGACCTGGAACCATTGACTGCCCAATTATTGCTTCCGATATGCATTTCGTCACCAAGGGGCTTGATGACATTGTCTATTGTACTTATGAGAAGTTCGAGTTTATCTTGAGCGATGACCACCTCGTCAGCGATGGTTGGACGCATCAACTCGCCAGGATTCTCTGTAGCAGGAAATCCACCTGGAGCAAGAGGATATTCGGCAATACTGAGGTTCACTTGGTCCTGAACAATTGGAACCGTGTATGGCATGAGGTCAGGAAAGAGGTCGTTGTACATCGTATCATTGTCAATGGTTGCCCTGATCCATTGTCTCTGAAAGTCGTAGACTCCACCTGACAACCCCCACCCCAGCATCTTCGCCCCAGTGAGTAGGTCTACGGCGCTCCACTCTTGTGGTGTGTATTTTAGAATCTTGAATTCAATAGGAAGTGTAGCACTTGTCAATGAATGAATGAAAGCATTGATACCATCTACTTCAGCGTCAAGGGCCTCTAGTGATGCAGCTACATCGGGATTCGAGTCTGCATTGGCAATGAGCCAGTCAAGGGTTTCCTGAGCGGATCTTGCAAGCCCAATAGTCCGATAGAACCTGTCGGAGCTCGCAGCATACGCACCCACTATTTCACTAATTCTCCCAGCAGCTACGAAGGTCTGCATGGTGATCTGAAAAAGACGGTCCTTTGCATGCATGTAACCTAGCGCCATGAATGCATCCTTTGCTGTAGCCGCATAGATATGGGGGATTCCCAAATGGTCGATAATCACTTCGACATTAGCGCCCAGTCCAGGTAACGAAATTGTCTGGTCACCCGGATCCGGTGTGCCATTATCGAAGATACCACCAATGGGTTGGATAATGCCTAGTCCTCCAGTCAGTGGACCAAGAGGCATCGAGAGAATCACAATCAATGTTATCGGTCCAACAAACGAGAGGACAAGATTTGCTAATCTCCTTTTCAACTCTCACCACTCTCAAGTATGGATTATTAGTACAATGCACGAAGCTACTCTTAAGCATACGGAGAAACCATCAAGCAAATCGCTGGAATCAGGGGACAAGATTCATCCTTCTCTCAATCCATCTACCGCTTGAGTCCGCACTGTAGAACTCAGCCACGGACGCGTAAGCAAAGACTTCGTGATAGTGGTAGTGATGAGCCTCTTCATCAAAATCGAAATAGAGCTGGAATAGGTCATCAAAATGCTCGCTGAAGGGATTGCCACTCTGTCCTCCGGCAACAACTATTCGAGAATTCTGTCGACTACTGAGGTCAAGCACATATCTATATACTGGACCGGAGGTCATCTCCCAGCCCTGCGACGGAAACAGTGTGTGCTGTCCTCGAATCGGGCCTCCCTTAATGGTTGTCAGCCCAGCCATGTGTTCAATGTTCAGAGTGTGATGAAGACCATAGACCCAGTTGTCTGTATCAGAGCCATAGGTTGCATACATCGCATTGATAGCTCTCTGCAATGCTCTAAGTAGAATCTGGTCGCGTGTCTCGATAATGCCAGGAGTCCGCTCATCATCAAAATACTCGGATGTGTTGTCCAGAATGAGCTGTTCAATTACCGGAGAGCGTGGATAGATGCTAGATGGTAGCGCAGCTGACTTCTGCGGTGAGCTTGACAACTCAGGTTCAAGAAAATGCAATTCATCAAAGATCTCGTACAGGATCGCATCGAATAGATGCATCCAGACTGTAGGAGCAATGAGTTCTGTCGCCATCTCAAAATCCCATTCACGGAAGTACTCGACCACTGGCGCAATTGTTGCATTGTAACCCCCGGAATCATCCCATGCAGATACAACTAGAGGCACAATGCTTCTTGCTCTGATTTCGATGGCGTCAGCCTGAAACCGCATCATGTCCTCTATGGTTACGCTATTGTCACTCGAGAGTAACTCACTGATTCTCCTGCTGCGATAGCCATCAACGAACGGACCCACAATCGTGTAGTTGTAGGTTGAGGGGTCGATAGGCCTCTGATTAGTTGAAGTGACGAATCCTCTTGACGGATTTATCTCTCGCGGCAAGTGAGCATAAGGTATGTAACTGACCATACCTACTGAATCATTCGCAGCAGTGACTGGATATAGTCCACTATAGCCACTTCTTATCGGAAACAGCCCGCATACTGTCATGGCAACGTTATTCTCGTTGTCTGCATAGGCGAAATTGAACACTGGATTGTCCCACCAGTAAATAGCATCGAAGAATTCCTCCATGGTATGAGCTTTATTGAATTGCAGAGCGGCCATGATTAAATGACTCACACCGTTGCCTGTCCAATTCATAGCCAAGTTGCTTGGACTGCCATCTTCCGTTTCTACAACACCATCGATGAGCGGGCCATGGACAGAAGTCTTGACCTCAAATGGGATATCAACACCCTCTGAAGTATGGATGTCTTCGCTAATCACATCAAAGGGTCTGAATTCGCCATTATAGTAGTACTCACTTGCATTCTCTGGGTTCAATTCTTCTACAAAGATATCTAGAACATCGACTCCACCATTTGTGAAGCCCCACGCAATGTAATCATTGAAACCAGCTTCAATCGAAGGCATTCCAGGCAAGCTGATACCACGAACATTCAGCTCGCCAGGAACGGAGATATGGACTTCATAGACTAGATTCGGTGCAGTCAGTGGCATATGAGCATCCATACAGAGGATTGGGTAGGTTGTAGCGGATTTGGATCCAGCAACAGCCCAATTATTACTCCCAAGAGTATTCTTGATGCCAAAGGGATCCACGATACTCGCAAGTTCGCCGATCAACAGCTCCAGTTTCCGTGTTTCAATATTAGCCGTGTTTTCTTGTGCAGTTAGTAATGGCACGATAGGTGCAGCATGACCACCAGGTGCGTCGGGATACTCTGAAGAATTCAGATAGGTCTGTTCGCTTATCGTGAAATTCGTATAGGGCATGATATCAGGATACAGAGCCTCGTATAGTGTATCATTCTGGATATTCTCTCTGAGCCAGAATCTCGCGAGATCGTTGAAATCGCCTGTCAGACCCCAAGTTATGAAGGATGCACCGAGGAACATATCAACCATTGTCCATGGTTCCGGTCGTATTCCTAGGAGCTTGAACTCAATAGGAGTATTCTCGCTTGTCATACGGTCTATGAAGTAATTGATACCTGCTACTTGTCCTTCCATGAGGTCAAGGGCATATTGTGCCTCTGGATATACTGCAGCATTTTCAATGAACCAGTCCAAACTTGTTTGTGCTGCCCTCTTCAATCCGATAGTTCTGTAAATCTTATCAGAGCTATTCGCATAGCCCCCGACAATCTCGCTTATGCGACCTGCTGCAAGACGACTCTGAATAACCATCTGAAACAGGCGATCTTTGGCATGCATATAGCCAAGACCCACGTAGGCATCCACGGTGTTGTTTGCGTAGATATGCGGAACTCCATACTGGTCAATCAGGATAACAACCTCGTCTTCCAGACCTGGCAGTCTTAACGTCTGCTCAATGGGTTCATTCAGTCCGCGGCCGACATCGAAGACCCCTCCCCAAGGCTGTAATATCCCGAGGCCGCCCGTCAATGGACCAATTGGCATTGTCAGAAGCACTATCAGAGCAACTGGCCCGATTAGGGAGAAACCGAAGTTGATAATCTTCCTTTTCACGTTCTCCAACTCTCCCTAGAGTTCAATCAAAGAGCAATGAACAAAGTATCTCTTAAGCGTTCGGAGAGATGAGAGAATCTGTGTCTGCAGGAATGAATGACTTGCACTCTACTTCCGGAGAGCTCCTCTCCCCATCCTTCGAAGATTGATCAGTTGCAATACAATGTCAAAGAAAAAGAAACTCGCTGCTCCAAGCACTATCCAGATATGCAGAATAAGGAATTGATAGCTGTCTGCGGGCTCATATATGCGCAACCAGTAGAAATCAGAGAGAAGGCATACAACTATGAAAGCAGACATGACCAGATAGCAGGTTCTGACTCTGTGCATGGTCAGGGGGGCTCTTCTAACATGGAGATAATATGAAAGTAGGGGGATATAACACCCCGCGAAAAAGGAGAGCTCTATTAGGGAGTAGCTCACCTTGGTCCACCAACCTATCCTGAAATGAGAGCCATTCTTTTGAATATAGGCTTACTGATTCCTGTATCGTATAGCCACAGTATACCCCGTCATTCGTTTTGACGATAGACAAGCTTTTTCTGCAAGCTGCATTGAGGTTAGAAACGTTGTGATCTACCATGGTTAAAACAGATAGTTTTCGAGGAAGGGATTTCATCACCCTGCTGGAATACACTAAGGAGGAAGTAGAAACCCTCCTTGAGGTCGGTCTTGACCTGAAACGTAAGTTCGCAACAGGCGAGCCGCACAAGCTGCTTGATGCGAAGACACTCTTCATGATCTTCTATAACCAGAGTCTGAGAACTCGCAACTCCTTTGAGGCGGGAATGACGCAGCTAGGCGGTCATGCACACTATCTTGACCCCGATAAGATATATGCGCCTGCCTTGGAAGGCGATGAGAAGGCCTATTCCACGGAACGCGTGTCCGATGTAGCACGTGTTCTCGCACGGATGGGTCATGGTATTGCGATTAGATGCTATGGAGACCCTGTTGGTTGGATATATGGTCGCGCCAACGAAATCATCCGGAACTTTGCACACTGGAGCAGTATCCCGGTGATCAACATGGAGGACGACAAGTATCACCCCTGCCAGGCCCTAGCAGACCTTATGACTGTGAAGGAGAAGTTTGGCACGTTCAAGGGGGTGAAATTCGTCATGTCATGGGCCTACTCACCCTCAGTGCACAAGCCGCTGGCAGTACCACAGAGTGCAGTCATTGCAGCAACCAAGATGGGCATGGAAACAGTACTGGCTCACCCAAAGGGTATGGAACTTGATGATGAAGTCATCAAGCAGTGCAAGATCTACGCTGAAGAGAATGAGTCGAGTTTCGACATAGTCAATGACATGGACGAAGCCTTCGAGGGAGCAGATGTTGTGTATCCAAAGGCTTGGACATGCAGAGGCAACATTCCTCCGTGGAGCGCCAAACCTGATCTTCAGAAGTCACAGATTCTCTTTGATAAGAATAAACACTGGATCTGCGATGATGCAAAGATGAAGATCGCTGGACCAAAGGCAAAGTACATGCACTGCCTACCGTGCGACCGTGGCTTCGAGGTCACGAACTCCGTTATTGATGGACCTCAGTCCATTGCATTCGATCAAGCAGAAAACAGACTACATGCTCAGAAGGCAGTCATGGCTCTAACAATGAGGTAGTGGAATAAACGCTGAGGACATACGTGTGTCCTCAGTCAGTCTCTTTTTCTATACAGAACGTGGGTCGTTATGAAAC
>PRDH01000048.1 GCA_003345545.1 Candidatus Thorarchaeota archaeon
TGATTAGACTAGGTCCAACGAACAAGGGGTCACGTTTTGCCTGCTTCAAATCCTTCTTCACGACAGCAGCAATCTCGCGCAGCATCTCAATCCCTCAGCCTTGAACCAGTGATAGCAAGAAACACATCTCCCAATGATGGTTCCCTCATCGAAGCCTGTCTCACAACAAGGCCATTCTCAGTCAATCTGCCGACTACGAGGGGCAGATCTGTGTTGCCTGCTTTGCTTCTGATCCAAGCCGTACGCGGACCGCCATTCAATGGATCGGAAACCGTTTCCACCTCAAGCTGCACTCTCTGCTCTAACCATTCGCGTCCCTCTTCAAAACTCATCCCTTCGATCAGAACCTCAATCAGATAGTTACCCACATGTTTCTGCTTCAGTTCAGCAGATGTGCCTGCTGCCACAAGACGACCATTGTCGATGATAATGACCCGGTCGGCAAGTGCCTCTGCCTCGTCCATGTAGTTGGTACAGAAGAGCACTGTCCGGCCTTGATTCCTCATCTTGCGGACCTGATTCCAGATCAGATTTCGACTCTGCACATCCACTCCCAGCGACATCTCGTCGAGTATGAGAAGCTCAGAGTCATGCAGAATAGAACGCACGAGTGCAAGCCGACGCTTCATGCCCCCAGAGTAGGTCTTCACGAGATCATCTTTACGGGCTGTGAGTCCCGCCAATTCAAGCATCTTGGCAACCCGCTCTCTCACTTCATTCTTAGGTACAGCATAGAGCTCAGCATGATACTCAAGCGCCTCTTGGGCTGTCAGGTCTTCATATAGAGCGGTTTCCTGTGGCATGAAACCAATGATCCTTCTTACAGCTTCAAGATTCTCTGCGACCTCCTTTCCAGCGATCTTTACGCTTCCTGAGGTCGGTCGCAGAATGCCCGTCATCATCTTCACTGCTGTCGATTTACCTGCCCCATTGGGACCGAGAATGCCGACAATCTCCCCCTTCTGGATTGAGAATGAGAGGCCATCGAGTGCCTTGATTCCACCAGTGTAGAAATGCGTGAGATCTGTGACATCAACAATTGATGGCAGCCGAATCACCTGTACTAACTAGGTGAGTCAAAGCATATTACGCTAGTGTCACGAGAGGGGTGACATCGAATGCTTCATTATGAGGCGGTCTCTATGGTCGGCTACTATGACACTGGAGTTCCTCGTTCTACAGGATGTACGGGAAATACTGTTTGAGCTAGTCTGGGGAGACCGCTTTGAGAAGGACCTGGTCAGCAGAATAGGCGATGAGGGACGGTTCCGCGAGATTCGTGATAGACTACTCAAAGAAGAGTTGGTCTACGAGTTCTTCGGAGAGAATGAAAGTCCGTACCTATCCTTGACAGACAAGGGAATCGCTATTGTGAACAGACTGGATGAGATTGAGAGAATTCTCCAAGGCGAGAATATAGATACCGAGTAGGCAAATTCGTGTCACTCCGAAAGTGACAATCAGTTTAAAACTGGCATCCTTACATTGAAGATCCGTGGTCACATTGACACAGAGCAGCATTGTTGACGATCTTGTGAGAATCGGTCTCACAAAGAATGAGGCAAAGGCGTACCAGTCGCTGGTCAGACTTGGAAGGTCTACTGCGAGGACCGTCGCGGAAGAGTCTGGGATTCCTAGGAGCAAGGTGTATGAGACCCTCGAACTTCTAGAGAAACGAGGAGTAATCAAGAGGGTAGCAGGAGCGGATCCAACACAGTTCGATCCAGCTCCAGTGGATGCAGCTCTTGACCACCTTGAAGAGAAGGTGACAAGCTCTGCGACCAGTGCAAGAAAGGTCTTGAAGGGATTGCAAGCTCTCAGGGGAACAGAGGCGAAGGAGTTCGCATGGGCAGTTCAGGGACTTGAACAGGTCATCATGGATATGCGGACAGCCATTGAGAGTGCGCAGGAGTATGTCTACATTGCCTCCGCTTCGCCCGGTCTCCTCAGCCATCTCAGAGGTGCTTTCAGCACTGCGAAGAATCGAGGAGTGAATATTGAATTGACAACAACGACGCCGGGTTTCGAAGAGGTCAAGGGGCTTGAACATTATCTCAACGCGAGAGTTGCCATGCCCGGCAAGGACCTACTGATGGATGGATTCAGGGAGATGTTCCAGACCCCTTCACTATCTCCTGATGACTGGGAACCAACACGGATACTCATCATGAATATTGACGGGCGTGAGAGTATCGCTGTCTTTCTTCCGGGAGAGGAAACCACGCAGCCATGGTTGCTTCACATTCGCAGCAGGCTTGTAATCTTCATTCAATGGCATGTGGTGAAGACACTCATATCGAGCGTAGAGCTGATTATCCAGAGCAGGACATCATAGGTCAACCTATCCTATGACCCTGCATTTCTGATGCGATTCATATTTAACAGCGGAAGAGTGACTGTGGTGGGGAAGAGACCCGATGAAAGAACCTCATCTTGCTGCTCTCAAGTGCCCTCAATGCGGAAAGAAGCTTCAGTTCAGCAGAGAGTCTGCATCGAATGAGAGTGTCGAAGAGGGACAGATTGTCTGTGAGAAGGGGCATACGTGGCCCATACATGGTGAGATACCCTCACTTGTCTATCCCCCAATAAGTGCAAAGGATGCAAAGTGGATCAAGAAATACGATGAGATGGCCGAGTCATACGATGAATCGGTCAAGCAGTATGATGATTGGCTTGGAATCAACATGATGAAGGAGCGAGAGCAACTCGCTATGTTCGTGCCCATTGAAGGACCGACCAGAATCATCGATGTCAGTATAGGGACAGCAGCCAATTTTGTCGCCCTTCACAACCGGTTCAAGGGCCAGATGGGCAGATTCAACATTCATGGCATGGATCTCTCAACAAGAATGCTGGGTATGGCTAAGCGTAAGATGTCAGAATTGGGAATCGATGCCAGTCTGACCCACGGCAGTGTGTTCAATATACCCTATCAGAGCAATTTCTTCGATATTGTACTTCATACGGGGGGTATCAACACCTTCTCGGATATCCATGGCGCTCTGAAGGAGATGCTGAGGATAGCTAGGAGCGAGGGCATGGTACTCGTGATAGATGAGGGGCTCTCACCACGAATGAGGAACACTGAGAAGGGAAAGGAGATCATCAAGGCGAACTCACTATTCGCAGCACGCCCACCTCTTGAGTTCCTACCTGAGAAGGCTTCCAATGTCGAAATCACCTATATCATGAATGAGACCTTCTACCAGATGGTCTTCAAGAAGTGATTGCAGAAGCCGGTCACATCTCGAGGTTTCTGCGGTAGTGTCATGTGGCAACAATTAGCGGTCTTCAAAAGACCAATTCAGGAGAATACAATGAATCTATCGTGAATGTCCTATTAGAAAGAGTATCGAAGTGTTCAAGTGGCCTCCCATAGGAGCACTTCTTCTGTGGTCGCGTGTGGTTGCATCGGAGCTTCCATCAAGACAGCTTTGAGGCCCCGGTCGAATATGATGGTTTCATGTTCTCTACTCATCGCAATCTACCTGTACATGTATGCATAGGTTATAGCGTCTGTAGAGATCTGCTTCCTGGATTCGTTCTTGCTCTTGACTTGTTTCGCGAGTGCCATGTTTTCTACCTCCTGTAGATGTAAGCATATCCAATGGCATCAAGTGTGTAGACTCGAGCCATCTTCTCGTTCCGTGTTCCATAGTAGGTGAGAGGGTTCTTACTGCAGATCATTGTAGTTCACGTGTTGGCGTATGCAGCAATTGTATATAAGGTTTGTGTGACAAACCATTATTTGTTTTCGGTGTTATAAAAACACTATGTCCAGCATTCAGTTTGTTTTACACATTTACAGCAAACGTTTGCCTGACAAATGGTTTAATGAATAAGCATTTACCAATAATTTTAAATGCGTGGGATCATGAGTGTTAGGCAAAATGGAATGTATTCCAAGACAAAGAGGCATGTTGACATGCGCAAGTCATGTCGTGCCTTCGCTGAGCGATATGGACAGCAATGAAATCGAGGAACACGAAAATGGGTGACGAGATCACAGATAGCCTGAAGGGAATTGTCCTAACGGACGAGGGAAGGAAACCGCAGAAAGAGATTGTCTTCATAACAGATGAAGAACGAGCTGCTATCCTGGATGAGCCAGTGAGATATCAGATTCTACAGGTCCTGAGAGAAGGCATTGACGACACCGTGACCACAGAGAGAGTGGACGAGAGTGGAGACAAAATCATCAGAGTGAGAGAACTGAAACGTGATGCTCTCAGTGTCATCGAGATAGTGAAGTTGTCCCCGAATTGTTGCGGTCCTGATGTTGAGATATCCAAGAACCAGGTCTATCATCATCTTCCCACGCTGGAAAAGGGCGGATATGTCGTCAAGTATGGAACCGTGACCACAGGAAAGCGCACGACAGATTACTGGCGTCGCACCGCAAAGGGCTTTGTCTTGACCAAGGGTGAATGGGCTGGTGGAACACCAACCCTAGCAAAGATGGTTGAGTCATTCATCACTACCATGCTTGAGAACTTTGATCTGAAGATTCCCAAGGAGAAGCGTAAGGAACTCCATGAGTTAGTGATGAAGGGTGAGTTGATGCAAGCAGAGTGGCGGACAAAGATTGCCGATCTTGTAAAAGGCGATGTCGCAGACAAGGATGTCCTCAAGATCTACGAAACCTTGCTGCAGCTCTATGCTATGGGATCAGAAGAATATCGTGATGTGCTCTTGAAGACACGAGATATTCTGTTCGCAAGCGAATCCGCGCCTTAGAGAACGCATTCTAGACTAGACATGGCTGCTGAGGTGTATTGCTGCCTTGGCGAGATCAACAAGCGCCAGTTCAGGAACCGAAGTGGACTCAGCCCAAGCGATGGCCCAGCCTCCTTCATTTATCCGCACCATCAACAGATGCCCCTTGCCATCGGCGGCAGTTCCTAGGAAAGTATCTAGGGTAGAGGCAATTCGCTTGTACTTGATTCCGCCAACAGACACCTTGCTTGCTTCCTCCTTTGGAGCCTTGACTATCTGTTTGATGTCGTCAAGTAGATTCCAGTTTTCAGTCTGCCAAACGACCTGGTCTCCCTTGGCTACAGCAAATGCCTGTATTTTCGGATTGTTCGCGTAGAGTCGATACCACTGTTGACTGATGGCAGATTCCATGTCGGGACCTCCTGAGCGAGAGAAAAATCATTCTCCCGCATTCTTCCCCAGTTCCACTCACGTATGCTACACTATCAAATTCTGCCCTTGAGTGCCTTTGCAGCTCGATCTACATCGACATAGACACCATCAGGCTGAGCGTTCGGAGCACTCCATGCCACGACCCACTTCTGGCCTTCAATCTTGGCCAAAATCAAGATTCCATTTCCCTGAACATTGCGGGCAACAAGACTCTCAGGTGTGGATCTCATTGTGGAGTAGCGAATGTTGTTCTGTGTGACTGCAGGACTGCGCGCCTTCACTGCAGAGATGAGGCCACTGGCATCAGCAGTCAGATCCCAGTTGTTGCTTTGCCATAGGACTTGCCCACCTTCAGTAATTACCCCAAAGGCTTGTATCATGTTCCCTGAACTGTTATACGCCATTGTATATGCATCCATTACAGGATCGCCCATGATGGATTCACCCCGTTGAACATAACGTCTAAGGAAGCTCACCGAGACTTTTCCAATTAAACAAATCGTTGATAGCCTCAATGCCCATTCTGGGAATAGACTTATGGAGGCTGTGGACATTCTCATAGATATGAGTGAGAAATCCATATGGGAGAATGAACGGGGGACCTTCATCAAGGTGATTGTGAGACCCAATTCAAGGTCCAAGGAGTTCGTATCAGAGATGACGCCAGAGGCAGTTCACTTGAACCTGACAGGACCGGCAAGAGAAGGAAAGGCAAACACCGAGCTGGTCAAGAGGATGGCCAAGACACTTGGAGTGACCACAGGAACTATCACGATGGTTGCTGGCCATAGGAGTCGAGAGAAGACGCTTCTAGTGACGGATATCACCCGTGAGGTTGTCATTCAGAAACTCTCAGAGGCCATATAGAACTATAAATAGAGGTCATAATCCTCACCTAGAGGACCTCGTGCTTACGTGTGAGATTGACCGTGTATCCCTGACTAGGAGAGTGTCTCTATAATGAAGATGACCCACCTGACTCTTCGACGACTGAGGGGCATCTTCCCTGACTCGACCAGGGCGCTATTGGCAGGGATCTTCCTTGCAGGGATTGTGTATCTGCTCTACGTGATTGGAGAGGGAGGATGGGTCAACCCCGGTGTGGTCATTGCACTCATCATAGAGGTTGCGCTATTCTACATGTCAATCTTCAAGCAACCCCCTGACAATCTGGAACTGGGAGTCCTCTCGCTCATTGCACTGGCCTATCTGTCAATCAGCTGGCTTCTCTCAGTCATCGTGCCTTTTCATCACACTGTACTAATGGCAACAGCTGGACTACTGGTCTATGGTGCGGTCCTTGCTGAACCCAAGTACCCGCTCACAAAGAGGGCTCTTGGAACAGGACTGCTAGTCGGCGTGATTATGACCTTTCTTGGAGTCTGGCTTGCCTTGAAGCTGGGGGTTGTGTTCTTAGTTGGAGCCGAGATGCTGGGTGCTATCTTGCTCAGTACAGCTGGCGGATACACAGCGCAGGAGAACACCATTGTCGTAGCGATTGCCAATTCATCAGCCATGGTTTCGATTGGTGTCCTGATCACATTCCCAGCTATTGCTATCTTTGAACCAGGAAATCCTCTGTTCAATATGACTCATGTTGACTATAGTCCCATAGTCACTCTCAGCTTCATTATGCTTGTCACTGGACTGAGCGCGTTCTTTGGGATCATTCTATTGGCACCGTTCAGAGACCGGTTCGAACACGAGGCATGGCCACAGGTTCGACCACAGGCATTTACAATCAATTCAATTGGTGGAGATATTAGAGCAAAGAAAGCAGTTGGGATTGGAATTGCAGGCTCGGCCGCGTGGACGGGCACTGTGAAGGCAACAGAGAGTCTAGCAGGAGCAAACCTGAGTTCCTTTCCAAATGCTCTAGCACAGGCAGTTCCAGCAGCATCAGCGATACCTGCATGGATTGGTATCAGTAACTCTCCAATGATGGCAGGAATAGGCTTCTTCGTTGGCTGGAAGAGGGCGCTTGTAATGGCCATGGGAAGTGTGGCATCATTACTAGTCTGGGTGTTCTTGGAGGGAGCCAATCCTGCAATCAAATATGAAGAGCATATCAAGAGAGCAGAAATCATCTACATTGCTCTCGGGGTGTTTGTCACAGTAATAGCTGGCGATTTCATGGGAGGTCGCAAGAAGAAACGCGATGAGTTGATGACTCCGGAAGAATTCGAGAAGCAGGCAGCGACCGCATTTACTCACAAGGAACGCGGAATGACAGTAGAGATCCCTCATAAGAGTGATGAACTTCCGCAGATGATGAGAGTCAAGGGAGAGCTCCTATCGATTGAGATGATCAGAGAGGAGATACGCGAGATTGTCTTGAATCCTCGGGCGTATTTAGTATCCAGAAGAGGGCGTCTGCCTCCATGGATTTCGTTTCTATCGTTGAGCCTGTTCATAATCGTTGGAATCATTGTCTTCTGGTTCATCCAACCCTTTCCCGGCGTCCAGATACATTGGCTTCTCTTCATAGTCGGAACACCCATTGCACTGATCTCTGTCTACTTCACGGCGCGTGCTATGAGTGAAACAGGAATGCTTGCGGGGTACATTTCAGATATTGTGGCAATACCGGCAATTCTCTTGTTCAAGGTCTCCTTTGTAGTCATAACAACATTCATGTCAATGCTTGGCGCACTTCAAGTTGCGGCAATTTCGCTCCTTGCACATCTTAAGCTTGGACGCTTGACAGGAGTGAGGGGGAGAAGTATTCTAGTAGCGGTCATTATTGGTGCTATGCTTGGCACTACGATGGGGTCGTTCATCACCTACACATTGTTCGATACATACAACGGTTTTGGCGGGAAGGACCTCCCAAGCCCAGCAGCACAGCTCTTCGGATTCCTCGTGATCAGTCTTCAGGGGATTGGCGAGCTGCAACTTCCAGGGATGAATCAGTTTGAAGGTGTTCACCCAGTTCTCGTGTTCATCTATCTACTGTCCTTTGCTATCGGGGGCTTTCTTGCGGGACGAGAACTCAATAGACGTGGCATGAGCCCGATGAGCCTAGTTGTCGGGGTGTTGATTCCGCCTGCCACAGCAACTGCCATCCTCATCGGGGGATACATCAACTACCGAATCCAGAAACAGCAGCAACCTCAGGAGCCCGTTTCAAGTACGGGTCTGCCACAACAACAGATTGAGATTCAGGATGCAGATTACGGTAGAGCCAGCAGGATACTCAGCGGTATTGTGGCAGGAGAGGCTGTTGTGACTGTTGTCTGGGTACTCAGCACGGCAATTGCGGTGATCTTTTCAACTCTTTAATCAGTCTTAGCTCAGTCTACCGTCGATAGCTGTCCTCCAAGGCCTTGTCCCACTCGTCAACTTCAATCTCATGGCCCTTGCGCTTCTTTCTTGCCTCTGCCCTGGTTTTTCGAGCTTTCGCAGCCTCCTTTCGACGTCGAGCAGCCTCCTTCCTCCGCTGTCGTTCTGCTTCCTTCTCTTCTTCGGTGAGTTCTTCTGTTTCCTCAACTTCCCTCCTTGAGAACCAAGTAATAATCATCGAGACAAATGGAAATGCAAGGATAATCGGGACAAGAAAGAGCAGTATTATCTCTGGTTGGAGTATCTCGATACTGTGCTCAATTCCCTGCGGCAAATTCAGTAGAATCATGAGCGCACTAGGATTGAGTAGAATGAACGCAATCGCAATGACACTCAGAAATCTGATTGCAGAACCGGATATCGCAGACCCGATTACATAGAACGATGATGGCGAAGCTGCTTTCGCAGTGAGCTCATCCTTTGCCTTCGGATCTGACTGAAGCAATTCATCAACGAATATCTGGAGACGACGCACATCAGAGATTGCATCAAGATTCTCAAGTGCATCCTGTGTGCCAACAACCTTTCGTTCGATTGCTTCCCGTAGAAATGAGAAGGCAATCAATCCTGACGTACGGCTCATGCCCGTTGTGCTTACCTTCTCGCCTCTCTCAATGGCATCCTGCTTTCTTGTTGCCTGTCTGAGAGCCAACAACTGCTTCTTGAGGGTTTCCTCTCGTTCCTCAATGGGTTTACCAACCGAGTAGCTGTAAATCATCTGGTAACTGACCTCGAGATAGGCAAAGGAAACCAGTGCTAGGAGTTGAGCATTCATGCCTAGAAAGACGAAAAAGTCTGTTGGAAATGGATCAAGGTTGGGGACTGTCAGTAACCTGTAAGCAGCAAGAATCAGAATTAACTGAATTGATATGAATGCACCACCGACAAACTTGTGGTCCATTCTGAAGAGAGACTGCAGAAAGAGTGCAATACCGATTCCGGCGAATAGGAAATACAAGAAGAGGAAAGTATTGTCCCAGAGAGCTATAAGAACCTGGTCAAGATTGGTTTGGAAGGATGCCCATACTTGTGCCAGATTCGTCATCGGACCATCTACACCATATGGTTGCATGTACCAAGACCGAAGAACAATGACGTTGTAGAGACCCACTATGATATCGTTTGGAAGAGTACCAGAGAGAACAGCTGCGAGTCCACTAATCATAGTACTTGTAAAGAAGAAGACAAGCAGAGATAATAGACGAAATACAGTGACAACAAAATCGTACGGAGCCGCCCAGTGCCAGATGTCATTTGAGTCAAGTAGACTATATACAAGATACGCCATGCCTGCAAAAGTGGCAATCGAGGCAACCCGGAGAATCCAAGTGACGACTCTCAAAACATTGCCACCCCCTTTTGTTTTGCATGTTCATAGGTCTTGATGATGGTCGGCAGAAAGTCCTCTGGGCCAACATTGATGACCTCAATACTGAATCGGGCCAGCGCTTGAGCAATCTTGTTCCTTCGCTCCCAGAGCTCCTCGGAGACTGCCTCAGAGAGCACCTTTTCCACGGGTCCGAACTGACCCACCGGTGCCTCGAACCAGGGGCCAAATGGACTGATCACCATGGCTTTGTGACCATTGGCCACAAGCGCCTTCATTGCGTTGAGGAGGGGAGCTGGACTCTCCTCAAGATCAGTCAGCCAGATAATGAGGGACCGTTTCTTTGTCTGTTTCACAACATATTCTATTGCAGTTTCGTAGTCGCTCCAACCCCTCGGCTCAGCACCTGCCAATGCCTCAAGAACACTATACATGTGATTAGGGGTTACTCCAGGAGGAACATAGCTGTGAACTATGTCGCTGAACACGCACGTCCCAATGAGGTCTTTTCTCTCAAGGCCCATGTGCGTTAGAAGTACTGCAGCCCTAATGGCGTATTCCAATTTCGTGTTTTCTGGATAGCCGTTTCCCATGCTTCCACTTGTGTCCACCATGCAGATGACTTGAATATTCTTCTCCATCTCGAACTGCTTGATTACCATGTCGCCACGTTTTGCACTCGTCTTCCAATCGATGAGCCTGAACTCGTCACCAGGCGTGTAATCCCTGAAACCCACAAAGTCAGACCCCATTCCAACAGTCTTCGTTCTGTGTGCTCCGAACATGAGCCCGAGCTGGCGCTGTTTACCGAGAGCCTCCATTCGGCGTACATCCTTCCACGTAGGATAGACAAGGACTTCAGTGTGCGCCTTGAGCGTTCGTGAATAATAGTGGAGTCCAAGCCTATCTCGCATTATTACCTCAGTGGGGCCTATGAAATAGCGGCCACGCATCCTCGCCTGAAGGATATACGAGAAGGTGATGCTGCTGGCGGGCTCGATACGTGATGCAATGAAGTTCTCTCCTATTGCGAGAATCCATGTTTCTGGATACAGGTCATGCACTTCAATAAAGTCAAAATGGCGCCTGGAGATGTTCTTGATGCTGACACGGACTCGCAGGAAGTCCCCTGAGAACACTTTTACTTTGTCGATTTGGCGGTCGACTTCGATGCCAGCTAGATTCGCTGTGAGAGCAAAGAGGGGCAACGTCACAACAAGTCCAATCAGAAGATAGACACCCATCAGAATGAAGTAGAAATTGACAAAGGAGAATCCACTTGTTAGGAGCAGAACCCCTGCGAATACTACTATAAAACCCCTCTGGGTGATCACAGCTTATCGTCTCCGTTGCTAGCGAGGACAGTCTACCTCGCCGAGTATCTTGGTCACAACACGCTCTACGGATAGCCCTTCGAGCTCGGCCTCAGGTTTGAGGACGAGTCGGTGGTTCAGTGTCTCAACTGACAGCTTTCGTATGTCCTCAGGAATCACAAAGTCACGACCAAACATTGCAGCTCGTGCCTTAGAGGCATTCATCAGGACAAGTGAGGCTCTTGGCGACCCACCGAGTAGGATCTGTGGATCATTTCGGGTCCGGACAACAATGTCCCGGATGTAGTTAATGACATCCTCTTCGAGGAAGACAGTCTGACATGTGTTCTGCATACGGACCATGAGTGAGGGGTCAGCAAGAACCTTGAGCTCTGCAGCCTCACCAAGATGCTTCCGACGGATGACCTCAGCTTCTTCCTCGTCAGTGGGATAGTCCAGTATCAGGCGGAACATGAACCTATCGAGCTGCGCCTCAGGCAGTGGATAGGTGCCCTCCTGCTCCACTGGATTCTGGGTTGCCACTATCAAGAATGGGCGTGGTAACTTTCTCGTCACACCTTCGATTGAGACCTGGCGCTCCTCCATCACTTCAAGCAGTGCGCTCTGTGACTTTGGTGGGCATCGGTTAATCTCATCAGCTAACACAAAGTTGGAGAACACAGGACCCTTACGGAACCAGAACTCTCCTGTTCGCTGATTGAACACATTGCTTCCAAGCAAATCTGCGGGAAGCGTGTCTACCGTCAGTTGTATTCTCTTGAAGGCACATCCTAGGATTGATGCGAAAGTACGTGCCATGTAAGTCTTAGCAAGCCCGGGGACTCCTTCAAGTATTACATGTCCGTTGGCCAGCATGGCAATGAGAACATTCTGCAGTATCTCATTCTTGCCAACAATGACTCGGTTGCATTCGCGAATGATCTCCGAGGTCGTACTGCGAACCTCATCGATACTCATCGTTGCGGTTGTTTCGACAATCGGGGCTTCATTCGGTTCTTCTGTCGTCAATTTCTTTTACCTCTGATTTATCTGGCGTCGATTAGTGATGATTGGATATTACGCATAAAGAAGAAGAGCTCCATCATCTCGCTCTCCTTTATCTTCATATTTGGATCAGCTGCAATCTCTTCGATTCGCCCTAGAGTGGCCAAGAACTCTTCTTCCCGCAGTTTGGAGTCCTTATAGTGTATCAGTTCCCAAAGAGCTGCCGAGCTGTACTCGGTCATCTGTTGTTGCTTCTTCAGCCCTCGCTTCAGCTTACGGTGAAGCATCTTTACGACTCTAGCATAATTGCCCTCAGTTCTATAGTATGCCATGCGCTCGCTGAAGTAGGTCTGTCCTCTTCTGAGAAAGACATCTGACACACTCTTTACTTCAGGCTTCTTCAACTCTGGCAGGTATTTCTTCATACCAATCGCGGTCAGAATGGGGTACAGAGCAGAGACCAGTGGGAAGGTTGACAACCATAGGGCTCGGCCAAGATACAGGCCATATGAGAACTCGGCACTGTTCCAGGGTATTGCAAGAAGCTCCTCACAGAATAAGACTGGTTGTGAAGCATTGGAATGAGATAGCCAGTTTATGATGTTGGCAGCGAATCTTTGGTTGTCAGGGAATCTGCCGTACATGTCATTATTGAAAAGGCTCGGATCACTCACTGCAACCAGCCGACCACCGTTTGGGTTTTGAGGGGAGGAGAAATCAAGCGCACCAGCAACAGGAAGACTGCCACTCCACTCATTGGGGTCAGGGCCTGGACTGGGATCAGTGATGTTGGTCTCACACCAGGACCGGGGCGTACTCCATGCAATTCCGCCTAGTCCAACCAGACTATAGGGGCTGATTGCGCTAGCCCAATTAAGGTGGAGCTCATTCACTCCAGAAGTGAGAAAGCCCTGATCAGCGCCTAGAAGACTATGGAAGTCTCTGATTATTGGGAGCCGCGGTTCCTTTGCAGGGTCATAGGAATTCAGGTCAAATAGCACTCCTCCGGTGAAGGAGAGAAACGCCGAAACGCCTTCAGGGAGCTGCCCTGGGAGAAGCTGTGTCATAAGCGAATTCAGAATTGCCAAGGAGCTATTTGCAGAACCAAAATCATCGGCTATGAGAACACCTCCTCCAGCCAGTAGATGAATATAGACTGCAGCTGTCACATCAAGAGTGAAGTCTCGGACTGGGCCCATGATAACAAGCACAGCAGATCCATTCTCCCTTGTGATTACGCTCATCGAGGCCTGTATAGAATACACAGGGCGACCAGTGTCCTCAATCGCACCTCGGTACTCACTGAGCCCGTTCCATTCCTCGTTGTAGATAGAGAAATCATAGGTGTATGCAGGCTGCAGACCTATGAGAGTGTATCCTGCCAGTACTGTCACTGGAACCCATGCCATGAGGAAGAGGGTGACTTGGAGGATCTCTTTCCAGCCCATCAGCATTTCTCCTTGTTATTCATTCCATTGGTGCAGTAGAGTCAATTCTTGGATATAGGTCTGTGAAGATGCGAAGCGCCGCTTCATATCGCTCGCGAGTCATCTCATGATGCGAGAAGCGAGCCTCTTCATAGGTCTGAACGAACTGCTCAGCGGTTGCACCATCTAGAGGGATAGACTTGAGTACACGACTCAAGTACTCGCGGGCGGTCTCTGATTGGGTTCGTTCAGATCCCATTTTCGCACCGCACATCTGCTCGAATGTCCGATACGCCAATGTAATGGACGCACCATATTTTCCAGCATCAGCGAGCTTCTTGATATTTCGTAGCTTTGTTGGGATATCAATCCCTCTCGATGTGACCGTTGAGCGGCCCATACCTTTCACAACGTACAGATACGCCACGACAGCGACTGCTGCACCTACTAGTAATATTCCTGCTATGATTAGATCGGTTCCCTGCAAGATAATACCACCTTGTGTTTGAATTCTAATTGTAAATTGACCTGATACCACATCAGGTACTTCTGTTGATACGAGCGTGATAGTGAAATAGAGTGTTGTACCGTCCGCATAGGCTGACGACGCATATGATATTCTTCCATCTGAGCCTGTGGTAAGAGGAATCGCCTGGGTCCCATTGAGATTGAGAACCACATCTCTTCCCTCGATTGGATTGCCTTCAGGGTCAATGACTTCAGCCTCTATGACAAAGCTCTGCCCGGGATCGATACGCGCGGCTGAAAGCTGCCTAAAGGTCACGTCAGTGAAGATGTGCATCAATGGGCCAGTCGCAGTATGACCGTTGGTGAACGAACCGCCAGTGTATTCAGCTCTTATTTCAAAACTGCCACTACTTCCTGCCCAAGACACTGGTATTGTCAAGTTGAAGTCTTGACCATTTCCATCTGTAAGAAAGGGAGATGCAATCTCAGTTGAGTCTAGATACACATGAATCGTTACACCATTGATTGAATTGCCCAGATCATCTCGAAG
>PRDH01000049.1 GCA_003345545.1 Candidatus Thorarchaeota archaeon
AAAGGCTTTCAAATCGTTCCAAAAGGCACTAGTCGTAGCTGGGATAGTACTCGACGTGGGCCTTTCAATCTATGCAGCTATACTGATTGCTGATAGCATTGGAGGTCGCCTAGGAGCCGAGATCGGAGCCATATATGGTGTAGCGGGTGCTGCGTTCGCAGTTCTTGGCGCAGTCGTTCTCCTTGGCATCGGGGCGATACCCTATGTGGGATGGCTAATTGCTTTGGGGCTTGTCATTGCGGACTTGATTGGTGGCTACTCGGACAAGCTCATAGAATGGCTCACCGGAGCCATATTCGGCGATCAGGAGGATGTGCACAAGGCTGAGGTTGCTGACCCTGGGATTGAGGTTCTAAGACCACCATCAGCGACAACCATTGACCATGATGGGAACGGTCTTGATGTAGGAGATACAATCGAGATCATCGTGCGTTTCCGCGCAACAGTAGAGGACACAGTCAATAGTACAATTCCAGTGGACAGCTACATCAGACCATATATTCAGCTCTTCGTACCTCAGGGCGAGGTTTCGTCTTCTGGATACCCTGCTGTAGATGATATGAAAGTGGAGAAGGGCGATTTCTGGAAATCAGAGACCTATGACACAGCTGCATGGGCAACGCCGAGTCTGCCAATGGTGAATTTTCCAGTTCTGGTGTTGCTCAAGTATGATTACAGACTTCGTTATGACTGGCGACACTTAGTCATGAACTGGGTATACTGCGATCATACAGACTGGACGGAGGGCTCTGGCGTCGAACAACTGACTAGATATCATTTCGATATCATGCCTCAAACAATCGATGACTTTGTGAGATGGGGCGGAATCAAGTTGCTTGACTCTGATGCAGATGAGTTGAAGGACTCTGAGGAGTCCTCAACAGATGTATGGAAGTACGATTCAGATGGGGACAGCCTTCGAGACAAGTACGAAATCGACTACGGCCTGGACCCGAATAATTTCGATAGTGACGAGGATGGGCTCAGCGATAAATGGGAGATTGTCTATGGCACTAATGCGACAATGCGTGATAGTGATGTTGACGGACTTCCAGACTATGTTGAAATTGCCGGCTGGAATATCGAGTTCAACTACACTCAGACCGAAGGTTCCGTGATTATTCCATTCACTACTCACGTGTACTCGGACCCGCGGAACAATGACAGTGATGCGGATGGGATCAATGACTTCATAGAATACCAGAGTGGTCTCAATCCCCAATCAAAAGACACTGATGGCGACTCTGTCTTTGATCAACCTGCTCCAGAGACCGAGACGCTGGTAGAGGAAATCTGGCAAAGGTCTGTAGGATCCACAAACGGCTTCGACGTTGATTCACTAGGCAACATACATTGCGGCTACGTATCGACCTCAGGCTCATCGATCTGGAAATTCAACCCAGGCGGGGAGGCCATCCTTAATTATGGCGCTGGGGAACTCACTCTACCAATGGCTCTAGCTACGGGAAATCAAGACACTGTCTATGTTCAGGACTGGAATATCCCCTCGATTATCCCCAAGATCTCTTTGCCCACTTATACTAACAGCATCTACCCGGCTATTGCCCTTACTCAAGATGGTAGTAGACTGGCAGTTGGCTCAAGGTATGATGATACGGTTTGGATCTATAATCGGGTCGGTTCAGAGTGGATCCTAGAGAGCACGCTTTTTTCAACAGCAGGTTCTGAGAACTTTGGGTGTTCTCTTGCATTCAGTGCGGATGGAAACACACTTGTTGTTGGAGCGCATTTGCGTGATGTTGCTTCGTCCAGTAATGGAGCCGCATATGTCTATACCAGATCTGGAACCGAATGGAGTCTGAATTCTTTCCTCTCTGTATCAGACGCACACACATACCACTTCGGCTATGCAGTGGCAATTGCTGGCTCAGGAAGTATAGTTGTGGTCGGTCAGGAACGAAATATCTACATCTATGTCTATCAGAATGGGGGATATACCTTCTATCGGAGATATACGGTTCCAACCACGAACAGAATTGTATCCTCTATAGCTGTCAGTGATAGTGGCGCTAAGATCGCAGTGGGTGCAGAGTACCTCTATTCTGGTTCTTCTGAAGAAGCAAAGGTCTTTGTTTTTGAGTACAACGGAGCAGTAGGTCAGTGGATACCTTATGAGCTGACAAGTGCAGATAGACTCGCTGGAGACCAGTTTGGTCATGATGTTTCAATCGATAGCTCAGGCAGCATCATAGCTGCTGGCGCGCCGCACTATTCTGACCAAGGAAAAGGACCTGGATCAGTATACATCTTCACAAAGGATGCCACATCCAATCCGTGGTCACAATCACAGATAGAAAGAACAAGACTAACGGATCCAACCGGTCGTACAAACTATCGTTTTGGATTTTCAGTGAGGCTCAATCCAGTCGGTGATCATGTTCTAATTGGTTCACCAGGAAGAGGAAGAGGCGCAATGTTCGTCTTTGAAGAGTGTGACTCCACATGGGTGCCGCTCTCCTGGATAGATCCAATATTGGAGTCTGCGCACGGCAATTTTGGTTATTCTGTGGCAATCGATTCTACAGCGAGCCGATTGATGGGAGCTGCCATTCAGACTGATATAACTCAACCAATGCCCGTCTTTGAGTTCTCAACTGCCCCTGACCGGATAGTACGCTTTGATTCCGATGGGACAGATGCAGGAGTGTTCCTTCCCAGTCTAGCATGGGGACATTCTGCTTGGTATACGTCAGTATTTGGCATGACATCGGATTCGGATGGCTACTTGTACGTGTCATACGATGATACGGTCATTGCAGGCATCCGAAAATACGCTCCCTCTGGTGAGTTGGTTAGCTTCATCGGTGGTGGCTGGCTCTCTCGTCCATGCGGTATGGCCATTGATAATGATGGAAATATCTACGTGGCTGATAGGAGGAACAACGATGTTCTGAAGTTCTCCCCTGCTGGAGAACTGATGCCAACACCTTGGTCTGGATTCTCGGAACCTAGAGCCGTGGATGTGGACTCAGAAGGCAATGTCTACGTTGCTGACACAGGAAACAATCGTGTGCTTGTGTTTGATGAAAATGGAGTCCCTGTTACGTCATTCTCTTTCCCTTCGCCTATGGCGCTGAGACTGCACGACGATGGCAATCTGTATGTCGCAACTTGGGACAGACTTGCAAGGTACAGAGTCTATGAAGTGTACGTTGAGACCGAACCACCAAGCGAATCCATTGACTGGGACGAGGACGGACTCATCAACGACGTAGAGACTGCAGGCTGGGACATAGCCTACGTGACCTCTGATGGAACATGGTTCGCTCATGTTGATAGCAATCAGAATCAGGAAGATACTGATCTTGATGGGCTCTCCGACCTACAAGAATGGGAGCTGGGTAGTAATCCACGATTGGGGGACACCGACAAGGATGGGTTGGATGACCACTTCGAATGGTCAAATGGCCTAAACATTACAGACTTCGATACCGATGGAGAACTGCTGGATGATGGTACAGAGTTGACCTTTGGTAGCAGTCCTCTTCTACGAGATACAGACTTTGATGGCACAGATGACCACATCGAGTTCCTACACGGCACCAATCCACTGGCGATTGACACTGATCATGATGACGCGAATGACACTGAGGAATTGATGGTTGGGTCAGAGCCGCTCTCACCCGACTCAGACAGTGACTTTGTCTTTGATGGTGCTGAACTTGACCAAGGCACAGATCCTGTCAATGGTGATAGTGATGCGGACTTCATCGAAGATGGTCTAGAAGGCATCATGGGCACTAATCCACTCTCTAATGATACAGATGGGGACAATGTGACGGACTTCGTGGAGATTGCTCTAGGTCTCAATCCTGTATCAAATGACACAGATGGAGATAATATCCCGGACAATGTTGAGCTGATAGGGGGTACGAACCCTCGGAGCAATGACACAGACAATGATGGCATTCCAGACGGTCTTGACTCAGACTCACTATCCGATATCTCAGGTCGAATAATCCTCGTCTGTGATGACCTCAGTGATCCAGAAGTTGCGGCATTCGTCGACAACGTAATGGAATATCACAATGCAATCATTACGGATAGAGAGGGCCTTCTGGCCAACTATACAGATGACCCCTGGATTGTATTGATAGGAGCGCCCTCGCCCGATAATGAAACCGTGGGCAATCTCATTTTCACTCTGTTAGAAGACTCTCCGGATGTGTTGCAGGCCATGATAGAATCCGGTGGGAACCACATCGCTGTAAGATATGGAATATGGAATGAGACTCAGACGGTCGTCATGCTCTCACAGGTGGCACCTCAAGATGTCTATCCTGTTCTTCAAGCATTAAAGGAGAAGAACGTCACCCTGAATGGGGACACTATCATTGTTGAGTTTCCATTACTCACTAATACAGAGCATATTGTGAACATCTTTCTGCAACTTGATGACATTGACGTAGTGAAGATGACCGACTCGACGTTAATGGTGGCATTTACAGAACCGGCACAACCGACAGTCATTATGAGGCTTTATAATGAGTCTACGACTCCCTCTCAACTAACAGATGAGACCGGGTTGGAGACCTATAGTGAATCTATGGGCAAGTATCTTGAAATCGACCTGAGTATTGAGGGGTCCAGTGATGCACCCGTTGACTCCGCAATGATAAGAATCTACTACAAGGAGTCCGAGCTTGACCGCACTGGCGATGGACTGGCAACTGACATTGAGGACCTCAATGAGACCACTCTTGCCCTCTACTTCTATGATGAGGCTGCTGGATTGTGGATTGAGCTTAATGAGGGTCTTGATTGGGTCATTGCCGCTGGCGTAAACACCACTGACATGTATCTCTATGGTGAAGTCTATGCTGGATACGTCTGGGCGCAGATGCAACACCTCTCACTTTACAGCATCGCTGGCATGACGCATAATCGTCCCCCCGATGTCTCAGGCGCATATCCAAGCATTGAGTTCCTGTGGCCGCCCAACGGAAGATTTGTCGGTGTAACAATAGAGGGTGTCTTTGACCCAGATGGTGACAATGTGACCATCACGATACTGAACATCACAAGTGATGAGCCTGTCGGATGGCGCCCAGATGCTTATGGGGTCGGTACTGACACTGCATGGCTTCGAGCTGAGAGAAACGGATGCGGCAATGGCAGGGTCTACGAGATCACTTTCTTGGCTTCTGATGGGCGAGGAGGTGAAACACTAGGTTCTGTGTTCGTCTATGTACCGCATCATACGCACAGATGCGGTTTTGTGATACCCATAGATGACGGACAGAACTATGATGCCACTCAAGGATGGCGTCCCGTGCACTGCCGATGGTGGCACTGGTTTGGCTTCCAGCATTGTCATTGCCATCATAGACCATGTAGAAGTTAGACTGTCAGAATACGGATGACTAGAGAGGAAAGAATGAAGGAGAGAGGAAGACCCGCTCTCCAAAAGGACTTGCATCTCTCAAAATCCAGACCAGATTGACAACAAAGAAGATATGGAAGAACACCATACCTCTTCATTACCATGCATAATGTCTTGGATGCTATGACCTACAGGATGTGAAAGAATGGGTAAACTGGAAGATAGAGTGGCTGTGATAACTGGCGGTGCCAGTGGCATTGGAGAAGCAATAGTACGTCTATTCGTGAAAGAGGGTGCTCGGGTGGTCGTTGCCGACATCCAAGATGAGCCTGGTCAGAAACTCGCTAGGAGTCTTGGAAAGAAGGCCAGCTTCATTCACACTGATGTCACCCTAGAAGACAACGTAAAGGGTATGATTGATCACGCCGTAGACTCCTATGGTCGCCTGGACTGCGTTGTCAACAATGCGGGCATGGGTGGTGTTGAAGGGGAAATCGAGTCCATACCTGTCACAGGATTTGATAAGACAATGGCTATTCTGCTTCGTGGAGTGTTCTTGGGGATGAAACACGCCGCTCCGGTCATGAAACGACAAGGTAAGGGGAACATCATAAACATGGCCAGCATAGCTGGTCTGCGTGGCATATCCCAAAATCACCCGTATAGTGCAGCTAAGGCGGCTGTCATCCAGCTGACTCGTACGGTGGCGATGGAGCTGGCACAGTACCAGATACGCGTGAACTGTATCTGCCCGGGCATGATTGTGACCTCCATATTCGGGATGACCAAGGGAATGTCTAGTCCGGATATTGCACGCACAAAGGAGAATCTGAATCGTCTCTTCGAAAAAATGCAACCCATTCAGCGGACTGGTCTCCCAGAGGACATTGCCAATGCTGCGCTCTGGCTAGCAGGCGATGACTCGAGCTTTGTCACTGGACATGCATTGGTTGTGGATGGAGGTACAAGTGCTGGGCAAATGTGGTCCTCCCAGATGAAGTACAAGGCGAAGATAGAGTCAGCTCTTGGACTGGAGCCTTCTGAGCAGGTGCCAATCACAAAGAAAGAGTGAGGGAGAGAGGTTGTCCCTCTCTCAATCCAAGATTCGTGAGTATACTCTAGCAGATCTCAACAGTCTTGCAGTATCATCCAATGAACTCGGCAATTCCATTGACCAATACTGGAATGTCTTTTTCATCTCTCGTTTCAAAGTGCACGACATGGACTCCATTCTCTTTGATTCCTGCATCGTAGACCTCTGTCACTAGACTCTGGTTCAGAAGAACGGGCCTTGAGAAGCGGACCTCCATGCTCTTCAACCGCGTTGGATCGCCACCTAGGAGTTCGTCCACAAGCACTTGTGAGGCGAGAGCCATAGTGCATAATCCCTGGAGAATAGCACTGGGAAGTCCAGCACTTCTGGCAATCTCATCACTTATGTGAATTGGATTATGGTCTCCGGAAGCCTCAGCATACCTTGCGCCCTGGTCCCCTGTGACGACTGTCTTTTTCTTCGCAAGCACTCTTCCTCTCTCAACAACCTGAGCACTCTCTCGGGTCTTCTCATCTCTTGCTGCCTTCTTCCCCCTGGCCAGTAATCGATACCTCATCTCGACTACAATGCTCTTTCCTCGCTTGCACTGAATCTGCATGTCCAAGATGTCATTGACTCCACGTTGCTCCATGTTGATGATCTTCGCAGTGGTGCGGATCGAATCTCCTGGGTGAAGAGCAGCTCTCCATGACATCCTATGTTCAGCATGGACCACCCGTAGAATGTCAAGTTTCATACCCTCTGCATCATCCACTAGCTGGCGTAGGATATCTGGTAAGAACACAACGGGATAGAGAGGAGGTGGAACAAGGTCAGTACCTCGTCCTTTGCTCAGATAACGTGGATTCTTCTCATTGGTAGCTAGAGCATATTGCCGAATACTCTCGGGTTCCACAAGTTGAGGTCCGGTACTGTACTCTTTTCCAAGAAAATCTCTGTTCAGTGTCACAATCTCATCAGACAAGGCTGTGCCTCCTAGTTGACAATGAATGCCAGTCGCAACGTTGTGGCATTGCGTGTCGCCTGTTGTGTGATGCCTGTAATTAGTCTATTCATGCATCATGTGAGACTGAGAGAGAGGATTCAAACCTCTCTCGATTTGAAAACTGGAACTACATCTGTTTCCCTAGGCGGTACGGGAGGGACTCGGGGCGACCATCTGCTATGAATGCACTTAAATATGTGAGAACACGTATTTATTGTATGGCGAACATAACACTCTCGATTCCCGATGACGTAAGAGAAAGGATGAGGAAGTATCCAGAGATCAAGTGGAGCGAGGTCGTACGGCGGGCCATCATCGAATACTTGGATGATCTCACAGGTAGTGAGACACGCGACTCGACTTATTATGCCAAGATTGCGGAACGTCTAGGTATCAGGCTCGAAGAAATACCCTTGGTTGAGGCTGAACGACACTACAAAAAGATGAGGGACTTGGAATGGAAACGCCACTCTACGACACGAATGTCCTCATAGAACACATGCGCAATGGGGAAACCTCGCTTGATGGCTTCACAACCATTCTCAACCTGATAGAGTTCCCAAAGGCTGTCACACTCAAAGGTCTTGATATTCTCATTCCAGGCAAGGATGACTATGACAGAGGATTCGAGATGTCAATCCTGCTGCTCAAGGCTGGAACACCTATCCCTGCCATTGACATTGTGCTGGCTGCCATTGCTGCTAACCGAGGATTAGTCTTGCATACGAAGGACCAACACTTTGAGCATGTTCGCAAGATTGACGGTGAGTTTCAGGTCTTCATCGAGTGACTGTTTCACAGATGACCACTACTCTGAAACCTCCCTCTCATTTTCGACTTGATGTTGGCTCACTCTCTCAATCGCCTGAAGTACTTCGTCTATCTTCTTCTGAGAGAGAATTGCTCTGATGTCGATAGTACCTCAATGACTTCATCTCTTGTAATCGCACGTTGCTTCATTCTCTCCAATGCGTGCTTTGTGAAGATAATCAAGCTGTGGCAACCTCAGCAATTAATTCTACATCCCCAAGCTTGACCAATCGATTCAGGTCCAAGTTCCTCTTAGAAAAGGAGAGCACTTCAATCCCACTGACCTCTCCCCTCTTATCGTAGTCGATGATGACGCCCTCTGAGATCTCAACACTCTCGGCCACCTTCTCTCCTTTGAGTCTGAAATAGACCGAATCCGCTACTTTGTCATACTCAGCTCGCACATGGAGGACACCTCGCCGTTACTTCTTGCTGATGGCTGATGATAATCCCATAGGTAACTGCGCTTTCCGATTGCATTCATCGCACAATGGAATCCAAAGAGGAGGGCAGATAATCCGAACTTTCTTGTGGCTGAACAATCACACCTGCTTCTCTTCGCGATAGGGGACCAGTCAGGCTTGACAATCTCGCGAAGTCATATTGAACACGAGAAAGAGGAAACGCAAAACACGAAGTCAGAACCGTTTAATATCCACAATTCAAGGATAGCGCATGCCGACTGTTGATGTTAAAATGTGGAAAGGCGTATCAGAAGACGCCGTGGAACGAATCATCTCCGGAATTACGAAGGTCTTTGTTGAATTAGGAATTCCGGAGCGAGCTGTCGAAGTCATTGTTCAAGAGATTCCAAAGACCCACTGGGGGATCGGGGGAAGACCAGCCTCAAGAGCGATGGCAGACACGAAGCCTCCCTGAAAGATTCCCGAGTATTCTGTAAGCCAACAACCAGCAAGTCATTGTGATTCATGAGATGACGGCTGAGTGGTCGCTCTCCATATGTGCGATTCATAAATGCTTTATTGGTTCACAGCGTTCCTATAGATAGGCGCTGGTAAGGAGTAACGCAAGGTGTCCAACTCAATAGACATCAGAACAGAGAAGCTCACTAAGAGCTTTGGAAGCATTCGAGCCCTTGTGGATCTTGACTTAGAGGTGCAACGGGGTGGCACATTTGGATTCCTCGGTCCGAATGGTGCTGGTAAGACCACAACAGTGAGGATATTATCAGGACTGCTGCGTCCCACAAGCGGTAACGCCACAGTCTGCGGTTTCGATATACACACCCAGAGAGACCAGATCAAAGCTGTGACAGGCCTCTTGCCAGAAGCACCAGGTCTCTACTCCAAGCTATCTGCCGTAGAGTTTCTTGAATTCATAGGCGCACTCAACGACCTCTCTGGAGAAATACTCCACAAGCGCATCGACCAGCTCATGGCACTGATGGGTCTCGAGAGTCGACAGAATGACCTATTGGAGTCCTTCAGCTCAGGCATGAAACAAAAGGTGCTCGTGGCATCGACGATAATCCATGAACCCCGTCTTGTCTTTCTGGATGAACCCACCTCCAGACTGGACCCTGCTGCTAGTGCTCTTGTAAAAGAACTGATCCTTGCCTTGGCCAAGGAAACAGAAACGACATTCTTCATATGTTCTCACATGACGGACTTTGTGGAGCACGTCTGCGACATAATTGGTATCTTAGTCGATGGAGTTCTTACTACTCTCGGCTCTCCTGAAGACATCGTGCACAGAATCGGAGCAAGTGATTTAGAGGAAGCATACCTCAAGATAGTCGGCGGAGAGGTCGACAGGTCCAAGCTCCTGGCCTGGAGGGATTAGAGCATGCCTGGCAAGTGGTTCGCAATTGCCAGGGCCGAGTTCTTAGTACAGACCTCAAGACTCCATCGATACCGAAAGGCAGCAAGCGTTTTCTTGCTGGGTCTAGGAATAGTCTGGGCTCTCTGGATTGTACCAGCGATAATGCCCGGTATTCTTGAGATCTTTGGATCAGGCGTTGAGATACTTCTTCAAGGCACCTTCCCTAGCTTGATGCGGTCCGTGATGCTGCTTCTATGGATCATTGTGTTGATCTATCCGATATCCTACGCTCTACAGGAGATACGGATTGGTCAATGGGAGATCATGCTGAGTCATAATGTGAGCACGCGCAGTATGATGTTCGGATTCTTCTTGGGCAAAGTTCCAAGCTATGGACTGCTTGTACTCTTTATTGCCCCAGTCATGCTAACTCCCTTTGCAATTGCCCTCAAAGTCAGCCTAGTAGGGCAAGCTATCATGTATCTCATGGTGTTCTTCGTGGCGTTGAGTACACTATTCCTCTCAACTCTCGTGACAACCGCAATTCAAGCTAAGTTGGGAGAGTCTTCAAGAGGAAACGACATTGCCAAGGCACTGTCAATCGTCGTTGCAGTCGTAGTCCTTGTTCCGATGTACGGACTCATGTACTTCGCTGATGCTCTGTCCTCAGTCCTTGGGATGGATGTCTTCTTGCTCTTCCCCTTTACCTGGGGTGCAGACATCATCTCATGGACAATAGTTCTCTTCAATGGACTTGGAATCTCGTCAGGTGCGTTCCTGGCCATTCTGAAACTTGACGCGCTTGCAGACCTGTTACTCTTGAGTGTGTTCACTGGTCTTGTTGTGCTCATTGCATTCAGGGCCGCGGATAGAATCTTCAGTTTTGGAGCAGGACCTAGGACCGAGAAGATTGTCACAATACGAGGTGAGAACATTCTTCTCAGGAAGATTCGAGGTCTCCTCCCGGGTCCTTTCGGGGTCATGGTCGTGACTTCCATCAAGGAGTTCAGTAGAAAGATGCAGAACGTATCCCGATTGATCTATGGAGTGGTCCTCTCTGTGCTTCTACCTGTGATACTGAGCTACTCCGTGCAATCCCTTCCTGAAGGCGCTCCGGAAGGTGTACAAGTCCTCATCACGATGATAGTCATACTCATGGTGGGCATGATGACGGCCATGATCAGTGGGATTACCTTTGGCGGGATGGGATTCCTCGAGTCTAAGGACCAACTCTGGATAATCAAGTCCGCGCCAAGCGGCGCGTGGAAGTTCGCAAAGGCACGGCTAGTAGAATCACTCATCATCGCAGTTCTCATAGTCATAATACCGGCTGTCGCAGTGACGATTGTGTTCCAGTTCGGGATAATTGAGTTTGCTGCAATTCTCCTCTACACATATTGGTCGACAGCTGGTGCTGTGCTGATCAGCATCGGTATCACTGCAAACAACCCTACCTATGAGGACCAGAAGAGTTTCGCTTTCATAGCGAACACCCTTGCTTCTGTCTTCTTGGTAATGGTTATCCTCATGATTTCGCTGTTTGCAGGATTTGCCATGATGGCTACCCTCCAGAACCTGCCACTTATTCTCATCATAGCGAGTACTCCAATGGTCGTCATTGGTGCCTGCCTTTACTTTGTAGGTATAGCAAGGATGTCGAGAGCAGATACTGTGTAATGCCTGGCCCGTAGGCAGTCTAGTGGTCCCATTGGCTATGTGGTGGATTCAACAGACCTAAGAGGTGTGATAGTAGGGACTACGCAGCCTAGGCGACTGGTTCTCAGCTGTTTCCATTCAGTATGATGATTGTAGGAAGAATGGGCAAGAGAGAAAGAACTTCTCTCGATTTGAAATTGAAACTACATCTGTTTCTCTATTAGTGGGATAGGGTCGTTTGGATTGAGGGAGGTAACAGTATCTATGAGAGCAAGGGCTTCAATTGTGCCTGGATTGTTCTTATCCAGGTTCTCCTGTCTTTGCATCAGTGCTACAGCCAATGTGACATGACCATTGACATGATTTGAATTCTTTTCAATTAGGAGTCTTAGTGCTTCGATTGCTTCTCTATTCCTACCTTCTGTCATCATCCTTGCTGCTGCGTAATAGATCTGGTCTCGTGGATGTCTAGAGAGAGGCATCAGAAATCACAATGAGAAACACGTGAAACAACTCTTAAGTCATCACCTACTTGTACAGATTCAGGTGAAAGGCCCTTGACAACAATGTTTGGTACAAACGGAGTCCGTGGTATAATAAACGAGGACTTTACCGTTGAATTGGTTCTCAATCTGAGTCGTGCTGTAGGCACTGTGCTAGGCCCCGGTGCAGTTGGTATAGCGCGGGACTCGCGGATGGGAGGCGAAATGTTCACTCGGGTATTGACTTCTGGGTTGACCTCAACAGGCTGTTCTGTTGTCGATCTTGGTCTCGTGCCATCTCCGACTTTGCAGTATATGATTCCCAGACTAGGATGTATCGCTGGAGTCATGGTTACAGCCTCACACAACCCCCCTCAATTCAATGGAATGAAAGTGATAGGATCCACGGGAATTGAGATATCTCGCGAGATCGAAAATCAGATTGGATTAATCTACCAATCGAAGCAGTTCAAGATTGCTGATTGGAACAAAATTGGTCTTGTCACACATTATGACTCTGCAATTGATGTGTATATAGAGGGAATCAAAAAGCTCCTCGATGTCGATAGAATAAAGAATAGGAAACTGAAAGTGATTGTTGATTGTGCTAATAGTGTAGGGGGTTTAGTGACACCTAGGCTCCTAAGAGAACTTGGATGTACCGTAGTTTCACTTAACGCTCAGTTGGATGGTTCATTTCCGGGAAGAAATCCTGAACCAATCCCTGAGAATATCAAGGACCTCGCACTCGCGGTGAGAGTCACTGGGGCTGATTTAGGGATAGCGCATGATGGTGATGCAGATAGAGCAACCTTTGTTGATGAAACGGGCAGGGTACTGTGGGGTGACCAATCCTTTGCATTGATTGCCTCGCGAGTATTGGCTAAGAAACATGGGTCAACTCTAGTCACGCCTGTTTCAAGCGGTCGTCTTATTGAGGATGTAGTCCGAAAAGCTGGCGCCAGGATTGATTGGACTGAAGTTGGAAGTGTTGTTGTTTCGCACAGACTTGAAGAGATTGGCGCAGAATTAGGTGGTGAGGAAAATGGCGGGGTCTTTTTCCCGGCTCATCAGCCTGTCCGTGATGGTGCAATGACTGCTACCCAAGTGGTGGAAATGATTGCCCTAGAAGGTAAGACTCTCTCACAGCTTGTCAGTGAACTTCCTGCATATTTCAATACAAAGGTGAAAGTACATGTACCTCAAGAAAAGAAGGAATCGATTCTAGAGGCACTCCTTGAACTAAGTAAGGACATGAATCGTATAACAATAGATGGTGTGAAGATAATCCACGATGACGGCTGGATTCTCATCAGACCGTCCGGCACTGAGCCTATCTATCGTTGTTTTGCCGAAGGAAACACGCAAGAAACTGCAGATCGCCTCAGTGACGAAGGTGTTAGGCTTATTGAGCGTGCAGAGAAACTGGTCTAAAACCTCCTTCCATTATCTAGTATCATCTCCAAATGAAATGACAGACTGATTTGGTACTTGAGTTATACCTATTGAAAATGCCAGTTCATAACGCTTATCTCTAGCTGCAAGGTAGGAATTCAAACTGGATGGCGTTTTCGTATCCACTGGTGATGTGATTAGTTTATGTTGAGAATAGCTTATGTCAGCAGTTATACACCCAGAGAGTGTGGAATAGCCACTTTCACTGAGGATTTGACAAAGAGCATAGACGCTCTCCACGTATTGGAACCTGCAGCTATTATCGGTATAAATGATCCCGGCTCAACCTATAACTATGGAAAAGAAGTTGTGATGCAAATTGATGCGGCTGATGAGAGAACCTATCACCAAGTAGCTGATCTAGTCAACGGTTCAGATTTCGATTTGGTAAATGTGCAACATGAGTTTGGACTTTTCGGTGGAGATTGGGGGAATTATCTCTTGACCTTCCTCGGAAAACTGAGCAAGCCTAGCATTACTACAATGCACACAACACTCTCGCCCCATTCGAAGATATTCCAGTCGCCTGAAAGTACTGCAGCTCATAACAAGGTGTTGAAGGGGATAGGGCGATACAGCTCTGCCATTGTAGTCATGACGAAGATGGCGGCAAACATCCTCAGAGAAACCTATGATATCGATGCTGATAAAATCCGGATCATTCCACATGGAGCCCCTCCTATGCCATCTGTGCCAAGCGAGCTGGCAAAAGATGCCTTGGGCTTCAATGGGCGAATTGTCTTGTCTACCTTCGGCCTCTTAAGTCGAGATAAGGGAATTGAAAATGCAATCAAGGCTCTGCCAGAACTCGTCAAAGAGTGGCCCGACATACTCTATCTGGTAATTGGAGCGACTCATCCACAGGTTAGACTGCATGAAGGCGAGAAATACAGAAACCGACTAGTCCGTTTGGTGAAGAGATTAAAGTTAGAGAACAATGTCAAGTTCAACAATCGCTTTCTGACCCAAGATGAACTAATTCAATACTTACAGGGTACGGATGTGTATATTTGCCCTTATATCAACGTGGATCAACTCTCAAGTGGGACAGTGACTTATGCACTAGGGGCTGGAAGAGCCATTGTTTCTACTCCCTTCTACTACGCTACAGAAGTTTTGGCTGAAGGTCGGGGATTACTCTGCAAATTTAAAAATCCCAGTTCCATCACCGAAAGCATCAGACAACTCTTAGAAAACCCTGGGCAAAGAGCAAGTATTGAGAAGCTGGCATATGAGTACGGTCAGGAAATGACATGGCCCAAAGTGGCTTCGAAATATGCTTCTTTATTTAAAGAAGTGATTCGGTAGAGAGGAGGTTGGATTCTATCAAACTTCCTTCTATCAGCTTTGGCTGGCTACAAGATCTGACCGATGACACAGGTATATTCCAACACGCAAAAGCCTCGATTGCTGACAGGAGAGAAGGATATACTACTGACGATAATGCTCGTGCTCTCATAGCTGCCCTCAAATTATATAGATTAGGCGGAGATGAACAAGCTATGACCCTTGCACGGACCTATCTGAGCTTTCTTCTCCATATGCAGAAGGAAGATGGGCGGGTTCACAACTTCCTTGGATACAATCGCAGCTTTCTCGATGAAGAGGGGTCGGAAGACTCACTCGGTCGGGTTCTTTGGGCCTGTGGATATTCTCAAGATACACTGGTTTCTGACGATTTAAGAATGATAGCGAATGAGATTTTCGACAAGAGCTTGATTTGGGCGTTGAAATCTGGTTCGCCTAGAACACATGCCTATGCCATCCTGGGCCTTTATTACTATGTTAAGGCATTTCCTCAAGACAAGAACCTTCCGTTGAATGTGATTCAATTGGCTGATCGCCTCTGTGAAGCCTATAGGCATGAATCAACAGAGTCGTGGCAATGGTTCGAGCCAAACCTTACGTATGCAAATGCTCGACTTCCTCATGCCCTTTTCAGGGCATATCAGACAACCGGAAAGGAAGATTATCTCATCATCGCTGAGAAGACTTTCGAGTTTCTTGCATCAACGGTTATTATTCATGATATGTTCCAACCGGTAGGCAATCGGTCCTGGCAGAGAAGAGGTGGACGAAAGACGCTCTATGATCAACAGCCAATTGAAGCATCATGTATGGTGGAAGCGGCATCCACAGCATTTCAGGTAACTGGAAAGAAGCGATACTCCAAAATTGCATGCATTGCATTTGATTGGTTCATGGGAAAGAACTCAAAGAACATAATGGTCTATAATCCCGCCACTGGCGGTTGTTTTGACGGGATTACACCTGAAGGACTCAACAGAAACCAGGGGGCGGAGTCAGGTCTCTCCTATCTCTTGGCCCGTCTTGAGATGGAGACTTTGTGTAAGAATGAGCCATAGTGTTTAATCGGAAAAGCCGAACTCAACTAGGGAAGAAGTTCTCCCAGGTCATATTCGGCTCCACAGACTACGGAATCCGCACCACCATAATAGACCAGAAGCTTGCCATCCAACATGACGCTCCCACAGCTAAACACGACATTAGGCACCTTGCCAAACCTTTCATACTCCTCACTTGGTTCCAATATTGGTTTTTCCGAACGATAGAGTATGTTCTCCGGATTCTCCTTGTCAATCAAGAGAGCGCCGAGACGATAGACGTAGTTAAAATCCACCCCATGATATATGAAAAGCCAGCCCTCACTCACTTCGATGGGCGGTCCTGCTGATCCGACCTTGAGGCAGTCCCAACTATCGTGTCTGGGCTGCATCACCGCCTTCATATTACACCACCGTTTCAGGTCGTCGGAATACGCCACACACAGATAAGGTTCAATACGGTGATACATCACATAGCGCCCATCTATCTTCTTAGGGAATATCACTGCATTCTTGTTGAGTATACCATCAAAGGGCAACCATCTCTCTCCCCAGTTCCAGTCACCTGATAGTAGGTCTTCTAGAGAAATCCTTGTGATGGAGACTTGGTACGCGTTACTGGGATAACTCCTGTAGGCTGTATACGTCATCAGGCATTCTCCATCCATTTGGGTGAGTCGGGGGTCTTCACAGCCTAGATTCTCACAGGAACTTGCCGGTGCGAAAGCTGGTTCGGGCTGTCGTGTGTCAATCGAATATCCATCCGAAGAACTCGCGTATCCCAAACGTGACACTCCATCGTCTCCCATGGCACGATAAAGGATATGGACTTTATCTCCTGCATAGAGGGCGGCTGCATTGAATACTTCTCGATTTTGCCAGTAATGACCTGGTACTGGTTCAAGGATTGGGTTGTTTTCGAAGCGCTTCATTAGTTTTCTCTCCTGATGTTACGTGAAGGAATCCTAGGGTTTGGCAGTGCGCATATTATAGACTTCATCCAAGATTGTTCTAAGACTAAGGAGGCCAATGAGCTTCCCCTGTCTATCGGTGACTGGCAAGTGTCGTATGTTATGGGTCCTCATGATATTCAGAGCCTCTGCGAATGTAGCTCCCTCTTCCACTGTCTTGAGATTAGTCGTCATGGCCTCCTTGAGCGGTGTACTCAAGGGAACATCAGTAGCTACGACTCGGATGGCATCCCGTTCAGTGAATATCCCCTTACACTTCCGGTCCTTGTCAATGATAATGACTGAGCCAATATGCTTGTGATAAAGGGTGCCAATCGCCTCTTTGATAGAGATATCCCCCGAAGCAATCACTACATCTTCAATCATGAAACCGTTAATCTTCAATCAACCATTCCTCTCATCCGTTGCTTGCCAGATAGGGGTATTTAACATGATGGTAGGGCTAGACTGCATGGTAAGGGCAATCCCTTTCAACATCTCTCTCTAGTTGAAACTCAGGTCCGACTATTAGACACACATTGTAGTCATGTGCAAGAAGCTACATCTTTTATCTCTTGCATCATTACTAGAATGTATGGAAAAAGTGGAATATGTCACAGCTGCTATGATAGTTGCGCATCCTGATGATGAAACGATCTGGGCTGGAGGGACTGTGCTCATCCACCCGGACTGGCATTGGACAATTGTATCGCTCTGTCGTGGAAGCGACACAGATCGGGCGCCAAAATTCATTCGCGCTGTCCAGCAACTTGGCGGAGTCAGTGAGATTGGTGATCTTGATGATGGAACAGAGCAATTGCCTCTATCAGAAGCTGATGTACAGCAAATGGTGCTCTCCTTATTGCCTGAAAAGCATTTTGACCTTATCCTGACCCACAGTCCACATGGAGAATACACACGGCATCGACGCCACGAAGAAATCGGGACAGCAGTTGCTTTACTATGGGAGAAAGAACTGATTAAAGCAAAAGAGGTCTGGATGTTCGCTTATGAGGATGGTGGAAAGGGTGGTAAGGATGATCTCCCTAAAGCGATTAAGACGGCACATCTGATATCATACTTGCCTGAGGACATATGGCTAAGGAAGTATACTATCGTTAATGCCATATATGGCTTTGCTCCTGGGACATATGAAGCTGATATCGTCATGAGAGAAGAAGCGTTCTGGTGTTTCCAATCCCCTGTTGAATTCCGAAAATGGTCAAAGACCGAGAGGCGGAAGCGATGAGGGTACTAGTACTATACGACTATCCACCTCCCCCTGGAGGACTGGCAACCCAAGGTGACCTACTCTACAAGGGACTCAAAGAATTAGGGATTGACGCTCAAGCGGTTCATTATTCTTCTGCACAGGAAAAGGAATGGTACTACCGCTGGTACAAACCAGATATAGTTGTGGGAGTGGGCTACTGGGGAAATACGCCTGATTTGGTTCTCCATGCTCAGCGGTATGGGGTCCTACCGGTGCCCTGGCTGGTGGCCGATGGCTATGTAGCGAATTATCAGGAGATCCTTAACGCACTGCCTCTCATTCTGGTCACATCGCAATGGGTTAAAGATGTCTACAAACGCGATGGTCTGCACGGCAAGAATATAGAGGTTTTGCCAGTTGGAGTAGACACTGAATCCTTCGTGCCACGCGACAAGAGTGAACAGAAAGTGGCCTGTGTCCGTGAGGCATTAGGCGTTAAGCCTGAAGACATTATGATTCTTACTGTAGGCGGAGATGCCGCATCCAAAGGCGCACAGGAAGTGATGCAAGCTCTGGCGATTATTGATGGCAAAGCGCCAAAGTGGAAATACGTGTGCAAGGTCTGGCCACAGCCCAGGACTTTGCAGCAGAATCTCATGGATCTTCAGCTAGCGACCTCCCTTGGCATAATGAACAAGGTGATCTACACCACTAACATCGTTTCGCGGAATTTCATGCCTTACCTTCTGAATGCGTGTGACATTTACGCTGCTCCCTCAAGGTTGGAGGGATTCGGGATGCCGCAAGTTGAGGCAGGAGCCTGCGGCAAGCCGGTAGTTTCTATCAAAGCTATGGCTATGCTTGACACACTAGTCCATGGTGAAACAGCTTTCTTGGCTGATATCGCCATGGAGGTCGTGATTAAAGAAACAACTGCCGGGGAGGAGTCTGGCTGGGAGCCAGGGCATAGGATAGTCTTTCAGAATCCACATACTGTCGATTATCGGGCCAGTGTTCATGATATAGCTGACTACCTGTTGACTCTCATGCAAGATGAGAAACTGCGACGGCGGATGGGGGAAGCGGGGAGGAGAAGAGTGGTAGAGAACTATGACTACCGAATTGTAGCAAAAAGGTTTGTTCAGATCATCTCGGAAAAACTGGGGCTTACATGAGATGAAAGCACAACAATGGAGTAGTGTTAGGGAAACCAAGAAAGCAGCCCTGGAGGTCTTGCTGCACAATGCCCGAGGTCCGTACCATTCACTGCCTAGAGCCGCAGGATGGGGGTACCCAGAGCCTTACACCCGTGATCTCTTAATCTCCGGGCTAGGCGTACTAGCCTGCGGGAACCAAAAGTTGACGACAATTTTGCGACGTGTACTCCAGACGCTAGCTAGAAATCAAAGCCAATTGGGGCAAATTCCGGTACTTGTTCATGACCCAAATGAACTTAATTCAAGCGATTCGACCCCGCTTTTTCTTCTAGCCGTCGGTCTATATAGAAAAGCAACCGGGGACGCCAACTTCCTTGATGCTGCAGTACAGAAAGCGATGACATGGATGGAATACCAAAGTCCAGCGAATGAAGTAATGGTAGCCCAATTGCCAACCAGTGATTGGCGAGATGAGCAATGGGTATTGGGGTACGGGCTTTATGTGAACGCCCTAGTCTACAGTTATCTTCTCCTGCACAATCAAACCGAGAGAGCCTCTAGGATTCGGGACGAGTTGAACAAATATACGGTTCGCGGTGAAGTTCAGCCCAGACACGTCCAGAAAGGATTGGTGCCACGTCGTCAACCCTATTATGCTGCCTGGGTCTATAAAGTCCTCAGCGACGAACATTTCGACCTCTTAGGCAATAGCTTGGCTATCCTCTCAGGTCTCGCCTCTCCGTCGAGAGCCAAGAGAATAGTTACGTGGATAGAGCGTGAATGTCAGACAATGCGTGAACAAGGCCAGCTAGCGCTTGACCTCGCTCCCAATTTCGTCCCCTACATTCATCCAGAGGATCGAGATTGGCATCCCAGATACGCTACGTTCAATCTTCCTGGTGAATATCACAATGGAGGAGTCTGGCCTTTTGTTTGTGGTTTCCACATAGCTGCGATTGTGGCAACAGGCAAGATTTCTTTGGCGGAGAAAAAACTGCTCGCATTAACTGAACTGGTTCGCCCTTCACGTGAAGCTAATGTCGACTTCGGCTTCAATGAATGGTTTCGGGCTCAAGATGGTACACCAAGAGGACAAGACTGGCAGAGTTGGTCAGCGGGGATGTATTTGTACGCCGCGATTTCGGTCGAACAAAGACAAACCCCGTTTTTTGATGAAATTCGAAGTCTCTCACAAGAAGCATTTTCAGAATGAAAAGGCTGGCTAGATATGAAGATAAACATACGCGGGCGCTTGATGAAGGGAGTCTTTTCTATAATCGGAAAGTGCCGGTCTATAGACGGGCAATGGACCATTTCACACTCCGTCCTCATCTGCAATGACAATCGCTATAATATGCCCAGACCATACTGGACAATGGTAAGTCATTTTGACCAAGATTAGGGTATGAAACAGCTGCGCCGAGTAGTTTCCGCGCCATGACATATATAATAGCAGTCTATTCACTTGAAAGCATGAAAGAGAAATCCAAGTTTTCAGTTACATCCAAAGACGATTCAATTGTAGAGCTTGTGAAAAAGACTGACCAAAAAACACTAGCCATCTGGGCAGTCGATTGTGTCGAGCGTGTCATGCCATACTTTGAGGAAAAGTACCCCGAAGACGCCCGCCCCCGAAGAGCTATTGAAACGCTCCGCAAATGGATACGTACCGGGATATTCGAGATGGCAGATGTACGCAAAGCTGCACTTGATGCTCATGCGGCGGCTCGGGAGGTAGGAGAAGATAGTGCTGCTCGCTCTGCTGCCCGTGCCGCAGGTCAAGCGGTGGCAACTGCGCATGTTCCTACTCATTCCATTGGTGCTGCAAATTATGCCTTGCAGGCTATTCATAGAACCGCCAGCTCCTCTGATGCCGGTGCTGCCATAGCCAAAGAACGAGATTGGCAGTACAAGCACTTGCTTGAATTGGGGAATAGCCTACCCTGATTCCAAATCTGATGACTGATAAGTAGCATTTGACAGCTAGAATCTGATGAGCATTGGTTCTCTCTCAATCGTCTTCGCTCTGAGGCCTACCTATCACTTGCAACTTGACCTTGGCTCAGTTTCTCAATCGCTTGAAGCGCTTCGTCTACCTTCTTCTGAGAGAGAATTGCTCTGATGGCATCAAGTTCGTTCTGGCTCCTTATGATGATACCAAACTTGTTCATTGGATTTCCGCTCTCGCCAATCGGATTGATCTCAACAGCCAGATAGGCTGGCTCATTCTTGTATTGAGGTATCTTCCTGATGAATACTCCAGGTTCAGCAGTCCTCAATCGTTCGAACTTCCTTCCGTGCTTGAGCATATCTCTCAGTGACTCTTCCAATCAGTTCACCCATTCATCATAATCTGCAGTCTTGATAAACTGCGTGACATCTTGCCTGCACGGATGACATTCAGGCCCGAGGATTGTGCAAATCAAGACTGTCTTACCATTGCTTCCTGTATCTCACGAATAACACTATGCCAAGAACTGCTATCGCGCTCGCAGTGACGATTACAGCAGTAATGAGAAATGAAGAATCTCCAGTATCGGTTACAATTTCAACCTGAAGAATTTCAAGACCATCCTCCCCATCTGCCACTAGGACCAAGTCATCAGCTACGTCTAGATTTGTAGCACTCCCGCCATCGAAGTAATGCCCAATCTCAGTGATATCAGTAGGGTCTCCGGTTGTCAGAGCCTCCAGACCATCATTCCGGTCAGCAACAATGATGTAGTCCCCAAAGAACTCTGAGCCAACAGCATTCCCTCCATCGTAATAGTTGCCTATCTCTACGAGAGAGTTGGGATTGCTGACATTGAAGACCTTGACGCCCCCGTACGAACACATCATGTACGCAACATCTCCGACGAAATCAATGGAGAAGATCTCGCCATCGATTGTGTACTCAGCGATCTCTTCTATGCTTGACAGATTAGAGATGTCCAGAATTCTCAGTGCCTTCTCAGATGCGG
>PRDH01000050.1 GCA_003345545.1 Candidatus Thorarchaeota archaeon
CGCCAACCGGGTGACCAACACCCTTCAAACCGCCCATGGGATTTATGGGCCTGTCGCCATCGAGAGCAGTCACTCCATCGCGAACAGCCTTCGCACCTTCACCAGGTTTGAAGAATCCAATATCCTCGCTAGCTATGATCTCAGCAATTGTGAAGCAATCGTGAACCACTGCAAAGTCCATATCCTTTGGCTTGAGCCCGGCCATCTTGTATGCCTGTCTGCTGGCTTCTACAGATGCGCTGAAGGTTGTAAGGTCTGAGCGGGCGCACAGGTTCATAGATGCAGAGGCTTGTCCTGTGCCAATGATCTTGACAGGCAGATCTGTGTACTTCTTTGCTTTCTCATTAGATGTGAGTACAAGTGCGGCAGCACCATCAGATATTGGCGAGCAGTCATAGAGCTTGAGAGGCCAGGCGATGTATCTTGGTGTCATGGCCTTCTCAAGGGTGATCTCCTTCTGGAACTGCGCCAGGGGATTGGTTGAGGCGTTCTTGTGGGCCTTTACAGCTACGCGCGCCATGTCTTCTTCCGTGGTCCCATACTTGTGCATGTGTGCAACCGCGGCAAGGGCAAAGACACCTGGGAAGGTCAGCCCAATACTTGATTCAAATTGATCATCAGCCGCTGCAGCAAGCGCCTCCGTGGCCTTGTTGGTCGATACTGAGGTCATCTTCTCGGCGCCAACAACAAGAACCGTGTCATAGAGTCTCGACTCGATTGCCATAATCCCAGCCCGAAGTGCTGTTGCACCTGATGCACAGGCAGCCTCATGACGCGTTGCAGGCAGTCCTCTGAGACCAGCATAGTCGACTAGAAGTGGTGCTGTATGCCCCTGATGAATAAGCATCTCTGGGATGAAGCTCCCGATGAATGCTGCTTGAATATCCTTCTTGGGAATACCAGCATTTACCGTTACTTTGTCCACCGCTTCAGAGAACATCTCTCTGAGTGTCACACCTTCAAGCACTCCAAACTTCGTGTGAGCAGCACTTACGATATTCGTGTTTTTTAGGGGCAAGTGATGATTCCACCTCTGCAAAGATGAGGCGGAGCATGAAATACAGCTATAAAAACTGTGAGGGGCACCGCATTCTTCTGTGTACGAAGCAAGCAACAGAAGCATGCAACTCTCCGAAGAGATAATATGCTGTTCTCGGCTTCTTAGCCTATACTTAGACGCGTATCAAAATAAATGAACCCCAACCCACAGACGTACCTGTCATAAACCACCTAACTTAGATTTGAATTACTGCTCTTGCGACCGCAGTCAGTCACCAAAGTACTGATTTCTCACAAACACTATATTTCCTTCATTCAACTGCTGTCTTTCATATTCTTCCAACACTTTGCAAACATCATAGATGGTACTAAGTTTTGTTTCGCATATGATTTTCATATCTGGATTTTCATCTCGTATTCGTCTAGAACCTTTCAGTACAGCAGCCTCATGCCCTTCAACATCAATCTTCATAAGATCAACTTTTGTGCCAGTTGGAATCACATCATCCAGTCGTCTAACCGAGACACTGATAACATTTGAATCGTCAACAAGATTATGCATGCCAGAACTTCCATGTGACGGCGTTTGAGAAAATGGCTTGTTATTAACAAAGGCGTCTCCTGCAGCAACCCTAGACAACTGTACATTATCAAAGTGCTTTGTGTTTTCCAACAATGCTCGAAACGTTCTTGGATCTGGCTCAAATGCATAAACTTTCTGTGACAGCCTTGATAACAACACAGTATAGTATCCGCAGTTTGCACCAACATCAATAGCAGCATCGTAGGGACCGTGAGTCAAGATATATTGGGTAACTTCCTTCTCGTATATCCCAGTATGAGTGAAAATCTCGACCCAATAATCTGGCTGCAAAAGTATCATATCTTGATTAAGCAATTTAGACTTGTAACGAATATATGGAGTCCTGGGTATCAGGAGTTTGTAGATAAAATCCCTAACACGCCTCATCTCTATGACCATATATCATTCCTCCATTCTCAGTTTCAGCCATAAGAACATAAAAACATATTATGCTATCCACAACACCTGCATTTTCAGCCCAGTAAGATCCAGACTAACATTCACAACGACCACAGATGAGACGCGAATACTATCAGCTCCGAAGAGATAATAAGCCGTTATTGAAGCGGGGTCTTGTGATTGACTATGGACTTTTCATTATCTGACAAAGAACAGAAGCTTTGGGACAAAGCCAAGGCTTTCACTATGGAGCATATTACCCCACACGCCATTGAACTGGAGAAGCGAAACGAGTTTCCGAAGGATGTTGTTCAGAAGGCCTATGAGGCGGGTCTCATGAATTTGCACATTCCAGCTGAGGCAGGAGGGCCCGGACAATCACTGGTTTCGGAAACACTCGTGTCGGAAGCGACAGGGTATGGTGATGCTGGCGTGGCCACAACAATCATGTGCAACAATCTCGCATTTGCGCCACTCGTGATTGCAGCCACTATAGATCAGCTCAAAACCTACGTGAGGCCTTTGATCACGGGAAAGGAAGTCAAATTCGGAGCATTCTGCCTGACTGAGCGCGTCGCAGGTTCAGACGCGGGAGCTGTGGCCACTCGAGCAGAGAAAGACGGAGACGAATACGTCATAACTGGTATGAAATGTTTCATCACGAGCGCCCCACAGGCATCACTCTTCACAGTCTTTGCATCGACTCAACCAGAGCTGAAGAATAAGGGACTGTCGGTCCTTATGGTCCCGAAGAGCAAGGCCGTAAAGATTGGACTCATAGAGAACAAGATGGGTCAGAAGAACTCTGTGCAGAGCGAGGTCATCTTTGATCATGCTAGAGTACCCAAGGATTGTCTTGTAGGGAAGGAAGGAGAAGGCTTCAAGATTGCCATGATGACCCTGGATAAGACGAGAGCAGGAATTGCAGCCCTAGCGACAGGAGTAGCACAGCGAGCTGTTGATGAGGCGGGGAAGTTCGCGAATATTCGTCAGCAGTTTGGACAATCAATAGGCAACTTCCAAGGCATCGGTTTCATGCTCGCTGACATGGGTGCAAGAGCTGCAGCCTCGAGGCAGTTGACTCGATATGCAGCATGGTTGGCGGATAAGGGAATCCGCAACTCCAAGGACTCTGCGTTTGCCAAGTTCTTTGCTGCAGACGCTGCAATGCAAAACGCGATCGATGCAGCACAGATCATGGGAGGATATGGATACCTCAGTGAGTATCCTGTAGAGAAACTCATACGAGATGCGAAACTCCTACAGATCTACGAAGGCACCAATCAGGTTCAACGTGTTGTTGCTAGCGGCAATATTCTGAAGGAGTGCGCGAACCTAGATACAGGATTCCATGTCAAATACGACGGACGCGACGCCCCACTGATGTAGTGCTCAGAAAGGACTGTGTTGTCCTTTATTAGTTACTTACTTAAGTGTGAACTAATCACGCCACCATATCAATGACTGGAGAGTCACACCTTGGGAGACAGCGAAACAATCAAAGTGATCAAGGGCCGTCGGGCTATACGAGACTATGACACATCAAAAGATGTCCCCGACGAATTGATCTATAAGATTATAGAGGCTGGAGGCTACGCCCCGAGTGCCGAGAATCAGCAGCCATGGAGGGTGATTGTGGTCCGTGACAAGAAGCTGCGTGAATTCATTGGGCAAACTGCAGTGGACCGGACGATTCTGCTCTTTGGTCGCGCCACTCCACGACAGGAGCTGGAACGCAGACTGAGCTACATCGAGTCCAAGGCAAGCCGTGAGCGCACAATCGATATTCTCATTTCTGGGCAGCGATTCGAATACATCAAAGGAAACCCAGAAACCGATGGAGCTCCAGTTCTTCTTGTGCTTGCTGTCGACCAGACCCATGTTGGTAATTCTCAGGCAACTCTCAGAGGGACCGGTGGCGTCTACGGATGGTCAGGTCCTAGGCATGCAGTCATTGCCGGTGCGATGATGGTACAAAACATGGCGCTTGCAGCTGCAGCGCTTGGCATCGGAAGCTGCGTCTCATCAGTCCAGCTAGATCATTTTGATGATGTAGGAGCGATATCTAAGAAACTGGGGATTCCGTTCCCACACTGGGTGCCAATTCTGTGTCTGACACTGGGATATGCAAAATACGATAGAACTCTCGGGCCACCAAGGCAAGGACCGGAGGAGATAGCATTTCTCAATAAATGGGGACAGCATTTTGTAAAGGAGGACAGAAAATGAATGACCTAGAGATTCTCCGGAAGGCGTTTGTCGCCTTCATTGATGGGTTGTGGTGGGGACTTCGTGACAACACCGGAGCGCTCTCAATGTACGAGGGATACAGTGGTGGCTTTAGGCAGATGGGAAAAGAGATTGCCAAGGCAAGCGGTGGAAGAGGTCCAGAGAAGTCAGCAGAGATAACCGGGAGTGTCTTCAGAGCCATTGGAATGGATATCGAGGTGAACGAGAGGGACGTCTTTGTGAAGGCGTGCCCTATCTGGAATCGAATTCTTGAACGAGGACTTGAGTTCTCTTTTCATGTCGAAGAGATCTGCTGGATGCCACTCCTTGAAGGCATTGGCGAGGTCACAAAGGCTACGCCGGTCGCAGAGTCCTCTCTCAGACTCATCCACATCGAGAATACCAAAATAGAGTACAAGAAGGAAAAGGCAAGGACAGCACTGGAGCGCGGTGACAGCACCAAAGCCGAGTATGAAAAGCAGATAGGTGTGCTTGACAAGACTTTAGAGAGCGCAAAGAAATATGGTCATTATCGATTTGAATGAATTGACAGAGACAGACGCACAGGCAGGTTGAGTCATATGGAAACCCTAGAGAAGGCAGGACTTGCAGTCAACTACAACAAAGTACCCGGTACGAAATCAGACAGCCTCCCAAAGAGGGTGTTCATGTGGGATGAGACCCTAAGGGATGGAGAGCAGACGCCGGGAGTTGCATTGACAATCGATGAGAAGATTGAGATTGCCAAGATGCTCGATGACGTAGGCACTTCTATCGTTGCAGTAGGATTTCCAGCGGTCAGCGATGCTGAGAAGAGGGCAGTTGCTGCAGTCGCAAAAGAAGGGCTCTCAAGAGCGAGCGTTGCTGCTCCAGCCCGTGCAGTCATTGAGGACATCGATGCATGCATCGAGGCAGGCGTTGACGAAGTTCCAATCTTTATTGCCACGTCAGACTTCCGATTAAAGTACCAGCTCAGGATGTCACGAGAACAAGTCTTGGATCGATTGACACAGTGCGTCGAGTACGGAAAAGAACACGGTCTCATTATCGACTACATCGCAGAGGACTCAACCAGAAGCAATATGGAGTTTCTCTGTCAGGCGTTTAGGACTGCGATTAATGCAGGGGCAGACAAGATCTGTGTCGCTGACACTGTCGGATTTGTTCGACCTGAGGTCATGAAGCATATCATGCGAGAAGTCAAGTCGCGTCTCTGGACGGAGAGTAAGTACAAGGTCCCTATTGCAGTGCATTGTCATGATGATTTTGGTCTAGCAACTGCTAACACACTGGCGGCTGTAGAAGAGGGTGCTACCTATACGCAGGTGTGTGTCAACGCCTATGGCGAGAGAGCTGGCAATGCAGCATTTGAGGAAGTCGTGATGGCTCTTGAGGAGCTATACGGCATTGCGACAGGAATCAAGACGGAGAAGCTCTACCAGCTGTCTCAACTCGTGGAGAAAGACTTCGTTATACCCCTTCCACTGCATAAAGCAATCAGTGGCGACAACGCATTCACTCATTCAAGCGGGATACACTCGCATGGGCAGTTGACCCACTCAATGACTTACGAACCAATCAATCCATCAAAGGTCGGCCGCGAAAGACAGTTCCATCTTGGCAAGTTCGTGGGCAGGCACTTCGTCGAGTATCTATTGAAGATGGGCGGAGTCCGGGCGACTCCAGAACAAGCCAAGGAAATAGCTGAGCGAGTGAAAAAGACTCATGAAGACCAGAAGAAGCTCCAGTCAAATGTGGCATTTGAGAAGATTAAGGAAGAACTGCGAGAGCTTAGGACGGGAGTATCCGAGCGAGAGTTCTGGGAAATAGTCTTTGATGTTGTGTAGTCACTTTTTCTTCTTCTGTGACAGTTCTCTCTGTAAACTGTTCCGAAGCAGCACACCGACGTCCATCATGACCACGCCACCGACAAACAGGAGACCAAAGCAGATGAGTACGAACGCTTCCATTTGTCCTGTCACTGGGTTTTGGCCAGAGAGCCAGTGACTTGTAACGAGCAAGTAGGCTATCTCCAGAATCAAGAACGCTGATGCAACGAGGATTGAGAACTGGATTCCAGTTCGAAACGTGAGTGCAGCATTTGAGATCCTCATTGTATCCTTGCCAATGTTAGAAGCGCCGCGGAGTCCTTCTACTTTCACAAAGTGACCCTGTGATGCCTGAGCTCGTACGAATTCCTCAAGCTTTGTGGCGTCAATTTCATTCAAAGGTCTTGTAATGTATGTTGCTCGCAGGAACTTGAGTGCCGCTCCGCCACTTAACAAGGCCAGGACTGCAATCACGACGAAGACGATAAGAACTTGCCAAAGTGCAAACAACGCGAGAGCCGCAATCAGGACGATGAACATGAGTACAAGTCCAGTCGCACTACCAGCACTCTCAACGCCTCCCTCAAATAGGAATCCGAGTCGTCTCATTATGCCTAGGCTGATCCAGGTTGAATAGTAGTCTTCATCTGAGATATTGAGAATCTGTTTCGCGGCTTCTCCAACCTCCGTCTTCTTACCGCCATAGATGGTGATGCTTGTCTTTGGTATATTGACTGCCGTACTCTTGCTCTCATCTTCTGTGCGCATTGGCGCAAGCCTCCTGCAAATTGGTATGAGTAAGTCACGGATATAACAATATGTGCCCTATGAGAGGAATCCACGAACAGAATGATTTTTCTAGTTCCCAGCCGTAGATTAGCAATGCTCAACCCTTGGAGCGAATTAATGAGTGTGAAGAGATGATCACGTGACGATTTACGCTCTTGGAGATAAGACTCCAAGCATTGCAAAAACTGCCTATGTGCATCCACAGGCTTCAGTCATTGGCGATGTGAGGATTGGCGAACATGTCTTTGTCGCTCCGATGGTTTCCATCAGAGGGGATAGAGGACCTATCGTAATCGATGATGAAACGAATATCCAAGATGGTGTAGTGATACACTCGGATCCGTCATTCACCGTTCGCATTGGAAAACGAGTGAACATTGGTCATAATGCTACTATCCACGCGGAATCAATTGAAGACCACGCAGCGATTGGAATGGGAGCAGTTCTCATGCTGGGCTGCAAGGTCGCAAGAGGTGCTCTAATCGGGAACTCAGCCATGCTTCACGACAAGACAGAAACGGAGCCCAACAAGATCTATGCAGGAGTCCCAGCCAAATATGTGAGAGATATGGACCCAAACAGCCCGGTAAGAGAGGCGATTGATGTCTATATTGATTCCTACATTAATAACACAGAATTCTATCCTAGAAATCTGAAGAAGCTCAGAAACTAGATAGCCGCGAACCAATCGCTTATAAGAATTATTAACAATAGTTATCTCATGAGAAATGAAGAATTCACTATTGAAGGAAGGATTGTTTCAACCCAGCTAGCTACATTCGGAGATACAGATATTATCTACGGAAGCATCACCATCGAAGTGACTCGGAACGAACATGTAGATGTGAAGATTGATTCATACACCTACTATGAGTCACTTGATGTTGGGAACCATGTTGTCGTGGATGCAGCAAGATTGGGATCGACAGATATTCTCGTTGCAAAAAGGGTTCTTCTCGCGCCGATACTCGATTCGGGTTCAGTAGGAGAAGAAGCCGTTGCGACATCATAGAAACAGAATCGAACCGTCAATAGTGCAGTAGTCGGGAGCAATGGACAACACTCACAGAGGATGCCAGAATAGAATACATTATAACATCCGCTGCATGGCGCGCACGACGGTGAAACGCTCTTGCAGAGAATGGTGATAGGAACAATTGTCGCTGCCAACATTAGTGTGATGGGAAAGAAGCACTATGGCTACCTGGGCATCGAAACAGAGGATAATGAACACATCAAAGTGAAAGTGACAGCCTTCACAAAGTATGATACGCTTGACCCGGGTGCAAGAGTCGCGATTGAATTGGAGTCTGTGGGTGACACGGAACTCCTGAATGCTACTACAATATCGCTCCAAAAGTAGTCCACCACAAGCGCTTGCCATTCTCAATGCATTTCAGCTAGGCTTTTAGCAGGAAATGACTATTCTTCAGAGCACGTGAGGAATGAATCATTATGCCAAAATTGCCATTGCGCTACTTCTGTTATGTCTGTGGGCACCAAAACGATTTGATTCTGGAAATGCCTATGGCCCCAAAGATGAGCAGGAACGAGATCATTTGCCCGAAATGTGGAGATACCACCAACCTACTGCTCACTGCATGTCCACACTGCAAGAACGCATTCAAGTATTTCCTGTCGGATTTCGACTTCCCTCATGAGCTGACTACATTAGCAGGAGCATATGTGAAGCTAATCAGCGGCATCAAGAACGGCCTCTCCGAAGTAGTCAAGGAATTCAATGTGCCTTTACCGAAACGATGGTCAGTCAAACTTGACTGCCAGTGCGGAAAGGATTACACAGTCGAAATTCCGCTGCCTCAGATGTAGGTTCGGGTAATCATCCAACATTGATTTCCTAGTCAGGATGGACGGGGCATTTCATTGAGCTGGCGAGAATACAATACCAGTGCGCGCGCTCAGTCGCATTTTTCCGAATCCCCTATTTCCGATTTTTACAAATTGATCGGATTATTCTGCATATTGCCACACGCCGTAGTTGACGCAAATAGATATTCATTTGCGTACTCAGTGATGTTGGTGAAAACAATTGGCATTGGCAAAAAGAGTTAGGAAGGAAACTGTTGTCAACGAAGCTCATCTCGGCCGGTTCAATAACTTCAAGGGCGATGTTCGTACCGAGATCTATCGGGCCTCATTCAGAAGGTAGAATGCCTCTATTCTCTACCTAGGACCAGACCTACGATCGCATGCAAGCTGAACTGCGTGTAGCATTCCGCTTCTTGAGGGATGCGAGCCGTACCAAGATGCGGAGATTCAATGTATCATTTTCTCATTGTAGCTATGGGACGGAACATCTTACCATAAACAATGAAGTAATGACGTAGTATCGATTCATCATCTGCTTTCAGGCTAGATTCGATGATTTCTCCTTCCGAGCAATCGGAAACACGAACAGCCTTTGATAGCCACTTTCGACTGAATCCGAATCTCATACTGATTCCGGTGATTTGCGCATTGTGCGACCCTTCGCTGTTCGGAACTGCAATAACCTCCAAAGGAGCCTCATCTTCAACCAATCGACCTCGTCGTTTCAAGACATTCCGTAGAACTTCCTTCTCAAGAGAAGTGGGACTGCGGTTATGATGGTCAGCATAGAAGTCCTCGATGAAATCCCCCTGTGGATCAGGCTCTTGCTCTCGCTTTCTCATCCTTTCTTCCACATGTTCCGGAATTACACTAGGGCCATCAGGAATTGGCTCCACGAATGGCCAGCCTAATTCGTCGGCAATGCTCTTCTCATACTTGAGACCAATGCCGTCGATGGAGAACTCGTTGCGACAGAGCACACATTCGAGTTTAGTGATGGTGAATCCTGCCGAACTACTGCTGTGCTCGCTCCGACCCACATAGAGCTCCTCTTCACCGATGGCATACAATGAACCTCCACAATTAGGACAGAAGAGCTCAAAGAGTATGGGTCGTTTGTCCGGGATTCGATTCCTGTCATTCATCGCCAAGCCCTCTGAGGCATCATTCGTGCACCTTCTGAGGTGCACCAATATGAGCGTTTTGTCTTCCGGTAGAGAGCAAATACTCACTCTCAGGGGCATTTGCTACGGGCAGGAAAAAGAAAAGTCAGGAGTTGACAGGAAAAAGAATCCATCAACTCCCAGTACATTGTTAGTGACTATGGCTCAAAGACGTAGGACGCAAAGTGTTCTAGCCAGAAAGGGTGGCATTCAGTAACTTCTGCAATCTCATCCTCGTAGGCATTTATGAACAGCTCGGCATCCAAATCCGACGCATGAACTGGAATGAAGTGCCCTGGTTGTAGTTTATCAATCGCATCAACAACCTCCATTCCCGTCATTGATTGACATCCAGGTCCAAGAGGAAGAAGAGCAACATCGATGGTTCCGTTCAGTTGGTTGTATTCTATTATATTCTTAGAATCACCTGCATGAAAGATTGTAAACCCGTTGATGTCTATGATATAGCTTGTCCAATTGGCTTCCCTAGGATGACTGGCTACATATCCCTCAGGAGCAGTGGTGTACATGTAGAATGCAGTGATGTTGATATCACCAACAAGAACACTGTCTCCAGGAACGACCCCGACAGCGCCGTACTCAGTCACTTCGGCGGACATATTCGATGGCATGATAATCTCAGTATCTTCCTTCAGAAGCAAGTCAATGATAGTTCCATCGAAATGATCCCCATGAGGATGTGTAATCAATACTGCATCTGCTGGGAGTTCAGAGTAGTTGGAGGGCAAATCTATGGGATCAATGTAGATTCGCATCCCATCAGCCTCTATCATCACACCAGCATTCTCGAGCAGTGTGAGCTTTATTGTGCCACCAGTAGTTGGCAAGAACTGGGTCACTAGCACGATGGAGCCAATCGCAGCAACGCCAAGAATGGCGACGAGAGCAACGACCTGGACCTTACTTGCAGAGCTCATAGCCTCATCTGCGGTATGTTGGTTAGTATTTAAGATGAGGTTCGACGCAGCTTACTGTTACGATTCTACAAGCGGTTGCCGTCTCTTCGAGATAGTGCTCATGCCTTCCAATGAAACCTCTACCGAGATTCAGTCGTCAATGATTGGAGGGCCATCTCTGATTCTGATTCGGAGTTCTTTAAGCCCTGCACGCAGGCCGTGAATATCCTCAAGCCACCAGTTTGCTCCGGTCTGTAACCAGGGTCTGACCATCTCAGCGTCTTTGCGTGAGTCTTTTCCAGAAGTCTCACCGCTGATAACGACATCATAGTTGTCCAGATTTCCTCTCTTATCTCGGATAATATCAAGTATGTCATGGAGATTTCTTGGAGTGATTTTCTCAGGCCATCTTGAGTGGATAGGTACCACACCATCAAAATGAGCAGCTCTTCGGAACGGAGCCTTGAAAGGCACACTACCGCCAACCCAAATCGGAATGCGCGGAGTCTGCTTTGGCTTGGGAAGAAATGTCATTCTCGTGAGATGGTAGTGTGTCCCGTTGTACGAGAAGGGTTCACCAGACCACAATCCAGTGATGATATCGAGGCTCTCGTCAAGCTTCTGTGCTCGGATCTTGGCGTCACTCTCCTCGCCAAAATAGCCGAACTCAACATCTGAGGGGGAACCAATTCCGACGCCCAGAATAAGACGTCCTTTTGATAGATGATCGAGTGAAAGAGCCTCTCTTGCTATTTTCCAAGGTCTCCTTCTGGGTAGTGGTGTAATTAATGGGCCCAGGCGTATCCGCTTCGTGTTACATGCTATCGCGGTCAATGCAATCCACGGATCAGCAAAAGGCTCCACCATATCCTCTTGCTTAAACACAAGTAGATGGTCCCAGAGAAAGAACCCATCCCATCCGCTATCTTCGACCTCGGTGCCAAACTCGACAAGTGTGTCGATGTCGCCGAACCAGCCAAAGTTGGGAATATTGATCCCGTACTTCATTATCACTCCTCAGCCATGGAACTTGCTTTACAGCCAAGATATGATGAATTCCCTCGCAAATTGTGAGTGAAAGCAAAGCACTGTGCCTTATACAATGGAGCGCAAGTGACTGCGGAATGCGGTTTCATCAGTGAGCCTCAAGCTTATGAGAGAGAAGGCCTAATCATCAGCAGGGTCAGAATGTTGGACGCAAAGGAGTGGTTTGAACGAGGACAGCAAGCTATGATGGCAGGTCGAATAGAAGAGGCGATTGAGGCCTTCGACCAATCGACGAGTCTGAATCCATCCTCCTTTGATGCTTGGTGGTCCCTGGCCAATGCCTGCAATCTATTGGGTTCGCAGATTGAGGGCGAGGGAAACTACTCCAGAGCCAATCTGTATAAGATAAAGGCCGCCTACTCGTTTGATAGGGCCACGAGAGCAGACCCAGCCGATGCGAAGGTAGCCAAAGCGAAAGCCTTTGCAGAAACCATTCGCGAGGTACAAAAACGGAAGAAGGAACAGGGACTCTTCTAGTCCCCTCCAAAAAGCGACTACTTCACGCCTAGCAATTCGACCTCAAAGATCAGTGTTGAGTTCGGGGGTATCAACCCATCGCCAACATTTCGCGACCCATAGGCAAGTTGTGGAGGAATCGTCAATCTTCTCTTTCCCCCAATCTTCATTGACATGACGCCTTGGTCCCAACCTTGAATGACCTGACCAACGCCAATCCGAAATTCAAAGGGCTTACCTCTATCGACAGAGCTGTCGAATTTTCTCCCATTCGTGAGCCAACCAGTGTAATGAACTATGACTGTCTTGCCTCTTGTTGGAGAGGCACCAGTTCCAACAACGATTTCATCAATCTTCAAGTCTGCCATGTGGTTCGCTCGCTTAGGCGTTTATTAAAGATTACACGTTCCAATCCTCAATGCAGAAAAGCTCGATGGCCGGACCAAACGAGAGAGATACCGGCCTCATCTGCGGCCTCGACCGATTCATTGTCTCGTATTGATCCGCTGGGTGCGATAATCGCAACGACACCCTCTTTCACCGCGGCATCAATGGAGTCACGATATGGAAAGAAGCCATCTGAGGCCATCACTGCTCCCTCTGCATGTCGCCCTGCTCGTCTCAGTGCCAGTTCGACTGCGCCAATTCTGGAGGGCTGCCCCATCCCAATACCAAGGGTCCCTTCACCTCTACTTATCACAGCGGCATTGGACTTTACATACTTGACGACCTTCCAAGCGAAGAGAAGATCTTTCAGTTGCTGAGCGGAAGGTGACTTCTTTGAAGCGACCTTCAAGTCTTTCTTTGAGATGATGTGGCTGTCTCTCTCTTGAACTAGAACACCATTGGGAACAAGTCTTAGAGATAGCTCGGGAATCCTGGTATCATCGAAGGTGCAGAGTATGAGCTTGGGCTTCTTGGTAAGAGTCTGAAACGAACCTTCGTCATATGCGGGGGCAATTATCGCGTCAACAAACACTGCATGAAGTTTCGAGGCAAGACTCTCCGTTACTGGCTGGTTGAAACCTACGACGGAACCAAACGCAGAGAGGGTGTCAGTCGCGAGTGCACGGTCGTAGGCAGTCTCAACATCATCAGCGGAGGCAAATCCGCAGGGACTGGTGTGTTTGATTATCGCACACGATGGTCGCTTATGATCTGACAAGGCACCGATTGCCGCATAGAAGTCCGCCACATTGTTGAATGAAACACTCCTTCCGTGGACCTGTCTGTAGAATGGCTGTTTGCCACGTGTGAGATAGTATCTGGCCTCTTGATGTGAATTCTCCCCATATCGCAGGACCTGGGGATTCTCGAAGGCTAGCAGAAAATCAGGGGGAAAAAGCTCATCAGAGGAGAGATACCGGTTTATTGCCGCGTCGTATCTGGCAGTCTCTGCAAACGCCTTCCGGGCAAGGTTCTTTCGAAGTTCCGGGGATACATCATCGGCAGTGATTGCCTCTGCAACTGTGGTGTAGTCATCTTGAGATGAAACGACTATGACCTCTCGGTAGTTCTTTGCAGCAGCTCGAAGAAGCGTCACTCCCCCGATGTCTATGTTCTCGAGTGCATCCATGAAATCATGCGGTTTCGAGATGACCTGCTCAAACGGATACAGGTTGACGACCACAAGTCCAAATGGCTGTATTCCCAGTTTCTCCAGTTCCTTCTGTTGTTCTTCTGTTCCGAGGATGCCGCCTAGAACCACAGGGTGAAGCGTCTTTACTCGTCCGTCCAGTATTTCGGGATAGCTCGTCAGGCTCGAAACTGTCTTGACAGGGATTTTGGCCGTCGCTAGGAGTGTTGCAGTCTTACCAGTGCTGATGAACTGATAATGTGGGGATACTCTTCTGCAGAAGTCAACTATTCCTTCCTTGTCAAAGATGCTGATGATTCCTAGACTTCTCTCCAATAGACAACACCGTCAATGTATGTTGAACTGCAATCTTCTGCGTGAGTCCACGCCCAACAGCAGCCGCTCTTCAGTTCGCCTGAAACCGATAAAAAACCATTGATGGAATGAACCTCTGGCTATACACCTCTGTTTCCCAAACGGACTCTCATGGCTCAGCATGAGTCGGATATGGCAGGTCATTCATCACTGCTAGCTGACAGCTCTAGCTAGATTGAGCATAGTCTCACGTTCCATATCACTGACCTCCCCTAGAAGACTCTGTACCCGAGGGACAAACTCGACGAAATGAGGAATCTCAGACTTTGCTGCCTCATCAAGCAAGGAGGGAACCCTCTCTGCCAGTTTTCGCGCTCGAGCAAGTGCCTTGACACCCTTTGATTCAAACTCCTCATTGACTGTCCACTGTATCTTTCTGAGTTCAGCTAGTGCCGGCATCTCATCAGGCAAGAGAGCGCAGGCAATATCCTTCCAGAGGCGGACTATCTCTTCAAACTTCTCGCCAGCCTTGAGAATACGATCATTCTTCATGATTAGACCTGCCTCTTCCAAGAAATCTCTGTAGATCTGTCTGAAGATTGCGCCCCCGGACCCGCCAGTCTCGATGTAGACATAATGCATTACGAGTGCATGTGCTAAGTTTCTAGGTTCAGGGATGATCTTCGGATACTTGCTGAGTTCAACACTCCACTTTCTGATCCCCTTGACTCCCACATTCGAGATGGGAGGGTTGAGGAGCGCATTCACATTCTCCTGTATAGCGGCGGGGATGACCTCTCTCACAGGAGTAAGTTTCGTCGGAAATGAGAATCGGACCATCTGGTTCATGGCCGGAAATGGTCTGTACTCAGATGCACGGGCCTTCTGCAGTTGAGCAAGGCTCATGGTTACTATGCCATCAAAGCGGTCGGAGATATAGGCAAGATCCTGTGGCTCATCAATTCCGTAGACCAGGAAGTTGTGCTCTCCAAAATGATCCTCCTCGCCCGTGAGTAGGTGCTCGAGATATGCCATGTCAACACAGACAAGTGCTGGCTGGTTATGCTCAAGTGTGTCCTTGAGGAACAGATGCGCCTTTGCGACATTCTTTGTCAAGATAGACTCAAAGTCACCGCCAAGCCGTCGCGCAGCCTTTCCAAGAATGCCTGGGAACTGACGACAGTCAGCTCGATTCATACCACCAACGATGGGATATGGCATGTTCTTCATGAACCAGTAGATGAATCCCAGCCCTGCAGAGATTCCGACAAGCATTGGCTCACTAATGTCATATCCCATATGGTGCATCAGACGGACCATTGAACTCGTCTGGCAGTTCTTCCCGCCACCGAAGTGCTCAAAGTCCAGAACTATTCTGTCGGTGCCAATTCCAGCTGGCACGAACGCTTTCTTGCGTCTTTTCTGTGACAATATTTCATCTCCTCTCTTTTTCTGAACGCAGTCCGAACCTCTCAGGGGCAGCCTCGATACGTTTTATGAGTTTAAGAAGCCACTCACGGCGACACTCGAGCATAGCCCGGGGGCGATCGAATAGCGCATGAACCAAGTCTAATGGCTCGTCGCTCTGAAAGTCGGTCACAGGGCGTCCTCCAATCTTGCGTCCAGGTTCAGTCTTCTGTAGTTGACTAATGTCTTCAATCGCTTGGGTATTGGAGAGCAGAAAGCCAATGGACCTATCAATGCCCTCCACCTGCTCATGCAAAGAGTCAAGAACCTCTTGTTGACTGAGGAGGAACATCGCAGACATTCCCAGATCGAAGATTGTTTTAGACCGTGGCGGATCGCTCAGGCATTGCATGATTTGGCTCTTCAGGACTTTCCGCCCTTTTGACGTCAGAGAGAATGTCTTTTTCGAAGGTCTGAGACCCGCCTCAGATTTCTCTCCTGCAATGAGACCCCTCTCTTCCAGCTCTCTGAGGGCTTTGTAGACAGAGGGCATTCTGATGTCCACCCACTCTCTGTATCCACGGTCCTCTATGAGTCTGTCAATCTCATAGCCATATTTCGCACCATCTCCAATCAGCGTGAGGACTGTAAGGTATGTCGATGGAAGCAACTCTTCAACTGACTTGTCTTCTCGCAACATTCTTTGTAGCTCGAATGCAATATTATACTAGTACAATATTGTACTAATATAATAATAAAGCTTTTCCCCGTACGGAATTCGGCAAATTCAATCGATACGAGAGTGATTGCATACCTCAATCTCGATCCAGACTGCCTTGCGGCAACACGTCAACATCTTTTTCACTGAGTGCACGACGAGATTCTTGGATTTCTATGAGTACTCAGACACGGCGCATACAACCATATTGGACAGTTGACGGGGACTATGTCACTCTGGTGGATTTTGCACTTCAGGTAGCACCGGCCCTTGATTCAGAATTCAAGCCACCTGTTATCTGGTCCGAGAGGACAACTGAAACAGTCCCGTGTGAGAGAGCTGTCTCTTGTTTTGCCTATGGTGATGCCGAAAGAGGCGTGAGTGTTCATCACATAACTCAT
>PRDH01000051.1 GCA_003345545.1 Candidatus Thorarchaeota archaeon
ACCTGAATGGCAAAGGCGTTGACTTCAGACTTAGGTTTCGTTCCTGCACTAAAGACCTTGTACTTAGTACCACCCAGATGTCGTAGCAGGGCCTCTGCCATTTGGCTCCTAGCAGAGTTGCCAGTACAGATGAAGAGAATCCGTTGCACATGTCATCACATGGCATCTTCCCCGCTGAAGGTTAAGTTCCTACTGGTACAGCATCGCACGTCTGCTCATGCCCTTCGTAGCAATCCTAGCTTCCTTCCAAGTTGATATGATTCCTCTAGTTTCTCCTTGCACGAAGACACATGAATGTCTTCATGACCCTCTTTATTCATTGAACAGAACGTAATCACATTGAGCCTGAACCTGAAATATCCCTGTACCCGTTCAAAGAAGCCTACTGTGGATTGGTAGTGGTGTCGATAGGTAAGTATCGCTACAAACTCCTTATCCAACCAGTATTTCTTCACGTCCATAGCAAGTGCTTCCATTCTATCGAGAGCGGTCTTCATCTGAGCTGTCATGTATCCCCAGTACATCGGAGTTGCCCACACCACAAAGTCGGCGTCTGCAAACACAGAGTAAATCTTATGCATGTCATCATCGGTGATGCACTTGTTATTCTTAGAGGTCATGCAGTATTGGCATCCCTGGCACGGCTTGATCTTCATATCGTTCAAGATGAAGTCAAAGACTTCAATATCGCCAGTTGATTTGAGACCTTGAATGAAGTGATCTGCCAGAGTGTCAGAGTTGCCTCCCCTTCTAGGACTTCCACGAAGTACAATAGCTCTCATAGTGATAGACCTCTGTGATAGGTGATACGCCCACGTCTTTTGTACAAGAATAAAGAATCTGTCAACGCAGTTTTTCGAGAACATGTGTCTGCAAGGAATTCCTTTTCAATAGGTCATGGTCCGTAGAAGTGATTCAGCTTGACAGAAATTTGGAAGTATCAGGGTCCCATCTTTGATGCTCATACTCACATTGGAGAACCCAACACTCTCGATAAGATGGTGCAAATCGGACGCGAGTTCGGAATCACCGCACAAGTTGGAATCGTTCATTCAAGAGAAGGGCTTAAGGCTACTCAGGACCTGTACCCGGGTAGATTCGTCTTTGCGAAGTACCTCTTCCTCAAGGACATTGCTCATTTCAATATCGACCCAATAATCGACGACATCTATCGGACAAAAGAGGAGGGATATTCACTTACCAAGACCTGGTTTGGCCCTCGCTGGAGGGACTACATCGAGGGGGTACCTGAGGGTTTTAGAATTGATGACATGCGACTTGACCCCATTTTCCAAGCAGTGGAAGATACTTCCCTCCCTCTGATAATCCACATTGCAGATCCTGATACTTATTTCACTCTCCACTATCAGGATCCCAAGTATGGTACAAAGGATGAAAACTTGGCTCAACTTGAAAATGTGATTGAACGACATCCTCGGGCTATCTTTCAGATTCCCCACTTTGGTGCTCAACCCGAGATACACAGGCTTCCCAATCTCGGGAGATGGCTCGAACGATTTCCAAACATAATTCTGGATACAGCATCCTCCCGATGGATGGCCAGAGAGCTCAGCAAAGATGTGACAAAGGCTCGTGAATTCTTGAAGAAATACGCAGACAGGATTCTCTTTGGGACAGATGTGTCCTCGAATAAAAGCGATGCTGAGTACTATCGCGGTCGTTACCTTGCTCAGAGAATCCTCTGGGAAACCAAGGACAGGAATACGCCACTGCCATTCGAAGATGCTGACACAAAGGACACTGGCGGGACTTTCATCAATGGTCTGAATCTGCCACTGTCTGTTCTTCGCAAGCTGTACTGGCAGAATGCCATCAAGCTCTATGGCAATCCAGAATGAAGTCTCATTACTTGTACATGGTTCAGCCTTAGTCCACACGCATCTTTCCCGGATGGAGGACCAATCCCACGACTAGATTGGACAGGAAGTATGCGAGCAGCACGTAGGGCCACATGTAGCCCGCGAAGATATTCCATCCGATGAGGATCTCCTCAACAGGACGCCCAATGAGAAGGCTGCCTCCCCATTCAAAGAGCAGTTCCAGTCCCAACCACAGCAGTCCGACATGGACAAGATCCTGTGTCTCATACTCCTTGACATAGCGAAGTAGGAGGTATGCGAAGACAAGGATGTAGACGATTCTAGTTGTCATTCCCACCTGATGTGCGACCAAGGGACCCCATGCTGGTTCATAGATGAGGTTCATGAGAATGAAGAAGTTGAATCCTGACACGAGGGTTTCCATGAGCCAGACACGAAAGGCCGTCGAGAGGAGGCGGGTGTTCATAGATAGGTCATAAAGACCTCAATATTTACATCTTGGCTTTCGGAGTAGAGTGCCGGAATGATGTATCTAGGGGGAGTTAAAGCTATTTATAACCCAAATCTCCTATTGATATAACGAGTGGTATCATGTCAGCTGGGGCATCGCAATGTTCGATAACAAGGCGAGCCCTCATTTTTTCTCATCTGGATGCTCACCCGGTGTGGAGTGGGATTGTCATTGCTCTTTTCATAGTATATCTCCCAATTGTGTATCAAATTCACCTGAATCTGGTAGCAGCACAGGTTGGTGTTTGGGCAGGTCACTATAGTTGGGCGACTATGGGCTACACGCTCTTTCCCTTTCCGTTTGATTTCGAATGGCTAGGATCTGGGGTCGCGCCTGCGATAACGCCACTGAGCCCCATCGAGGTCTACATCTACACCGCCATTTATCCGAGCATTGCACTACGAGTGATGTGGTCCGTCCTCTGGCTGGCCATAGGCATCACCTACATCATCTGGCCTCTGCTATCAAGTCCCAAGACCAAGGATGCTGCAGTAAGTACTACTTTGGATTGAGTATACTCCATTAGTCACACGGGAGCAGTGGTCGCTTCTTGAAAGAATGAAAAGAGAAGATGGTGCGCCTGCCGG
>PRDH01000052.1 GCA_003345545.1 Candidatus Thorarchaeota archaeon
CCTCAATCGGGTTGCTGACCGGAGAAGACATCTTGTCCCATATACATGATGAGCAAGGTTTCAGTACCTCGAGGATACATATTCCAATCCTGCACAGATATCACCAGTAGCGAAACCTGAAACATCTACATCATTATCATGAATCTCGATGACTGCGACAGCATCTCGCACAAAGTCCTCGATCTTCTCTATGTTCGGTCGACCATAACCGAGTGGCACTGTGATTGCAGTGATATTTCCTCTTGTTATTCGATTCCTGACATGACTATGCCCAGAGATTGAGAGAATGATTCTCATGTCCTTCTCCAGGATCAATCCTGTGCTGTTTGCTCCCATGAACGCACTGTGAAAGTCCCACGGGAATTTGTCCCTATAGACAGTAAGCTCCTGAAATGGTAAGTGATGGGAAACATGTACAACCTGAGTCACATGTTTGGGCAGCGTCTTCAAGTCATACTCCAGTTTTTCATTGAGCAGAGATGTTGCTTCTGCATCTGTGAAGGTCCAGTCAATCTTGAAGACATCATACCAGACTGCTCCACGAAACTCTTTCTGTTCATAGTTCTCTATCGGGATGTTTAGCTCCTCTCGCCTGAAAGAGTAATCATACCACCCCATGCTGCCCACAAATGCTGTATTCTCTTGAATATAGGGTGAATCAGGAAGATGAATGAATCCTTTCTCCCTGCAAATCCCTCCAATACTGTGGGAGTATTTCTCAAGAGATCCAGGCCCTCCCGCATCTTCAAACCAGATGTCGTGATTTCCTGCAACGTAGAGGTTGGTGCAGTCACTTGTATGTAGTGCTTCCAACGAATCACCTAGGACACTCAGATGGTCACTGATATCTCCTGCAATGATGAAGACATCAGGCTGTATTTCCTGTACTCTCTGTCTGATGCTCTCCAGAAGTTCGTTATCACTGCCATCTGGAAGGACATGGAGATCAGAAATAGCTGCTATCTTCAAGTTATATCCCGCGCAATTCGTTGTCTATGAGGGGACTCTCACGCATTTTAAAGAATTAGCTCTGACTGCTGTACCCAATTATCTATATTGTATAATGGTGGGTCGAGATATCATATTAACTCAAGAATGGGATAGTAATGGCTTACCGTATTGCTGCAATTGCACCTACTGATGTTGATCTCTCACGCGTAAAGACTGTGACAGATCAAGCTCAGATTACAGATACATATGCATTGTATCTAGATGATGAGAGTCATTCTTTCGACGGCGCCGCCGATAAGATAGTCTTCCCAACCAATGAGGCGGAACTCGCATTGCTGATGAAGAATGCCTATGATTCTGGTACACCTGTGACCATTCAAGGGGGAAGGACAGGTCTCACAGGTGCAGCTGTTCCTCTGGGCGGAATTGCTCTCAATCTCGAGAAGATGAACCGACTTCTCTATATGAATTACTCAGAGAGTAGTGATCTATACTCAATTGGGGCTGAAGCCGGTGTGACATTGGAAGACCTTGCCCGAGCGGTTTCTACCAAGAGCCTCAGTGCACTGGAAGGAGTTGGCACCCCTGAAAAACAGGCAGCTCTCGCTCGATTCATGCGTGAGTCTGCTGACTTCACCTTTCCTGTAGACCCCACTGAGATGAGCGCTTGGCTTGGCGGCATCGTTGCATGTAACGCATCAGGTGCTAGGACATTCAAGTATGGCGCGGTCAGGAACTGGGTCATGAGGATTCGGGTTGTTCTGTCGAATGGTGATATTCTTGACATCCGTCGGGGTGAGGTTCAGGCAAGAAAGGGCAAGTTCGTCATAGCTCATAGTGATGGCAGTGAGGTTAAAGTCACAGTTCCATCCTACAGAATGCCTAACACTAAGAACGCTGCTGGATTATTTGCAGAGCCAAATATGGACCTCATTGACCTCTTTGTCGGGTCCGAGGGTATCCTCGGAGTGATAACTGAGGTTGAGCTAGGACTCACCAAGATGCCAGAGAACATAATGACCGTGATGGCTTTCTTTCCAAGTGAAGATGATGCTGTCAATTTCGTATATGACGCTCGTGCTCCAGAAGCAACCATAAGAATGGATTTTCTCGAGTATTTTGATCCAAACGCAATCAAGATGATAAAGGAGAAAGCAAGTTCTGCTGGGATCAAGGTCCCAGCCATGGGCGCTGATACACAGGCGATTGTCTTCTTTGAGTTCTCTTACAACGAAGCTCAAATGGAAGAGATGATTATGGCACTTGAGGAGATGCTCAACAAACACAATTCTTCCTCAGAGTCCAGTTGGGCAGGTCTTGATCGGTCGGAACTGGAAAAGATGAAAGCTGTTCGTCACTTTGTTCCAGAAACTATCAACGCACTCATTGCCCAGCGTAAGGCCGAGTACCATGAGGTTCACAAGATTGGTACAGACATGGCAGTACCTGATGAGGCTCTGCGAGACTACTTGAAGTTCTATCGCACGACCTTAGAGAAACAGGGCATGGACTTCGTTGTGTTCGGTCACATCGGGAATAACCATCTACATGTGAATATGATTCCTCGCAATAACGAAGAGGTTGAGCAAGGTATGAACAACTACATGCTCTTTGCCAAGAGAGCTGTAGAGCTTGGAGGCACTGTGGCTGCCGAACACGGAATTGGCAAACTCAAACGTGCTTTCCTTGAAGTCATGTACGGCAAGCAAGGTATCTCTGAGATGCAGGCTGTGAAGAGGGCTCTTGATCCAAAGTGGATTCTCAACAGAGGCAATATGATTCCTACGCCTGCAGAGATGGAATGAATCACTCTACAAAGTGGTCATGTGCAATGGCCTCTGCCTGTTTCATCTTCTCATACAAATCGGGTTCTTCTTCACGCAATCTCCGTATATTGCGAACTCCTAGTTTGTCCCAGTAATCTCTCGCTGCCTCATCAAATGATAGTGCTTTCTCATTATGACACTTGACCATGCTCTCTTGTATCCCTATGACCAGCCCGTCAAGTGTACTTTTTCTGATTTTGACTCTAGCCCAGAAATCACACATCTTGCCTCTGCAAGGTCCTTTGACCATCACACAGAAGGCCATACAAATTCCACTCTTGTTTTCACTTCAGCCTATGTTTTAGTGATTGTGAATGTCTATGGCACGAAGTCAAGGCTACTTGAATTCAACTTCTACGAGATGAGCACTACAGCTGATGCACGGGTCATAGGAACGAGCAATCTTCTCGAACTCCAGTTCGATGTTCTCCTTCTGTTTCCTTGCAAGCATGGTCTGCCCGCCAGTACGTATGAACTCTTCAAGGTCATCCAGGAACATGGCTGTGGGTGTAATGAAGTCAGCTGCAGTTGTTTTTCCATCCTTGATCTTGTAGTGATGGATGAGTGTCCCTCGGGGTGCCTCCACCGCACCTGTGCCGGCACCAGTTTCTTGGGTTGGCAGTGCAACCTTTGGAGGTTCACTCGCTAGGAGCTTGTCGACAACCTCTATGACACCCTCGAGCGAGAACACTTGCTCAATTGCCTGAGCAAAGTTGTTGTATATAGGATTTCGATGCCAACGTTCGTTGTATAGCTTGTCGTATGCTTTCTTGGCTTCTCCCTTGAAACGTTCGCCCAAGAGGAGCACTCTTGCGATGGCACCCACGGTGAAAGGTTTGCCATTATAGGCACTTCGTTTTGCAAAGCTGTGCCCAACGACGTGTTCCTTGATGACACTCTTGTAGTCCTCAGCGGGATGCTCTTTGCCGTCGGATGTGAGGAATGAATCACCGTAGTAGTCATATCCGTCATGCAGTGGTTTGCAGCAGAGGAATTGGGTTTCCCTCTCCATATGGTCAGGGACATCAAGTGTTGCAAGTAGGTCAATAGTCTCAATGGCAAAGGGCAATAGCTCTAGGGCCTCTTCCTTCAGTTGTATGAGTTCCTCCCTGCTGGGCAACCTACCAAAGCCACCTAGGATTGGGTTTTCGCCATGAATCATCCTGCCTCCCATCAGGCGCATAATCTTGTTCCCGAACTTCTTCAGCTTCAGGGCTTTCACAACAGTTTCGCCGTGTTTCTCTGCCATGGCAACGGCATTATTGTATCCTAGGAAATCAGGAAGCGCGAGGAAGTAAATGTGCAGACTGTGACTCTCAAGGAACTCTCCATGGTGCATCAGATGTCGATATTCCTGTGTTGCCTGAGGTACCTTGACACCCAATGCCTTTTCGAGGCCTCTGAGTGCCGCGTACTTATGGGAGAGGTTACAGATGGCACATATCCTGGGGACGATACTCAAGTCCTCCTCTGGAGTCTTGCCAACAACTAGAGTTTCAAAGAGTCTAGGCCCTTCAAGTATTCGGACCTCGACCTTGCTGATTTTATTGTCCTGTATCTCTACCTTGATTCCTCCGTGGCCTTCAACTCTAGCTAATGGTTCAATCGAAATATCTTGTTTACCTGGCATCTCTTCTTCCTCCATCATCAGATTTTCTCGATGTACTTGAGAATCTTGTGTCCTCCATAGTTGCGGATACGTCGAATGATATCCTTCTTTGTCATTCCAAAGCTCTCCAAGAGCTTCACATGTTCGGTGAAGTTAGCATCATCACTTGGACCCCAACAGCCCACGCAGGGAAGATTGTGGTTTGGACATGCCGATCCGCATCCGCCTAAGGTCAGAGGGCCCAGGCAGAATCGCTTGTCTATCAATAGGCATCGGTTTTCGTTAAGTTTACACTCATGGCATACGGGGTGTGGGTATGGCTCAGGGATTGCACCGTGAACCAATCTTGAAATGAGCGGGAATGCCTGCTTGGCATCTATTGAACAGCCGGGCAGGTAGTAATCCACTGTCACATATGCATCAAGAGGCTTTGCTTCGAGTGGCTCACTAACGAACTGGGCGTTTCCATAGACCTGCTCAAGACGTTTCTCGTACTTAGTATCTCCTGCATACATTGCCTGAGGTCCGCCGTTGACAGCGCAGTTGCCTATTGCAACAAGGATCTTTGCCCGCTTTCTGATATCCAGAAGGTGTTCCTTCTCCTCCTCCGTGCTAATACTCCCTTCCACAAATGCAACATCGAGCGCTTCTTCAATTGGTTTGCTTGATGCCATCACAAATGAATGGATGTTCACTGCTCTGAAGAGGTTCAAGAGCTCGTCCTCAGTGTGTATAAGCAAGAGCTGGTCTCCTGCGCATCCGGTAAATCCATACACTCCCACTCTCGGTTTCGGACCAACGAGGGCCTTTTGCTTCCAAGCCATCTTAGATCAACTCCCTGAAGTGCAATGTGTCCCAGTACGTGAACACGGGTCCATCGATACAAGTGTACAGGTTTTCAAGTACGCAGTGTCCACACTTTCCAATCCCACACTTCATACGTCGTTCTAAAGTCATCTGAATCTGGTTCTTTGGTATCTTGAGCTTTAGCAGTTCTTGAATCACGAACTTGTACATCACTGGCGGACCACAGATGACAGCATTGGTCTTCAGAGGGTCAAGTTCTGGCAGGTCCTTGAAGAGTGCAGTGACCATCCCAGTGTGATGAGCCCAGTCCTTTTCGTCACCGACCTTCTCGACTGCATATAGACATTCGATGTCTCGTCTCTTGGCTAGCTGCAAGAATTCCTCTTTGAAAAGCATCATATCCGGTGACCTCGCGCCATACAGGAAGAAGAAGCGATCGAAATCATCACGATTGTCCAACACATAGTATAGGATTGAGCGCAGAGGCATCACACCTAGTCCACCTGCGACCATGACGATGTCTTTGTGTTTCATCTGGTCTATCTTGAAACAATTCCCGTAGGGCCCTCTCATGAAAATTACGTCGTTGTCTACTTTCTGATACAGTGCTTCAGTGACTTTGCCAACCTTGCGTATGCCTAATTCGAGAATGCCTGGACGGCTTGGCGTTGATGCGATACAGAACGGTGCTTCGCCGACGCCTGGTAATGACAGCATAATGAACTGCCCTGGCATGTATTGAAAAGACATAGCTCTCTGCATGTCTATGTGCCTAATCTGGAAGAATCTGTGGTCCTTGATTAGGTCACGCTGATGGACGATTCTTACAGGTTCGGGTATGAATGGATTTTGATACGTTTCAGAAGCGGTCATTGCTTCGGCACCTCCCTGGTTGTCAAAGCAGTCGACACAGTGATGACATTTATATCAACAGGACATGTTTCCACACACCGTCCGCAGCCAACGCAGCCAGGACGGCCGTATTCATGTCCGAATGACTTGAGTTTATGAGTATACCATAGTTTTAATCGGTCTTGTCGAGTTCCACGGAAGTTGTGGCCTCCAGCGACCAAGCTGTAGTCCACGAACATACAGCTGTCCCACATTCGGTTTCGCTTGCCCTTTGCCTCGTTGGTGACATCAAACACATCGGTGACAGTATAGCAATTGCATGTTGGGCAGACCATCGTGCATTGCCCGCACGATAAGCATTTGCCCGCGAAGTAGTTCCAAATCTCGCTGTTGTAGCTCAGTTCCATGAGGTCTGGCATGTTATTGAAATCGATTTTCTGTTCGAATTTCGCGTTTCGTTTCTCTCGCCACTCAACATACCTATCAATGTCTTCGTGGCTCACATTCTCTTCAAAGAACTCCTCCCGTTCGCGTATCATGTCATAGCCTCGACTTGAGCCTACCCAAACAAGGTAGAACTCCTCCAAGTTGACGAAGAAAAGGTCAAAGCCCTCCTCAATCATGTCCGTATCAGTACTCTTGCACAAAGAGGACTTACTTGGCATGCATGAGAAACCAATGATAGAAGAATTCTCTCTAAGTCCTGTGTAGTAGGGATCTGCTGGTTTTCCCATGAAAATTTCATCCAGTCTGAGCAGCCCATGTATGTCGCATGGATGGACTCCGATGATGACTCTTCTCTCGATGACCGAGTAGTCCGGACTAAAGCCTCTCTCATCGAACTGAAGCATCGTGAACTTCATGGGATGAAACAGCTTCTTCAGTGGAATCATTGGGACCTCATCGGAAATCTCTAGGTCTGAGATCTTCTCCAGCTTTTCAAACCTGAGCACTCCGTTTCTTCTAACCGGCCCATAAAGAGAACCAAACTTCTCAAGGCTCTCAAGGAACACATCCAAGAATTTTGACTGCATCTTCATTATGCGCATGTGCGGCACCTTGCCCAGCGTAGACCTGTGTATTGGCCCGTTGCGAATGCTACTGAGTTAAGACTTTTTCCCTAAACACGCATATTTATCTGATGTGATAGTGAGGTGGCGAAGAAAACCCGAAGTCAGTTTCTACTATCCTCTCGAGAATCCTGCCATGCTGCAGATTAGAGCACAGTTCACAATATTCTCCTTCTTCATCTCTTCACAACTTTCGTTCGAGTAGTTTCCACGACATAGCAGAATACTAGCTATCCAATTACCATGCTCATTGCAGCGCTGAAGGGGGTATCCACGAACCTTGATGGTAGGTGACAAATCACCGTGCCGCTATCGCTCCAATCATGAGAACAACTCTCTGATTGTCTATTGCCGATGCGTTCCTTATTGAATCGACCAGCTTATTACAATCCCTTACGATGCTACACCTTGACTAGGCAATGCCATTTACGCCATATCATTTTGGATTTGGATTCTTTCTAGGCATTATTTTCTTTCCCTTCATTGATTTTACAGTGGTCATGATTGCTAGCGTTGTTTTGGACCTTGAACCATTGACCATAATCATTCTGGACCTGCCGCTCCCCCTTCACGGGTTCTTTCACACATACCTTGGCGCGACTATTATCAGTCTGCTATTGACAGTCTGCATTTGGCCCCTGCGACGATATTTGAGCAGGATAGCATCTATTCTTCGTCTGCATCAACAATCATCGTTTCGTCATATTCTGCCGGCCAGCCTGATAGGCACATATTCTCATGTGTTTCTTGACTCTATCCTCTATGCTGAAATGAATCCGCTCTATCCATTATTGGGAAATCCATTCCTGAATCTAGTCTGGAGTATCTCGATCTACGATTTCTGCGTTGTATTCGGACTTCTAGGATTTGTATTGTATATAGTCCGTTTCTATCGCTCCCTCTCCTCCCCTACAGAAAAAGAAACTCAAACCAGTCCATTTGATTAACGCGCTTGGCAGAGGGGTTTCGTTTCCGCTTACAGACAGACTGCCTTTGAGTTGATGTTTCTTATGCAAATCTTTTGATGGCTCAAGAAGCAATCAGGACCAAGATGGTCTGCGTCTTTTCATTTCCTCTTTCCACTAATTGATTAGTGTTTCCGCAACAGAATTCATATGGCATACGCCACATTCGGAACTGGCTGCTTCTGGTGTACTGAGGCTGTATTCCAACAGCTGAAAGGTGTGACCAATGTCGTATCGGGTTATTCAGGTGGTCACGTGGAGAATCCGTCCTACGAACAAGTTTCAACAGGAAAGACTGGTCATGCAGAGGTCTGCCAGATCGAGTTCGATCCTGACAAGATATCCTTTGAAGAGCTTCTTGAGGTCTTCTTCAGGACCCACGACCCCACAACACTAAACCGCCAAGGCAATGATATTGGCACTCAATATCGGTCAGTCATCTTCTATCACAGTGAAGAGCAGAGGGAAATTGCTGAGCGAGTAAAACATGATCTTGAAACTGGCAAGACATTCAAGGACCCCATTGTGACTGAAATCGCTGCGTTCAGCAGATTCTACCCTGCTGAGAGCTATCACCGGAACTACTTCAGAAACAATCCCAATCTGGCATACTGCAGGTACGTCATTGCACCAAAAGTGCAGAAGTTCGAGAAAGTCTTCAAGTTGAAGCTTGAAAGATAGAGCGCATAGCCAGTTTCAAAAACCACCCCATCTGACTTTCTCGTATTACGTTGCTTAATCCTAAATGCCGCCTTTTGCTTGCTGGCAGAGATATGTGCTCCCCACTTAATGTGATTGAGATGTTGGAGTTATATTACATCAGAATTGTACTAGCATTTTAGGATGTAATCACGTGCTCTTGAACATGATTCAAAATATATAGGGAGGAAGACGCAGTGTCAACCATATATTCAAACGGCAGAGGAGGAAGTGTATGCGAAAACTGATTTTTTCGATGAACATCTCGCTTGACGGCTATGCCGATCACACAGTGGCAATCGCCGATGATGAATTGCATGAGTTTGCCAGTGATCTGCTAGATTCCGTAGACATCATTTTGTTCGGGCGCGTGACTTATCAGCTCATGGAGAGCTACTGGCCCAAAGCTCGCAAGGATCCAGGAGCCACAAAGAGCATGATTGAATTTGCCGACAAGATTAACGCCAAGCCCAAGATTGTGTTCTCGCGAACTCTTCAGAAAGCCGAGTGGAACAATACGAGGTTAGTGAAAGATAATATTGTTGAAGAAGTTGTAAAGTTGAAACGGCAGCGCGGCAAGAATCTGTCGATAGGCGGGATAGGTATGTGCCAAGAGTTTATGAAACTCGGTCTGATTGATGAATACTGGCTCTTGGTTCAACCGGTTATCATCGGCAAGGGTAGACGCCTGTTTGAGAGTCTGCGGAATAGAATCAGTCTTAAACTGGTCGACACAAAGACGTTTAACTCAGGTGTGGTCGTGCTTCATTATCGGGCTGACAAAGAATAACACGGAAAGCAGTCTGAGTCATCAGAAGGTCTTTTCCATGCATATTATCGGGTCGATAGGGCAAAAAGAGAATTCGTTACATCTCGCTCACGGATTAAGGCATATCCATTGCCCCGATTCCGACATCACGCAAGAGTCTGACTGTCCAAGGCTTACTGTTTCTGGCTGAAACAACACAGCTATCGCATTAGAATGAGCGAGTAGAGAGCCCTCTCAAAGAGGCTCATCTGCATCTCGACAGAATATGTGTAGACTATACGGACCACAAACGGACCTTCTGCATTGATCTCTATCACAGTCGTTGCGTGTTCTGCGTTGTAGTTGTATCCTGCACTCATCGCCTGAATTGATGCAACCAGAACGCTCTCAGTAGACATCCAGGTACCATTCTGGTACAGGAATCGAATCTCTGCAGTCCTATTGCAGAATACACTGACCCAAGTCACCTTTGGCCCACCAAATCCGACTTCAACATGGTCCTGGTCGTCAGAAATATAATATGCAGTCCTAGTTGCATCGACTACCTGAGTGAAAGGGATGGAACAGAATACAGCTACGATGAGAATGCCAACGACCAAGTAGAACTCCGGTGCAAGACGGGTCAGATTGGTCCGCCTCCTTGATTGCACTTTCATCATCTCGTCACGTAATGCTCTATTATACATCGCATTTTACGTATTTAGTCTTTGAGAATTGTAATTTGTTGGTAGAAACTACTGAATCGTGGCTCTGGCCGACCACAGTGGATGGGTCTCTAACAAGAGCGAGAGTGGGGACAGGTCCCCACAATCTTGTTCTACGTTCCTTCCTTGTAGGCTCTAGCGTAGACCTCCTGTTCAGGAGTCCACTTGTCAATCTTGGTGCCCAAGGTTCCAAACGTTACAGCAGCCACTTCTCTGCAAAACCCATTGGATTTAGGTTTCTGTTTTGATCGGGGCAGGTAAATGGCTTCATCGTCATGAAGAGGCGTGAATGAAAAGAATGAGGGACTCGCCATTGGAAAGATAGATAGGGCAGTTGGATGCAGGTATCTCAGAGGTTAGTTGGAGGAAACGAGTAATGAGCCAGATACCATACAGTGGAGAGAAGACTGCCAAGATTGGGCCTGTTGAGGTCGCCTATGACACGTTCGGAAATCCAATATCCCCGCCTATGCTTCTGATCATGGGACTAGGTGCGCAAATGATCCGGTGGGATGAGGCGTTCTGCAAGGCGCTTGCCGCACAGGGTCACTGGGTCATCCGCTTCGATAATCGTGACGTGGGGCTATCAACGAAGTTTGATCAAGCAGGCATTCCTGATATCATGTCGCTAATACAGGGAGAGAAGGTCGATGTGCCCTACAAATTGAAAGACATGGCCGCTGATGCAGTGGGCCTGCTAGACGTGCTTGGAATCAAATCGGCCGATGTTGTAGGTGTTTCAATGGGGGGAATGATTGCTCAGACTATGGCTATTCATTATCCTAAACGAGTGAGAACATTGACATCAATCATGTCTTCGACGGGCAACCCTAGTCTTCCACAGACACGCCCGGAGGCGATGGAGGTTCTGTTTGCACCCGCTGCTACAAATCGGAAGGACTACATCACCAGTGAGCTGGAAGCCGCGAAGGTACTTCATGGACCAAAATACCCCTTGAATGAAGAGTATGTCCGCAACTACTCAGAACGATCCTATGACAGATGCTATCATCCACAGGGATTTCCAAGGCAATTGGCAGCCATTCTTGGTTCTGGGAGCCGAAGTGAAGCTTTAGCTAAAGTGAAGATTCCAACCCTTGTGATTCACGGGAGCGCGGATCCGTTGGTGCCTGTTGAAGGTGGAAAGGACACGGCCAAGAGCATACCCGGTGCTAAGCTGCTCATCATCGAGGGAATGGGACACAGTTTTCCAGTGGAGGTTGTACCACAGATACTTCGAGCGATTTTGCAGCACACCGCTCCGCAGAAAACTAAAAACAGTCGGACTAAGGATAACGAACGGTAGGTGGCCTTTTAGTTGATCACACGCCTGCCTGATGTGCTCAGAGAATCCTGTTTCATAGAGCAAATATGAGGAGTGAGAGTCAAATACCATGGAATGAGAGTAAGCGCATCATTGCAGTATGGTACCTTGATACAGTCAGAAGTCCAACATGCGAATTAGATTCCTGTTTTCCAGCGTGAATAAACGCGAATTGCCTGTATGAATGATGCATACATTCTCTTTCTCCATGCGCGTGTTCGATAACGGATTTCTAACACTTTGACAAAAGATTAGGTCTAACGACTACGTTGTAATCATTGTGACGTGACGATGTCTGGTGATGGTAAATCAGGTAGCAGATCTCTTGTTCCAAAGATACTCCTCTCTCTCATGCCCACTCTTGTGCCAATCTCGATAGCTGCCCGGATTCCGGCCTTTGCCTCTCTCCTCGATGCCCAGAGGGCTCCCGAAGATAACGTTCCCTGGAACAGGGTCTTCGTGAAGATCCAATCAGAGATCGGTGAACAGGGGTCTGAACTTGCCGCGTGAGTTCTCGGAGCATCGCGAGCGATGGAGGCCTCCTGAGCACAGGGAGAACGATGAAAACCCTGAGATGGAGAAGCACTCTGAGCGGATCAGAGAGCTCGTCGATGATGCAATCAGAGAGCTGAAGCATGAGGAGTCTATCGAGAGGATGCTGAAGGAGTCTATCGAGGAGCTTAGGGAAAAGGAGGCTCGGGCTGACAGGACTCGGGATCTTGTGCAGGAAGCGATGAAGGAGCTGCATGTTCTTGAGGAAGATCTGGGGCATAGGCTAGAAGATGCCCGAGAGGATAATCACGAGGAGTTCGTCAATGACATGAAGAGCCAGCTTGAGAGGCCCTCCCTCAAGGATGCCAAGGAGGAGCCTTCAGAGCCTGACCATGATGGAGAAACCTCGGAAACCACAGAGTCCAGCCAGACGTATATCGAAGGTGGTGATGGGACTGTCTACGTGGTCGAAACCGGTGGTACGTCTGAGGGTCGCGCAAGGTCCGAGAACGAAGAAGTAGGAGAGGTGCATCAAGAACATACACAGAATCCTGAGGACACAATGGAAGAGGAGGAACCGCATGAGTCCGTAAAGGTCAGGAACTGCATTAGCCATCCTGAGCATACAGAAACGGATGAGTCGGAAGAAACCGTGGTTCCTTCTGAGTCCACAAGGAGTCAAGAAAAGACAGGGAACGGGGAAGAGGTCTGCCTAGAAGACTGCAGAGAAGAGGAGTCCAAAGGGGAATTCCAAGAGAAGAGGGTGCTTGTGCCTTCAGAGGTTGAAGCGACCATCTCACCTGCTGATGACGAAACAATCGAAGAGGTGACTCAACCTATTGAAGAGTCAGCTCGTGAGAATACGGAGGAGAATCATGAAGAGAGTGAGGCGACACTTGAGCAGGGTACGGATGAGGTAGAGGAAACTCCAGAGAACAATATAGAAGTCGAGCATGAAGAGTCTTGGGAGGCTGATGAACTTGAGGAGCATGATGAAGAGTCAATAGAGGTTCCTGAGGAGATCATCAGAAAGATTGCGGAGCTTCTGGAGGAACTTGGCGAGCTCGAAGAGGAGGAGGTCGATGAGTCCCGGGTCATCATCGATGCCATAACAGGAGAGCGATACGTCGACCACTCTCTGGAGCCTCGTCCGTACTTCTCTGAGACCGAGGAGGATCGTGAGCGCGAGGAAGAGGAACGCATCCGTGAGAGACTCAGAGAGCTGTTTGCGAGGCTCACTGAGGAGGAGCGTGAGGAGTTCAAGGAGTCAGTGAGGCCTGAGATTGAGTCTGAGAAAGAACTTGAGGAACTGGCTAGACGATGGTGTTCAAGAGTCGTGAGCCCCGACTTCAAACAAAACCTGGAACATGCGCGTCAGTACATTCGAAATAAGAAACGCGGAGAGGTCCCGCGGCTCATTCGTGAGTTACGTGCGCTGGAAGTAGAGCAGCAGTGGATGAAGGCTGTGGGCGCCGTTGCCCGTAAGAAGATGCTGAAACAACTAACGACCATGATGCACCACTCAAGAGAGGCTGACAGTTCTCTCCTCGATTCCAAATCACGTGAGAAGAGTCTGCTCTCATTGCAGAAGTTCATTCCACCGACCTTCGAGAACTTCAAACACGCTCTCAAAGAGCGGCCTGAGCTCAAGACGAGGAAGGACTACAGGAAGGGATTGCGACTGGCTGAGGTCTACTACAAGGTCAAGGAC
>PRDH01000053.1 GCA_003345545.1 Candidatus Thorarchaeota archaeon
TCGTGTCATTACTTGCAGGAAATTGCTTATGATTGCCATGATTCCGCAAAAAACCAGCATCATTGCTGGCCATCTATACGTGAGAAGGCCAAGGCTTCGCTTCCGAAGTTGTTTTCGAAGTTCTTCTGCCTTTCTCTCTCTCTCAGACATTCTCTTAGATTCGATATGGCGTTCACGTATCGTGAGACCATCACTTGCTTGGTCGATCTCTGCGTCCTCGTCGACTGCATCAACAAGCTCTTCAGCCAAATCCGGGGATTCCTCATCTTCGCGCATTCTGTGTCCTGCTGAAACATTTCTTTCTGTATTTAAGCATCAGTATCTAAGAAATATCATCTACTTTATGCGCAAGCTCTTTTCCACATCCCGCACAACGGCAGACCTCATGATTTCCTCAATTGAACGCACGACGTCATCACGCCGCAATTCACTGCAAATGACTTCCAAGTTCTCATTATGAAACTTATCCGTCAGGAGAATCCGTTCGAGGCAGTTCTGCAGCTTCTCTCCATTGCCAAAGTACAAGTCATATACAAGTGCATTAGCCACATTTTCAAGAAGAACAACTGACCTTCGTTCTTTCTGACCCATATTTGCCCTGTATGATTCTGAGATTACCTCGAATAACGCTGCAAACACGCTGGGATTTCTTGGTCTGACCAATGGTATGTCGTCAACAATCCCAGTGTTCAGACAGGTGGTGAGTTGAGAATAGTTGGTCAGATATCTAACGCAAACGTGGCGAATCAGATTCGAATTCAAGATTAGGCCAATAGCTCTCTTATCAGCTCCCTCAAAGAGAGGAATAATATTGACAATTCCCCCTCCATGAATCGTTCCAGCGGGCTTTATGACACACCTCGGATACCGATAGTTCTTCGTCGCCACAAGCAACTCATTCTCAAATGAGCCTCTCAGTTTTTCGTCATTGCTGTAGCAATCGTCGACATAGACCTGATATTCAGGAACTATACGAAACCTCTGTACGCTTCTTCCGCTTGTGATGTATGGAAGTGTGAACTCCTTGGTTTTGGTAGTACTCACATGTTGCTTAGGAATGTCTCTACCCCTCGTGGCCATGAGCAGATTCCTCTCCCCTCGTTTTAGGATCTTCGCGAAAGTCGAGTCATAATAAATTGGAAACACTCTACTTGACTTCAGCACCATTCGTTCCACTTTGTTTGACTGCTCATACCCTGGTCTTCTCGATTCAATCTCAATGAGGTCACCGCGCTGGTCCTCAGCGTTATCACAGAGGATTGTTATCATCTCAAGAGTCACGTCATCAAACGGACTTCCTTCATCAATGATTTTCCACAGCCTCATCTCATCTAGGAGGAAACTCCTCGTCTTGCTGAATTGGCCCACTCTGAGAATGCTGTTCGGGACAAGGAATCCGAGTGTCCCTCCGACACTCAGAAGAGCTCTTGCACGCACGATGAAGTGAGCGGCACTATTCCATGTACCGCCCCGACTACCGCCGACCACGAATGGATAATTGCGTCTAATGAACAGCTTCTCAGACGGACCCAGAAGACAACCATACGGTGGATTGCCCAACACAACGTCAAAACCAGACTGAGGGGGCTTCATTATCTCTTCGAATTCAGAGCACCAATGAAATGCATCAACCTCAGAGAGCTCTTCTGTCAATCGTGAATCGACGCAATCCTGAGCGTTGGTGAATCCGGTCAGGCTATTGCCTCTTCTTACATTCGTCATATCAGTCATCTCGAAGGATGCTGATTCATAGTCATCTTTCTTTGCCCATGCTTGAAGGCTATGCATGCAAGAATTCACAGCATCATCTGATACATCTACTCCAAATAGCGAATTCAATACTATATGCGACCGTATCTCATGAGCTTCCAGTCCTTCTCCCAGCGATACTCTCGTCTTTAGCAGCCAATCTGCTGCAGCAAGAAGAAACGCCCCTGCACCGACCGCTGGGTCCAGAACCTTGATCTTTCTTATCCGATCAATGATGTGCCCTCTTTCCATTGCGCTCATTTCATGAATACTCGTGAAATCGTCATGATTCCTTCCGTATCGGTTTCTGAGCCATGCGCTGAGGGCTTCTTCTGCTATGAAGTTGGCAAGATACTGAGGTGTGTAGTATGAACCCAATCTCTTCCTTCTCATTCTTGATTGGACTGTGGCGTTTGATACCTTCCGAACTGTGCGTGAGTCTTCCATCTTTGCCGAATTCCTCATTGATGCTCGCTTCGACTCGACTTGGGCAGAACATTCCGTATAATGGACCTGGCTATATCTTAGATAGTATGGCAATTTATCTTTGCACAAGCTTTTTTTATGTGAAAACTTTGACCAGCTCATGAAGAAGCTGTGGCTCTATCCTGCCCTTTTGCTCATCATATTCTCAATTCCGCACAACATGATGACTCCCATAGGAGTCAGTGATTCACAGCTCAGAGGATTAGTTCAACCTGCAAACGATATGCAGCGAATATATGGCGTAAACATAGCTCCAGCAATCTATGAGCTGGTAGACGCCGCAGAATACCTATCATATGTTCAGAAACTCACTGAGAATGGTTCTCGTAGTATTTTCAGGTACACGGCAATCCCCGGAAGCAATAATGAACTGGCCCGTAACTGGCTTGTAGAGAAGATGATGGAAGTCTCGAGCGGACGGATTGAAATCGAGCTCATTGGTGATTATATGAATATCGTCGGAAGGTTGCCAGGATACCTGCCAAGCAATGACAATCCTGTGTTTGTCGTGTCTGCACATTATGACACTGTTGAGATGTCTCCTGGTGCTAACGATGATGCGAGCGGAATAGCTGTGCTCCTCGAGTTATCACGTATAATGTCACTGTATGAGTGGCCTCTTGACATCTATTTCGTAGCGTTCAATGGTGCGCATGCATTACAGGAGATCGAGATTCCGGTGCCTGGCCGCCTTCAGGGAAGTCCTGAGGTAGCTGAAGCTTTTCAATCAGCTGGGATTGACATCCTTGCAATGTATGATGTCAACACGATTCTACGACAGAATACGTATGCACCCGATAGTGAAGCACTGCTCCTAGCTTACAACAACCTTGGCGAGAATTACTATCACGTGAGTCAATATTGGGCTGAGCTTGGCAAGTCAATGGCAGCCATCTATGGATCAGATATTGTAAGTCCAATTCCGTCAGATACCTTTTCACACTGGACTAAATCAGACCATATTAAATTCATTCAGGCAGGATATAGTAGCGTCGTTCTAGCTTTCGAATCTGGTTTTCAATATGATAATGCGTATCACACTCCTCAGGATGTGTGGAGCTGGAGTCAATACGATTTCTTCCTCGGGAGTGAAACCACTGCGCTTATTGGAGCAAGCATGGCATATACTATGGGAAGAGCTTATGGGGAGGACACTCAGCTCTTCGATAGGGAAGAGGTAGATGGCAGCCGCGTTCTTCGATACTACTTTCCCATTAGCATTGCGACAACTATTAACATAACCTCACGATGGTATGGCGGCCCAGCTACCTTTGTTATGTACGCGCCAAACGGAGCAATACTTGGCACAGCCAACTACTCAACAAGCCATCCTTGGGAGTTCACGCAAGTCTTCTCGTCATATGTGATGCAGAAAGGCTTGTACCGACTTGATATCATCAATGCAGGCTCACACATGCTCGGCGTGGATACCTACGCCGGATTCCAGACCGATATGAATGGAAACGGAATCACAGATCGGGACGAGTATTGGTTAGAGTCAGCTCTCTTTCAGAGTGACTCCGACTTTGACAACGTAAGCGATGCTTTGGAGATAATCTATGGAACGGATAGGGAGAGTGCTGATTCGGATAATGACACATTGCCTGACGCCTGGGAGCTTGAGAGAGGTCTAGACCCGACTGACCCTACGGATGCAAATGACGATTCTGATGGGGATTCCTTGACAAATGCGCAAGAATACTACTACGGTACTGACATCTTCGATACAGACTCAGACTCGGATGGAATGCCAGATTATTGGGAAGTGTCGCATGGTCTGAATCCGTTGTTTGATGATGCAAACGAGGATGCTGATAATGACCGTTACACTAACCTTCAGGAATACCAGCGAGGTTCTGATCCTAGTGAGGCTGAGGTCGAACCAATTCCACTCACTTGGGTAGCTATTCCTTCTGCAGCGGTCATCCTATTGGGGATTGGAGTCTATATCGTTCGGCGAGAATGGGTTTATCGACAGGAGTAGGAGATTCGCTCAAGCCGGCTGGGCGACCATTGTTAGGCCTCTCCTTGCTGGAGTTCTCTTGGATTTGGGATATGTACTCCATGAGGGAAGTTAGGCTAACTTGGCATTAAAGCAAACACTCCTTCTGAAATGGAGTATTTCTGACCCAAATACGCTATTCCGGCCAGAAGAAGAAAGAGTGCAATGACGAAAAACAGCGAGTTTGGCAGGAAAATGACAACTGCAAACAAGAACCCTAATAGCGGATGAACCCTGGGCCAGCTAGAGTACTCCTTGATTGCCCATGATAGACTCCTAGAGTCGTGACATTGAGGCCATCTGGGCGTTCGCATATTACTGTTCCAAGATAGAGTTCCCTGATTGTTAATGAATCGGGAGTACTGTGGAATGCAGGCGAAAAAACGGGGGCCATGAGCAAGAACGTCAGCCGAGAAATGCCCGTCACAATTGACAAAATCGATTCGATGACGGCTAAGACAAGAATAATCAACAGAAACAGAACAAGGGGCCTTTCATTGACTGCAGCTCCTATACCGGATTTCCATTTTGTCGCATCCATGGGATTAGACAAAATCCCATAGGATATGCATTGTGTTGAATGCCCACGTCGCTCTTGCCTTCGATTCTCTTGCTCAGCCCTTCGGCTAGAACCATCAGGTCAATTTGGCGCTTTGCTTCATAGAATGTGATTCACCCTACTCCCAAAATCAGGAAATCAATGAACTCCATACAATCTCCTGAAACCAACCTGTTCTGAGTTCAAATAAACCTAGTCACTTCTCAGTTTTCCAATTTGACCAGCTGAGAAGAAAAAGAATGGAAGCGGTTGGGAAGTATTCCCAACCCTTCAGCGTCTATGCTACTTTCGTGCCACAATTGGGGCAGAACTTTGCGCCTTGGAGAGCTGTGCCGCAGTTCGGGCAGAACTTGGCTCCTGCTGGAGCTGCGCCGCCGCCTTGCTGCTGTCCTCCTGCACCCATCATACCTGCAGCTGATCCCAAGAAGCCCATGCCCGCGCCAAAACCGGCACCAGGGCTCTTGCCTAGAGACTCAGCTGAAGACTTGACGGTCTCTGAACCCAGCATCTGCGCACCGCTCACTCCACCGGTCTTCATGAAGAAGAGTCGTTCACGATACTTCTCTGTAGTGTCAATGCCTTCAAACTTCAGGTCGACAAGTTCTAGACCGATTCTCTCGAAGTTCATGCGTACTTGGGTCTTGACCTTGAGTGAGGTTTCATCAAGTTGTGTAAAGACTGCCTGGAGGTCATAGTGTGCGAACTCGTCGATGATTCGCTCATTCATGAATGACCGCAGGAAGTCATTGACCTTCTGTGTCGTGAATGCATTCTGATTCGAGACGACCTCAGTCACGAAGACCTTTGGCTCTTTGACTCGGAACCAGAAATTACCGTGAAACATGAGCGGGGCAAGATCGCTGGTCTGTCCCCTTCCACCGTATTTGCCTTGGAACTGTGAGCGTGAAATGAAGATACAGGTGGCCTCAAAGACGTCACCCTTGATCTTCTTCTGCAGCCAACCGACAAGGCCCGGCATACTACTGGTGGTCAGTTTGTGGCGGCCCGCAAGGAAAGTATCCAAAGCTTGACCATCTCTATAGAAGATAGCGGCCTGGTTTTCCAATACGATGAGTTGCGAGCCCCAATCGATTCTGTTGTCTGGATATTTCCAGACGATGTGATCAGGACTGGCATTAGTCCATTCAATTGCATCTGCCATAAGAACACCCGTTGTTTTCGAGTTCTAATTCGATAGAGGTGTCATAGGTTTTAAACATTGACATGGTATGTTCAATCGGTTTCTATTCGGTCAGAACCGCCAATTGCACCGCAGGGCAGAATCATCATCATCGAATAAGGCCCGCAGTAGCAAGATCATTGCTTTTGCTCCTAGAGGTCAAGTTATTAGAGAACAGTCCTCGAGTGCGATTGTGCACTACTTTGATTGATGATGAGACCTCTGGACAACCTGCGGATGAGAAAGAGGCAGAGAGCGCTCGACCGCCCGTGAGAGCCTTCAATCCTCTGGCGAACTATCTCTTCTATGCAATCACCGTGCTCGCGGCATACGTGCTGTACTACTACTTCGGTTTCCCTGCAGTCATTGCAATGATGCTATTCTTTGTTATTCGACTGACACGTGACACTGCACATGTTGTCAAGACCTACGAGTACAAGTTTGCCCGACAGGCAGCAGTGGCAAATCTCGTATACTCCATGACCTTCTTCACGATACTCGTCGTTAATGGTCTGGCTATTTCGCAGATCGGAGTTCCTGTTATTCTTCCAGACTTCCAAGACTTGACATCATGGACTCCAATCTTGATTATGGGCGGCGTATTTGGAATGTCGAACATCAAGCGTATGTGGGGTCCACTTCCCTCTCTCTAGATATCAAATGACATCAAATCCTCAGCCAAACACACGTCTGTGCCATGACGTGATCCGACAATTTCCACGACCTTCTGCCTACTCTTGACTACTTCTGGGGAGAGATGTGTCAGAACCACTCTTGACGGTACTATTTCCTCAACTATCAGAGCCAATTCACTGGGAGAAGTATGTACTCCATGAGGATGTTGTCCGTCCAGCCAGTTACACTCATGAATCAGAATGTCAGTATTCTTCGCAAATCTACTCAATTCCTGAGATGGTGCGGTATCTGAAGAAAAGACTACTGTTTCACCGTCTGCCCGTATTTTGAAGGCTCTTGTATCCATAGTGCCATGAATCGTGGAGTGATTTGAAACTGCAGTTTCTCCTAATTTGACAACCTCGTTCTCACTGAGTTGCGACGCTTGAATCTCCAACATATCTCTGAGGTAGGGAAATGCAGTATCTCGAATCCCTCTGAGCCAATCGCGAATAAAGGGTGGGCCATACACCTTGAGAGGTCTCTCTGATTTTGTCATCCATAGGCTCTGGCACAAGGTCAAGAAATCTGAGCAATGGTCAATGTGAAAGTGACTGATGAAGAGAGAGCTGATTTTTCGAAGATCGATCTCTAGTTGGGCAAGTCTATGTAGAACTCCTGAACCGATATCAAGCAGTATCTTTTCCTCCCCCGACTCAACAAATATGCCTGATTGCACTCTCTCCGGATCAGGGTATGAAGTGCCCGTACCCAGCATAGTAATCTTCATAGTTTTCACCTTTGTGATACACGAGAACACTAGTTCGCGCTTTCATTTCACGAAAAGCAACACGCATTTATGCTAGTTTCAATCTGGTTCACTTTAACATTTCTAACCTTCAGGTTAAGAGTGGAGAGTGAAAGTTTGGTTAAAGAAGAATTCGACTGGAAAACGTTGATTCAATACATGTCAGCTATTGCATTGGCACTATTCTTTCTGATCTACCTGCCTTGGACATATCTGTCAGCGGCAGTGCTTGCTGATCCAGTACTGACATGGGTTTACTACTTTACTCTAGTAATCGGGCTATTATTCCCGATGTACTATGCCATCGGAAAAGAGAATATGGCCTGGTTCTGCCTGGGCCTAGCTCTAATCCTGGATTCAATACTGTGGATGGTGGTAGAAGCAGCACAGGCAGCTGCAGCGGCAATGTTCCTAATTGTGGGTGTGTTATTCTTTATTGCTCCGTTCCTCGAGAACAGAATGAAGAACTGGGACCTCATCAAGAACATCTTTCACTTCCTGAAAGGTCTGTTCATTGTGCTGGGTGTTGCCCTCTATGCGAACTTTGATTTGAATGCAATGATCGGAACAACAAGTGCCAACCATATCATGCCCCAGTTCATCTACATGGGCGGCGGCATCATGGTGGTATTTGGAGTATGCCTTTTAGTGTACGGGCTTTTTAACATCTTCAAGATGTACCTGGGTGACAAAATAGGTGGCTTCTTTGGCGACCTGGCGAAGATCTTCTACATGCTAATGGTTCTGGTGTTCCTTCTGGGAATCACCTACAACATTGTCTACTACGCGCCATACGGAATCCTCCTCAACTATTGGACCTATGCAGGACCATCTGCATCCATAGACTTCTTCAGAAACATGTCGGTCCTCGGTACAACGAATCTCGGAGCCATACTTCTGATCATACTATTCATCTATGGCATGGGCAAGATAGCCAAGAAATTCGAACAATAGCCTTTGTCAATAACTGGGAAGGAGGGATTCCTCCTTTCCTTTCTCTTTCTTTTCAGTTTCAAGTCATTGACAAGACTGCTATAGTATGACATCGTTGTTTGGTTTCTACAATCATCCATTCGCACATCCGTTGTTTTGAGGAAGCTGCTAATATTGTGGATTTGCATCGTGATATTGGGTACTCATTCAGAGCGAACTACTTACATGTCCATGTAACAGGATAACTTGTGAGGCGAGCGAGTTGTCCATGCGAAGTGCACGCAAGTTGGCCAGAGTTTTTCGGAATTATGATTTGGCCGTCAAGGAACTTCATGTGGGTTTTGGAGCCGCTTCTCCGGAGAAGCCATCTGTCGTCATAGACCACACATCATATCCTGGCGTTGAAGCTCATCTTTTCACAATCGCCGATGCTGCCCTCTGGAATGCCCAGTTCACTTCAGACCGTGATGTGCTTCTCAGTCAATCAGTAATCGACCTCGAGGCCAAGGACCAGGCAGAGCCCACTGATGCAAGCATTCAAGCATGGAGTAGGCTCACCTCTGTTCTATCCTCTATCATGGATTGCATGAAGTTCCACAAGGAGAGTATTGCCCGCGGCCAGTATGGGACAGTGATATGGGGCCAGCACGCTACTGAATGGCATCGCGAATTGTGGGAATCAAGAATCCACGAACTTGTGCCACCAAGTGAGTTCATCGACTATGTCGACACTTCAATCCGGCCTCACATAACGGAGCTGAATGACCTCGGCTTTACAACGGTAGAGAGTTGCTCAGGAATGCTGATAGACCATCCTGACCGAGAGCCCTATAGACCCTATGTGATGTTCGATGAGAGGAGCTATCGTGGCGCTACTCCTCATTTCTTCGCACTTGGCGACATGGCCGGCTGGGAAACCATGTATGCACCTCATGGGTTTGATGTCTACATTCGTGTCTTCACTAGTGATGACACCGAGGACGCTTGGGCGCGACTAGTCAGGAATGCAAGAATACTTGGTCCCTTGCTCGCTGCGCATAGGAGATCCAATGGTCGTGGTAGCTAGTCATAGCCAGAAAATGAGAGAATCTTCCGAGAATATTGCGGCAAGATTCTAAGGTTAAGTTGGCGTCTGCGAGCCTGATAGATGCCAGCAGACGCTCCAGCGAATGATGTTTCCTCCCGCCTAGCTATCCTGACTCTCATGATGTTCGGCTCGAGACTGATACAGTCTGAGCGTGTCCCCTATGACACCCAGGAAGAAGATGATATCCAATGTCAAGAGCATCTTCACGAGAGGAAGTTCTTGCAGGGGAAACCTGGAGAGTGATAGCATGGCACTGATGACGAGGAGTGACGTGATGAATCCGATTAGTATCGTTATGTAGAACGAGATTGATGGTCTGTCATCTGCTGTTGAAAACTTCCTCAGTACTCCATATAGAAGATAACCAGCAAGTAAAATGAATTCCGCACCGATTGTGACTTCAAGCAAGCTGACCTGCATAGGTTCTCACCTCAACTGATAGTATTCGTTTTGAATGAAATAGACTCTTTCGGTATAGGAGAATTCAGCAATTTCCACTTTCAACCAGTACCGGAATCGAAGTACGTCAGTCTAGCCGTATTGCTCAGTCTTATAGAACAATGATTCACGCTCCATGCAAGGAGTTGCTCATGTAGATGAAGGACGATTGCAGCGAACTGATCAGGCCGCGTTCTGATGTCGGAGATTTAATCGTAAAAGAATCCTCACCTCGTTTCACTTCCATAACGCGCAGCTTCCTCTCTTCAACAACTAGCAAGGAATTGAAATGTCCTCGATGTGGGAGTCTATTGAATTTCGCTAATGGCGTCGAGTGGATTGGTCCTGACTCATTCACCTGCAAGTCCTGCGAACAGCTAATCAATATTGCACTCATTCAACGTGCTCTTCGAGAGCTTGGCGTCGATTAAGTTCTGTCACATTTGTATGATCTACTGCATACTGATTCTAGAAAAGAAGTGATACTCCGGGGGAAGCCCCCCGGAATAACAGAAGTCAACTATTCTTGGTAACCCTTCATGTAGCCCTCTCGCTGATTCCACTTCTCTTCGAAGCGTTGCATGACGGTCCACATGCGATAGGTGTAATCCCATGCATCATCGAATTTTCCTTGATTCATCTGATCTTGGAATTCTTCAGCTACTGTGTTGATATTTCCGACGTCCTCGAGCAGCGTCGCGTCGAACTCGTACAGCTTGTCGAGTTCTCCTTCGTTAATCTTTTCCTTAGAGCCCCATGCCGCATAGCCATAGTCAGCGTAACGGATTGAACTCTCCATCTTGTCAGTAAGATTGAGCATCCTATCGAATGTCTCCCAGGTCTTGCTGAGATTGTAGTCGACTACCATCATCTGCAGCTTCTCTAGCTTCTGTTTGACAAGACGGAGCTGGTCTGCGAGGAATTCACGGAGGACCTTGTCCGCGGCGCGCCTCTCGTTCTTTTCCTGATATCCGTGCCATCCAGGGATGTAGTGGGTTATCTTACCGATAAGCCCGCCCTTGATGTCCTTGCCGGCTTTCTTTCTGACTCGCTCGGCGATGGGATCTATTTTTTTGCCCATGCTATTGATTCTCCTAATGTATTCGCAACCCCTTTGGCATGACAATTGGGGTTGGCTTAGATGGACACTATACTTGAGTCCTTAAAAAACATGTTACCGGAGAGTTCGCCTATTCTCTGCCCAAGATTGACGTTCTCCTGTGACTTGGTCGCCGACAGAGCGGCGCTTAAATATGCATGAATCTCCTCAGAGTGTCATGAATAAGGCAGGAATTATCCGCAAACTGGATTGGACTATCCAACCCGAGAAGATTCAGACCATTGCGGACAAAGCAATCGCGGGTGCAAAGCGGGCACTAAACAAAATCTCGAAGACCCCTCGCGATCAAGTAACTATCGCAACACTTCAAGCCTTTGAAGAAGTGATTGGCGTTCTCGGGGAAAAACTCGGACCTCTGACCTTTATGAAACACGTGTCGGTAGATAAGTCTCAACGAGATGTCGCTGATGATGTCGAAAAACAGGCACGAAAATTCAGGAATGAAGTCTGGGGCCGCAAGGATCTCTATGATGTCATAGTTTGCCTTGAACCGACCATGAAGACCTTTGGAATTGAGGAGCAGGCGCTGCTGAAACGAACACTCGACGAATTCAGGCACCGAGGAGCGGCATTGGATGATGATGCGCGCAAGGAGTTTCTCGAGATATCGAACAATATCAGTGTACTTGAGTCTGATTACAATCGAGTTCTCAATGAAGTAACAACCACGGTTCCCCTAACGAAGGAGGAGCTTGACGGCGTTCCCCCCGAAATCTATGAGAGCCTGGAGAGGCATGGGAGAACCTACAAAGTCCCCCTCGATTACCCGTTCTTCGTTCCTGTAAGAACCTATGCAAGGAATCCTGAAACAAGAAGGAAGATGACGATAGCTTTCAATAATCGTGGTGGGAAGCAAAACAGTGAACGACTTGCTGATGCTCTTGCATTGAGAGACCGAAAAGCAAAACTAGCAGGTTTCTCGAACTTCGCGGAGTATAGTGTCAGCATAAAGATGGCAAAGACTCCAACACGCGTATTCGAATTCATGAATGACCTCAAGGAAAAACTCACTCCACTAGGTCGCAAGGAGCTTGAAAACCTAAAGCGCCTCAAAGCAAAGGAGCTAGGTCTTTCCTCTGATACCACCACTCTTGAAGTATGGGATTTATTTTACTATCACGAGTCGCTGATGAAAGAGAGATTCTCTGTGGATCAAAACGAGGTCAAGAAGTACTTTCCCATGGAAAGAGTCGTGGCAGGAGTTCTGGAAATCTATCAGAGAGTTCTCAATCTTGAGTTTATCGAGTCTGCGACTCCGAATGGTTGGTGTGAGGATGTCCGCGAGTTCAAGGTCGTTGACAAATCAAATGGAGACACTAAGGGCGTATTCTACCTAGACCTCTTTCCTCGCGATGGCAAATACAAGCACTTTGCAGTGTTCGATTTCATGGATCGTCGCGTACGGGACGGCGGCGTTTTCCTACCAGTGGCATCGATGGTTGCGAACTTCCAAAAGCCAACAAAGAGTCGGCCATCACTCTTGACGCATCCCGAGGTCGAGACCTTTTTCCACGAGTTCGGCCATCTAATGCATGTCATGTCAAATAGCGCAAGCTATTCCAGCTTTGGCCTTGATGGTGTGTTGCCTGACTTCATCGAAACACCCTCGATGATGTTTGAGAACTGGGTCTGGAAGGAGGAGATACTCTCGCTCCTTTCGGGTCACTTCGAAGATTCTCGCAAGAAGCTGCCCTCCGAGCTGCTAGAGAAACTCATCGATGCAAAACTGCTCGACATAGGCCTATTTCAGCTACGGCAGGTGTTCTATTCCCTCATAGACATGTTCTATCACACTGAAGTACCAGATGACCCTAGGACAGAGTGGTTCAAGAAGTACCAGGAAATTACGCTCTTCACGCACCCTACTGATACTGTACCAGAAGCATCATTTGGGCACCTCATGGGTGGCTACGAAGCAGGCTACTACGGATACCTGTGGTCGAAAGTCTATGCAGAGGATATGTTCACAAAGTTCGAAGAAAACGGTATCATGAATGAGAAGACCGGCTATGAGTATCGAGTGAAAATCCTGGCTCCTGGAGGAAGCAGAGATCCGGATGAACTGGTGCGGGACTTTCTCGGTCGCGAATCAAATAGTGATGCATTCATGAAGTCACTTGGCATAGCTGGCAAAAAATGAGAAAGTGTTGTAGGGCACTTCAGAATATGCCCTACACTTTCCAGCATTCGCGCAAATCGTTTACCAGAGTTGGTACTGCCTCTTGACGAAACCTTCCCAGACATGTGGCAGCTTTGCAATCACTTCCTCAGTGATTGACTCAACAGATTTCGTTACTTTCTTAAGATTGCAGTCACCGAAAATCTCCACATTGACTGCCTGCGGCTCAGTGATTGGGGCGCCAATCTTGCTCACGATGTAGCAGTAGACTTGCGCTAGATCGGGGTGTTCTTTGTATACTCTCTCCGTTATTTCCCTCGCTGTTACATTGTATGTCTTGCCAACATGTGACACAGGATTCTTCCCCGCAGCAGCCTCTAGGGTCATCGGCCTATATGGCGTAATGAGACCATTCGCCCGATTACCTCGGCCTACCTGTCCATCATCACCATGTTCTGCTGAGGTACCAGTGACTGTGAGATAGAATAGATTGTCTTCCGGACTGTCAGCAGTATTGACACTGACTTCTACATCCATGTCGGTGATTTTGACAGCGAGGTCTGAAACAAGGTCACGTATGCCCTGCATGACGTTGGCATACTCGTTCCTGTCTTTGGTTTCACTGGATATTATCGCCGCTGCAACCTGGACATGTACCTTGTCTTCAATTCGCGTGCTCATGACCTTGATGTCCTCACCGATTTGAGGCCATTCTCTCTTCACCTTCTCGCTGTTTAGTAGCTGTTCTGTTTCCAGAGTGATCAACTCGGTTGGTGAGAATGGAGCAAAGCCAACACCAAAGCTTGTGTCGTTTGCTCGCGGCACTCCAGTTTCGAGATCGAAGTTGCCGACCAGGTCTGTAGAGCCAGCACGTATCTTGTAGTCAATGATGACATCCGAGTTCACGTCCAGGTGCGGAAGGTCTTTGCTCAGCCACTCTCTGGTGTGCTCTACAGCGAATTTCCCTACGGGCACCTGTCGTGTGTAGTCTTTGCCCACGACATCAACAGCTCGCCCGCTTAACAAGATGTATATTGGCTCAATAACGTCTCCTCCTCCGAACTTGGTGATAGATTGCCCTCCGACGAGTAGAACCTTGTCCACGTTGTGATGCTGTACCTGACCAAATGTTTCCATGTAGTACTCACTGAGGCGTACTGAAAGCTCTTCGGCGGCTTTGTCGCAGAGTGTGTCAGGGTGTCCTTTTCCCTTACGTTCTACAATCTCGACCGGGAGCTTGTCAACACTAGGTCCGTATCCTGCTGTGACTCTCAAATTGCGCATGATAATCAACTCACTGTTCCGTGTGCCGCAGAACGAAAAGCATATAAAAATTTTCATTCGTAATTCTCATAGGTAATACTGGATGTAATGTCAATTACTGACAGGAATATGAAGGATGATACCAACTGCCGGCGAGCTCTCGAAGATGAGACGTGAATTGGGAATGACACAAGCGGATCTTGCAGAAGAAGTAGGAGTATCGCAATCATATATCGCTCGTCTTGAACGCGGTTCACTCGATCCAAAACTATCTATCGTCAGCAGGATTGTTGATGTACTTGTCAGCCGCCAAAGCAAGACCTGTGCAGATATCATGACGCCCGACCCCAAAACAGTTGATGCACGAGACCAAGCATCTCTGGCAGTGGGTCTTATGCAAGAATACAACTTCTCGCAGGTGCCAGTTCTCAGAGGCACTCAGCTTGTGGGACTTGTGACCGAACGTGACATCATACGGAATCTTCAGCACAACATGAACGAACTCTCAGTTCAGGCAGTAATGAGTCCAGAGAGCGTACCGATTATTGACGAAAGTACCCCTGTGGACGTTATCACCCCGCTCTTTCAGACCTATCAAGCAATATTGATTCATAATCAGGGACGTATCCGCGGCATCATCACTCGTTCTGACCTTCTTAAGCTCACACATAGGCCCTAGTCAAGGCGTTGAAAAGTTTGCGAGTATCCTCTCATCATTTGTGCCCCCGCAGAATATCTTATATGCGATAGAGTGAAAATTCACTCGGAGTAGATAGCTAAGTGCCGAATTACCTGGACTCACTTGATGACCTCCGTGATGGACTTGATACATTCATCGAGAAATGGTCAAACATTCAGAGGAAATCTGTGAAGGCGATTCAGGCGGTCACGAACACAATCATGCAGATTGAGCACTTGGATGGACCGCTGGGCAAGCTTGAGGGCTTCCAAAACCTTAGAGAGAACTGCAAAGGAATTCTGCTGGTAACTCTATATGATAATCTGGTCCCCTCTTTTGAGACCTCGATAAGAGAGTTCACTAAACTCATGCACATGTTTGAGAACTTGAGGCACTCCTCATCTACGATTCAGACACTCACGGAGTCAATGCGCGGCGACATTGAGGACTCACCTGAACTTGATGACCTTGTTGGATTCCTCGATCTCATAATGATCAGTATTCGGGATATCCTCAACATGTACGAGCAAGAGTTTCTTGTTAAATTGACCATCTTCAGAGACTTCGAGGAAGGTGCTATCGACATCGGCATAGTGAGCAACTATCTCACAATCTGGCTTGTAGAGCCGAATATCGAACCCAGTGCTCGTGACAAGCTCCTCAAAGATCTCGATGAGCACGTTGAGTTATTGCGGGATGTCTTCATGGGGAAGACTGGAATCAGATTGCCGGATGCCTACAAGAAAGCCGAACTCTGAGACCATTAGTGCTCTAGTATGCCGCGGCGAGAAGTGTCTGCACTCAATGTTTCTTACAGCAAGTGGAATTCAGGTTCTGCTATGAAAGTAGCTGCCCGAGAATGCCACCACCACGCTTAATTACGACGAGAGATTGTTCGACACACCTGGCTCTGTGTTAGCAGTACATCCAAGGAGACTGTCACATTGAGTGATGAGAACGACGAAATGGTAGTCACTCCCTATGAAGTCCGCGGAAAGCTCGACTACGACCGCCTCATTCAAATGTTCGGTACCCAGCGTATAGACAAGAAACTGAAAGAGAAGCTCTTCAAGGTAGCTGGCGAACGGCACTTTATGCTTGAGCGCGACTTATTCTTCTCACATAGGGACCTAGACTGGATTCTGGAAGAACATGTCAAAGGGAATCCCTTCACAATCTACACTGGAAGAGGGCCCAGTGGCGATACTCATATCGGTCATCTTGTTCCTTGGATATTCACCAAATGGCTGCAGGACAGAGTGAAGACACGACTCTACTTTCAGATGACAAACGACGAGAAGTACTTCTTCAACAGTAATCTTAGCCTTGATGATGTTAAACGGTACACACACGAGAACACTCTCGATCTCTTGGCGCTCGGATTCCAACCTGAGAACACGTATATCATTCAGGACATCGAACACATTGACATGTTGTATGAGATTGCTATTGAGGTCGCTCGAAAAGTGACCTTCTCGACTGTTAAGGCGACCTTCGGTTTTGATAATAGCACGAACATCGGATCCCTCTGGCATCCTGCGATACAGGCTGTTCCGGCCTTCCTGCACTCATGGATCTATGGCAAGAACACGCCCTGCCTCATTCCGTGTGCGATTGACCAAGATCCATTTTGGAGAGTGACTAGAGATATCGCCGAGAAGCTCGGATACTACAAGCCCGCGACCATCCAATGCATGTTCGTTCCAGGTCTCAAAGAGGGAGGCAAGATGTCTGCCTCCGACGAGATGTCCGTTATCTACACGACTGACACGCCAAAAATGGCAAAGAGGAAGGTGATGGCTGCCTTCACAGGTGGGCGTGCAACGGTCGAAGAACAGCGCAGACTCGGAGCTAATCCTGATATCTGCAGCGTATTCAAGTGGTACAAGTTCATCTTCGTACCTGACGACGCGAAGCTTGCAGAAATCGAACGCACCTGCAAATCTGGTGAATTGCTCTGTGGTCCATGCAAGCAGTTTCTGGCTCCGTTGATGGTAGACTTTCTTGAGAAGCATCAAGCTGCACGAGAAGAGGTCAAAGACAGAGTAGATGAGTTCTCAGCTGCTAGACTTCGTGATGAGATTCGTAGATAGAATCTGCTGGATGGGCAGGAGAGTTGTTGATACCCCTACCCTGAATGCTTGTGAACTGTCAGAACACAGCAAATCAGTCTCGAGGGTTAACCACCATAATGCTAAATAGAATTCACCTCCATTGCTCTTCCATACACAGACTCGGAGAGTTTGATTATGGGTTCTGAAGCACAAACAGCGGACATGTTCAAGTGTCCTGTCTGTAACGGCAACGTAAAAACGGGACCTGATGATGTTGTTATTACTTGTACCTATTGTGGAAATACGAGCACAATAGAGGGAAAGGCTATTGGCGACCACTTGATGGAGCCTGCCAAAGGCGCTGATGAGCGAATACAGGGCTTCCAAGGCTTTCTTGACAAGAATAAGGGCATGAACAAGTCCTTGGTCAAGAACGTACAAGTCGTCGAGAACCGATTGATCTATGTACCTGTATGGACTGCGAAGGTCAAAGCTGACTCCTACTACAAGGGTTACAAGACCGTTCAAGTTCCCGTTCAGAAGACTAGGACTGTTAGAGATTCTAACGGCCATACTAGAACTGAGACTTATACTGACTACGAAACAGGTTACGTACCTGTTCAGTCTGAACTTCACACAGATACTAATGAGCCAATGCTTGCAAGAAAAGGCGCTCGTTTCTACGGGCTCGAGGAGTTCTTGGGAACCATTAAGATTGAGAATACAGTTCCCTATAACTTTGAGAAAATCAAGGATCTAGATCCCACGATTCTCAATGCAGAGATAGGTCAGGAAGAATTCGAGAAGGCGATTCATGGTCGGGTCGCTGATAATCATCGTTCTCAGGCAGGAAGTGGCCTGGCAGAGCTGTTTGATTGTCGCACTACCACTAGTGTAAGAGGAACTACATACCTGCAAGCTCCGTTCACCATGGTTCGCTACAAGTTCCAGGGCGATCTCTACAAAGCTGCTATCGATGGCAATTCCGGCAGGGTGCTTATGGGAGAAATACCAATTGCACGAGGTCAACGGGCCATGTGGACAGTTCTTGGTCTGATTGGAATCATCTTTGCAGGTATAGGATCGCAGCTCCTGTATCAAAACATCGTTGTTCCTGCTGAGCCTGTCATGGATATGTGGACTGCTATCGGAGCTGTGCTGGCAATCCTCGGCATAGTAATGACTGCGCTTGGGTTCAGGGTGTTGATTATGACCCAACGCACGAAGAAGGGGTGATCAAAATGGCGAAGTGTGCTTTTTGCGATGCAAGTTTTGAAACTGGTCCTGGCGATGTGCTCCTCGTGTGCCCGTTTTGCGGAACAGCGCAGACAACCGAGGGAACCAAGTTCAAAGACCACTATATGATACGAGTCCATTTCAACCAGAACGATGCTCAAACAACCCTCTTGGATTGGGTTTCAAAGCAGCTCGGTGCTCCAGCCGATCTGCCCACAACCGCGAAGTTCGTAGACAACCAGCAGGTGTGGTATCCTTTCTGGATAAGCAGAGTAGATGCTCGCACGGACTATCAAGGTATGGGCCGTGATGCAACATTTCACGATGAATGGATGCAGCGACCAGGTGCCTATAAACGGATCAACTTCTTCTGGAAGCCAGAGTCCGGTCAGTTCACTCGAAGGCATGAGATCAATATTGCTGGAGTGAAAGACATCGATCCTGATGTTCGTGGCCATCCGATTCCGACTCGAGCAAAGGAGTACTTCAGCCATGCTCACGCGGAGGAATACGCTGGTAAAGTTCTTCACAGTAATATGACTGAAGACGATGCAAAGGCCGCAGCACGTCAGGAAGCAATGGACCGTCAGACGAGGTTGGTTCTACAAGAAGTAAGCAAGATCGAGTCTAGGAAGGATGATATTAATGTTGGCGAGACCTTCTTGATCCATGTTCCTGTTTGGGAATTGGCCTACAGGTATGGCAACAAGAAATACAAAGCCTCAGTGTCTGCCGCCACAGGGTATGTGATTGAAAGTCAATATCCACGGTCGATGAGTTACAGGGCAGGCGGCATCGGAGTCGGTCTGCTTATGCTCATAATAGGTGCGGGACTCATTGCGGTTGCATTGGGTCAGCTCCAAGTGTTATTAGATTTGCTTGAGCAGTTGCTTGGATTCGAACCGCAACTTCAAGGCGGCGGTCTAGTATCCGGCGGGATGTTGGCGGTCATCGGCCTTGTGTTGATGTACAAGGGAGCCTCCAGAAAACAGGCAAAAGAGAGTGTGTAGGCTTCTCCTACACCTTCCCTCCTTTTTTATTTTTCATATCTATTACGTGGGGAGCTATTCTCCACTATCTTGAATGCTCCTCCAAGGCTATCAATCAGCGAATTCTCGCTAGCCCACACTGAGAAGTCCGGAGCCAACAGCGACTTGAGGACGATGAGCGCATTCTCTCTTGAATCGAGTTCGACCTGACTTGATTCAAGGGCAACCTTAACGCCTTCTCGTACGGGCCATGGACCAAGAATGCCATTACTGCTATTTCGGGCAAAATGGAATATGGTCAGATGTGCCTTTTCCTCTCTTTTGACCAAGCTCTGATAGGCTGAGAATCTTGCGTGGTCTGCAAACACCGCGGTCTTGGAGTCCACTGTGAGATTCTTCACGCCTTCAAGACTCGCACCCCGCTCGAATCTGTCCTGAGCTCGCTCAATTCTCAAATAGTCAACCTGAGGTTCTCCGGGCTGTTCAAGAATGGTGAAGTTCTCATTGAACAGTTCTGAAGAACTAAGCCTATAGGATGAAACGCCCGGCTTCTCTGCCAGTTCAGTAAGACATCTACTGACAAATGCGTCTATGACTGCCTTGTACGCCCAGCGTGTGGGAACGAGTCTTCTACTATCCAACCTTCCAAGTAGTCCAACTGACATGAGGCGTGCCACCTGATCGAGTGAGTACTCGTAGTCAAATAGCTTCCATGCTGCCTCTGATGCCGGAGTGTCCTGTTCTGTTACTCTCTTGGCTACTCTACTGACCTCTGGCTCAGATATGATCTCAAGCGATTTCACGAATACTGCAGAGCCTGCAGGGAGTTGGCCTCCGAGTGGCTGTAGGCCTTTGGGGGGTAGAACTGTCGCCTTAGTGTCGACTGCAACAGGACTGACTGAGAGAGCTATTGTCTGCAGAGTATCTACAGAACCTTTAGGTTCCATTGTCCTGGCATCAATAGGCATAGTGAATCGAAACAGTCGTTTTCTCATTGAAAGAATGGCATCCCTATCCAGGCCGCGCCAAGCCTCCGGATAGTCATAGATTGAGAGAAACTCTAAAGGTTCTGTGGCGGCAAGCACACTTGCCAGTAGGATCGGGTATTTTGCAGCTTCAACATTCAGACCTGGCGGCGTGAATGCGGTGATATGCCTGTCTGACACTGTCTGTCCTAGTTGCATTTGAGCCATCTGCGCCTGGCCGATTGTCATGTTGCCTATACCCCTGGGTGAAGGTGGACCTGTTGAACAGAGGAGTTCTCAGGCTAAGTCGCTTCTCTCAGGCTGCATTGCATTTCAACGGACTTGAATGGCCCTGAGAGAGGTACCCGAAAGTATGCCTATCTGAGAAAACACATATAGCTGTCAGGTATCCGGAACATGTGAGGTTGGTGGATACAATTAGCCAGACTGATTCAGACCAGTCAGTGGTTGTGGCCAAGGCCAATCTCCTTCTCAGGTTCATGAATCGACATCGGGATGCAATTATCCTAGGAGTTGTCGCTCTTGTTTCTACAGTCCTCTCATGTATTCATTATTTGGCGACAATGTTGTCTATTGCATCTCCTGGCCTCACACTTGATGATTCTTGGATTCATGTTCAATTCGCCAGGACGATTTATGAAGGTACACCGTGGGAATACTCTCCTGGGTATCCGTCGACTGGCTCCACTAGCCCACTTTGGTCGCTTATTCTATCATCCATCTTCTGGTTCACTACAGAACCATCTGGAGTTGTTTGGGGAGTATATCTGATTTCGATTGTTTTCTATGTAGGCTCCACGTACCTTGCTGGACGTATTGTGGCAACATATCTGGAAAGCGTCAGTTGGGGCATAGTGACCTCTATCGCGTTTGTATTCGTGCCCAGAAACACCTGGCTCATGCTCTCAGGCATGGAAACCCCTCTCTTTGTCTTTGTCTTGCTTCTCTCAATCGTGATACTTGATAAAGAGGACATGAAATATGATCTTGCCCTTGGCATTCTTGCAGGGCTTGCATTTCTTTCAAGACCAGAAGGAGTCATCATAGTCTTCTGCATTCCTCTTCGACTATTGATCCTGTCGTTAAAGGGCAAAGTCACCCGAATTCGGCTTGGGCTATTCCTTCTCTCGGGTGTCATTGCCTTGGCAGTAGCATCACCGTGGATACTTCATTGTCTAAGTGTGACTGGTTATCCATTGCCCGATACATTCTACGCCAAAGTTCATGCTCCTACTGCCTCCGAGATCGAAGCTTGGGACATCTTCTGGACGTTCTTTGTGCAGGAGTTGCCTTTTCTGCCGGTCGCCGCTTTTCTTGGAATCATCCTGATTCCAAAGGGTCGACCATTCGCTTGGCTACTGCCCGTTTCATTGACTGTAATCTACAGGCTTTCAACACCCTATGCAGCACTCATCAACAATAATCGCTACCTATTGCCAGTGTTTGACCTTTTCCTCATTGCAGCGGTTGCTGCCGTGGCCATACTCCTCAAAATAGTCTTTGTCGCTATCCTGGAGATTCGCGATACAGTATCACTCAACCATCTCTGCGTCTTCGTTGTTGCTGTGCTGATCATAGTGCCAATGATTCCCAGCTATTCTTTCCAAGCCACATTCTATGGCAAGGCTGCAGGTAACATCAATGACATGCAGGTCGCGATCGGTCTATGGCTTGACGAGAACACTCCGCCTGATGCCGTGTTCGCGACACATGACGCTGGTGCCTTGCGGTACTTCTCCAACAGAACCATGATTGACCACGCGGGATTGGTGAGTCCGGACATCGTACACGGTAACATGACTGATTTCGAGAAAATTCAGTACCTACATGACCAGGGATGCAACTACGTTGTCTTCTTTCCTGACTTGTTTTGGTATTACTTCCGGTATTTGCCGGACGGCTCATACGAGATTGAATTCACTGTCCATCTGGAAGAGAATGTCATATGCGGTCGCGACACAATGTTGGTCTATCGGATATACTGGGAAGGCACCATCTTCGACTAGAATCATTGGCGCAAGTCTGTCGCGGACCGTTTTCGGGAACTCAAATTGAGTCGATTTCATATGCCGCTAATTCTCTTTCTGACTTTCTCGACCAGTTGTTGATATAGGTCTAGAGCATTCTTGACGTCAGCGAATCCACCCGTGAAAGATTCTTTGCTTCCTCCGCCATGACCTCCTAGTTCTAGGACTGGCTCCTGAATGTAGTAGGACGCATCCTTGGGCATGCTCTTGGTCCATAGGATGAAACTGGATTTGGGACCCGGAGCAAATAGGAGAGTCGTAGAGCGTTCAATCTCGGGTAGCTGTTTCATAACACTCCGCATACTGCCGGCATCCATCCCCGGCAGATACTCATACCAGAATCGAATTGACCCCATCTGCTCCTTATGAGGACCGTCAGTCATCAGCTGGATGATCTTTTGCAGCGACTCCTCATGTGCCGTCTGTAGGCTTTTCGCTTTGTCCAAGACTGCTCCAAGTTGTTCCAATTCGAATGGGTAAGAGTACTTCCTGAGCAGTGCTGCATTATACACACAGCATAAAGATTCGACAGCTCTTGAACCTGATAGGAACTCTATGTGTGTGTCCTTGTCTCTGCTCTTGAAATCGACCACCTTGAAGACACAAATCTCGCGGGTATTAGTGACATGTATACCAGCACATGCCGAGCTATCAAGATCTCCAACCCTGACGATTCGGATTATATCATGTTTGGAGGTGACTCCCTCTCTGGTTCTCACGGATTCATCGATATCGCGTGCAGAAGTGACTTCTGTTTTCACTGGAATCGCCTGTTCAATGTGCTTCTGTACCTGCGATTCGGCCTCGAGAACTTCCTCAATGGTCAGCGAACGTCCTTCAAGCTCTACAGCACCACGGTTTCCATCAATCCAGATTCTACCAAGCTCGATGTCTGGATGTTTCTTCTTCACAGTCCCAACAAACAGGTGTTCTGAAGTGTGGTTGCTCATCATGGCTCCTCGCCACACCATGTCTATTGCAAGGACTGCATTCCCCCTGATTGGAGGAGTGTCTTTCATCTGAAGCATGGGGACGTTATCCAGTAGCACCGTATCCATGAACTCGTAAGCTGTTCCGTCAATCTCAATACGGCCTCTATCGCCAGCTTGCCCTCCGCCAGAGGGCTTAACTACATTCTCAAGTATCTTGACGTAGGTGTAGCCGTTTGCCTCGATGATTGAATCAATTGTGATATCAAAGCGTTCTTTGAGCGGGTCATCCCAGTAGTACGGATGTTCTCTCATATTCTCCGTCACCAGAGTTGCACTATAACGAGATACTCTTTTGAATTTGGTCACACCTGAAAAGGATTAGTCCTTGAGCCGAAAGCGATATAGCGGAAGTTCTCCCTCGTTTCGGTGCTTAGAGAAAGTGAGGCTTGGATAGATGTTCAAGTTCCTGAAGTCTGACCCTACAAAGAAAGCCAAGAAATACGTCGAGAAGGCTCTGTTTGAGATAGAGGAGGGTTTCCCCCAGTATGCCAGTGTGGAGTTCGAGAAGGCAGCAAGACTGTTTCTCGAAAAAGACGAGATTGATTTTGCCGTGAAGTACTTCCGCGAAGCGTCGTATACTGCCCTTGAGTCTAACGACCACACTAGATGTGCTGAGATGAAAGCGCTCGCAGCCGAATGCCTCATCATGGAAGGTCGATACGATGAAGGCGGCGGACTATATTCTGAGTCCTCTGACCATCTATACCGTGAAAAGAAACTGCGTGCATCCAACCGATCGATTGGCATGGCTGTCATAGGCTATCTTGGTGCTAGAAATTACGATACTGCAACAAACCTGTTGAAGAAGGCCGAGAAGAGAGTTGGTGAATTGTCGGGGAAGACTGATCCCATATATGACCTAGCAGAGTTGTGCGTGGAAATCCTCTGCGAGGGAGCTGATGTTTCCAAGGAGAGTTTCGAGAAAGTCGCACGAACCGCAAAAACAACGGCACCTGAACACTCACTCGTGGAGTTCGTCGTTGGTTCAGTTAGGCTTGCACTTGATACAGAAGTGACTCTCAGCTGGGCAGGTCAGGAAATGAATGAGGTCCCCGTGAAGACTCCAATCGAATTGGAATTGCAGTTCAAATGCCCCACTCAAGTAAGAATCATTGATCATCGAGTATCTCTCTCTAATAGTGTCATCATAAAGAGAGAACCAGAGTTTTCATCAAGCCCTTCAAAGAACGAGTCTTGGCTGATTGAGTTCATTCCAGTTCTGAGCGGCTCGGGAACTATCGGTCCCTATACAGTCACTTTGGAGGGTGATAAGGTCCTTCTCCACAAGCACAGCAATAAGGTCGAGTTCATGATTGCACGAGCACCATCCGACTTGGACTTGAAAGTATCACCAGAGAGAGTATCCTGCTCTCTCGGAGACGAGGCCATCATTGAAGTGAATCTGAAGAATGTGGGTGACGGCCCAGCGGATAGCATCGTAATCACTACGAATTTGTCAGAGGGCCTTGAGATCTCCTTAGGTAACAAAGAGAAGGCAATCCACTTTCTTGGTAGTGGAGAGACCATGCACTTTCAAATCTTCGTGAGAGCCATCAAGCAAGGTGAGGAGCTAGTTACTGTCCAAGCAGTGGATGGCAGAATTGGCCAAGAAGTTGCAAAAACGGCTCTTGTACGAGTCGGGTAGGACGCTACGGTTGACGACGCTTTCTCTGTATTTCTTCCCTGATACTGAGACAGGCGCCCATAACCTCTTGGATGGCCTCTTCCTCCTTGAAGATCTTAAGAAGATCGCCTGCTTCCTCTAGCCTATTCTGGGCAAGATTCTCACTGAAGTCCAGGAGCGTTTCTAGCCAGTCCCAAGTTGTTCTTCCAATGATTTTCTTTGCCTTCTCGATTCTCTCTTTGGCCTTGTCCATCCTCTCGATGGTGGCAAAGCCCATGGCAGCAAGTGAGAGATCTATTACAGCACGTTCTGCATTTCCATTGTCGATGGCTTTCTCAGCCGCCTTGTCATAGAGATTGCCCATATTCTGGGCGCATGTTAAGAAGTACTCGCGGTTTCCTATCCTGTGACACGAAAAGGCTGCCCAGAGATAGGCCTGTGCGGCTGTCTCTGTCATCCTTTCAAGTAGCGCTTCTTTTGCGGCATTCTCATACAATGTCAGAGCAGTGGCAAAGTCACTCGCTTGCCTATACTGAGTGGCTGCCTCAAGGTAGGCCGTCGCGGCAGCCTTGTGATCATCGTTCTCAACACGGTCTTCAGCATACATATGGTAATACTCTGCAGCCTTCTTGGTCATCTCAAGTGCACGATCGAGATAACAACCTGCAGCCTGTTTGAACTGGTTTGCTGCCTGGTAGTAGTTGTTGTTCTCCAAGAATTCATTGGCGAGGCGTTCCCATTGTGTGCAATCGTCTTCCATATATCTCGACCTCGAAACACTAGAATCTCATATAGACCATGCTGGACTGGTCGTAAATAGGTAATTGTGCTGCACAAATATGTTTCTAGGGCGAACGGCAGTCTAGATGGGGACCGTATTTCCCGGCAAGGGCCCAGAAAGAAGAATGACGGAGCTGCTGTCAATGGCTGAATACAGATCGAAATTCAGTGCAACAGGCTGACTCTGGAATTGAATCTGTTTCTGACCGCTTCAGGAGAAGAAGCAAACTGAAAGACTCCATGACTAGAGTAGATACTACATTATTCTACTTAGGAGCCTCTGGGAAAACGATCGGAGCTGGCCGCGGTTCCCGGTATCGAGTACCAGCCAATGCCAGAGTAGTCATCCCAGATATTTCCGATACTGACTCCGTCGTCCCACTGATTCATACTTCCATCATCCTTGGCATTGCCATCCATGTTGCGCGCGAATCCACTCGAGTGGATTACCCAGCTCTGGCAACCAACATCAATGTGTACTCCAAGTTTGTTATCGGTCACATTGCAGCGTGTGAGAGTGCAGTTATAGGAGAATTGGGACCAGAGTCCTAGTTCATTGTAGAACATCCTGTTGCTCTCAATGGTCGTTCTATTGGAGCATACGACACTAATGCCGTAAGTGGTGTTAAAGACTGTATTTCCTCTTATGGTGGTGCGTTGAGAAATGCTTGAGTTAATCCCCGCGCAAGTAGTGCTCACAAAACAATCCTGTACTACTACTTCACTGCAACCAAGGAACTCGATTCCTGAAATTCCTCCTTCAGTCCTGCATCTTTCTATGGTCGCACTATGGCAATTCCTCAGATAGATTGCCATCCCCCAGTAATATGCAGTTGCCTTGAGTTCGCAATCTCGAATAATGAATGGCGCTTCAACATTTCTGATATCAATGCAAATGCCTTCTTCTACAATGCTCAGATTCTGAATGACATATGGATTGTCTATAGTCCCATTACCTGGCACTGAATACTCCACAGTATAGTTCTGGAACTCACCGTCACCATCAATACGTATCGCATCATCGATATCGAGAATTGGAGATGTAGGGCCATCACCTGAATCAATGGGATTCTCAGTGTTTGTCATTAAGACATAGGAAAAGCCAGCAGCAGATGCCAGCACGACTACAAGAATAAGCCCTACCATCTTGTTTGTACCCCCCGGTGCACTGGCCATGATTAACCACCTTCTCCAATGGCTCATACAGATGCAGCACTCTTACATTAATCTACTTCTAGACGCCGATACACATTGAATTCAAAGAAGAAGAGAAAGAGAATCCGTGGAATCCATCTCCGAAGCCAGCATTCTCTACTTACTTACCTCATCAAGTATCTCTTTTGCTCTCTCAACTTTCACATTCCTTTCTTCGACGAGCCTCTTGGCAATGATGTCAACCTGCTCTCCACGGGCTCCTGCCGTCGCCGCCACATTGCGTGCGTGAAGCGCCATATGTCCCTTCTGAATGCCCTCAGAAGCCAATGCACGGAGTGCAGCCAGGTTCTGTGCGAGTCCGACACTAGCAATGACATGTCCCAACTCGAGTGCTGTCTTCACACCTAGTATTTTCACGCATGCCCGTGCAACAGGATGAACCTTTGTCGCACCACCGACAAGACCCACTGCCATAGGGATCTCAATCGAGCCCACTAGGTTTCCATCTATGTCCTTCTCATATTTTGTGAGGGACTTGTATCCATCGACTGCTGCGTAGCTGTGGGCTCCTGCTTCAATCGCGCGGAAGTCGTTGCCTGTGGCAATCACCACTGCATCAATTCCGTTCATGATGCCCTTGTTGTGTGTCGCACATCTGTAGGGATCTGCCTCCGCAAAAGCCCACGCAGCAATGATATCGTTGACGACATCATCTCCGCCAAGCATTTCCTTATCGAAGGTTGCCCTGGCGCGGACAAGCCTATACTCAGCTAAATTCGAGAGTATCCTGAGGATCACTCTCCCATCTGTCAACTTCTCTATTCGTGGAGCCAGTGCCTCGGCCATTGTATTGACTGCATTCGCGCCCATCGCGTCTCGCGTGTCGATGATCAGCTCTGTGATGAGCATCACACCCGCGGACGTGTCAATGATGCGGACTCTAAGATCTCTTGCTCCTCCTCCAAAGCGCACTAATATGGGATCCTGCTCATTCGCCAGTCGCAGCAACTCATCTTTCGCTTCAATGACTCTGTTCTTCGCAGCATAGGGCGTGGGTACTTCGACAACCTGAATCTGGGCAATCATCAGTGGCCCTGTATCTGTTGCTGTGAATCCCCCGAGGTTTCTTGCCATTCTTGCCGCATTGCTCGCGGCTGCTACAACAGATGGTTCTTCGAGAGCCATGGGTATCACGTAGTCTTTTCCGTCGATCTTGAAGTTAGTCGCTATTCCGAGAGGTAGGGTCATGGCTCCCACCACATTCTCAATCATGTGGTCAAGAATCTCTAGGTCTACTTTCCCAGGATCAATCAGCGGTCCAAGATCATCTTCGCCAAGCCCGGTGACCTTCATGAGCATCTTCACGCGTTCCTTACGTGACAGTTTATAGAATCCTGACATCTTCGAATCTTCGACCATTATAAGACCTCGGCAGCTTTGACACCCATCATCGACTTTTCCATAAAAGACTGTTCCTATTATGATAAAAAGCAGTAAGCCAGAGTAATCAACCATAGGGTTTATTTCACAACCATTGAACGTTGCTACTTGGATGAATAGCATGAGTTCAGAGCGTGATTTCGGTGAAACTATCACTGGCTTAGCCAAGAAACGGGGATTCTTCTGGGGCCCCTCTCCAGAGATCTACGGAGGCAGCTCTGGATTCTATGACTTGGGTCCTCTTGGCAAACTATTGAAGAACCGTCTTGAGAGCATTATTCGCTCGTCATTCGTAAGGGCGAATTTCTGGGAGGTCGAATGTCCTACAGTTTCTCAGGCTGCGGTGTGGAAAGCTTCTGGACATCTAGATGGATTCGTCGATCCCGTCACCCAATGCATAAAGTGTGGACAGATCTATCGTGCTGACAACCTAATTGAGGAACAATCTCCTGGTGCAAGGATTGCAGGGCAGTCACTGGATGAGCTCACTGAGAGCATCAAGAAACTTGGCGTAGTCTGCCCATCATGCCGGAGTCCTTTAGGTAAAGTGGAACCGTTCAATCTCATGATGAAGACAAGACTGGGCCTCGACCAAGATGCGTACTTGAGACCAGAGACCGCCACAACGACCTACTTGCTTTTCCGACGCTTCTTGACCTTCTTCCGGGACAAACTTCCAATGTCAGTCTTTCAAATCGGTAAGGCGTACCGGAATGAGATCTCTCCCCGGCAGGGCATGCTACGCCTGCGTGAGTTTACCCAAACGGAGGGTCAGATCTTCATACTCGAAGAGGATGAGAAATCTTGGCCGCAGTTTGACGAGATAAAGGACAACGTGCTTCCGCTCCTCCCTTACGCCACTCAGCAGAAGGGCGATAGTGCACCCCTCAAGATGAAGTTGTCCGAGGCAATCAAGAAGAATCATTTCCGAAATGCCGGATATGCATGGTGTGTCAATCTTGCCTACACCATCTTTCGAAGCATGGGCTTTGCAGAGGAAAAGATGCGTCTCAGACAGCACTCTCCTGCCGAGCGTGCTCACTATGCGAAGGATGCGTGGGACGTAGAGGTACTCACAAAGAGCTTTGGCTGGGTGGAGTGTTGCGGTATCCACGACCGAGGCAATTACGATCTCACCAGACATCAGGAGTTCTCCAAGGAGAAGCTGAGTGTCACAGTTGACAAGCAGCTTGTTGTCCCTAATGTGCTTGAGATTGCCTTCGGTATCGAGAGGCCCCTCTTCTGCCTAATTGACAATTCATTCCAACCTGAGAGTGAGGCTCGCGACACGGATTGGCTGAGATTTCCTCCAGAAGTGGCTCCCATTCAGGTTGCTGTGTTTCCTCTGATGGGCAAGGATGAACTTGTTGGACCAGCTAGCGAGATCTATGATGCACTGATGGACTTGGGATTAATTGTGCAGTTCGACGTTGGCGGTTCGATAGGTAAGAGGTACAGACGTCAGGATGAGGTAGGTACTCCCTTCTGTGTCACTATTGATTATACAACAATCGAGGATGGCACGGTCACCATTAGAGAACGTGACTCAATGGAGCAGGTCAGAGTGCACAAGGACGAGCTCCCACAAGTGCTAAGAAAACTCGTTCGTGGACTGATGCTCTTCAGTTCATTGAAGTAGACTCGATGATATGAAATACTATAAGTCTACAAGACAACTTGTCTTCGAAATGCTCCGTAGCTGTCTGTTGCTCTAGAGGATTGAGGAAGCCATCAAAATGCAGTATCTAACTGATGATTTGGTCATCTTCTATTTGTCGATGAATGCCATCCTTGCTAGTGCATTTCTTAGCGATTTCCTCTTCTCACGATGGCTTATCAAGAGGGAAGTGACTCCTGCTGCTGATGCGAAAAGAGAGATGGATCTAGCTCCAGCTGGCCTGTCGGCATTCGGGGTGCTCATTGCTGTGTGTGTCCTTGGACTATTGATGTTCTCCTTCCCTGAATCATTCATTCTGATTCTCGAAAGCAACTCTCTTTTTCCTCTACTGCTAGTTGCGGCCATTCTCTCGGCGTCCTACTGCGGTGGAAGACTAGCCTATGCTACAATGAGACCTAGCACGAATGAAAACCCGTTTGTTCTGGATGATTCTAGAAACGAACAATCTGAACATAAGTGGAGTATTTTGAAAAGTATTCGCCTATTCATCTCAATATCAAAATGGTGAGGTAGAGCTGCAATCATTTACCGCTCAGAAGATGAGTTCCTTCTTCATCATGACTTTTCCCTTTGCGGTAGGTACTCCTTCTTCCTCGCAATTCCTACGTCTTCCAGCAGCTGCAGCGGCATCTCCACCAAAACTGCCATCTTCTTTCACAACACGGTGACAGGCAACGACAGGAAAGAGCGGATTCCTGTGCAGTGAGTGAGCCACAGCACGATATGCCTTGGGTTTTCCAATCATCCTGGCGACTCTACCATAGGTACTGACCCTTCCTCTCGGGATCCTGAATGTCGCCGCATACACCATACTGTCGAACACAGTATAGCCTGGTATCTCGAGTGTTGCTCTTTTTACGTCATCTTCTGTTCTAATCTTACTGAGGTCCATCCTTCTGCTCTCCAAGTAGTTGATTGGAAACCCCTCGAGCATGATGAATATGGCTGTTTCACTCAGCGCAACCGAGTAAGCCAGTTGTTGGAAAAACTGCGATTCTTGAGAAAGAGAGATAAGGCTGAAGGTCTATCAGAGCAGCAAAAGAGGGTGTTAGATGAGCGAGAGCAACGAACCCATCACAATAAAGAGCATCCTTGTGGCCGTGGACGGATCCGCG
>PRDH01000054.1 GCA_003345545.1 Candidatus Thorarchaeota archaeon
TGAGGTCCTCAAGCTCAGAGGGTCCAAACACAGTTCAAGGATACACTCCATGCGAATCACAGACGAAGGTATAAGAGTCTGGCCTGGCGAAATCAGTCCTGGAAGCTAGAAGACTGGGATGTGAATATAACGAACAGCTCGGAGAGTACTGGATCGCGACCCGCACGTGCACATCCGATGATTAGTGATCTTGTGAAGTTCGGTCAGCTAACCCAGATCTCATACATGCTTGTCGGCCCTCTGGGAACTGGAAAGACCACCTATGCAGAGGCTTTTCTTGCTGAGGGCATTGAGCAGGGATTTCCTGCGATTTTCGTCACGACAGATGTGTCTCCTCGAGTGATTCGTAACGATATGAGCCGTCATGGCTGGGCCATTGAGGCACAGGAAGCAGCCGAGCAGTTCGTGTTCATCGATGGGTACTCTGAAAGGATGGGCGCTCCAAAGAGTGGCTCTGCGAGGTCGCTTGCGAAGGTTGATGACATCAGTGAGTTAGGTATTGTCCTGTCTGAGGTCCTTGAAGACGTGGTTGTTGCTCGCATAGTTATTGATAGTCTCTCCACGTTGATTCTCCATTCAAACCCGGCTACAATGCCTAGAGCTGTTCAGCGGCTCAGTGGAAGAGTGACACAGAGCTCGCACAGTATTATGTATATCCTGGAAGATGGAGTTCATGATGAAAAGACCTATGCCACATTCTCTTACCTGGCTGACGCCGTCTTGCGTTTCAGAATCAATGACGCAGAACCGGTTGCGAAGCACCAGGTAAGAATGGAACGCATGCGTGGGACCGAGACCTCTCATGAGTGGCATGACTTTGTCATAGCGCGGTAGTTTTCTGTGAAAGCTTTAAAGGAACAGCAAAACGCATCGTAGGTGAGAGGCGAGACCGGTGGAATCGATGCTCCTGACTGCACTGCGTGATATTCTCTGTGTATCCCTCTCTCTGGATGATGGTCTATCGATGATCCAGAATATCTCACCCAGAGATTCTAATGAGTCTGACCTTCTATTTGACATTGCTCGTGCGATAGAGGAGATTATTCTTCGAAGGCCAGGTATAGCTAGCGCAAAACTCACAGAGATCGCAGTTCGTCTGTCCTTTGATAGCAATCGCACGCTACCTGAGTTGCTCATACTTCTTGATACACGATACACGAACAGTGACAGACGCTCGGAGTGCGAACTGCTTCCTGATATTGAAGCTCTTCCAACACTTGTGGATATCCTTGGCGAATTGTTACAGGCAATAGTAACGACAATTCGTCTCAATCTTCGCCCGGTACTACCTTTCTTGACTGATGAAGTCCTGTTGACCATCAACGCCCTTCACGATCGAAGACACGATGAAACAACAATGCTTGCCCTTCGCGAAGCGCATTACCTAGCTTGGATTCTGATTGAGGCAGGCTTCTTTGAGGGTGCCGAACTCCTCCTGAATCGGGTAATCGAGATTTCTGATGAAACAGGGCAGAAGGAGTTGCACTTTGAAGCGACCTTCGATTATGCATGCGTGTTGACCGAACTTGGAATGTATGATTCTGCTCGTCGTAATCTCAACACCTTGGAACAGGAGGCACGATCAAGCAATGACACACTCAAGCTTGCAGAAGTGACGCTCCAACTGGGAGTCAACGAGACCCGTGACGAGTCGATTTCCTATAAAGTTGCAAGGGAGATTGGAGACAAGGCAGCAGAGCTCTATGATATTGCATTGAAATCGAATCTGGTGGGTCCGGATGAAGTAGGATTGGCTCATCTTGTCATCGGCTCAAGCATCTTGGCGAATGGCTGGCGAGAGGGTGTGTCTGAGGCTGTTGAGTGGCTCGAGATAGGGCTCAAGATCTACGAGAGTATTGGTGACAAGATCCCCCTTCAGCAATTTCACGTCTACAAGACACTCTGTGGTCTCGGATTTGCTCATGGACTCATCAATGATCATGACAACATGAGAAAGGCTATGGAGTACTTGACGCAGGCCAAGAACATCTTGGAAGAAATCGATGGTGCACTCCCTGATATCGAGTTGGAAAAGGCTAGGCTAGAACACACAATTGGCTGGTTGTGTTTATCCACAGACAGCGATGAGTTCTGGGAGCTTGGAATTGGAGCCTTCAGACAAGCAGAGAGAATTCGCGATGAGCTCTGGAGAAAGGGGCGCATCTTGGACATTGAACTACTAGGTACACGAATCGGGCTGGCGCTCTCACTCATGCGAGTTTCAGAGCATTCCGAATCGGACGACTACCAAGAGCCAATACGGAACATACTCGTTCAGTATATTCCCCTCTTTCCGACAGACCACCGTGCCTATGAAGAGATTGCCATTGCCACCTACGATGTTGTCTGGCTCATAGCTCGTCATGGCGGTAGTATCTCACCGCGACTACGTCGTCTCTTTGAAGATATTGATAGGATGCTGGTCGATGCACCTCGGGAGTCTGTCTTTATCCAGAGTGTTTCCTTGGTCGTTCCCTACCTTGAGCAGTCCTGGGCAGTCCTTCTTGAACGTTCAATGAGAATGGCAGTTTCCAATAGCGATCTTGCGGACGTTGCCAAGCTGGCATCGGCTCTGTCAATAACAAAGATGAACCTTGAATCACTGAATACCGATCTAGCACGGCGAGTTCAGATGCCCGTTGATGATGAGGTTCAACGTGTAGATCCCCTTCTTGCCCAGTACTGGGTGGGCCAGACATATCTGATTCAGACAGTCAGAGCATTCTTTGCGAACAAGGACTACTCCGAGTTGGCGACAGGACTCTATCGCGCAGCCGTAGCATTCGGCGAAATTCTCGACCTCCAGACTGACTCTGGAGAATCTGTTGAGTTCATCAAAGCGACTTCTGCTTCACTATCACAGGTACTACGCAGGTTTGCCTTGACTCTCGAGAATCACTATGCAGCGTATATTGATAGAGGAATCATCTCAGGAACTCCGCATTCAATCGACGAAGACCAATACGGCTTCATTCTATCAGACGACTGGATGGGACTAATCAAGATTGCAAATGCGTACCTTCAGATGGTCGAGCAGTCAGAGATGGTCGAAGCACAACCATACCTCAATGCTGTCTTTTCGAATGTCAATCGCGCGTTGAAAATGATGGATAGCATATCTCTCGTCGATAGAAGGGTATTAGCGCCAATTGGTGCTGTGATGAACAGTCGCTTCTATCTTCGTATGTAAGGGAGAATCAGTCATATCTGACACTTGGGTTACTCTGGCTCCTAAACCCTCCAGAACGAGCGCCCCAAGTCGCCCACCCGGATGTTGAGGTACGAATTTCATTTGCCAGGCCAAATGACTCCCTCACAGGTATCTCTGCATCAATCTTGTAGAGCGTGCGCTCTGATTTGATTTCCAGAACATGCCCCTTTCTCCTCGCGACAATGGCCGAGAGGATTCCAATATGTTCCTCAGGCGTACTCATCTCCAATCTAATCCATGGCTCCAACACTGTGGGCTTTCCACTCAAGACACTGGCTCTTGCTGCTTGAAGTAGCGGTTGCGTTATCTCTCTCCAAGAGGTTTCGGGAGTCGTGTATTTTACTTCTGCCCTTTTAATGATGAGACAGAGTCTTCGCATCTTTTCTCCCTTCAATGGACCATTTCGAATCAGAGTCCTGAAAGCCTCCCTGACCCACTCGGCCTCCTCGCTATATTGATCAATCTTTCCTGAAACATCAAGGAGCCAGCAGTTGGAACTTACTTCCCTATCGATTATCGTACCTGTCACCTCGGGAAGTGGCATCTCTGGAGACAACTTCGCGCTAACTGTGAATATGCTTGTATCAACTCCGCCTTCTGTCTGGGTTGCTCCGTCCGATGTGAGTTGCTCACGGAGCATTACCATAGGAGCCCCTAGAGTCACGTTGATACCCATTCTGGCCAACTTCTCTACGGTGACTTCCACATGAAGCTCTCCTGCACCTGAGAGGAGCATCTCTCCGGTTTCTGGGTTGACTTCAAACTCCAGAGCTGGGTCCGAACTAACATATTCTTCAATTGGCTTCTGAATGAAGCTCAACTCAGAGAGGTTCTTGGGTTCAATAGCATAGGTCACGACCGGCTCCATTTGGTATTGCAGCCCGCTCATTGGAGTCATGGACTTAGCGTCCTCACTGACCAGAGTGTCTCCAACAGCTATGTCCCTCAAGCCAGTGATAAAGGCGAGATTTCCGGCGGGGACAGATGGAAGATCAACTCGTGTCTTGGACATGAAGAGCCCAATCTGCAGTGACTTCGCTTGCGTACCTGTTCTCAGATTGATAAGTGGTTTCGCTCTCTCTAGGGTGCCCGAAAAGACTCTCACTGCTGACACCGAAGTTGCGTGTATGTCAGGCTGTACATCACCCACAAGACAGACACATGCTCCACTTGAACTACACTTGATTAGTGACCTGCCAGTTTCTGATTCGGTAACTCCTTTCCAGAACACCGGAATCCTGTATTTCTGTGCAGCAATGGGACTAGGAAGAGTCCTTATCGCTGAGTTCAAGACAACCTGTGCGACAGGGAACAAGTCCATTAGCTCTTTGCGTCTCTCAGCACGGTAGATGCTGTCGATTTCATCAAGAATGTCAATGAAGGCCTTTCCAAGGTCCGATGGCTTTTCGCTGCCATCTGTTCTTGCCTTTAGGGTTTCAATATCCAGACCCCATTTATCCAGCGCAGAACCGACTGCTAGCGAACCCTTGGTGAATGAGACCTCCCACTCATTGAGAAGTTCACCGTCAAGATACTTCCCCAGCATTGCATTGAATTCTCGAACTAGACGTGTAATCTCCGCGGCGGTCTTCCTTGGACTCATCTGTTTTTCTCTCATGAGCCGGTCTACTTTGTTGATGAACAAGACTGGTTTCACGAGTTCTTGCATCGCCTGCCTGGTCACAGTTTCAGTCTGGACCATGATTCCCTCTATGGCATCAACTACTATGATAGCACCATCGGTCAACCTGAGCCCCCTCGTTACGTGGCTTGAGAAGTCGATATGCCCTGGAGTATCAATGAGATTGATGAGATACTCCTGTTTCTTGTAGGTATGCAGAAGCGAGATCCCTGATGCCTTTATCGTAATCCCTCTCTGTTGCTCAATCTGATCATAGTCAAGAAGTCTAGCGGATGCTGCCACCTCCTTGGAGAGGAGCCCAGAATCAGCAATAAGGGAGTCAGTCAGTGTGGTCTTTCCATGGTCAATATGAGCGATGACAGTGACATTCCTAATGCGCTCTGTTTCGGCGACAAGTGCTGCAACGCGTTCCTTGACGAACTTCTTGTACAGCTGGGACAATGTTGCCTTACCTGACCTTGGCCTTATAATCGGCGAGTGGCAAAGTCGTCACTTCGTTGCACTTCGAGCATTGTAACTTGATAGAATTCCTATCTCTTGATGTTTCCTTCTTGAGGGGTTGACCACATCTACAGACGAAGCCAACAAGCCGTGCAGGATTTCCAACGACAAGGCCGTGAGCAGGCACATCCTTTGTCACGACAGCGCCGCTGCCCACCATGCAGTATTCACCAAGAGTGACATCACAGACTATTGTTGCATGAGCTCCAATTGAGGCCCCTTTTCTCACAAGGGTCTTGAAGACTTGCCACGCGTCCCCAAATGCTCTAGGATACATGTCGTTCGTGAATGTCATGTGCGGCCCGCAAAAGACATCGTCTTCAATGACAACACCATGATACACTGAGACGCCATTCTGAATCTTCACATTGTCACCGATGATCACATCTGCATCAATATAGACATCCTTGCCAATGTTGCAGGCCTTCCCGACCTTAGCACTGCTCCTTACGTGTGCAAAGTGCCAGATTCGAGTACCCTCGCCAATCTCAGCTCCATCATCAACAACGGCTAGCGGATGCACGAAAACGCCGGTCATTTGGTTCACCGTGTACCGGTGCTCTGATGCCGAGTTAACTCTTACTCTTCGCATGTTTTCTCTTGGTCGGTTTTGCAGGAGCTGCATAGAAACTGCCCTTGTAGGCTGTTGTGCACGGGCATCCCACGCACTTCTCCGTTATGTATCTCCCACAGTTCTTGCAGTCCATCGTGCACGGAGCTCCTGTATCACCAGTTGACTCAGGGCTCAGATTCAGCTTTAGATACTCCGGCATGAGAGGTGCATTGCCAAACCAGCTCTCAGATTTTCGAACTCCCGGTTCTGTTCTCATACTGCAGGTTCCAATGATGGACTCGAGACTCCATGTGTCTTCAGCAACCATCACAGCAAAGACGTTATACCGCCCAGTGACTGGAGCAAACATAACAAGTCTGGGACATTTTTCATACTTCTTCTGAATCCTCTCAGCGACCTCCAAGGATTCTGTCTCGAGGCCCATGAACAAGAGCTTAGTGTCAAGATATTTGGAGTTGACTTCAGCCGTCAACTTCACCTGCTCAGTCTTGAGTAGTTTGTCAAGACGTTTGCTCACAGCAACATGCGACATTCCCAGTTTCTTGCCTATTTCCGATAGAGTTGTCCTTCCATCCCTCTGGAGAATCGACACCAATCTCTTGTCAATATCGTCCATCATTGCACCACTCCGACCATTCCAGGGCTCTGTTTACTTTATGAAACAACAAACGCCGGATAAGTTAAGGAACTATATGAATGATACGGAGAACGACTACACAAGCTCGGCCTTGCTCCAGTCATTCTTGTAGATGTGCGCGTTGACTGAGAGTGTTGTGATTGTACCTGATGCGAGATTAGTCTTCTCTGAAACGTATGTTAGCAGTTCGCCCAGTGCATACACATTTGCTGGCCAGGCACCATACATATCGTTCGACCTTATCATCACAGACAGATCGACAGAGTTCTCCCGCGTCATGAAGACAAAGTGATTCAAACAGGGTACTTCATCTACGTGCGTGTCCTTTCTTGGATCCCAAGTAGTTGCCACGGCCCGTCTTGAATTTGGGTTCTCCTTCAGCTTCGTGACGACATAGTCAATCTGATTGATTGCTTCATCCCCCCATGCATTGAGTCGCTCCCCATATGTGTATTCAAAGTCCATTCGACTCGGATTGAGCAACTGAGTCGCATACTTCTCACGGAGAACAGACTCACTGAATGGATACCTCTCGTTCACTCTGTTTGAATAGGGGTCACTGATATGAATCATCACGTTGTCATGCCATCGTGTCTTGCTACCTCTCTCATCGATACGCGTCATGCCGCTCTCCATGATCTTCCTAACGACCCTAATCCACCCTTCTTCGGGAGTCCTTGCTTTCAGGTACATCGGCATCTGAACATCACCAGACCTGTTCTCGCCTGATGCGCATCCTCTCGCCTATTCTAGGTTTTGCATGCCAAGTTTTGTTTCCTCGGAGTGAAAAATTGGCATTCACATTTCGCGCCAAATAGACAACACAATTGTATCATGTATTGGTATAGTTTACCAGATACTTGTTGTGTGGGGTGGGTGGGGAATAGTACAACGTGGCACTTGTCACCTAATATTCCACTCGACTTCCTTACGAGCTTAAAAGGTTCATTGACCCTATGAAATATGAGGACAATGAATGAATCCTCTCCTCCCCCTGATGCCCTAGAGCTTGACCCGAAGCCTATTTGCCGGGTGACAATGCTTTTATTCCGTACCACTCAACGACTAGTTTGCCCCTTCCCTCAGGGAAGGTGCGGCGAATTCATACGCCGGGAGGATTAGCTTTGAAGCCGACTCTATATCTATTCACGCAGGATGGGTGTGCCAACTGTCCTGCAGCGAAGGCAGTGGTCAACGAGGCTTTCGAAGGATCCGATGTTCAGGTAAGGACAATGGACCTCAGAGAGATGGACTCCGACCTAGAGTACATACTCTTGGAGCATCAGATCTTCGTAGCTAGCACACCGGCAATTATTGTCGAAAACAATGGCAGCATGAAGCTGCTTTACAGCGGAAAAATACCAGACGTTGAGACTATCAGAAGGGAGGTTCGTGAGTTCAGATGACAGATATTCGTAATGCCGTTTCGGATGCTGAGGATCTCCAAGATAGAGAGAAGAAGATGCCGAAGGTCAGAACTACAAGTAGCACAATGGAGACCTTTGATGCCAACAGAATCATAGATAGTCTCATGCTAGAGGCACATCTCTCACACGCTGACGCGCATCTCATCGCAGTCAGAGTCATGGATCGACTTGTAGCCTCGGGTATCAAGTTCCTATCTGGCCCTCTCATTCGTGAGATGTGTAACAGTATTCTTGCAGAAATGGGATTTGAGAAGGAACGCATTCTCTACACTCGAGTCGGAATTCCGATGTACGACCTCAGCAATCTCATCAACAATCCAGGGGATCATACATACAACGCTAATCTAATGCGAAACCCTGAGACCATCGCCAAGCTCGTTCACGATCAGGTCATGGAACAGCATACCTATCTCTCAATACCCTCTCACCTTGCTGATGCCCACCTAAAGGGGGACATCTACATCAAGGACCGAGAGTATTTCTCGACCCGTGACTACTGTGCTACCTGGGACCTGCGCCAGGTTCTGAAGCTCGGTATCGCGCCTGATGGTCTTGGCGGAATGCACTCGAGCGCTGCTGGTCCTGCAGAGCATCTCTCAGTTGCAGTGAACCATGCTGCTATCTGGTTGGCTGCCGCTCAGAGCTCCTTTGCTGGTGGTCAGGGATTCTTCTACTTCAACACATTTCTTGCTCCCTTCATGAAGGGGCAGCCTTACAAGACAATCAAACAGGCAGCTCAACAGCTGATATTCACGCTCACCCAGCAATACGTTGCTCGCGGTGGACAGGTCATCTTCTCAAGCGTCGACCTCACTCCTGGTATCCCAAAGATCATGCGTAATATCCCGGCAGTCCTCCCGGGCGGCAAAATGACTGAGGTGACCTACGGCGATTTTGAGGATGAGGCTCGGTCGTTCTTCAATGCCTTCATGGAAGTCATGATCAAAGGTGATGCCAAGGGAAAGGGATTCGGTTTTCCAAAGCCCAACATCGTCCTCCGGCAGGAGTTCATGGGTCCGGAGTATGATGAGTCATGGCGACTTGTTGCCGAACTCACTGCAAAGCATGGTTCTCCCTACTTTGAGAACTACCTGAACTGGCGTTCAAAGATTGAGGCTGGATGCAGCAGTTGTTGCTCGCACCTATGGACCGCAAGTACTCCAGAGGAGCTTGAAGAGTTCCTGAGTGGTAACATGGTATTCGGAGCATCTCAGATGGTCACTCCCAACTTCGGTCGTGCCGCATGGCTCGGTAGAACAGATGAGGCGCACTTCTTCGAGAAGATCGATGAGTACGTTGAGCTGTCGAAGCAGGTCATTCTCGAGAAGAAGAGGCTCATGGACAAGCTCATTGCCAGCGGCAGTGTTCCCTTCTACACTCAACCCAAGCCCAATGGCGAACCGCTCATCGATATGAACAAGCGAGAGTTCTTACTGGGCACCGTGGGCTTCGACGAGATGGCTGAGATTATGACTGGTCAGCACCTTCACGAGTCGGAGGGAACTCGCGTTGGAATCAAGGTACTCAAGCATCTGAAGGCAAAGGCCGCCGAGTTCCAGAAGGAAACTGGTCTGCACTTCGGCGTCACCCGTACACCAGCTGAGACCGCGGCGGGCAGACTCGCTGCGAAGGACTACAAGGCTTACCCCGGCATTCGGAAGTATCTCAAGGGTAATGATGCCAACGTCTATTACACGAACAGCACGACGCTCTATGTTGGTGCTGACATTCCGCTGACTCAGCGCATCAAGAAGGAAGGCATGTTCCATCCGTATCTGGATGGCGGTGCTCTCACTCATGTCTACCTCGGCGAGGCGAACCCTGACCCTGATGCGCTCTGGGAACTGACCAAGAAGAT
>PRDH01000055.1:0-15432 GCA_003345545.1 Candidatus Thorarchaeota archaeon
TTAGCACTGCTTTTGCGGCCAATGTCGTTATGCTCTCGCATTCAGCTCCCTATCCACAATCTTGATCAGAACTTCAATCCGCTTGACTAGAGCTTGCTTTAGCTTAAGTCCAGGGTCGGTAAGATCTTCCTCAAGTATGATTTCACCGAATGCCTTAACATATAGGTCATACGCATTTCGCAGCTCTTCTTTCACTGAGAGGAGCACCTTTGTGTCCATTGCAGGAATTTGTTCTTGAAGTTCTCTCAGCCAATCAAGACTTGCGAGAATCTCCTCCCGTACCTTCACGGGGAGTTCTGCCTCCTCCATGGACATCACTCGTTCAGGCCCTAGTGCTTTTTCAAGCGCTGCAACTCTCCGCCTTGTGCGCCTGACGTATAGTGCGCCTCCAACTCCGACTAGTCCTATCACGCCAAATGTCGCGATGCCCATAGCAGTGCGCACAGGGAACCAATTGATGGTTGGATAGAGCCCTCGTTGATCCACTTGGGTCAACCCATACGGGTCCATGATTTCCTCTATGATGTATTGCATAGTTCCAGCCCCCTGTGATGTTACATTGAGCTCCCATCTCTGTCTTTCTGCAACAAAGATTGCATTTTGTCCATTGACAATCACAGTTGTGTTTGAATCTGAGAGGGCTGCACCATCTGACATGTAGTTCAGGTAGAAGTAGACTGTGACAGTCCACTCCAGCTCGCATTGCAGTACCCGTCCTGCAGGTGAGTCTATTTCTGGGTCAAAAGCTGGAGCACTGCCCCACACTCCTGCGCGTGATACATAGATCAAATCCCAAGTGGTTGTGCAGGTGAACTCAGTCCCCCCATCTATTACCTGTATGCCTCCAACCAGATCCAAATGTCCTGTGATACTGTAGCTATGAGTGCTGACCTCGCCTGAGGTCACTGTGATATACCAGTAACTCTCTGTCGATAGAAATGTAGCCTTCACACCATTGATGTATATCTCTCCATCACTATCTGTGAACAGCGAACCGGTGTAGGATCTTCGAATACGGAACATAACATCAACTTCCTGACTAAGATCGGCGCGAGTCCGCTGAGATTCGCTCCAAAACACCTCGAGTTGATCCCAGATTATATACTCGGCATCACTGTTGCTGATGAGAGAGACACCATGACCTACTGGGATGGCCAAGACGCACATGTATGCCCTACGACCCACAGTGCCATATTCGTAGGTCGTGTCGTTAAGCACCAGTGTTCCTATGTATGGCAATCCGTCGTAGTCAAAGGTTCCACTGACCAGGATGGAAGCATTGGTTCCTACGGTGATGTAGCGATTTCCAACTACCACTCTCACTGTGATTGAGTCCCAGGTGACGTAGATTCGTCCGCTCAACCGAATCTGTGTGATATTGTAGGTGTCTCCACTGGCTGAGGCACAAGTGTAGCCCTTTCTTCCAACAGAGTAAAGAATGTACACTGTGTCATTCAGAGTCAGCACTCCATCATACATCTTACCATCATAGTCATAGAGCGCATAGACTTGGATAGAGGCATTTCGACCGACATTGATATGCACACTGTTATTCAGGACATATACTCGAAGTGAGTCCCAAATGATGTATTCTTCATCACTATATCCAATCACGGTTATGCCGTGAATTCCACCTGAGGCGACTGAAGCGGTGTATCCACGACGACCTACTGTGCCGTACTGATAGACTGTGTTATTCAGCGTGATGATTCCATCATAAGGAGTGCCATCGAAGGCATATATGGCTGAAATCCCTATTGTTGCGTTCTCCCCAACATTAATCCGGTTATCAGCAACGATAAGCATTACCCTTAAGCAATCCCATATCATCGACGGTGACGTGACACGCTGATCGTATTGCGCTATCCCATTCACGTCGACTCCTGTGACACTCCAGATTAGACGAATGACACTTGCGCTTGACCAAGTGAGATCGATCCAGCCGCTGCCATTAATTGCATAGGGGGTCATATTGACGAAGAGAGACCCTTTAGTAACAGCGCTTCCATTTGTTGACCACTTGCAGTGGAAATAGACAGTCACATCAGTAACAATGTCTATTCTTCCATCTACATCACTTGCAAAGGCCATGTCAATAACAACTACGGGACGCTCAGTCCACGTGACTATCAATAGATTAGCACTGAAGACTTGCAGTCCGTATTGATCATCTATCGCGCTGATCACGGTATAAATCCAGGTAGCATCAACTGGGCCATCCCACACATCAGAGAAATTGCCAACTACAAAGAACGATTCGTTTCTGTTCACCGAAGCTGTTAGTAGTTGAACTCGACCGCCATCGTAGTCCCTGGTGGCAATAAGTGTGAAGTTTACCAGTGAATGCCAATTGACAAGGAGCGCGTCGGCACTCAACACAACTTCAATCTTGTCCCAGATTATAGAAACTGGAGCAGCCGGATATTCTACCGCTGTCAGTTCATGAAGGTCGTCAGTGACTCCTGATACTTGAAACTGCCATCGTCCGGTTACCATGTACACTCTATTCTGATACCAATGCATGAGCGACTGATTCCAAATCATGCTTGTACCGTTCAGATAGACTGTTCCGAGGGACCCAGTGAGAATTGTCGAGTCGTATTCATATTCTACGGTTGCATAGATGGATTGAGTTGTTCCTACGTCGCAGTGTTCGTCTGAAACTGTATACGGCAACACGCGTAGTCGATCCCAAATTACATAGTCCTCATCATTGATAGATATCACATCAATGCCATAAGAATCGCCTGCAGCAGTCGCAATTGTGTACGACCATCGACCAACTTCATCATGAACGTACGTCGTATCATTGAGAACAATGAATCCATCATAGATTGCTCCATCATAATCGTAGACAGCGGTCACATAGATTGAGGCGTTACCTCCGATATCGATTCTGTGGTCCTGAATTGTTAGGCTCACAGTCAAGGAGTCCCATATGATGTTCATCCATTGAGAGTTCTGGTCAACAGCAGTGATATGATATTCATTGTCTCCGCACGAAACAGAATCAAAGAGTCTTCCCATAGCTGAGGACTCAGTCCGAACATGCTGCCAGATGCCCGCTTCAAGGTGAGTAAAGCTATAACCATTGACACTGACTGCTCCGTCTGTTACTGGTGAGTCATCGAACTCATAGTGGAGTGTGACATTAATCCATGTGTACGACCCGATGTTGTTCCTAGAGTCACTTGAATCGTATGCCATGACTTTTATTCTGTCCCATATGACGACTTGTGATTGAAGGTTTTGGTTCACGCTTGTTATTCCATATTGATTGTCGGTACAGACAACTAGGTCATAAGTGTTGGATGTAACGATTGATTCTGAGGTGGCAATCCTCCAAATGCCAGATCCGTTGTACGTGGCTGGGACACCATTGATACTCACTGAACCATCTGAAACATCTGCATCATCATACTCGTACTCGAGATTGACATAAACATTGACGACATCGTTTAGATTTGCTCGACTGTCCGCAACAGAGTATCCCCTGACAGTTATCTGATCCCACGTCACGCTCTGTGACTGCCCGTTCTGACTGACCTGAGTAATACCAAGAGTGTTTCCTAATGCTGCCACATCATTATAGATACGACCTGTAACACTCGACTCGCTAGCGGTGATTTGCCAAATACCCAACCCTGCGTGGGTTGCTCCTATTGTATTCACTGTCACCATGCCATCTGTCACAGGTGCGCTGTCAAATTCATAGATTAGCGTCACTTCAATTGTCACAATGTCACCGATGTTGACTCGTGCATCCGCAACAGAATAGGACTCTACAAGAATTCTATCCCAGACCTGACCCAGAGACTGGCCGTTCTGATCAACTGAGCTAATTCCATATGTATTGCCTGAAGCAAGTACTGTGTCATAGGTGACCAATTGTACACCTGTCCTAACCTCGCTGAAGTCCCAGATTCCATTGGCGCCTGAGTAGACCGCAGCTACGCCATTTACCGAAACCGTTCCATCTGTCACGTATGAGCTGTCGTAACTGAACTGCAACATGACATGACACGACGAGGCAGATCCTATGCTGATACGCTGGTCATCAGATGCATAGGAAAGCACAAGCACCTGGTCCCAAATACATTCAACGGACTGACCGTTGAGGTTGAGAGCGCTTATGCCATATGTGGTCTCCACCGAAGCATTGACAAAGTAGGTCCATTTACCAACAGAGGACCGGCTCCTTGCGAGTTCAAACCAAAAGCTACCAGGATCCCATGTCATAGGGGCACCATCTAGAGTGACACTATCGCCCGATCCCAGACTAGACTGGTCATACTCCAGCCATAATCTGACCCGTATCTCCACAGAACTCCCAACGCTCACTCTTCCATCGCTCACTGAGATTGCAGAGACCGCGACTCTATCCCAAATGATGTCGACGCTTCGTCCGTCAAGACTTAGCGCTGTTATCCCATAGACTGACTCAGCTGAGGCGTTGACATAGTATCTCCATCGCCCTACTGCTGACTGACTCCGGCTCAGTTCAAACCGCGAGTCTGCGGTATCCCACGTCATAGCTTGACCATCTAAGGTAACAGAGTCTCCAAGGCCGAGGAACGTATGGTCATACTCTAGCCAGAGGGTAACCCTTACCTCGACAGCTTGAGTAACACTCACCCTACTATCATCAACCACAGTGCTACGCACGACAATACGGTCCCAGACAATGAAGGCATCGGGAGCGGTCTGAATCCATGAGTTCAGTCCATATGTGCTATCGACTGCCAGCGCTATAGCGTACCCCACGCTCTTGACTGAACTCTGCACCTCAGTGTATATCCAATGAGAACCGTTCCATGACAGAGCTTTAGAACCATTCAGTGATACAACCAGACCCGAAGAGATTGCCACGTCACCGTAGTCATAGCGTGCACTCCAGTAGACACGACCCTGTGTATTGACATTGATCCTCGAGTCGTCTACTCCTGAGATATAGAACTCAATCCTGTCTGTGACAAATGTGTCCGTGCGTGAACTCGCGTAGTAGAGGTCCATACCACCAGCTCCTGCACCTTCTGACACGACCTTGAATGTGTAGAGGTTCAGTCTTACCAGGCTTGACGAGCCTATGTTAGTCACAGTGAATTGACCGCTTCCGTCAACATCAGTGGACCACGTTCCTGAAACGTCGTGTATCACCCACACATCGGTCTCATTGGCAAGAGGATGGAGGTTTGATGAACCATAGTAGATGAGTGTGGAACTCGCCCACAAGTTCGAGGTTGAAATGTCACCCCGGTCATCCGAGAGAGATGGAGCCGTAGCGTAGTTGAGTCGTGTCTCAGTGTCCCAGTCGACCTCATAGAAGTCCTCGTCGCTATCTGAGCCATCTGTCACATACTGCCTCATGTCGATGTTCACTAGATCCGGATGGTCCCAATCGACCTTAATGACCCAAGTTATATCGAATCCAGTTGACCGACTTGATGCAGATGCCCAGCTTCCCAGGGCCACATACTCTGAGCCCTGTGCGATGGAGAATGAACCGGTCAAGACAGCATAGCGAATGGTCCATACCAAGAGTGACCTTGTGTCATCGTATAGGGACAATTCAACGAAGTCGATGTCTGCAGACCCATCTAGGTCAGTCACGCTGGAGGTTACAGTATAGAACCGATACCGTGCATAGAGATTGTCAGTATCGTCTGCGTTCGTAATCTGTGGCGCCACGTCGTTTGTCGGGATCTCATTCGGTGCAATGGACCATGTGACCTGCAGAGTATTCGTGGTGAATGCAGTGATTCCATATAGCGACTCAGCCGTGATAGCAGTACTGGTGTACTGATACGAAGTATCGGCATGAGTATCCACGAAGAGCGACGTGTTTGCATTTATGAACGACCTCCAGTGAGTTCCGTTCCTACTTATCATAACCTGATAGGTCGAGCATTGAGTAGAATCATAAGCGAACACAACAGTCAATGTGAAGTTCGCCTGGTGGTCATTGTAGGGTGTGCCATCGTCAACTCCGATGGTGACCATCAGCCTATCGAATACACAATAGGTTTCAGCATTTGTACTAATGGCCGATATGCCATATATGCCTCCAGACGCGGACGCCACAGAATATCCATATCTGCCCACAATTACGTGGTTGAATGTGGTATCATTCAACAAAAGGACACCATCGAATGTTGACGAATCGTAGTCATACATGGCGGATACTACTATCCCGGACGCACTCGTGTTGATGTTGATCCGTTGATCTACGGGATTGCTGATGTAGATTGTCAGAGAGTCCCATATACAGAAAGTCACATCATTGGATGAGATCACAGTTATTCCATATGCATCATTACCTAGAGCTGCACTGACAGTATAGTCTTTCCTCTGCGCAACACTGTATTGGAAGACGTTATTATTGAGTACTAGTGTGCCAGTGTATAGTGTGCCATCATAATCGTACGTGGCTGACACTGTAATTCCTGATGCATTCGTGTAGATGTTGATCCGCTGGTCACTTGGCCCCGTTATCAGGATGGTCAAGCTGTCCCAGATGCAATAGACCTCGTCGTTGGTACCGATTGCTGTAATTCCAAAAGCGTCATTTCCAGCAGCGGCGGAAACTGTGTAACCCTGCTTCTGAGCCGTAGCATACATGTACTGTGTGTTGTTAAGAGATAATGTCCCATCATATGTGGCGCCATCATAGTCATAGACTGCACTCACTTGGATAGTCGCACTCGCACCGACATTGATTCTGTTATCAGCGATGGAGAGAGAGATGGCGAGAGAGTCCCAGATAATAGATGTTCCAAGACCCGGAGCGACCATATTCAGTCCATGGAAGGTGTCTGTTATTGAGGTCACAACAAACATGACTCGACTCATTATTGGTGAACTACGTTGCTGTTCCCACCGATAATCCACTGGATCCCAGGTCATGCTTGTCCCATTCAGATAGACAGTGCCTCTTGTGCCAGTGAATACAACATCGTCATACTCGTAGATCACCACTGCTGCTATGGTCTGGATGGATCCAACGTTACACCGGGCATCACTGACCGAATAACTGGTCACCCGTAATCTGTCCCAAATGATAGACTCCACGTCGTTTGTCCCTATCACTGTGATATCATGTGAGTCTCCGGACGCAGAGATGACTGTATAGCTGTGCCGCCCAACGCTACTGAACAGGTAAGTTGTATCGTTCAGTACGAGTGTGCCATCGTAGGTCAGCTGATCATAGTTATAGACAGCGCTGACATAGATGGAGGCATTCTGACCTATATTGATTCTGGAGTCTGAAACAGTGATTGTGATTGTCAAAGAGTCCCAGATGGCATACGTTTCGTCATTCGCGGCTATCGCAGTTATACCATGAGTGCCGCCTCCCGCTGACTGGACCTCGTACCCCCTCCGCCCGAATGTAGAGCGCTGGAAAACAGTATCATTCAGAATCAGGGACCCGTCGTAAGCACTACCATCGAAGTCGTATACCGCTGTGACTACGATTCCACTGGCATTCTCATTGAGATTGATTCTCTGGTCGACCGGGTCAGTGATTGATATTGTCAGAGAGTCCCAGATCTGTTGTAAGGATTGGGCATTCTGATTAGTGATAGATATCCCGTACAAGTTGCCTGAAACAGTAACTGTGTCATAGACTACTAGCTGAGCTGTGGCCCTCGTAGCTCCGAAGTTCCAGATTCCATTTGCTCCACTATATGCAGCTATGACTCCGTTGATAGTGGTTGAGCCATCCGTCACCGGGCTGGAGTCATACTCATAGCGAAGAGTCACATGGTCACTAGCCGCAGTGTTGATGTTGATTCGGTTATCATCAGTGGAGTAGGACACGACAATCACTCTGTCCCAGATGATGGACTGCGTCTTGGCATTCTGGTTGACATTTGTGATGCCATATAGATTGCCTGAACATGTGACCAAGTTGTATATGTTCTGGACAACTGAAGGCTCACTGTCGACAATCCTCCAGACTCCAGAAACCTGATGAACAGCGCTTACACCATTTATCGTAACGGTTCCGTCTGTTACAGGGCTGTCATCATACTCGTACTCGATTGTGACATCGACGTTCACATTCTCGTTTACATTTGCACGGGCATCGCTGGCCGCATACCCTCGCACAGCGATTTGGTCCCATATGACTTGCAGCGACTGGGAGTTCTGGTCAACGACCGTGATGCCTAATACGTTCCCTGTACATGCAACAGAATTGTAGGCATTCGCAGTCACAATAGATTCAGTATCAGTTATGCGCCACACTCCAGAGCCCTGATGTGTTGCTGAGATACCATTGACAGTAACAGATCCATCTACAACGGGTGAATCATCGTACTCGTATTCGATAGTGACATCTACAAGCGCGTTGTCGTTGATATTGACCCTTGCATCGACAGCAGAATAGCTCCTAACAGTAATCTTGTCCCAAATAACTGTCAGTGATTTTCCATTCTGATCGACAACATCTACTCCATGCAATCCACCAATATGAGTGACCGTATTGTATACCACTGCAGTCACGACAGTTTCAGAATCAGAGAATCTCCAGACACCAGACCCCTGGTGAGTCGCTGCGAATCCGTTGACAGTCACTAGACCACTAGTGACTAGTGTGTTATCGTAGTCATAGTATAGAGTCACGTCTATGATTACAACGATATTGATGTTCACCCTTGTATCCGTAATCGTATATGATTGAACCTGGACTCGGTCTGCAACGTACGTGTCTTGGACTACGTTTTGAAGCAGATTCGTGTCACCTGAACTACCGCCTTCCTTGACCACAGTTACAGTGTATGTGTCTATCCCGACTCCGTCATCTGCGTAGCAAGTCACGCTAAAGGCTCCTGATTCCAACTCCTGGTCTGACCAGGGCCCTATATTGGTTCCATACTCGGATGATGAAACCCAAATGTCTGTTTCATTGGACAGAGGATTCAACAATGATCCGAAATACGATATGACCCCTGATATGGTGAAGCTTCCATCGAGAGAGCCTCTGTCGTTAGTACCAGAATCGTCGTCCAAAGTGAGTCCAGTGGTTACTACCCGAGTTTCGACGTCCCAGTTCTCTTCATAGAAGTCCTGATCGAAATTGGTCCCGTCATTCACATACTGTAGGACATCGACATCTACCAAATCTGCATGGTCCCAATCTATCTTGATTTGCCATGATACACTGATGCTGCTTCCAAAGACAGAAACCGACGACCATGTCGCGAGTTCGACGTAGTCTGAACCGAACTCGACAGTGAAGGTGTCACCAGAAACCGTGTACCTGACGACCCACACAACCTCCGTACGTGCGTCATTGTAGAGCGTCAGCTCAATGTAGTCGATATCCCAACCACCATCACCATCGCTGACATTTGATATAATGGTGTAGAACTTATACCGTGCATACATGTTGTCTGTGTCATCTGCATTCAACAACTCTGGGGCGGAATCGTTTGTTGGAGCCTTGTTTGGTTCTGCAGACCATGACACCCACTGGGCGCTGGTTGTGAAAGCTGTGATTCCATATAGGGTTTCAAGGTTCACACCAGAAACGATGTATTCATAGATTACCTCACTATTCCTATCGACAAACAGGCTCCTATTCGAATACGTGAATGTGTGCCAATGGGTCGCGTTGCGGGCCACTCTGACTTCGTATGATGTGCAGGCTATTCCATCAGACTCAAAAGTGATGGTCAGAGTGAAGTTCACTTGGATGTCGTTGTAGGGACTTGATGAGTCTGCAGATATGATGATGTGGAGACGATCCCAGATGCAATAGGTCTCGTCGTTCAGCGAGATGGCTGAGATACCATAGAGATCATTGCCTGCAGCATTTGCCACCCTGTATCCTCTACGGCCTGCAGTAGAATGCTGGAAGATTGTGTCATTCAGATTCAGTGTTCCCGTGTATTGAGTAGAGTCGTAATCATAGATTGCTGTGACGATGATGCCTGACGCATTCTGGTTGATGCTAATCCTTTGGTCAACTGGGTCCGTGATGGTTATTGTTAGAGAGTCCCAGATGCAATACGTGGCATCATTTGTGCTAATCACGGTGATCCCATAGGAGTCGTCACCTATAGCTGTCGCGACTCTATAGCCTTGCTTCTGTGCAGTAGGATACATGAACATCGTATTGTTGAGAGTAAGAGTCCCATCATAACTCGAACCATCGTAGTCATAGATAGCTGATACCACGATGCCAGACGCATTGGTGTTGATGTTGATCCGCTGGTCAGTCGGCCCTGCTATCAGAATGGTCAGGCTATCCCAGATGCATGACTCAATATCATTGGTGCCAATCACTGTGATGTCATAGATGAAATCGCCTGCGGCACTCGATACGGTGTACCACTGTATCTGCGCAGTTGGATAGCTGAACTGAGTGTTGTTGAGAGTCAGGGACCCCTCGTAGCTAGTCCCATCATAGGCATAAGTGGCACTTGCCTGAACGGAGGCAACTTGATTGATGTTTATTCGATTGTCCACAATTGCGATACTGATAGTCAGCGCATCCCATATGATGGCGGGGCGGGCTGTAGTCTGAAAGACACTAATGCCATGATATGTGTCAGTGATTGCCGACACACCGAACACGAGGCGTCCCACCACGGAGGAGGTTCTCTCCTGGCTCCATCGATATGCAACTCCATCCCAGACCATTGCGGAACCATTGAGGTACACCGTCCCTCTTGCACCCGAGAAGAGGGTGGAGTCATACTCGTACACTACTATCGCTGTAACATTCTGAATAGAACCTACATCACACCGAGAATCAGTGACTGAATAACTGATCACTCTCAGCTGGTCCCATATCTGGCTCGCACTCTGCCCGTTCTGGTTGACGGAGGTTATTCCATGGGTGTTTCCAGATGCTACAACACTGTTGTATGTAAAGAGCTGAACTGCTCCTCTTGCCTCAGCAAAGTCCCAGATACCGTTTGAACCTGAATACGTTGCGACTACGCCGTTTACAGTAATTGCCCCATCCGCTACGTATGTGCTATCATAGGTGTATTGAAGAGCCACATGACCGGAACATGCTGTGCCAACATTGATGCGGGTATCGTCCGAATAGAGCGCAATCACAATTATCCGATCCCAGATGATGGTCGTGGACTTCGAACTCTGGTCAACAACAGTAATTCCTAAAGTATTCCCGGATACTGCAACATTGTTGTAGGTGTTATCTCCCACAGATACCTCGGAGTCGGTGATTCTCCAGATGCCGGACCCTTGATTCGCGGCAAGGATTCCGTTGATGGTCACTGTGCCATCAATCAGCGGTGAGTTATCAAAGTCATAATAGAGTGTCACATCAACGGTCACACTATCGCCGACATTGACACGGGAATCCGATACAAGATAGGACTGGACCTGAACCCTGTCCCATATGATTATGATAGCTTGCGCATTCTGATTCACGGAAGTGATTCCATGAGTGTTCCCAGATACTGTCACAGAATCATAGGTCTCCGAGGTGACAGCGGCTTGAATCCTAGTTGCAGACCACTGACCACTAGAGCCCGTGTAGGTGAATGTAACGCCATCTACTACGACTATACCATTGATCACATCAGAGTCGTCATACTCGTATTCGAGCACAACGTAGACTATGATTGAGTCCCCTACATTATCACGGGTATCCGATGCAGAATAGCTCCTCACGGTCACTTGGTCCCATATGACCTCCTGCATCTGTCCATTCTGGTTCACATTCGTTATGCCATATGAATTGCCAGAGCACACCACTGCGTTGTATACGTTGGAAATCACAATGATCTCTGTGTCTGTTACTCGCCAGACACCAGATCCTATGTGGCTTGCACTCAATCCATTTATCGCGACTGCACCATCAGTCACGGGACTGTCATCGTACTCGTATTCCAGCGCTACGTCGACGTTGACACCGGTGCCCAGATTCACTCTGCTGTCTGCAACCGAATAGCCTCTCACGGCCACTTGGTCCCACACAACAAGCTGGGTCTGCCCGTTCTGGTACACAGCAGTGATCCCTTGGCCGTTCCCTGCGCAACTAACGGAGTTGTATGTGCTTCCAGTCACAGAGGCCTCTGCAACTGTTATTCGCCATATGCCAAGTCCCTGATAGGTGGCGGAGACACCGTTCACGCTCACAGAACCATCCATAAGGTCAGTGCTGTCGTATTCGTATTCCAGTTCAACGTCAATGTTGACTATGTCATTCAAGTTGACTCTCGCATCGACGACAGTGAATCCTCTCACGATGATGCGATCCCAGACGACCTGTTGCGACTGGCTGTTCTGATCTACAACAGAGATACCGTTAGAATTGCCTGACACCATTACCAAGTTGTAGGTGTTCGACACAACTGATGACTCAGAATCGACAGCTCTCCAGACCCCCAACCCTTGATATGTGGCTGCCAGACCGTTGATGGCCACACTTCCATCAGTCACAAATGAGTCATCATAGTCGTAGCGCAAGATCACGTCAATGTTTACGTTATTACCCACGTTGACGCGAGAGTCCGTCACAGTATATGACTGCACTTGCACCCTGTCCCAGATCTGGCCGAGACTCCGCCCATTCTGGTCAGCCGTATCTATGCCATACGTATTACCTGACACTAGAACACTGTCGTATGTAAAGAGCTGGACTGCTACCTTAATCTCACTGAAGTCCCACACTCCACTCGAACCTGAATAGGTCGCACCAACACCATTGACAGTCACAGTGCCATCAACCACTATTGCTTCGTCATAGTCATAATGTAGGATGACATGGCACGAACTGGATGCGCCCACATTGATACGTGAGTCATCTGAGGAATATGAAACGACCACGACTTGATCCCATATACACCAGGTCTGGTCGTTGACGCGTATGACTGTGATCCCATAGGCGTCATTACCAGCTGCACTCGCGGCTGCGTACCCCTGTCTGCCCACGACAGCATAGGTGAATACTGTATTGTTGAGGGTGAGTGTGCCATCATAGGGAGTGGAGTCGTAGTCATAGAGAGCTGTGACGACGATTCCAGATGCGTTTTCACCTATGTTTATGCGCTGGTCTGTGGGATTGGTTATTGTAACCGTAAGGCTGTCCCAGATGCACCAAGTGACATCGAATGATGAGATTGCAGTGATAGCATAAGCATCATCTCCGTTCACAGATGTGACATAGTACGCCTGTTTCTGCGCTGTGGCATACTGAAACACTGTGTTATTCAAGTTGAATGATCCTTCATAGATTGCGGAATCGTAGTCGTACGTGATGACAATCACGATACCAGACGCATTGCTGTTGACGTTGATTCGCTGGTCTGAAGGGTCGGTTATCGAGATGCTCAGACTGTCCCAGATGACTAATTGAGTCTGAGAATTCTGATTGACGGAGGTTATTCCATGGACGTTTCCACTGCAGACAACGCTGCCGTAGGCGACTCCTTGGGCGGGACTACGCGATTGTGTTATTCTCCAGACTCCCGCTCCCTGATGTGAAGCTATGAATCCATTGATTGCTACAGTTCCAGTTGTAACATCAGAATCATCATATTCGAACTCAAGGGTGACGTAGATGTATACATCGGTGTTAATATCCACCCTGTCATCAATAACCGAATAGCCCCTGACAACAATCTCATCCCAGATGACACTCTGAGACAGACCATTCTGGTCAACCTGACTTATCCCATAGAGGTTCGCGGAGCATGCCACAGTGTCATAGGTGACTGATTGTGCCGTGAGCCTGTTCTCAACTATCGTCCAGACTCCTGACCCGAGATGACCTGCACTAATATCGTTGATAGTGACTGCTCCATCAGTGACAGGAGAATTGTCGTAATCGTACACCAGAGTGACATCGATGTTGACATCATCGTTGATATTCGCGTGTGCGTCGTCAACAACATAGGATTGCACTTGCACTCTGTCCCAGATCTGGTCCAGTGTCATCCCATTCTGATTGACAGAGGTTATTCCGTGTATGTTGCCCGAAGCCACAACACTGTTGTAGGTCAACAGCTGGACTGCTAGTCTGACCTCACCAAAGTTCCAGACTCCGTTTGAACCTGAATATGTTGCACTGATACCATTGACGGTGACGGCCCCATCGACGACAAAGGATCCATCGTATTCATACTCTAGAGTGACATGGAGGGTGCTTGGGGTGCCTACATTGATCCGTGAGTCATCAGTGGAGTATGAAACGACGACGACTTGGTCCCAGATACACCACGTCAAATCGTTCTGGCGTATGGCTGCAATGCCATAGGGATCATCACCGACCGCACTGGCTACTGTGTATCCCCTTCGACCTACTGTTGAATACTGGAAGATCGTGTCATTCAGATTGAGTGTGCCATCATAGGGTGTGAAGTCATAGTCGTACATCGCGATGACAACTATTCCTGACGCGTTGGTGTTGATATTCACTCTTTGGTCCAAAGGATCACTGATGGCGATTGTCAGGGAGTCCCAAATACAATATGTCTCATCGTTCAACCTGATAGCACTAATTCCATACGTTCCGCCTGATGCAGACAGAACTCTATAACCCTGCTTCTGAGCAATAGCATAATTGAAGACCGTGTTGTTGAGGGTGAGTGTGCCATCAAAGGGAGTGGAGTCATAATCATATACCGCTGTGACAATGATTCCTGTTGCATTCTCATTTATGTTGATTCTCTGATCTGGTGGCCCAGATATGGTGATCGTCAGGCTATCCCAGACGACCTGTTGTGACTGTCCGTTTTGGTTGACCAAGCTTATCCCATTAGTGTTTCCGCTACATGCTATGCTGCTGTATGTAACACCTTGTGCGACGCTCCTTGATTGCACCAACCTCCAGACTCCCGCACCTTGGTGAGTGGCCAGGAGGGTGTTGATTAGTACCGTACCATCTATAATTGGTGCGCTGTCATACGCATACGCGAGAGTCACATCTACATTTACGCTGGTGCCGATATTCACCCGAGTGTCGGCTACCACGTATCCTTGTACTACAACCTGGTCCCAAATCACAAGCTGCGTCTGACTGTTCTGGTCAACGGCTGCTATTCCATAGGAGTTCCCGGACACTGCAACTGTATCATAGGTGTTTCCCACCACAGACAGCTCGCTGACGGATATCCTCCAGATGCCTGATCCCCGATTGGTTGCCACTATCGAGTCTATTGTGACTATGCCATCAGTCACTTGAGAATTGTCGTAGTCATAATAGAGTGTGACATCAACATTCACCGAATCGCCAACGTTTACTCGGGAGTCCGTCACAGTATATGACTGCACTTGCACTCTGTCCCAGATTTGGGACTGTGTCTGACCGTTCTGATTGACGACACTGATTCCGTGTTGATTTCCTGAAGTGACCACATTATCATATGTGAGCATCTGTACACTCACGCGGGTCTCACCGAAGTTCCAGATGCCACTAGCTCCAGAGTAGGTGGCACTTAGTCCATTGAC
>PRDH01000055.1:15868-17759 GCA_003345545.1 Candidatus Thorarchaeota archaeon
CTAACTGTGTCCACTGTATACCACTGGATCTGTGCTACAGAGTAGGTGAATTGAGTGTTGTTTAGAGTGAGAGTTCCATCGAATGCAGCACCATCGTAATCATAGACTGCGGTTGCCACGATGCCAGTCGCCGCCATGTTGATGTTGATGCGTTGATCGGCAGGATTCGAGATCATGATGGTCAGCGAGTCCCAGATGCACCAGGTAACATCATTGGTGTTGATGGCGGATACTCCGTGTATTCCGCCACTTGCAGACCCGACTGTATACCATTGAATCTGCGCAGTGGAATAGGTAAACTGAGTGTTGTTAAGAGTGAGTGTGCCATCAAAGGCAGTTCCGTCATAATCGTATACTGCTGTAGCAGTGACTCCTGATGCTGCAGTGTTTACATTGATACGCTGATCAGCTGGGTCTGTGATTAGAATGGTCAGTGAATCCCAGATAAAGTAGGTCGCGTCATTTGTTGAGATTGCTGTGATTCCATGAGCCCCACCACTGACAGATTGAACAGTGTAACCTTGCCGTTGTGCAGTAGGATAACTGAATTGAGTGTTATTCAGGGTGAGCGTCCCATCAAATGATGATCCGTCATAGTCATAGACTGCAGAAACAAAGATGCCTGTGGCGTTGACATTTACATTCTGTCGTTGGTCGACAGGGTCAGTGATTGTTATCGTTAATGAGTCCCAGATACACCACGTCACGTCATTTGATGAGACTGCTGTGATGCCATGAATCCCACCTGTCACAGATTGAACCGTATAGTATTGGATTTGAGCCGTACCGTACTGAAATTCAGTGCTGTTCAGGGTGAGCGTCCCATCAAATGCTGTTCCATCATAATCGTATATCGCTGTTGCAACGATTCCTGTAGCTGCTGTGCCTATGTTGATTCGTTGATCTGGCGGATCGGTGATTGTGATCGTCAAGGAGTCCCAAATAAACCAGGTCACATCATTTGCGGAGATAGCGGTGATTCCGTGAGTCCCACCACTGACCAGATTAACCGTATAGTCCTGCCTCTGGGCTGTGCTGTAAATGTACTGAGTGTTATTCAAGCTGAGAGTGCCATCAAAGACTGAACCATCGTAGTCGTATATTGCAGTTACAAAGATACCTGTCGCGTTCACATTCACGTTCTGCCTTTGGTCTGCGGGATCGGTGATTGTGATTGTCAGGGAGTCCCAAATACACCACGTTATATCATTAGAGGAGATGGCAGTGATTCCGTGAATACCTCCATTCACTGAGCCCACTGTATACCACTGAATCTGCGCCGAGGGGTAATCATACTGAGTGTTGTTTAGGGTGAGCGTCCCTTCAAAAGAGGTTCCGTCGTAGTCATATATTGCTGTAACGACAATTCCTGTTGCATTCGCGTTTATGTCGATTCGTTGGTCTGATGGACCAGCAATCGCGATAGTCAATGAGTCCCAGATGAACCACGTCACATCATTACTCGAGATGATTGTGATACCATAGATTCCTCCGGTGACGGATTGCACGGTGTAGTATTGTATCTGAGCAGTACTATATTGAAACTGAGTGTTGTTTAGAGTAAGAGTCCCATCAAACGGAGAACCATCATAATCATAGGTCGCTGAAGCTCTAATCCCTGTCGCATTCACATTGACATTTTGCCTCTGGTCTGCAGGATCAGTAATCGTGACAGTCAATGAGTCCCAGATACACCACGTCACATCATTACTCGAGATGATAGTGACGCCATAGATTCCTCCGGAGACAGATTGTACAGTATAGTATTGTATCTGAGCAGTACTATACTGAAATTGGGTGTTGTTCAGAGTAAGGGTCCCATCGAACGTAGATCCATCATAGTCATAGATAGCTGTAACTATGATTCCAGTTGCATTCGTGTTTATGTTGG
>PRDH01000055.1:18162-23765 GCA_003345545.1 Candidatus Thorarchaeota archaeon
ATCATCAGCATAGCAGGTGACATCGAATGCACCAGAGTCGAGAGTCAGGGCGCTCCAAGGACCGACACCTGTCCCGTATTCAGAGGCGGAAACCCAGACATCGACTGCTGAGGAAGAAGGATAGTCATCCACAGAATCATAGTAGATGACCGTGCCAGTCAATGAAAATGAACCGTCAAGGTTTCCTCTGTCTGCAGTCCCAGAGCCATCATCGATACTCGGAGTAACCGAATAGCCAAGACGGGTTTCAACATCCCAATCGACCTCATACCATGTAGTTGCAGACTCCCCCTGGGTATCTATCGCAGAGCAATTAGCATCCAGGTCGGTTGAGTCAGGAAAGTCCCAGTCCACTGTGAGATAGAAGGTCGCATCTATATCATTGCCGCTCTCTGTTGCAGTGGAGCTTCCTGTGTTTAGAGTAACATATGTCCCAGCGTCATATTCCTCAGTGAAAGTGTTCGTGTCCTCATCGTACCTGAATCTGCAGTACTCTGTGGTCGAAGTATCATCCCATAGTCCAATCTCAAGGTAGTCAATGTCCCCGAAACCATTCTGATCGGATACATAGACCGTAACTTGATACTCCAGGTATTGTGCATATAGGTTGTCCGTGTCGCTTGGATTGTCCAAGGTAGGTGCTTGATCTATTGCTGGAGTGTAAATCGGAGTCCATGTGTGTATTAGGACCGCATCTATCTCCCAAGTGGACTGTGCCGTGTCACCAGTTTCTGTGCCACCAAGGAATCGAATCTCAAAAGCAGAGCCAGTCAAATAACTACTGATGCTCATATTGTTCCAGGCGTCAGGTGTGAGATCCGAAAACACAGCCACCCAAGCGCCATTCCAGACATCTACTATGATGTCCTCGGTAGGCCATCCACCCCCGGTCACAGGATAGATACACAATTCTTCGTTAGTTTCATCATAGCCAAGAGCAGTCCATGCAACCTCAAGGTCCAATTGGTGGTTAGATGCTGCGGTCCGGTTTATGCCAATACGAGCGGCGTCTATACTACATTGGTCGGGTTGGGCTCCGCCCTTATCATAGGTAAATCTTATTCTGGCAGCATCAATCTCCGTCTGTGTGTCAAGTCCAGAGATTGTTCCTAAGTCTGACCAGCCCCAGGTTGTCTGTGTCGTAATAACACCACCGCTGGCATCAGCTGTATCATCACCTGTCCAGTCTATCTCCCATGAGAAACTTGAGTCAGTGACCGCTACCCAATAGACTGAGCAGTTTGCGGCAAAACCTGTACCTGTGCCGGAGGTTTCAGCAAACTCGAACCATCCAGATACAAGAGAGTTGGTGATTGTGTAGATATAGTTCGTAGGTTGATCTTGAGCATCGAGATATGGCGCTGAACCGTTCGTACTCCAAGCTGGCGTCCCGGGTGCTGTATCAACATATCTGTATTCGTTGATACCAGATCCGCCAATGTCTTCCTCGGTCATGGCATCATTATTAGATCCATGGTCCTGAAGATCAGCAAAGACATCATGAGTGCCCAAATCTGCAGGAGCGTGAAGGTCCGATAGCAGGTCGACAAAATCCTCGGTGTTTGCTGCGGGAACTGCTTGATTGTGTGGTGAGGACGGGTTAGTAACGAGGATGATCTCCTGAGGATTCTCTGCGTGCATGGAGAGCATCACGAATAGAACGACCGTGCATATGAGGAAGATGATACTTCTCCGCCGGTTCACTCCATTGTTCCCTCCTAGTGCAGGTCAGATACAGTCATCACTTGCAAGTCTTTCATGTGCAGGCTGAGATTTGTTGGCTGATTCTCCTCATAATCATCCGTGAGAATCGCTTGCACCCCTTTAGCGTTTCTAGCGAATATCCGTAAGCGTGACTACTAACTTGCCCTTTTTGCATATGGAGCCTTATTTGATTATTGATAAAATAAACAGCAAGGGGTCTAATGAAAGGACACATTATCACATTGCAAATCATAGTCGCTCTCGTCATTGAAACGACAAGTTTGACGAAAAAAGGAGTATTAGGGTGACTAGGGCTTCTTCTGAGATTGCACATCTGCTTGCTGATCTTCATCATCTTCTGCGCGTGGCTCTGTCAGCCATAGAGGAATTGCCAGATTCCGTCCATAGCCAAGTGAAACCAGAATGATGCTAAGAGTGAGAGAAACCAGCAGAAGCACCAGTGAACTGTGGATAGGTCTGCCATACCAACCCGTAAAGTTGAATGGTTCCTCGAAGCCAAAATACTTCCAAGAATGATCCAAGTCAACAAGAGCACTAGTAATGCCACAAATCCCGAAGACAAGAAATGCACGAAAAAGAAACTCATCCCTACTCACACCCTGTGATTTATCAGTGGTAGCCATTTCCAATCGCCTGCCATCATGACTCAGGTATAGCATACGTAAGTCTGATTCAATGAAGGACAGCCTGCCATCTTTTAGTATCTAGACAATAGCCTGCCATTCAGGTCTCAATTTAAGTCCTTTTTGTTACCGGGTCTCTGTCATCCTAGCCTCAGACCTTAGTCTAAGGATTCTCAAGAAATCCATTGATGCTCCGATGAGAAAAAGCACTGAGAATACCAGCGCAGCCGAAAGAATCAAGGGTTCGGAGGGAAAGAGACGTCGTATAAGCATGGCAACTTGGAACATGGTTGCTGCTAATGCAAGAAGGATGAAAAAACGAATCAACAAGAGGCACCGGCTACGGCTGAATCGATTTGGGTACGTCAAGGTTCCGGACTGAGGATTGACATCTGAACTCAAGACGCCATACGACAGATTCCTCGGCATTCGATTCATCACAGTTTGACTCCGCCAGCCCATTACATCCATTCTCATAGCACCGTCAACATGCTCTGCGATTATTCGCTAAAAAGCAATTGCCCGGGCAGAGCTATCAAGGCTACTCTTGCCAAGATGACTGGCTGATAGCCCGGCGGCTTCTGAGGACTTCATCTATGCAGGTATTCTTGAGGGAGATCTCGGTCAGATACAGCCTAAACCAGCCGCACCGGATGAATGATGGTCTGCTTCTGCTCATAGCATCTAAGCAGTCGTTCTGAGCTGCGCTAGTCTCCCAAATGCCTTCGCATATTCTTCGTTCTTTCTTGACCAGTCGACTAGCCTATCGCATGGGAAATCAGTGCACTCATGGCAGTGACGTAGATTCTTATCATCGACGCAGCACTTCAGAATCCAGCAATCTGCGCTCCAATGCTTCGCGCGATCACCATGGCAGCCTGTGCATATCAAATTCCTCGCGATGGCTTCTTTCACGCCCTCATTCTTCTTCAGCCAGCCCTTCTCTCGATACCAGTCGATTGTCACTCTGGCGGCTTCATCGTCAAAGGGCATTCTGCGTATATCACAACTTTCACAGAGCAGTCCGCACACTGCCATCATTGTATCATCAACAGGCATGTTCTCCGTCTCCAACAGGCAAGGCATGATGGATTATACATTTCTCTGGTCGTCATATGAGTTCTTTGATGGTCTGACCAAAGCGCTTAACTATGGTTAATCATGTGTAGTATGATGGAGGCCTCCAACATGAGTGAGCTAGATGTGCGCTCGGAAGCAGAACGGGCAGAAGAAACTGAAGGATACAGGTCTCTGAGGTTATTGGTATACTTCTTATTTGCCATGGGACCACTAGTTGGCAATGCGGTTCTTGCGTTGCTGGGCGCAATAGCGACCGATTTTGCTGTTGATCCAACCGCTGTGTTGATTGCTATCCCCGCGTTCATGCTTCCCTTTGCATCGATTCAGCTCTTCTCGGGAGCAATGAGCGACATCTATGGGAGGGTCCGCGTGATGCTTGTCGGGTTGGGTGCCTTTGCAGCAGGACTCCTTGTCACAGCAAATGCAACATCCCTGATAATCCTTGTACTCGGAAACGTCCTCTCCGGAACGGGATTTGGGTTTGTGAACCCAGTCGTGCTGGCCTTGCTGTCAGACCTATCAGCACCAGAAGACATCCCAAGGCGAATGGGAATAGCTTCTGCCCTTGCATCACTCAGCGCAGGGCTGGGACCCTTCCTTGCTGGACAAATGGCCTCACTTCGTTGGCAGTCGTACTATCTTTTGTTTCTCATCGTAGTGGTCATAGGTTTGATTGCCATGTCAGTGGCTAATCATCCAGCAAGGAGAATGCATGGTGACTCAGAACTGCATATGCTCATTGTGAATCTGGGTACTGAGCTCAGGAAGCCTGTGGTGTTATTGATGCTCGGAACTACATTCCTGGTTGCGCTCACCTACCTTGGAGCACTTGTTTGGACCGCCCGTGCGCTCACCGGGGCCCTAGATGAGTATCTCATAGGTCTGGTTCTCCTGTGGGGAGGAGTCGCAGGAGCCACCGCAGGTTCTCTGTTAGGTCGAATGATACGAAGATGGGGTTTTGGACGTCCAATCGTTCTTGGTCTTCTGTCTAACTTCATCGGACTGTCCATACTCATGCTTGTGGGCAACAACACTCTGATTAGCGCACTTCCCCTTGTCGTACTGGGACTTGCAGCTGTGGGGTGGGCAGGTGGTGTGCTTTATCCGATGACGATAACATTTGGTCAAATAATCTCGCCGACACGGCGTGGGGTTCTCGCGGGAGCAGTAACATCATCCTTCTTCTTCGGATCTGCGCTCATCTTGACACTGTATGAACCACTATTCGAAGTCGGCATAGGCGCAGTCTACGCGGGTATGCTCGTCGTGTCTGCGATTCTAGCACTCTTATACTATATCCTCTACCGACGTCTGAGATTTGTGTATCATGAAACAATGTCAGGCCGTGACCCATCAGCACCTTCGTTCGAGAGGCAATCGTCCATCAGGGATCGAAGTGAAATGCTTGATATGGAACAGTGAGAATGAGAATGTGATGCATATGAACAGGCAGAACACACTCGCTATCTCACTTCTTGTTATCATGGTAGTAGTGTCCCTACCTGCCTTCTTTGGCCTGCCCCTGCCGATCATCATTCTCATGCTCGCGCTCTACGTGGCGACACTCATTGCCTTCAGCTTTGTTCATGGTGCTCAGACACTTGGTCTCAGAGGAGTCTCTGCCCTCTTCTGCATCACAGTAATTGTGACTTATCTCATGGAGTGGCTTGGTACTCATTTTGGTATCCCCTTTGGTCATTACTACTACACAGACCAACTGGGACCCCTGCTCCTAGAAGTGCCTGTCGTGATTCCTCTACAATGGTTCAACATGATGTATGCATGCTACATCATGACTAACATCATTCTCTCTAGAGCAAGTAGAGGAGGCGAAGAAAGCCATGGCAAGGCCGAGAAATTGGCACTGGCCGCGGTATTCCCAAGAGTGGTGATCACCTCAATCATTGTCGGACTCCTCATGGTTTCATGGGACTTCATCAACGATCCGTATATGGTCGGCCTCGGTTCGTGGGTATGGACGAGTCCGAACGAGTTCTTTGGGTTGATGTTGTTTGGAATACCACTGTCTAACTTCTTGGGATGGGTGTTCACCAGCGCAGTGACAATTCTGTTGTTCGAGCTATTCAGGCATCGAAGCATAAAGATGCTGCCGAGGGCAAAGAATGATACTCAGGCACCTGCACTCCTTCTGGTCCTTGTGCCGTATCTGTATGC